>CAJFEE010000010.1 GCA_904373265.1 Candidatus Harrysmithiimonas galli | reverse complement strand
TATTTCTCTCATATATAATAAATAAGAGTCCGAACCCCAAAATATTCTTTTTTATAACTTCGTATAATCTATATTATGTAAACTAATAAAAACCAATTACCCAAAAACATAAACATAAATTTTATCATGAATACACAAACCCTTTATTGCCTATAAATAATAAAAAAGCTAGCTTTTTTTATCTCTACTAAAAATACTCTTTGCCTCGCACAATAAAATAACAATATAGCAATTCAATCATTTGACCACGACAAACCCCAAAATTATTATCATTGTTAGCTTAAAATATTTTTTCATTTTATAACTGCTTATTTAATGAATACTATGGTTTATTTATTATATACGATTCTAATTTTCGTTTATTCAGTAAAATTGCTGAGATCAAATGAAAGCATTTCAAAATATATTTATTTAATATCTAAAAAATCCAAATATTTTAGTATAAATTTTTATATTTTATTTTTTTCTTTTAGATAATTGTATTTTCTTATTCTTATCAAAATATTGTCATATTATTCTTTTCTTGAATCCAAAATGGAATAAAGGAATTTGTTTCAAAGAAAAAACAAATGAATATGCCGGATTTAATATGAAATTTTATATTTATTTTATTTATAAAATTATTTTTAAAATATAAAATATATATTTGGAATATTTTTTCTTAGACAAACTATGCACTATGAATTATAAAACACTTGCTCTCACTTGATTTTTTCCTATAAACTCTAACTAAAGTTGTTGTGAAAAATCATTTCCCCCCTATCCCCTTCTCTTTAAGATTACAAAGATAAAACAGAAAAATATCATCAAGCAATATTTATATTATAAAAAATCGAGTTTCCCTTATATTCTCTAAAAAATTTCACATACTATACAAAAAAGTATATGGGATGATGAAAATGAAAAATACTTTCTTGATGCGTGTACTGCTATGTTTATGCCTAATTTGTATATATTTTGCGGCTATATTAACCCCTTTGTCTTCCTTTGCCGATGATTCCATTGCCCAACGAAAGGCAAAATTAACTCGAGAAGTCCAGACAAAAAAGAAAATGGTCGCTTTAACCTTTGATGATGGTCCCCATCCAATTTTAACACCGAAAATTTTAGACTTATTAAAAAAATATCATGCAAAAGCAACATTTTTTGTTGTAGGAAACAAAGCAGAACAATTTCCAGATGTACTTTTGCGTACCTATCAGGAAGGTCATGAAATCGGCAATCATACATATGATCATATTTTAGGTAAACAAATTACTGCTGACCGGCTGCAAACAGAATTAGAGCATACAGATCAAATTATCAAAAAAATTACCGGCACTCGTACATCCTTATATCGTCCGGTTGGCGGATATTGTAATGCCATTATTATGGATAAGGCAGAGGAAAATCAAAAAACCATTATTCTTTGGTCATGGCACTTAGATGTAAGAGACTGGCAACTCCCACCTGCCAATTACATCTCTTCAAAAATCATTCAGGGAGTTCAACCTGGAAATATTATTTTGCTACACGACTGGATCAGTATGGAGAATCGTACCAGTTCTCCTACAGTTGAAGCATTGGAGCATATTTTAGCTTATTTAAAAAAGAATGGCTATGAGTGTGTAACCGTATCAGAATTATTATTTGAAGCGCAAAAAAAATTACCCAATCTATTTGATCCAAAATAAAAATAACGTCTATATATTCAGATAGACGTTATTTATAAATAAAATAAGGGATGATTGATCAATTTTATTATTTGGGAATCTCTATATAAATTTTTAATATTCGTGCGGATATTATATGATATTTTATTTTTTTATTTTTTTTATTTTGTTTTTAAAATTTATTTATATATTTACATAGAGATTCCCTTTTATCACCCCCTCGTGCTATATTGTAACGAAAATACACCGCAAAAGAGGAAAGTTGTCAAAAACAGACCAAATAAATGTAAAAAACGGACAAATACAAAATTGTTTTTTATATTTTTATCACTTGTGATAAATTAACATCTATATAAATTTGAAAATCAGGCATCACTGGACACCCCTATCATATAAAATAAAAGGCTCTATAATATGTTATGTGTATCTAAAAAATCATAAACCCGTTTAAAAAAACCAATACTATAGTTTAGAAAAAATATCAACTTATCAAGTGTAATGGCGCTTGAATGCTCCATCCAATCCAACTTGATGGAATATTAAATAAAAAACAGCCCCAAAATTAGGAGACTGTTTTTTTAGGTCACTACATCTCACATATTAAAACTTTCTAAGCTTTTTTGCACCTTCCGGTAATTTTGGTTGATGAGCAGTAAATACACATGCAGTATTTACATTAAATTTAGTAGATAGCAATGCAAAATCTGCAAGCCATTGAAAAAATCTGTTCTTCATTTCAACTCCACCTTTCTAGTATTTATCCCTATTATAAATTTTTTTGGGAAAAAAAGATGTGGTTTGTCAAAAATGGGTAGGTAAATTGTCATATTCGGGCTTTTCTTGGTTTTCATTGGATAAATATAGCATAATTTTTGTTAAAAAAATATGATCATCATTTTCCATAACAAGATATCCCTTATATTTTTCAACCACTTCAGAAATTCTTCTTAATCCAATGCCATGCTGTTTCGCATCCTTTTTCGTCGTTAAAATCTTATTATCAGATTTGCGAATGATTCCGTTAAATGAATTTTTGAGTTGAATCAGAAGAATTCCTTTTTGATATTGTATGGTCAACTGAATCATGCGTTGTTCAGGCAGCTTACAAGTTGCTTCAATCGCATTGTCTAACAAATTCCCAAGTAAAGTCGATAAATCAAAAGTGGAAAGCTCCAAATCTTTAGGAATTTGAAGACGAACCGAAACGGAAATTTTCTTTGCAGCAGCCTGATCCAATTTAAAATTGATAATGCTATCAATAATCGGATGACCAGATTTAGCATACAAAGATTGCTTATCTGTCCATTCCGATAATTTATTCAGATAACTTAAACATTCTTCTGTTTGATTTAATTCAACAAAACAATGAATCACAGCTAAATGATGTTTAAAATCATGTCGAATGACATTTGTATTTTCCAACGCTTCCTTCATAACCGAAAATTGCCGTTCATATGATTTATTTTGTTCAATTAGCTGCATCTTCTCAATCCTCATTTGAAATGAAGCAGAAATTGTGTCATATAAATAAAATGCAGAAAAATTGATTGCAACCAACAATAGAATTGCTGTAAATATATATTTTGGTGCTATATTTTCTGTCTGACATAACAAAAGAATAATATACAAAGATGCCAATGGTATAAGCGCAATACAAACCCAATTTATAATAGAAATAGGAACACCTTTTTTCATATGTTTAAAATTACTTAAAACTAGTATTAACATAAACGATATCAATTTAATTGTAACTAATCCAAAAATAGATGAAAATCCTCTAGATACAAGAACGTCCAATTGAGAATAGCCCAATAAAAATTGTGTAATTATAATTTCGACTACCATCAAGGAAAAATATACCAACATAGTTGAAAGTAAACGTTGCATAATTTTAGCATTGTAATTGTACGTTAAAGAATAAAAAGAAATTAAACTAATTAACATAATTACAATCGGGATGTCTAATAATAGATAAACCCCTGTAATAAAAATATTGTATATTACATAACTCATGAACTCTGTTTTTGCAGTGGTTTGCCGTTCGTCAAAAAATATGTGCATAAACTTATAAATAATATAGGTGGCAAAAGGCTGAGTTAAAATATAAATCCAATCATAAATCCCCATATAAATTCACCTCATAGTCTAGCTGGTATAAACGGACATCTTTTCTCTTTCTTTTGCTGATTGGAATAAAATCACAATTTGACATTTGTAATTGTTCATAAGATGCATGAATTACATGTTCAAAATTCACGAGAAAAGACTTATGAACTTGTATAAATTGCTTTTTGGTACTTAAATATGTCGTAATATTAGAAAGTTTCCCATAAAATATATCCTCATAACGTGTTGTAACAATCCGGACATTTCTTCCTTTGCTTTCAAAATATATGATTTCTTGCAAAGGTATGCGATATAAATCCATATTTTTACGATACGAAAAATGAGCTTGTAGATCGGAGACCAACTTTTGAACTTTTTTAATTTCACGAATAATTTTTCCTTCATTTAACGGCTTCTTCAGGAAATTAGTTGGGCGGATTTCAAATAATTCCAAACAATAGCTTTCACTCCATGAAATATACACAATATGTATGGTTTGGTTATCTAAAGTTTCCCGAAGATATATACCAACTTCTACCCCATTATAATTTTCCATTTCAATGTCTAAAAAAATTAAATCAAAATGTTCTTTGTTCACTTGTTCAATGAATTTCTCACTAGAAAGAAAAATCTCTGTCGTCATAGGTTGTTTTGTTTGTTCGGCAAATTGAGATATAATTTGTTGGATTTGAACACAAGTTGGTAATTCATCATCACAGATTGCAATTCGAAGCATTTTATTCCCCTCCAAGGATCATAAAATCAATAATACCGCACCATATATTCACTATATCAAATGATTTTTATAAAATATATAATTCTCGATAAAAAATAGTCTACGATAGACGAATAAAAAAAGTAAGGTTTTATATCTGCATCTTCTAATCACAAAATCAATAATCATTTTGTTATAAATGGATTATAATAAATATATATTTTCTTATTATATCATATTTAATCTATTGACTTTTGTTTTTCATCAACATTTGATAACTAGAGTTTATAGGTTTCATTTTTGCGAATCCTGATGTAAAATCAAAAAGCAAGATTGATGAATAATTCATATATCATGTATCCATCGATCTTGCTTTTAATCTATTTGATCAACGATTAAGATTTCATTGTCTTAATACATTTGAATATACTGTTCTCTTTCCCATGGGTGTACCTGTAAACGAAATTGATCATATTCAATTTCCTTAGCTTCTACAAATCTTTCAAATAAATGCTCCCCTAAAGCATCACGCATAACCAAATTTGATTTTAGATTTTCTACTGCATCAAATAAAGTTGCTGGCAATGCCTTAATATTATGTGCCAGACGTTCCTCTGGTGTCATCACATAAATATTTTGATCAATTGGTGCTGGCACTTCGAATTTATTTTTGATTCCGTCCAAACCTGCTTTTAAAATGACAGCCATGGCCAGATATGGATTTGCAGCTGGATCCACGCTGCGCACCTCTATGCGAGTAGACATACCACGAGCAGCCGGAATTCGAATCAGCGGACTGCGGTTTTGTGCAGACCAAGCTACATAACATGGTGCTTCATATCCTGGCACTAAGCGCTTATAAGAGTTTACAATCGGATTGGTTACCGCTGTAAAGTCTTGAACATGCTTTAAGATACCAGCGATAAAATAACGTGCTTCTTGACTTAACCCAAGCTCATCCTTCTCATCATAAAATGCATTTTTACCATTTTTAAATAAGGAAACATTGCAGTGCATTCCCGAACCATTAATCCCGAAAATAGGTTTAGGCATAAACGTTGCATGTAGACCATGTTTACGTGCAATTGTTTTTACAGTCAATTTAAAAGTTTGAATCAAATCACAAGCTGTCAAGGCATCTGCATATTTAAAATCAATTTCATGCTGACCGGGTGCAACCTCATGGTGAGAAGCTTCTACATCATAACCCATTTCTTCCAATTCGAGTACAATATCCCGACGACAGTTTTCGCCCATATCTGTCGGTGCAAAATCAAAATAGCCTCCGTTATCATTTAATTCTAAAGTCGGTTCGCCTTTTTCATCTAATTTAAATAAGAAAAATTCTGGTTCGGGTCCAAGATTGAAATTATCATAGCCCATATCATTCATTTCTTTGAGTACACGACGCAAGTTGCTGCGTGGATCTCCAGCAAAGGGAGCTCCGTTTGGCAAATAAATATCGCAAATTAAGGCAGCCACTTTTCCCTTTTCAGCAGTCCATGGGAAAATGGTCCATGTATCTAAATCCGGATATAAATTCATATCCGATTCCTCGATACGCACAAATCCTTCAATGGATGAACCATCAAACATACATTTATTCTCTAACGCTTTTTCCAATTGGGCAACAGGAATTTCAACATTTTTAATCATACCCATTAAATCTGTAAACATGAGACGAATGTATTTTACATTTTCGTCTTTTGCCATTTGAAAAATTTGTTCTTTTGTGTATTTTGCCATTTTACATTCCTCCTAAGTATTTTTAATCTATAAATTCAATTTTATCAAAAACATTTTGAATGATATTATGACTTAAAAAATCGCCACATATCTCCACGACGCATAATTTCATCAGAAGGCTTTCGATTTGCGCTTTTTTGTATCAATCCTTCTTTTAAAATTTTTCTAAGCTGTTCATCGGTTAAAATCTTTTTTTCTTCTGTTTTTTGTTCTTGTATTGGAAAGATTTCATCTTCATCGACTACTTCTTGTGTACCAATAATTTGACGAACTCCAGCAATATTCAGTCCTTTGTCAATTAAATCCTTGATTTCTAATAACCGATCAATATCATTTAACGAAAAAAGTCTGCGATTCCCTTCTGAGCGGTTGGGAAGAATCAATTTTTGTTCCTCGTAATATCGAATCTGTCTGGCAGTTAAGTCTGTTAATTTCATAACTACATTCATGGAAAAAAGCGGTGTGGACCGTCTCATTTCTTGATTCATGATTTACGCCTCCAAATGATATTTATATTATATATTATGTTATTTTTTCTGTCAATATATGTTATAAAAACTAACATCAAATAATTTGAATCAAATTTTTCTGTAGTAAATGATCCAAAGCAGATAAAATGGCAATTTTCACATGTGAATAAGTGAGTCCACCTTGTACAAATGCTAAATAAGGCGGACGAATTGGCCCGTCTGCTGTTAATTCTATGCTGGAACCTTGTACAAAAGTTCCTGCTGCCATAATCACTGCATCTTCATAGCCAGGCATCTTATCCGGAATCGGTTTGAATTGTGAGTTAATTGGTGAGGCAGCTTGAATACTTTGACAAAATGCAATCATTTGTTCTGCTGTACAAAATTTAACAGATTGAACAATATCCGTACGCTTTTCATGCCATTTTGGAATGGGTTCCATTTGAACATTTTCCAAAGTGGCTGCTGTAAACAGTGCACCTTTTAAAGCTTGCCCGACAATATGCGGTGCAAGAAACAAACCTTGATACATTTCTGCCAAGGAATATAAAGAAGGACCCGCCTCCCTTCCGATACCTGGAGCAATCAGACGATTGGCACAGGCTGCCACAAGATTTTCCTTTCCCACAATATATCCACCAGTTTTCACAAGTCCTGCACCAGGATTCTTAATCAGGGAGCCTGCCATCAAATCAGCTCCAACCATAGTCGGTTCTCTCGTTTCAACGAACTCTCCATAGCAATTGTCAACAAAAATAATTTTATCCTTATGTTTTTTGCGAATATGCGCAATGACGGCTGCAATTTTATCAATAGAAAGTGAAGGACGATCAGCATATCCCTTAGAACGCTGAATGGCAATGACTTTTGTTTTCGGTTGAATGGCTTGTTCAATGGCTGCATAATCAAAATGACCATCCACAGTTAAATCAACAGCTTGAAATGAAATACCAAAATCAATTAATGAACCGGATACCGGCTGAGAAATCCCTATAACAGGTTGCAAAGTATCATATGGGATTCCGCTAATATAAAGCAGTTCATCTCCTGGACGAAGCACACCGAACAATGCCGTTGTAATTGCGTGTGTTCCAGATACCATCTGTGGACGAACCAGCCCCGCCTCTGCACCAAAAACTTGTGCATATACATTTTCCAGTGTATCTCGACCTGCATCATTATAGCCATATCCGGTTGACGGATGAAAATGATGATCGCTAACTTTATGATCTTGAAAGGCTTTTAGAACATGTGCCTGCAAGGTATCCATATTTTGTTCGATTTGTTGAAATGACGGCTGCAATTTTTTTTCCATTTGCTTGGTAAAATTTTTTAATAATACGGAGTTGATAAAATTTGTATACATTATGATTCATTCCTCTGTCTTTTTCATTAATGATTGATAGCGTTTATACAATCTTTGCGGCATAAAACCGGTAATTTGATAAAGATTATCCGCTTCTAAAAATTCGATTTGTGTAACAGCTGTAAATTGTTTTAGCTGATTCATGATCTTTCCTTGTGTAAAGGATAGATAAATCCGATATGGCAAAAAAGTAGACAACATGTATTCTTGAAATGTTTTCTGAAAACGAGATAAATCTTCCGAATTCAATACAGACATAATTTCATATGGGTTATTTTGAAGTGGAAAAAAAGGTTCTGTTAATAAATCACATTTATTATAGACTTTAAATATCGGCACATTTTTTACCCCAATTTCTTTTAAAATTTGCATAACAGTTTCCTCTTGCTGCTCATAATTTGGATTAGAGATATCAATGACATGCAAAATATAATGTGCCTCCAATACTTCCTCTAACGTAGAACGAAAAGCTTTTACCAAAGTAGTTGGTAAATCTTGAATAAATCCGACCGTATCGGTCAGCAATATTTGAAATTCTGGTGTCAGATGGTACTTTCTAGTAGTCGGATCAAGCGTAGCAAACAGCAAATCCTCTTCAAATGTTTGGGCATCCGTCAAGCGATTAAATAAAGTTGATTTTCCAGCATTTGTATATCCAACAATAGCGATTTGAGTCCATTCTTGCTCTTTTCTACTCTGACGCTGCCGATCCCGATGGGCAACAATTGCATCCAATTGAAGATTTATTTCATGAATTTTGCGGCGAATATGTCTACGATCGCTTTCAAGCTTGGTTTCTCCAGGTCCGCGTAACCCAATTCCACCACCTTGTCGCGATAAATGAATTCCTTGCCCGGTTAAACGGGGGAGCAAATATTTGAGCTGAGCAAGCTCTACTTGCAGCTTTCCTTCCTTTGTTTTTGCACGCATGGCGAAAATATGTAAAATGAGTTGTGTCCGATCAATGATTCGCATTTGAAAAATATCAGATAGATTGCGAATTTGTGCTGGACTTAATTCATGATTACATACAATGAGATCGACGGTTCCCGAATGCGACTCCAAAAATTCCAAAACCACCTCAAGCTTACCCTTTCCAATGTAGGTAGCTGGATGCACATGCTCTCGTTTTTGAGTAACGGCATAGCAAACCGTTGCATGTGCGGTTTCACATAATGAGGTCAACTCGTTTAAACTGCTTTGAAATTGTTTATCACTTTCTTGGGTTTGTACGGCAATTTGTAAAATTTGTTCTTTAATCATTCTCATTCCTTTTTTCATTGTCATATTTTGCTATCCTTATCCTATCATAGAAAAAAGCCATGATGCTAGTTTGTCTCATTAAAGTGTCAGGAAACTTCGACAAAAAAACAAGTATATTCTTTTAAAATAATGAAAAGCCATAACAAAAAATATATAGGGATATGGAAATATTAAAGAGATAAAGCCATCTAGTAATCGCATGTGAAAAAAGATACCAACCAGTCAACTTTAAACGATGTTACAGATGCAATTTATTTAGATGTCTGGGTATAAAAAATTGAGATAAAAATGTTTTTATCAAAAAATTTGTATTCAAATCCATTTTTTCTAAAATGTCATTGATTGACTATCTGTAGAAAAAACCAAAAAAGCCTGCAATTTGTAACAGACTTTTTTGGTTTACTTAAAAAACAATCCAGATGCATCGAAGTTTCATACTCAAGTTAGATGAAAGGTCTTGGTCTTGATTCATTCATTTTGATTGAAAATTTATTTATTCATCTAAAAATCGATAACCAACACCAACTTCCGTTAAAATATATTTTGGATTTGAAAAATCTTCATTTAATTTTCTGCGAATATTTGCCATAAAAACACGAAGAGATTTATATGCATCTTGTGTTGGATAGCCCCAAACTTGTTCTTGTAAATATTTCAGTGTCAAAACTTTACCCTGATGTTGTATTAAAACGGACAACAATTTATATTCAATGGGTGTAAAATGAACTTCCTGATCGGATAGCCAAACCTTCCTCTTATCAAAATGTATAGTCAACGCATGGAAGGTAAAAATTTTGCTATCATTCGATTGTGGGTGATAATGACGAAAAGCAACACGAATTCTTGCAAATAATTCATGAATATGAAAAGATTTTGTCATGTAGTCATCTGCGCCCAAATCAAGCAATGCAACCTTTTCTCGTTCTTCCTCTCTTGCGGATAAAACAATAATTGGAATATCAGAATGCTGCCGAATTTGTGTGATTACTTCTTTTCCATCTATATCTGGCAAGCCTAAATCAAGCAAAATTAAATTGGGTTGATTGGTCAGAAGTAAAGAAATACCTGAAAGTCCGTTGGATGTTGAAATTACTTTATACCCTACTGTTTTTAATGACAGTTGCAAAAAAGTTTCGATTTTTTCATCATCTTCAATAATTAAAATACATTTTTCATTCATTTATGTGTTCATCTCCTGTCGGAAGAGAAATTAAAAACGTCAAACCACCTTTTTCATTGTTTTTCACAGTCAAAATACCAGAATGTGCTTGAATAATCGTTTGACAGATCGCCAGTCCAAGTCCAAGTCCACGATGCAGATCGTTTCCTACAGATGTCGTAAAAAAGCTTTCGAATATATGTACCAGCTGCGTTTCATCCATTCCTCCACCATCATCTGCAATTTCAATCAGCATACGGGTATCCCTTTTTTTTGTTGTAATTACAATCTTGCTATCTTCTCTTGTATGTTTAAAAGCATTGTCGATTATATTTATAAAAACTTGAACAAGCAAATGCGAATCCACTTGAATGAACTCAATTTGTTCCGTTGGTTGAATTATAATTTCATGTTTTCCTTTATACTTTATCATTTTTGAAACAGCTTCTGAAATTAAATCATCAATAATTTCACTTTTTTTATGAATGGTCAAAGCTTTATCCTGAATTTTTGTCATATTTAATAAATTTTCAATTAAACGAATTAACCATGAAATATCATTCTCCATATTGTCTAATAGATTACGCATAGTTGTGGTTGGTAAAATTTCCAGATTTTCTTTTAAAAACTCTGTTCCACCCCTTATACTAGTCAGGGGTGTTCTTAAATCATGAGAAATACTACGTAGCAAATTGGTTTTCAATTTTTCTCTTTCAATATCCAGTTTTGCTTGTTCTTTTAATTGATTGAAATGGTCATGTTCAATGGCAAGTGCAACTTTTGTAAGAACTGTTTCAATAAATTGAATTTCTTCAAAATGTAGTACATGATTTCCAGGATACACAATTGCAATGCCTACGGTTTGTTTTTCAGATAAGATCGGAAAATACATTTCTTCTTCTGTTGCAAAATGAGGGAATGTTTTCCCACATGGAATTCCATTTTCATAACAGTACCGTTTTGCTCCCTCCGGAATTTCTTCCTTTGTGTGAGACAGTAAGATTGAAATTTTTACATCCAATATTTCTTTCATATGTTTTTCTGTAAAATGACAAATTTCCGAAGGAGTATTTTGATATAATAACCCGCGGCTCACTTTATATAAAGCACTGGTCATCTTTTCGTTTTTTTGTGCAATTTGTATTTGTTTTTGCAGACGAATTGTTAAATTCCCAGCAATAAAAATCGCAAACAAGAAAATAAAAAAAGAAACATAGTAATTTAAATTATCAATTTGAAAGGTAAATCTCGGCTCTGTAAATAAGAAATTAAATGCCAAAATACAAAAGACAGCAGAAATGCCTCCTATCATAAAACTTTTGGTTTCAATCATAATTATAATAACAGCAATCATATAGATCAAAAAAATATTTTCTACTTGTAAATGAAACTCTGCCAGCATAAAAGCAAAGAGTGTACTGAGCAATAAAATAAAAATACTTTTTCCAAAAGGAATACATGCTTTTATTTTCTTTTTCATCTTTTACTCACCTTTGCTTTCCCTTCCCGATAAAATTGAATCAATCCAAGAAATACAATATAAATTTCCAATCTACCAACAAACATGCCAATAATTGCGGTCCAATGTATCAATGGATCTGCTTCACTGTTTGTCACGCCAATTGATAATCCAACATTTCCAATTGCTGAAGAAAATTCAAACATCGCATGCTCTAAAGAAGCACCAGATAATGTAAATATAAAAGTTCCCATCGCAAATAATGATAAATATAATAAAATAAAAATAAAAATTTTATTTTTTTCTACAAAATCTATTCGCTCCATTTTACCATAACGGTTGATCGTATGAATACGAATAACACGATGAGATAAGAATAAGCCCTGAATATACCAAATCATTTCTTTGAATACAATATACACACGATATTGCTTTAATCCTCCAGCGGTTGAACCAGTACTTCCACCAATTAACATTAATAAAACAAAAATAAATATAAGTGAAGCTGGCCATGTCGAGAAAGTCGGTATGGTTTGCAGACCGGTTGTGGATAAAGCTGAAACAAATTGAAAAACCCCATCTTGAAATGCCTCTTTTGCATGAGTATAACCACTTTGAAATAATAAAATAACGGACAACGGCAACAACACTGCAAAAATACCAAGAGAAAATTTTGTTTCACAATGCCGAAGTACTGTTTGAAACTTTCCTTGTATCAGCATTAGATGAATCAGAAAATTGGTGCTGCCCAAAATCATTAATACAATAGTAATCCATTCAATGAGCGGATCATTATAATATCCGATACTCTCTACCTTTGTAGAAAATCCACCAGTTGACACGGCTGAAATGGCATGGTTTATTGCATCAAATGGAGACATTCCTGCTATAATATATAAAATTACACCCATCGTAATATAGGCAGAGTAAATCAAAATAATCATCCGAGCCGATTTCAATAAGTTGGGCATTAAGCGATCTGCATGCCCTTCCGCATGATAGAGTCGCATACCATATACATCGGATAAAACAGAGGTCATAATTAAAACAAGACCGATTCCTCCAAAAAACAATAAAATGCTTCGATGGATAAAAAATATATTGGGTGTATTTGCAATATCAATAATAGAGAAGCCAGTGGTACTTAATCCGCTTGTTGCTTCAAAAATGGCTTGTGTAAAACTGTAGTTTCCACTGAGTACAAATGGAAATGCAGAAACCAAAATGGCAATAATCCAAGTCAGCAGAACAATAACCATGTCCTGATTTTTCTGTAGCTGTCCCTTTTCTTTTCCACGAATATAAAAATTCAATATATATCCAATTAAAATTGCCAAAATACCAGGTATAATAAAATATTTCGCCTGTGAGATTTCTTCAGGATAGAAAAACAAAGTGAATAATGGGAGCAATGTAATTCCACCTGCAAGCATCGTGGTAATGCCTAAATAACCAAGAATCAATGAAAATCCAGTTGCTTGTTTGAAGTGTTGGTTCATCATTTTTTTCCTCCGGTGATAATGGAAAAAACTTCATCTTGTATTTTTGCTATAGAGACAAAAATTAATGTATCTCCAGACTTTAAAATCGTTTCCCCGTTTGGTATCAACAAACAGGTCTGGCGAATTACACAACTAATAATCATATCTTTTGGAAAAGGAATTTGTGAAATTTTCTGATTGACAACTGGATATTGCTCTGTAACCGTTATTTCGTTAATTGTGACTTTACCATCTTCAATAGAAAGAGATTGAATCAAATTTTCAATTGTTGAAGACTGTTCAATCAGCTTTGCAACCATATAGGTTGCACTGATTACGGTGTGCACACCCAAGTTTTTAAAAATTTCTACATTCCCTGGATTGGTGACCACACAAACCACTTTTTTCACAAAAAATAGTTTTTGTGCCATCTGACAAATAATAAAATTATCGGCATCATTGGCTGTTAAAGCAATCAATACATCAGCTCCTTGAATATCAGCATCCTCCAACACATACTTTTTAGTTGGCTCACCGTAAATGATTGGAATTTGATAGTCAGAAGCTAAGTTGTCACAATAAGATTGATCTGGATGAATAACAATCAAATGATGGGATTTTTTCTGTAAAGATTCAATCAAAAACTTTGCCTTATTCCGCCCGCCTGCAATCACAATTTTCATAGCATATCTTCACTCCTTTACCTCAGATAAAAATGCAATTCGATTAAATTCCTGAAGCGTCAATTCAGATGGATAAATGGCTTCAATTTGATAGCCATAAATCAATTTTTGATTCTCTGGATCATGAAAACGAACATAAACTTTTGGAATATGATAGATTCGGCTGGCCATTTGACTGATTAAACAATTGATCGAATCATGGTCAGTTGCAGCTACAACCATTTGTGCACTTTGAATTTCAGCACGCTCCAAAATACGAATATCTGTGGCATCTCCAATAATTTCATAGCCACTAAAGTGATCAGGAAGCTTACGAAATGCGGTTTGGTCTTTATCAATAACAAAAACCGAGTATCCTTTTAAGGATAAATCCCCTGCAACTCTTGAACCAAACCAGCCGCATCCCATTACAAGAATTGGGCGTGCCTTCCATTTTGTAAAAAACATAAACTCAACCTCCTATTATACTTTCTTATCATTAATTGTATTTTCTATGAAATAAAGATGGTGGGTATTTTTGGGGATAAAAGATAAAGATTGTATAAAGATTATAAGAAAATGATTCTGTAGATCATTACATCTATACCTTTATCAATCCATAAAAAAAAGAACACAATCAACTTATGTGTTCTCATCAAAATATAACAGAAGCAGTCTCCTTATGAATCATTTATTTCCACTCTATATCTTGTGTGTGCAAATAAAGTAAATCATCAGCCTGAAGATTTTTCACCGCTAAAAGCCGCAAAGCTTGTTTCCGAATCGCTCGTTCTAAAATATTTCGAATGTAACGACCGTTACTGAAATGGATTTCTTCATTTGAATATAAATTTTCTCTCAAATGCCATTCCAATTTCTGCGAAGCTTCTTTTGTTAAAATATATTGTTTTTGTTGGCAAATCTTTTGTGCAATTTGCATCAGCTCGCCTGCTGTATAATCAGGAAATTCCAAAATAAATGGAAAACGAGAGCGCAGTCCTGGATTTAATGTTAAAAAGTTTTCCATCTCATCTGCATAACCTGCAAGGATTAAAATAAACTCATGTTTCTTATTCTCCATATTGGCGACCAAACTATCAATCGCTTCTTTACCAAAATCTTTCTCACCACCGCGTGCCAAACTGTATGCTTCATCAATAAATAAAATACCACCCTGTGCCTTTCGGATTAAATCTCGTGTTTTTAATGCAGTATGTCCAATATATTCCCCAACCAAGTCCGCACGCTCAACTTCAATCAAATGTCCTTTGGATAAAATTTTCATCTCCCGGAACAAATTTCCAATTAAGCGGGCAATCGTTGTTTTTCCAGTTCCAGGATTGCCCTTAAACATCATATGCAGCACTTGTTTCTCAGCTTGTAAGTTCATTTCTTTTCTTTTTTGGTTTATGTATACATATGCATAAATCTCTTTGAGCATTTGCTTGACTTTCTGCATCCCAACCAGTTGTGCCAGCTCTTTTTCCATTTTTCGTAAGGGCGCATGAATATCCGTGCTTGAAATCAATGGGCTTATATGGCTGGCAGCAGACTGTTTCCGCTCATCCCGGGCAATCGATTCTTTTTTTTGTAACAAAATATGAATGGTATTTTGATTTTTAATGGATATATGACGATTCATGAATCCACCTCATTTCATGCCGTTTTTCAAAAGACAGAAAAGTCGGCTATATGAATAAACATATTGCTTTTGAACTTGGCCTATACCAAATTTCATTGATTACAAATTTATTCGATTGGCTTCATAACATGCCTGGATTTGATCAGCTAAGGGAAATAACTCTGCTTGATAAGAACCAAATTTTCGAACAGGCATAACACCAATAAGTGAATTGGTTGCAAAAATTTCAGTGTAATTCCCAATTTCTTCAGGCAAAATGATTTTTTCTATCACTGGATAGGTCTGCATAATATATTGTCGCAAAATGCCATTCAATAGACCGCAAGAGACTGGCGGTGTGTAAATGGTCTGATTTTGCACAAAAAATAAATTGGTCGTTGCTCCCTCGCAAACTTCTCCTCTTTCATTTAAAAAAGCTGGCTCATCCCAACCATTTTTATCTGCCTGTCTTTTTTCTAATAAACTGTCTCCGTAATGAAAAGATTTGAAATAGGTAAACGGTGAAGTTGTGTTTCTTCGAATAGAGCTGAAACCGAGTATCCAGCCATTCTGCCTGTTTTTTTTTGTATATAAATTTTTTCGTGTTGAAAAGATGGTGTTTTTTTCTGAAACCATAATTTTTAAAACATCGTGGCTTGAATCCGCTGTTTGTAAATAAAGAGCAATTTGCTCCTTATAAATTTGTTTTGGAATGTTTAAAGCTCGTAATCCTTTGTTGAGTCGTTCCAAATGCATATTCAACAAAACACATTTTCCTTGGTAAATGGCTATGGTTTCAAATAACCCCATTCCATACATATATCCTTCATCTAATTGGATGTCCAAATGTATCAGTCCTTTTTTAATGCTTCAATGAGTGCCTTTGCCTTTTGCAATGTTTCATCGTACTCAAAAGTAGGATCGGATTCATAGGTAATGCCCCCGCCAACACCTAAATAATATTGATCTTCTTTATGTAAAAGTGTACGAATAACAATATTGAAATCACAATCTCCGTTTAGAGATAAATATCCAATACAACCAGTATAAATGCCCCGACGACCAGTTTCCAACGCATCAATAATTTCCATTGCTCTTTTTTTAGGTGCACCCGTAATGGAACCACCTGGGAAGGCAGCTTTTAGTACATCCATTGTGTCTATACCGTTTTTCAGCATGCCTTGCACATCAGAAACCAGATGAAAAACCGTTGCATAAGTCTCGATATCAAATAATCTGGGAACAGTCACACTTCCTGGGATACAAACTTTATTTAAATCATTTCTCTCCAAATCTATAATCATGAGCAGCTCACTGCGATCTTTTTCAGAGGTTTGCAATTCTTTTTTCAATATGGCATCTTCCTCTGGTGTTCTCCCTCGTTTTCTTGTGCCTTTAATGGGGCTTGTTTGAATCTGTCTGTCTTTAATCTTGATAAACCGTTCTGGTGAAGCACAAATAATTTGAAACTCATCTAAATTCAAATAGGCTGCAAATGAAGCAGGATTGATTTTTTGTAAAGTTTGAAAAACTGCAAACGGAGACTTAGGGCTTGTGAGTTTTAAAGTTTGGGTTAAATTTGCAACATAAATATGACCATTTTCCATATACTGTCTCATCTGTTCAATGGCACTGATATACGCCTCCCTTGAACAAGAATATTCAATAGAAAATGGAATTTGTGGCTTCAATTTAAAAGAAAATTCACTTCTTTTCGCAGATTCATTTCGAATCCTTGTTTCAATTTGTTCAATAGATTGATGAGTTGGAAGCAGCTTGCCGTTTGCCAATAGATAAACTTCCTTTTCTTTATGATTTTCAATAATGAAATTATCGTAAAACACCAATTTCACGTTTGGTATACGATAGAAATCTGCATGTCTTGTAAAAATATTTTGCAAATCTCTTCCAAAGTCATAACTAAAGTAGCCAATTGCCCCACAAATTAATGGAAAAGATGTAGGATTGGGTTGAAAATGTTTTTGAAAATATTTTTTCATAAAGGAAAAGAAAGACTGTTTCATTTTCTTATGATTGACATACAAACCATCACGGCTTTCAACGACCAAATAAGGATTTAACCCAATTACAGAGTAGTGCTCATGCATAGTCTGTAAAGAAGTATGTAAAAAAACCGCTTGCTCTTCTTGATGAAAAAATGAAAAAATATAAGAGATTGGTAAATAACTGCTGAGCTTATGAATCAATATTCCCACCTGCTTTGCTAAGCTGAATAAAATTTTGAATCAACTGATGACCATATACAGTTGAAACAGCCTCTGGATGAAATTGTACACCATAAATCGGAAATTCTCGATGAGAAATGGCCATAATAACACCCGACTCATCTCTGGCATTGATTTCCAAATCCTTTGGAAAAGTTGTTTCATCAATAATTAAGGAGTGATAACGTGTGACCGAAAATACAGGGGGCAGATCATCAAATAACTTGCGTCCATCATGATAAATGGATGTAATTTTCCCATGCATCGGCGTGCTTCCCTTAACAATTTTCGCTCCATATACATAACCGATGGCCTGATGTCCCAAACAGACACCTAAAATTGGGATGATACCACCAAATGCCCGAATCACTGCTGCACTTATGCCTGCTTGTTGTGGATTTTTTGGTCCTGGTGAAATAATAATTCCAGTTGGCTGTAACTGGCTAATTTCTGAAACAGAAATTTGATCATTTGAATAGACTTGAATTTTTTCACCCAATTGCTCAAAATACGAAACAAGTGTGTATGTAAATGAATCATAATTATCAATCATAATATACATGGTTTCACCTAAGTTATAAATATTTTTCGTTTTTTTACAAATCCTGTTTAAAATTATCATAGATTTTCCTAAATCATCAAGAGAAATCAACAAGAACAAAAGTTTTTATCTCAATAAACCGACAGATATATAAATTTTCCTTCCTTTTGTTTAACAAAGAAAAACAACGACTGTTTTTGACTGACAAACAACAAAAATGTCGTTTCCTGCGCTTTCCCAAGAAATAAAACAAATCGTTTTTGTTAATATGTATTTTTTAACAAATATGATTATACAGGATACATATTTTACAACACAATTGAATGATCACCTTTTTTAAGAACTTCTTCACCAATAAACAAAATCATTTCGGAGATGACTGATTTATTCTTATGCCATTTTTTATAAAAAATCTTGTACTTTCACTAAGACTTTAAATAAGTAGCTTCTTTTATTATGATGCTAGGACAAAATAAGGATCTGATTCTTCATAAATGAATATTTTAAAAGAATAAAACTCATAAAGTCAAAAAAGACGAACAGATGTAAGACTTCACATAAAGTTTTACATCTGTTCGTCTCTTCATTTCATTCAAATCCTTTTGTCTCATTCTTTCCATCAATAGCTTCTTTAAAGTGAGCTCCCGTACCTAAACTATGGAAGCAATTTTTTTATTTATTGATTGTTTTGCGGCTCAAAAGCAATCGGGTGTGGTGGAACAAAAGTTGAAATGGCGTGTTTGAAAATCAAATGTTGCTTTCCATCACTTTCTAACAAAATCGTAAAATTATCAAATCCTTTAATAACACCTTTTAATTGAAACCCATTTGTTAAAAATACAACAACATTCATTTTTTCTTTGCGAGCTGTGTTTAAAAAATAGTCCTGGATATTTAACTGCTTCACACTGCTTCCTCCTCTATATGTATTCAATGATTTAATTCAACAATTTTCTAGACCTTCCTTCCTAGAAATGAAAAATAATGTTCAAAATCAACTTCAGATAAGGGTGTATCCACTGAAATCCATGTTACATTCATTTTATTTCGAAAATAGGTCAATTGTCTTTTGGCATAATTTCTAGAATTTTTTTTAATTTTTTCAATAGCTTCTTGTAAAGTAATTTCATTTTCAAAATATGGAAAAAATTCTTTATATCCGATCGCTGCAAATAATCCATCCTTTGACTTTTGCGGACTGGCGTATAAAGCTTTTGCTTCTTCTAACAAGCCCTCTTTCATCATCATATCCACTCTCTGATTAATACGTGCATAAAGCTTTTCTTTATCCATTGTGAGTCCAAAAAGATGAACAGAATAATATGGCTGAAGCGCTTGGGGCTGCATGCCTACACATTCTGCATTTTCCAATTTTTCAATGGTCCGAATAACCCGCTTCACATTGTTTGGATGTAGGTCATGCGGAATTTTCTCTTTTGGAAAGGAAGATAATATTTGATACAGCCTAAAGGCGCCTTCACGTTCAGCAAGCATTTCCAACTCTTTTCTGCGCCGCATTGTAGCAGATGTAGGTTTTACCGAATGAAATTGAAAATTATACAATGCCGCTTGAATGTATAATCCTGTACCACCAACTAAAATGGGAAGATGTCCACGTGCATGAATTTCCTCAATCTTTTGTCGCACATCTTTTTGAAACCGTGCCACATTATAAGCTTCATCCACTGTACATATATCAAATAAATGATGAGAAATTCCTTGCATTTCTTTTTTTGAAATTTTTGCGGTTCCGATATGAAATCCTTTATACACCTGCATTGCATCACCATTAATAATCTCACCTTGAAAGATGTGTGCCAACTTTAAACTCAGTGCAGTCTTTCCGACGGCGGTCGGTCCAATAATCGCTACAACTTCCTTATTTTTCAATTTGATACTCCTTTATTTTTTCCGAAAATTGGTTTCTTCATACATCCGATTTCATTTATACTTGACGTTTAAACATTTTTTCTAAATCAGACTGGGTAAAACAAAGTAAAATGGGTCGACCATGTGGACAGGTGTATGGTGATTTTGAATGACGTAAATCTTCAAGTAATTGAAACATTTCTTGCTCGCTCAAATGATGATTGGCTTTAATGGATGCTTTACAACTCATTAAAGCCAGTGCGTCTTCACGAATTTGCTCCTCACGAATTTCTTTTGCTGCCAATACATAATCAATTAATTCCCGAACACATACTTCCTCTTTTCCAGCAGGAAAAAAATCAGGACATTCTCGAACCATATATGTACGCTCCCCAAACGGTTCTAGATTGATACCAATTTGTTGTAAAATCTCATGTTTATCTTCTAAAATAAATGCTTCTGCTTTTGTAACTTCAATGGTAACTGGAACCAATAGCGACTGATAAAT
This sequence comes from Candidatus Harrysmithiimonas galli, assembly GCA_904373265.1. GTDB lineage: Bacteria > Bacillota > Bacilli > CAJFEE01 > CAJFEE01 > Harrysmithiimonas > Harrysmithiimonas galli. The sequence continues at coordinate 124,787 of CAJFEE010000010.1, read as the reverse complement.
AAAACGTTTATGTAAATACTTTTGTCGATTTTTATCATAAAATAACCGCTCTTGAGCTGCATGCTGATCAATCAAATACATGCCGTCTTGATTTTGCGCTACAATATAAGTACCATGAACTTGTCCAACTGGATATAAAGTATCCAGTTTTGGATGATTGGTATTTGTTTTTGCTTCCGTTTTTGTTCCTACTTGTGTTTTAGGCAAATGATCCGTTGTTTTTTCTTTTCGTTTTATATTCTGCATCTTATCTTTTTGATGATTAGATACAACATATTTTTGAGGTATCTCCTGCACAATATCAACCGTTTTCTTTTCTGATGCTGTTTGATCTGTTTGCCAAGTTTTGTTTGGAATGGGGTACTGAATCAATTGCTTAGGGTCATCAGAAATAAAAGTTTCCTGATGTTTTGCAAAAAGAAAATTTTGCTGCTCGAATTTTTCTTTTTTGACTTTGTCTTGCTGTTTTTGGGCTTGTTTCGGATGTAATCCATGTGCAATATACTGACTTTCCCTAAGCTTTGCAGCAATCGCTTGTTCCATAGCGAGTCCAATTTCTCTTTCCTTGCTTAGTCTCACCTCCTGTTTAGACGGATGGACATTGACATCCACTAAAATCGGTTCGACTTCTATATTGCAGTAGACAACTGGAAAGCGCCCTTTCATCAATTGTCCTTCATAGCCAAGTACGATGCTGCGATTCAAATTATAGTTTTTAATCATTCGGTGATTGACAGATAAATACATTGCGTTTCGATTGCTTCGGTTTAAATCGGGTGCTGCAATATAGCCGGAAACAAAAAAACCTTCACCAACTGCAGCAATCTCCTGCATATTTTTTCCAGCTTCTCTGCCATATAGCATACTAAGCACATGTAAAACGTTTCCTGTTCCCAATGTCTGATACACACGTCGATTGTTATGTACAACACGAAAAGAAATTTCAGGAAAAGATAAAGAAAGCTTTTGTACCACATCTAAAATATGCCCAAGTTCGGTTGAGATAGATTTCATATATTTTAAACGTGCTGGTGTGTTGTAAAATAGATTTTTTACAAGAATATCGGTACCCTTTCGGCTTTGCGCTTTGGATTGCTCCATGATTTTCCCGCCTTCTGCTACCAAGCGTGTTCCCGGACCGCTTCCCGTGGAGGTGATCATTTCAAAATGACTAACAGAAGCAATGCTTGGCAAAGCTTCGCCGCGAAATCCAAGCGATTGAATGCGAAATAAATCATGTACATTGGAAATTTTGCTGGTTGCATGCCGTTGCAATGATAAGATCGCATCTTCCTCGTCCATGCCAATCCCATCGTCTACAATACGAATCAGTTCGAGTCCACCGTCTTCAAGTACAATTTCAATATTCTTTCCTCCACCATCAATGGCATTTTCCAATAGCTCTTTTACAACAGAAGCTGGACGTTCAACCACTTCTCCAGCTGCAATCTGGTTGGATAATGTTTCATCCAGTTTGTGAATGGATGGCATTGTCTTTTCCCCCTATTGGTAAAAAATCATTTGTTATTTAATCGTTCGGTCATTTGTTTTTTCTTTTATTTTTTGCTTCAATGTATCCAAATAAACGAGTGCCTGCATGGGTGTCATATGAACAATATCTAAGTCTTCAAGTTCTATGATAAGCTCCTCTGTCCATGCAGACATATTGTCAAATAGAGACATTTGATAAATTGCTTCATCATTTCGTGATTTGGAAGTTCGTGGTTCCCCAACCTTTTGAAATCGCTTTAAAGGCTGATGATCGGCCAAACGGATGGCCTCGCTTTTTACCTCAAAAGTTTCGAGCAGCTCCTCTGCCCGTTTAATCAATGTCTCAGGCATTTGTGCAAGCTTGGCAACATGAATCCCATAGCTTTTATCTGCACTTCCATCTGCAATTTTATGTAAAAAGGTAACCAAACCATTCTCTTCATGTGCACAAACATGTACATTTTTTAAAAGTGGAAGTTCATTTTCCAAATCGGTTAACTCGTGGTAATGTGTTGAAAACAATGTAAACGCACCAATATGATTATGAATATACTCAATAATGGCTTGAGCCAGTGCCATCCCATCGTATGTTGAAGTGCCTCGCCCAATTTCATCAAGCAAAATTAAGCTGTCTTTTGTCCCATTTTCGATGGCATATCTGGATTCCATCATTTCCACCATAAATGTACTCTGTCCAGAAATTAAATCATCTGCAGCACCAATCCGTGTGAAAATTTGATCAAAAACAGGCAATTCAGCAAGATCGGCCGGAACAAAGCAACCAATCTGATTCATAATGGCAATTAAAATCACTTGGCGCATATATGTACTTTTTCCAGACATATTTGGTCCAGTAATCAAAAGCATCGTCTGCTTTTCATCTAAATATAAATCATTTGCTACATAGCTTCCCCGTTGTAGTGTTTGTTCAACAACCGGATGTCGCCCATTGACAATCTTTATCTTTTTGTTTTGAACAAGCACCGGTCGTACATAGTGATTTTCTTGACTGACCTTAGCAAAAGCAACCAGTACATCCAATGCAGAAATCGCTTTAGCTGTCTTTTGAATTCTTGGAATAAAAGCTTGTGCTTCATTTCTCAATGCCAAAAATAACTCATGTTCCAAATGACTAATTTTCTCCTCAGCTTCTAGAATCATACTTTCTTTCTCTTTTAAATCTTCGGTAATAAAACGCTCAGCATTGGCTAGTGTTTGCTTTCGAATATATTTTCCCTCAGGAAGCTGCTTTAGATTGGTGCGTGTAACCTCAATATAATAGCCAAAAATACGGTTGTATCCGATTTTTAGAGATTTAATTCCTGTTTCTTTTCGTTCCTTTTGTTCCAATTCTTGAATCCACTTTTTTCCATTTTTTCGAGTATAACGGTATTCATCCAATGTTTGATGGAAACCATCTCGGATGATGTCACCCTCTTTTATAGTCATGGCAGGATTTTCAACTAATGCCTGTTCAATTTTTTCAGCCAGTTCTTTACAATCATCTAGTTCTTCAATCAAACGATGAAAAGAGGCAGATTTTGTTTGTATCAATAAATTACGAATCAGCGGAATATTTTGTAATGAATGTTTTAGCTGCTTCAGTTCTTTCGGATTGGCATTCCCAAACGAAATTCGCCCACAAATTCGTTCTAAATCATATACATTTTTTAATGCTTCTTGAATTTCTTCACGTAAAAATATATCCTCAAAAAAATATTGTACCAACGTATGTCTCCATCGGATTTCCTCTTGCTGCATAAGTGGATACTCAATCCATCGCTTCAGTGTACGTCCACCCATAGCAGTCATTGTATCATCCAATAAATGCAGCAATGAGCCTTTTCGATCCTTTGTACGCAAAGTTTCTACAAGTTCCAAATTTCGTTTGGTTTGATAATCCATATGCAAATATGTATTAGAATGGACCTGTTTCACTGGCTGTAAATGGGAAAAGAGCATTTTTTGTGTTTTTTCAATATAGGCATACAATCGTGCAATCGATTGGATAATATGCACCTCATGTAACTGATTGCATAAATGGGTCATCTCACCGGATAAACAGGTAGAGTCCTCAAAGGAAACCGCAATGTTTAACACGTTTTGTACCTCACGTATTTTCTCTGGATCAAAGTCTACTGGTAAGATGATTTCTTTTGGCTGTATCGCCGCCAATTCCAAAATAACCTGTTGCCAAGAGCCATTTAAATCAACAGCGAACAATTCTCCTGTGGTTAAATCACAATAAGAAATGGCATATTGATTTTTTCCCCCAAAAGCTAGCGATGCCAAATAAATATTATCACGTTCGCTTCCTGGTATCATATCCAATAAAGTTCCAGGTGTAATAATCCGCACCACATCACGTTTTACAATGCCCTTTACTTGCTTTGCATCTTCAACTTGCTCACAAATGGCAATTTTATAGCCTTTATCAATTAAGGTCTGAATATATCCTTGGACCGAATGATGTGGAATGCCGCACATCGGGATTTTTTCCTTACCGCCTCCATCTCTTGCTGTCAAGGTAATTTCCAATTCTCTTGCCGCTAACTTTGCATCTTCAAAAAACATTTCATAAAAATCTCCAAGTCGAAAAAACAAAAAAGCATCGGGGTATTTGTTCTTTATCTTTAAATATTGCTCAATCATTGGTGTATATTTTGCCACTTTTACTTTACGCCTCCATTGTCGCCAAATCCTGCTGTCTATCATCAGACAGAAAATCCAAAACCTCTTTATGTCGCAGCGATTTATCTTACCTAAACACTTCCTAAAATATGCTTTTAAAAGTATATCATATTTTTTGCATCAAACGGTTGAAAAACCTCCAGCTAAAATATCATCACCTTACATAAAAAAATTTTTTTTGTGCAAATTAAACTTGAAAGGAGTGTTTTTGATGCCAACCATTCGTTGTACAGTTTCAAACTGTGTATATTACGGCGAACATAATTACTGTAACGCCGGAGAAATTCTTGTCAGTTCGGATGAAACCCAAGGTACAAATGAGCATTTGATGAATGCTGCCAATGATGACAGCTTCAAAACAGATGTATATGAATCAGCAGAAACCTGCTGCATCACTTTTAAAGAAAAATAAAATTTTAGAAATGAAAAAATGCTGCAATTTCTTTGGAAATTGCAGCGCTTTCTTTGTAGATAAATTGTCAAATGACCTGCGGCAATTCATCGTAAAACCAAATATATTAAATGTAATTTTAAAATTTAGGAATTCGATATAGATAAAATTCTAAAATAATAGCATATAAAAAAACATTTCATAAACATATAATATGATTTATCGTAATATTATAACAAAAAATAAAATCATTTGATTATTTTTAACAAAATTATCCACCAAATTCATACCAATCAGTAAATCTTAAAATTCCCTATTGATCTTTTAAGATCGTAATAAATTGTAGTGCAAGATATATCCCATCTTCCAGCAACATCTTTGATTGCGTTTCATTTCCAACGAAAAATCTTGTCATTTTGGTATCTTTCAGTTCAAACTTTTCAAGTCTGTTACTGAATCTTCCTCTTGCCTACCCCATCGCGCATCTTTCTTTTATTCAGTTACATTCAAACCTCAAAAAAGTTATAAATCAATAAAATTGAATTATTATTCTATAATATTGTTTTTATTTATTATATTTTTTGATTACAAAAGTAAATATCATTATGATTGAAATCGCAATTTGAATCAAATTTTATATACTATAATCTAAGCAATTTTAACGTCAAACTACAAATATATTACCTTTACATGTATAATAAAGTGCTTTTTTAAAATCTGAATATTGTTTTCTATACATTTATTTTTATTATAGAAAATCTTCTTAACAAGAAATAAAAGAAAATTGACCAAAATCACTAGACGCAAATATATTTACCATAGTACAGCAAAAAATGAAAAAAGAAAGGCTTTGGATTACATAAAAATGGCTATATTTTTTGATCTAGAAAATGAAAAGTATCCTATCTCCTTAAGTGAAATAATAAAAATGCATCTTGATATTTTGTAAACAGTAGCAATATCAATAAAGTTTCTATTCGAAACAATCTTTATCATACAATCGTTACCAATTTGAATTAAGATACTAAAAAAGTGAATATCGGCATGTACTATTTCTGATGACAACTTGAACAATCCAATAAATTGCATATAGTATATTTATTTTCTTTGTTGAAAAAATATAGATAGAAAAAACATGCCTAAAACTACACCATGAATCAAAATGGTTGATGAAAACAGAAGAATCGGATTCCAAATATTGTATATAACAAGAATCAATTGTAGTAAAAAAATAATTATATTAATTTTTCGTGATGAAAAATCCATACACATCACAAGTCCACCAGCAATAAACGCATAAAGAAAAACGGCATAAGAGGCCTCCAGACTTAGCAGCACAGCATAATGCATATAAACAGCTCGAAGTGGAAACATGAGTCCAATTAAAATAAGCCAAAGCAAAATATTTCTAAACAAAATTTTCTTATCCATCTTACTCCCCTTTTTGGAACAAAATATCATGAAAAACCAGTATAATCCATCATATACTTTTTTTGTTTCACACTACAATTGATTGTAGTGCATAATAATACAAACTCAAAAATAAGATATAAAAACAAACTGTCACGTATATATTTATGAAAATGTAGTCTGTCAAAACAAGCATCTAAATAACGATCATTTGTATAAAACCACAGATTAACATAACCGCTTTTTGGGGCATAATCTTGTAAAATCTATTTCTGATTGGAAATGCTACTATTCCAGCTTTACAGTTTATCAACCTTGTTCAAGGTTGGATAAAGGAAAGTAACTCAGTTCCAGATTGATTGTCTATTCATAAATTCCTTCATTTTTGACAGTTAATCCCTTCTATTCTGTACTTTAAGTATAGTTTAGATTTCATTGTCTGTCTAGCAGTCAAACCACTTTAATCTCAAAGATTTTCTTATTCTGCTCTTGGCAGAAACCCTTTGGTCATTTTATTAATAACTATATAAAAGTTTCATATAATTTGGTTAACAGTTGGATTCAAACTTGAATAGACTTTCTTATCATCCTTGTTTTGATGTACTCCTCAATATCCATATTACAATATATTTGCTATCTTGATACAATTTTGAGTATTTAATGGCACCACTATTCAATCAAAAATATTTTATAAGGAAAATATATCACAAAAATCAATGTATTTAAATTATAATCTATATATTTTTAAGATTTATACTTATTGTTTCCATATCGATTATAGGCTATTTCAAATAAAAATATTTACAATCCATTTTCTTTATATTCCATTAGATCCCATCAAATTCACGTATCGTTTCGTATAATGCTTTTGATTTGAATGAATGTAGATAAAAACACTTGGAGACAAATTCCGATACAGAAGAAACAACAAATAAAAAATCTGCAAGTGATAGGAAAACATGAAAATCAATTCATAGAAGCCAAATATGTAAGTTATGATGTTTTAGATGGTTCAAACGCGACAACATATGCTATACACTAAGTTCAAATTGTTTTTTGGACATAGTTAAACCAGTACATATATCTTAATACAGTTTTGAATATTCACATGTATAAAGTGACTGGACAAACTGGATGATGTATAATAAAAATGAAGTCAAAAACAGTCCAATTTCACTAAAATACAGATAAAAAAGAGATCAGACAATAGAAAATCATTATAGCAGACACCCATGTGGATTTTCTTTCGTGATACTCGTTACTTATAACCTGTATCGACTGGCATTTGGTGCCAAATAAATTTCAATATGATCTCAGCCAGCTCAGATGAGAAAAGTCAACATGATACTTATGATCCCAGAGTCAATGACAAGATGAATGACTAACATATTACCATATTATGAAAGAAACGAACCTATCAATCAAAATTTGCAGGAGATAACGATATGAAAAAGCAAACTCACGAAAAAAGCATACAAGCATGGGAAGCCAACGCAGAATTTTGGGATAATTATATGGGAGATGAATCAAATCAATTTCACAGAGAAGTAGTAAGACCGAGAATAAATGAATTGCTTGACATCAAAGATGGTGATTTTATTCTTGATGTTGCTTGTGGCAATGGAAACTATTCAGCATACATGGCAGAAAGAAAAGCAAATGTCGTTGCTTTTGACTATAGCAAAAAAATGATCGAACTTGCGAAAAAGAGACAAGAACGATTTTTGGATAAAATTGAGTTTTATGTGATCGATGCAACAAGTAAAACAGAACTTCTGTCTCTAAAAAAGGTAAGGTGCTATAATAAAGCAGTATCGCTTATGGCAATTATGGATATATCCAATATTATCCCTCTGTTTCAAAGCTTAAATGAATTGCTTGAAGAAAACGGAATATTTGTATTTGCTACACAACATCCATGCTTTGTAACATTGACAGACAAATATTTATCAGCCCATAGCTATCTGGGGGAGGCAATTTTGGGGCAACCGCAGTTACACAATTATTACCATCGCTCTTTACAAGATATTTTTCATGTTTGCTTTATGCATGGTTTTGTAATTGACGGTTTTTATGAAGAAAATTTTAAACATAAAGAAAAGCCTGATATAATTATTGTACGCGTGAGAAAACAATAGGAGATAAATTCTCGTTTAGCGAGAAAATAGCAGAAATGATACAGTTCACAAAGGATGAGAGAAATGGTGAAAATATGCTACCCACTAACAGTCCTACCAAATCCAGTATGAGACAATCAAACATAATCATGCAATAGAGCATTTGATCTGATATATACGCAACAAATTGCAGAGCTTCTCATAATCGTTTTAACGCACTTTATAACTTTTCATATCTTAATAAAATTTAGACACCATTTGCAGAAACTTTTAAGTTACAAAGAAAATAGACAAAAAAATCCGGTTTTTGTATGGGTTTGTGATGTGCTACACATCACAAACCCATTTCTTTCTATATCCCTATAACATTATTTTTATACGATTCGTTTATCCGATAAAAAACAAAAACACTCTTGTTTTTTATATTTCCATCCATGCTGGATCCTGTGGATTGGCGCGAAAAGCAAACAATTTTTCTTCTGTTTCTCGGGCAACAATGCCACGAGAAATGGCAACCTGAATCAGTGTATCATAATTGCTTAATGCAGTTGCTTCAACCTTCGCGGCTTTCAATTGCTCCCGTAAAATTGGCAAATCATAAGAGAAAATCGCAACGATGCCTAAAACTTCACAGCCTGCCTCGCGCAATGCTTTCACACAGGCAATAGAAGACTTTCCAGTTGACAATAAATCTTCAATTACGACCACCTTTTGTCCTGGATTTGCCAAACCTTCAATTTGATTTTGACGACCATGCTTTTTTGCTTCACCACGAACATAAGTCATTGGAAGATTTAACACATGAGCAATCAAAGTGGCTGCCGGAATGCCTGCTGTTGCACAACCAGAAATCATATTTACTTCCGGATATTTTTCGCGGATCAAATCAACGAATCCTTTGAGCACCAAATCTCTTGTTTTAGGAAAGGAAAGAATGAGACGGTTGTCACAATAAATTGGCGACCGAATGCCGCTTGTCCAAGTAAATGGATTTTCTGGACGCAAATGCAACGCACCGATTTCTAACAATTCATGAGCAATGCTTTGTTTCATGTTTTTGCCTCCTCCCATAATTTCATAATTTGTGTATAAGCTTCTTTTTTATTTTCAGCTTTTGTAATATTACGTCCAACAACCATATACGTACTACCCAATCGACGTGCTTCATCTGGTGTCACAACACGAACTTGGTCATCCATAGAAGCAGTTTGCATCCGAATTCCTGGAGTCACCGTACAAAAATCCTTTCCAACTGCCTGAGAAATCATTGGAACCTCAAGTGCAGAACAAACCACTCCATCTAGCCCACTCTCCTTTGCCAATTTGGCAAAATGTACAACGGTATCAGCAAGCGGCTTTTCAATCCATTGTTCTTTTTGCATTTGTTCTTCAGATGTACTCGTCAACTGTGTAACCGCAATACAAATTGGACGCTTCTTGCCTATGGGTGTACCTTCCTTCAATCCCTCCATTGCCGCCCTCATCATTTTCGTTCCACCTGCTGCATGCACATTAACCATATCGACACCTAAACTTGCCAGCTGTTTCATCGTTGCACGAACTGTATTTGGGATATCATGTAGCTTCAAATCCAAAAAAATTTCATGTCCAGCAGTTTTTAACATTTGTACCATTGCTGGTCCTTCTGAATAATATAACTCCATTCCAATTTTTACCGAAAGACATTCATTTGGAAATTCTTTTAAAAATACTTCCACTTCTTTTCGACTTTGAAAATCTAATGCGATAATACATGGTGATTTCATTTGAAACTCCCCCCAATACAATCGACTATACTCGCAAAACCATATTTATGTAAAGTTTCTGGCAATGCTTCAATGATTTTTGGACAAACATATGGATCAACAAAATTTGCTGTTCCGACTGCAACTGCACTTGCACCAGCCAATAAAAATTCCAAAACATCCTCAGCATTTTGCACACCGCCCATACCAATAATCGGAATATGCACCGCTTGGGCGACCTCATGAACCATTCGAATCGCAACCGGTTTAATTGCTGGTCCAGAAAGTCCTCCAGTCTGATTGGCCAAAATAGGCTTCCTTGTCCGTAAATCAATTCGCATACCTAGTAAAGTATTAATCATCGTTAGTCCATCTGCACCAGCTGCCTCAATCGCCTTGGCAATGGAAACAATATCGGTCACATTCGGGCTCAACTTTACATATACAGGAACTTGACTGACTTTTTTCACCTTTTCTGTTAAGCGTGCTGCAACTACTGCATCTGTCCCAAACGCGATGCCACCATGCTTCACATTCGGACAGGAGATATTTAATTCCAAAGCATGAACATTTTTGGATTGGCTGATTTTTTCGGCAACTCTAATATAATCTTCTTCCTCTGATCCAGCAATATTGGCAATAATTGGTACATCAAATTGTTCCAAAAACGGAAGCTCTTGTGTGAGCACCACGTCCAAACCAGGATTTTGTAAGCCAATCGCATTGAGCATTCCGCCATATGTTTCTGCCACACGCGGTGTCGGATTGCCAAATCGCGGCGATACGGTGGTCGCTTTAATCATAATTGAACCAAGTAGGCTTAAATCATAGTATTCCGCAAATTCTCGACCAAAACCAAAACATCCGGAAGCAGGCATAATCGGATTTTTTAAATCCAATCCTGGTAATTTTACTTGTAACATTATATTTCAACCTCCCCGGCTTGGAATACTGGTCCTTCCTTACAAATCCGCTTATAACCTTCTTGATTTTTATTTTTACACACACAAGCATAACAAGCTCCCATACCACAAGCCATTCTTTCCTCGTAGGATACATAAACAGGTGCTGGTAGATTCAAGGCTTCTAAAGCAGAAAACATGGGTACTGGACCACAGCTATAATAAATATCTGCTTGAATATCTTTATCTTTTAAAATATCCGTCACAAATCCATGTGTGCCTTTTGAACCATCTACTGTGCTAATCAAAGTCTGTCCCAGCTTCGTAAAAGCATCCTCTAAAATACATTCCTTTTCTGAACCAAATCCGAGAATATGAATAACCTGCATCCCTTTTTGTTTCAATTGTTTAGATAATTCATACAATGGAGGGGTTCCAATCCCTCCGCCAATCAGACAAGCAGTATTGCCTGATTGAACTTGCGGAACTGAAACTGGAAAGCCATTACCGAGCGGTCCCATAACATGGATCGTATCCCCAACTGTTAACTTTGAAAGCAATTTTGTTCCTTTTCCTTCAATACGAAAAATCACATCAAAGATAAGTTCTTCCTGATCTATTGCATGAATGCTGATTGGACGGCGCAGCAAAGTACTGCCGTCTGGCACACGCAAATGGACAAATTGACCAGGGCGGTTCATTTGCAAAACAAGCCCTCCTTTTAATGTCATTTGCACAATTTGCGGTGTCAGCCATTTCTTTTGAACAAGGTGCATATCCTCTACTTTTTTCATAGCTCAATCACCTCATGTACCATTTCGGCATCCATTACCTCTACAGAAAATTTCATCATTTCCAAAACAGTCAAAATTGCATGGGCTGTATCTAAAGAAGTTAAACAAGCTACACCATTTTCAACTGCATTGCGGCGAATTTGATAACCATCGCGCATCGGCTGCTTTCCTTTGGTCAAGGTATTAACAATATACTGTGCTTTTCCTTCTCGAATCATATCCAACAAAGATTTTTGATCTTCATCGGAAATTTTTCCCACCTTATCAACTACAATATCATGCTTGGCTAAATACTTTTGCGTGCCACTTGTTGCAACGACATGATAACCAATTGCTTTAAAACGTCGAGCAATTTCAAGCACCTCTTTTTTATCTTTATCAGAAACGGTTAGCACAACTGTACCGAATCGTGGAATTTGAATACCAGAAGCAACCAACGCTTTATATAAGGCTTTTTCCATATTGACATCTTTTCCCATAACTTCACCAGTCGATTTCATTTCCGGTCCCAATGTAATATCCACATCACCCAATTTAGCAAAAGAGAACACAGGCGCCTTAATAAATACACCTTCTCTTTCTTTTCGGTATCCGGTTTGGTAACCAAGTTCCTTCAATGAATGACCAAGCATCACTTTTGTTGCAACATTTGCCATCGGTACACAAGTAATTTTACTTAAAAACGGAATGGTTCGGCTAGCACGTGGGTTGACTTCAAGCACATAGGCTTGATCGTTTGCGATCACAAATTGGATGTTTAATAATCCGACAATCTCTAAACCCTTTGCCAAACGGATGGTGTAGTCAACAAGCTGTTTTTTGATGTTCTTTGATAAGCTTTGTGGCGGATAAACGGCAATGGAATCTCCAGAGTGTACGCCTGCTCTTTCAATATGCTCCATAATTCCTGGGATAAATACCGTTTCACCATCAGAAATGGCATCAACCTCAACTTCCTTGCCAATTAAGTACCGATCAATTAAAATTGGATGTTCTGGACTTGCCTGAACAGCATGCTCCATATAGTAAACCAGCTCATCTTCATTTTCAACAATTTCCATCGCACGACCACCAAGAACAAAGGATGGACGAACCAACACGGGAAATCCAATTTCCTTTGCGATTTTCACCGCATCTTTCACATTTGTAGCAGTTTTTCCAAGCGGCTGTGGAATTTCTAATTCGGACAACGCTTTTTCAAATTGCTTTCGATCTTCGGCACGATTTAGAGCTTCTAATGATGTACCTAAAATTTTTACACCACGTTCAACCAGTTTCTCCGCCAAATTGATTGCTGTTTGACCACCAAATTGCACAAGTACACCTTCTGGCTGTTCATGATCGATCACATGCATAACATCCTCAATAGTCAGCGGTTCAAAATATAATTTATCGGAAATCGTAAAATCAGTTGAAACTGTTTCTGGATTGTTATTAATAATAATTGCTTCATAACCAGCTTCCTTAATTGCCCACACTGCATGTACAGTAGCATAATCGAATTCAATCCCTTGACCGATACGGATCGGACCAGAGCCAAGTACAATAATGCTTTTTTTCTCGGTAATCACGGATTCATTTTCATCTTCATAAGTTCCATAATAATACGGCGTATAGGCCTCAAATTCTCCAGCACAAGTATCGACCATTTTATACACTGGGATCAAACCATTTTGCTTTCTCAATCGATAAACTTCAAACTCGGTTGTCTGCCAAACTTCGGCCAAATATTTGTCGCTGTACCCCATCTTCTTAGCTTCTGCCAAAACATCCAAATTCATTTTAGAAACTGCGATTTTTTCTTCCAAATCGATAATGTTTTGAAATTTTTTCAGAAAGAATAAATCAATTTTCGTCCAATCATGAATTTCCTCAATACTGATGCCCTGACGAATTGCCTCAGATACAATAAACATTCTTTCGTCATCTGCTTTTACAACACGTGTTTTAAACGCTTCCTTATCCATCTTCGGAAAATCTTTCAACTGTAGATGATGCACACCGTACTCTAACGAACGAACCGCTTTTAATAAAGATTCCTCTAAAGTGCGTCCAATAGCCATTACTTCGCCAGTTGCTTTCATTTGCGTACCTAAGCGGCGATTCCCGTTTTGAAATTTATCAAACGGCCAGCGTGGAATTTTTGATACGACATAGTCCAAGGCAGGCTCAAAACTGGCAAAGGTTTTTTTGGTTACTGGATTTTCAATTTCATCCAATGTTAATCCAACTGCGATTTTCGCTGCTAGTTTAGCAATCGGATATCCAGTTGCTTTAGAGGCTAACGCAGAGGAACGACTCACTCTTGGATTGACTTCAATAATATAATAATTCATGGAATTCGGATCCAAAGCTAGCTGTACATTGCAGCCACCTTCGATTTCTAAAGCACGAATAATTTTCAAGGACACATTCCGCAAAAGTTGATACTCACGGTCAGATAAAGTTTGACTTGGTGCTACTACAATGCTGTCTCCAGTATGAACACCAACGGGATCAATGTTTTCCATATTACAAACAACAATTGCATGGTTGCCAGAATCACGCATCACTTCATATTCAATTTCTTTAAAACCCGCAATGCTTTTTTCTAATAGGCATTGGTGAACTGGACTGTTTTTTAGACCAGAGGTAACAATCTCTTCCAATTCCTCGTCATTGGAGCAGATTCCCCCTCCAGTCCCGCCCAAGGTAAATGCTGGACGAACAATCACTGGAAATCCGATTTTGTTCACAAAGGCACGTGCCTCTTCTAAAGAATAGATGATATCGCTTTCTGGAACTGGTTCGCCAATCTCATACATCAGTTGACGAAACATATCCCGATCTTCTGCTTTTTCAATCGATGACAATTTTGTTCCTAAAATTTCAACATCACATTCCTTTAGAACACCGCTTTTGGCCAATTCAACCGCCATATTGAGCCCAGTTTGTCCGCCCAAGGTTGGTAAAATCGCATCCGGTCGTTCCTTACGAATAATTTCCGTTAGTGCTTCTAGTGTCAATGGCTCAATATATACTTTATCTGCCGTTGCTGTATCAGTCATAATTGTGGCAGGATTTGAATTAACAAGAATGACACTGTATCCTTCCTCACGTAAAGCTTGACAAGCCTGTGTACCTGAATAATCAAATTCAGCAGCCTGACCAATAATAATCGGACCGGAACCGATGACTAAAATGGTGTGAATATCTGAACGTTTTGGCATAATAAATCCCCCTACTTCTGCTTTTTATTTTCACGAATCATTTCAATAAACTGATCGAACAATAAATTTGCATCCTCCGGTCCCGGTGAGGCTTCAGGATGGTATTGAACGGTAAAAGCTGGAAACTCATCATGACGTAAGCCTTCACAGGTTCCATCATTTACCGCAATATGTGTCATATGAATCGGCTTCCCTTCGAGTGAGGCCAAATCGACTGTATATCCATGATTTTGACTGGTAATATAGACTTCTTTGGTCTCTAAATTTTTCACTGGATGATTGGAGCCGCGATGTCCGAATTTCAAACGTATCGTATCTGCACCACATGCCAATGCAAAGAGTTGATGTCCCAAACAAATGCCAAAAAGCGGAACTTTTCCAAGCAGTGTACGAACAGTGTCAATGGCAACAGGTACATCTTTTGGATCACCAGGACCATTACTTAACATAATGCCGTCTGGCTTTAAATTTAAAATTTCCTCAGCAGTTGTATTATAGGGTACAACACGCACATCACAGCCGCGATCATTTAATTCTCGCAAAATACCATGTTTCATGCCAAAATCCATTAATACAATACGTTCCTTTTTTCCTGGAGACGAATATGTACTTTTGGTTGATACACGAGAAACTTGATCTGTCATTAAACTCGTATTTTTTAGCTCCTCGACAATCGCATGGACATCTACATCCCCATTGCATAGTCTGCCTTTCATTGTACCATGTGAACGAATAAGACGCGTTAGCTTCCGTGTATCAATTCCCATAATGCCAGGAATTTGATTAATTTCCAAATATTTATGTAAAGTCATTTGACTTCTGAAATTAGAAGGTGTGTCACAAGCTTCTTTTACGATCAGTCCATGTACAGATGGTTTGATGGATTCAAAATCATCCCGGTTGATTCCATAGTTTCCGATTAACGGATAGGTCAAACAAACGATTTGATCGCAATAAGACGGATCGGTCAAAATTTCCTGATATCCAGTCATTCCTGTGTTAAAAACAACTTCTCCAGTTTTCTCTACCGATGCACCAAATGCTTTCCCTTCAAAAAATGTTCCGTCTTCTAAAATAAGCAATCTTTTTGTCATTTGGTTTCGTCCTCTCTCCAAACAATTTTTCCATTTACAAGGGTCATGATTGGCCAACCCTTGCATACCTCCCCATGAAACGGTGTATTTTTACCCTTTGATAAAAATTTCTCTTTATCTATCGGCATTTCTTTTTCTAAATCAATAACCGTTAAATCCGCATATGCACCAACTTGAATGCGTCCACCTGTTAAATTAAAAAGTTGTGCTGGCTTAATGGTTAACCACTCCACCAATTGTTTTAAAGAAAACACACCAGTCTGTACAAGCTTTGTATACAAAAGCGGAAAAGCAGTTTCTGAACCAACAATACCAAACGGACAAGTCAGAAGACCTGACGCTTTCTCTTCCTCAGTATGCGGCGCATGATCCGTTGCGATACAGTCAATTGTTCCATCCAGCAGTCCCTCAATCAACGCTTCCAAATCTTCTCGAGCCCGAAGCGGTGGATTCATTTTATAGTTCGTATCTTGACTAACGATATCGTCCTCACATAACAGCAAATGATGCGGTGTTACCTCTGCCGTTACCGATATACCCGCTCTTTTGGCATCACGAACCACTCGAACCGATTCCTTTGTTGAAATATGACAAACATGATAGCGACATCCAGTTGCTTCAGATAAAAGAACATCACGCGCAATCTGAACCGATTCAGATATGGACAGAATACCTGGCAACCCTTGTCTTTTAGCATACTTTCCTTGATGCACAACACCTTTATACAACAGACTGTTGTCTTCACAATGCGCTACAATTACTTGACCAAGCTTGGCACAACGCTGCATAGCTTCGTACATTTTGCCAGCAGACTGCACACCCACTCCATCATCAGTAAAAGCAAAAGCACCCATTTTACTCAAGGCTTCAAAATCAACCAGCTCGTCTCCCAGTTGACGTAAACTGATCGCTGCGTATGGATGTACCTTAACAACTGCATCCTTTTGAATAATATTTTGTACCAGTTGCATGGTTTCTTCACTGTCTGGTACTGGACGTGTATTTGGCATAGCAGCAATTTGTGTCCAACCGCCTCGAGCTGCTGCCAATGAACCAGTGGCGATTGTTTCCTTATGTGTAAGCCCTGGCTCACGCAAATGAACATGCACATCAATAAAGCCAGGCATAACATATTTCCCGTTTACATCGATGACTTCAGCATCTGTTTCGCATAAATGAAATCCCATTTGTACAATTTGTCCCTTTTCAATAAGCAAATCTTGTCGTACAAACATTCCATCTACAAATACTTGTCCATTTTTGATCAACTTTTTCATTTCCATTCTCCCCCTACAATGGCCTCAAATCCCCATTTCAACATCGCCATACGAGCATATACGCCATTCTCTATTTGTTTGAAAATTCTCGAACGTTCACACTCCACTAGACAATCTGCAATTTCGACATCACGATTAATCGGTGCTGGGTGCATAATGATACAATTTGGCTTTAACTGCTTTTCTCTTTCTACTGTTAATCCAAATGCTCGATGATACGATTCCTTGGTAAAACTCATTTTCGTATCATGTCTTTCATGCTGAATTCTAAGCAACATAAACACATCGCTGGTTTGAATGGCTTCATCCATTGTGACATAGGTTCCATAAATATTCATTTCATCCTTCCATGCATCTGGACTAATAAATTGAACTTTTGCACCAAGACGGGTTAAAATTTCCGCATTGGAGCGCGCAACACGTGAATGACGAATATCCCCAGCAATCGTTACAGTCAGTCCTTCAAAAGTATGGAACTCCTCATAAATCGTAAACAAATCCAATAAAGATTGTGAAGGATGGTGTCCGCATCCATCTCCCGCATTAAAAATCGCAATCTGATTCATATGCTCAATTTCTTTAAAATAATTGTCTTTAAAATGACGAATGACAAATCCTTTTACACCAATGGCTTCCAAAGTCCGCACCGTATCATATAATGTTTCTCCTTTTTGTACGCTAGATGTTTCTACTTCAACATTGAATACCTCAATACCCAATTTTTTCTCTGCCATTTGAAAGCTGTTTCTCGTTCGTGTACTTGGTTCAAAAAATAAATTTGCTACATATAATTTCTCATGAAATTGATACATTTCTTTTGCTTTAAAACGTTTTGCGTCTTCTAATAACTGATGAATCTCTCTTGTTGTAAATGGTTTTAATGTTAAAAGATGATGTGTCAAAATGGATCTTCCTTTCAAGTCTTTAAATTTTGTTTCATGATATTTTCGAAACATTTGTCATAACTTGAGACCAGACATATGGACACAATTTTTTATGAACAACTGGTTCCGGTCTTCTTATTATGCAGCAAATCTTCCTTTTCTTTCCCTGTACAAAATAGAGACCGCATCCTTTAGATTGACGGTAAGCTTTATTGATAGAAGTTCTTTTTTCTTTTGCATCCGCCTAATCATTTTTTCACTTCGGCATTTTTAAATCTAGCACGATCCGTATAAAATAGAGACTGCATCTTCTGCATCATTTTCAATCAACTGGACAACAACCTTTTCTGTTTTTGCCGTCGGAATATTTTTTCCAATATAGTCTGGACGAATCGGTAATTCTCGATGTCCACGATCCACAAGCACTGCTAATTGAATCCATGCTGGTCTGCCTTGATCCATGAGCGCATCCATTGCTGCACGAATTGTACGCCCTGTAAACAAAACATCATCAACCAAAATGACTCTTTGCCCAGCAATATCAAAAGACAGCTTGGATGAACGAACATATGGATTTTTCTTTGCACCGTTATGAAGATCATCTCGATAAAAAGTAATATCCAACTCACCAACTTGTACCGTTTTTCCTTCAATTTGATTAATTTTCTGCGCCAAACGATTGGCTAAATAAATACCACGTGTACGAATTCCCACTAGACAAAGATTTTCCACACCTTTGTTTTGTTCCAAAATTTGATGTGCAATTCTAGTCAATGCTCGGTTAATCATTGCTGCATCTAAAATTTCTTTCATTTCCATCACTTGTTCACCTCTTTTCCAAATCCAATAAAATTCAGATATAGCTATAATTTGACCTGCCAGTTTTCTTGAATTCTTGTCAATTTATATGCTGATAAAATAGCTTGTCCTTATGTGAACATAAGATTAAAGAACCATTTTCTTGCCAACACGAAATTGTCAGAATCATTATTCCTACAAAACCCCATAAAAAAACCTCCGAGCCTTGTGAACTCGAAGGTGTGTTAATTGAAACGGATACTACACGCCGAATTGAAAACATGGACGCATTGGCATTTTCGCCACAGCAAACACGAACCCTTCTCAGACTCACGGGACTGATTTAAAAGGTCTCTATTTGTTTTTCATTATACGCCTTCCATATATAACAATCAAGCATTTAAACGAAGATTTTCAAGAAGTTTTTGAAAGTCTGTTGGCAAAGGTGCCGTTCGTTCAATATACGTGGCTGTAACAGGATGATCAAAGCCAAGAACTGATGCATGTAAAGCTTGTCCTCCAATGTCCAAAGTTTTTCGCGGACCATATTTCGGATCACCAACAAGCGGAAATCCAATATACTTCATATGTACACGAATTTGATGCGTCCGACCCGTTTCTAAAATACACTCAATCAATGTGTAAGCATCTTCAAAATACTCCAACACATTGAAATGTGTTATGGCATCTCTGGAATTGGCATCCGTTACTGTCATTTTCTGCCGATCTTGTGGATCTCTACCAATCGGTGCATCAATCGTGCCCTTCTCATGCAAAATCTTACCGTGCACCAATGCGATATATTTTCTCGTAACCGTTTTGTTTTGCAACTGTTTGACTAGGCTTTGATGCGCATGGTCATTTTTTGCTACCATCAATAGTCCAGATGTATCTTTATCAATGCGATGCACAATACCCGGACGACTGATGCCATTAATGCCGCTAAGCGAGTCTTGACAATGAAACAAAAGTGCATTGACAAGCGTACCAGAAGTATGTCCAGCTGATGGATGTACCACCATACCTTTAGGTTTATTAACCACAATAACATCCGCATCTTCATAATAAATGTCCAGCAAAATTTCCTCAGGCAAAATTTCTGCTTCAGTCACTTTTGGTATCGTTACATGAATTTTATCTGTAAGCTTAACCTTATAGTTTATCTTAGAAGCTGTTCCGTTAATCTGGACATGTCCATTTTTAATCCAGCTTTGAATTTGTGAACGTGAAACTCCTGGCAACTGATCTGTCAAAAATTTATCCAGTCGAAAAAATTGTTGTGCTTCAGTAACGTGAAATACTTTATTCTCCATTTTTCACTGATTCCTCCTTTGCTGCTTTTCCTTCTGTTAAAATAACAAAGGCAAACAAAAGGACACCGATTGTCAATGCCGCATCTGCGATATTGAAAATCGGAAAACGATTATAAAAGGAGAAATTCACTTCAATAAAATCAACAACCTCCCCACGAAAGAAACGATCGAGAAAATTTCCAACTGCACCACCCATAATGAAACCAAATGTCAGCAGTGAAAGAAAATCTGTAATTTTAAATCGAATAATATAATATAAAATAAAGCCAACTACAATTGCTGTCACAATATAAAAAAGCCAGAACTGTCCTTCCAGCATACCCCACGCCGCGCCACGATTTCGATGAGAAGTAAATTTCAAAAATTCCCCAATGATAGAAATTGATTCTGTTACGTACATATTTTTCAAAACCAACCACTTGGTCAACTGATCTATTCCGATAACCAAGAGCAAAACAATGTATAACCATTTATATTTTAACAAACCATACACACTCCATTCCCTTCATTTTTATACGGTTTATCATAACATAAGCCAATGAAAGATTCTAGGCACGTATTGATTCTATATCTTTGTTCATAACAAAGAAAACCACAAAAAAGTGCTCATTAACTGATTCTAAAACCAACCATTTTTTATAAAAAAATATTTTTTCATATAATAAAAACATCTATACTTTATTATTTCATAAAAAAGCCTGCTTAAGAACTCCTTTTCTTAAACAGACCTTAAAAAAATTTTTTTATGCTTCTATAATATCAGCACAACGACAGCAGATTTCTGGATGTTTCGGATTGACGCCGACATCTTCTTTAATGACCCAGCAACGACCACAAGTTTGGCCTGGTGCTTTTTCAATTTTTATCTTCAATCCATCAAACTCTTTCACATCATTTGGTGCATCATCCGTTGATGAATGAATTTCCAAATTGGATACAATCAACAATAACCGTACATCGTCCTTCATTTCTGATAAAATTTCCTCTATCTCTTTTGATGGGTAAATGATAACCTTTGCTTCTAGCGATTTTCCAATAATTTTCTCATTACGGGCATCCTCTATTGCTTTTGCAACTTCATCACGAACATGCAAGAACTTGGTAAACTTCTCTTTTAATTGCTTAGCACCAGTATATGTTTTGGCCTTTGGCATGTCCGTTAATTGCACGCTTTGGGCTTCCATTTCCATATATGACCATACTTCTTCAGCCGTATGTGGTAAAATTGGGCAAACCAGCTTCACCAAACTTTCCAAAGTTTCATAAAGTACCGTTTGCATACCACGGCGTGCTAAGCTATTTGGTGCATCAATATACAACACATCTTTTCCAAAATTTAAATAAAAAGCACTCATATCCAAAGTAACAAAATTGTTAATGGTCTGATAAATACTACCAAAATTATAGGAATCATATGCTGCACGAACAGATTTTACAACCTCGTTCAGACGAATGAGCATATATTGATCTACCTCATGCAAATTTTCATAGGAGACAAAATCTTTTTTTGCATCAAAATCATACAAATTTCCAAGCAAAAAGCGGAAAGTATTACGCAGTTTACGATACACTTCGGAAACTTGTTTTAAGATGGCATCGGATACCCGAACATCAGCTTGATAATCAGTAGAAGAAACCCATAAGCGTAAAATATCTGCCCCCATTTGATCCATAACCTTTTGTGGAACAATGGTATTCCCCAAAGATTTAGACATTTTTCTTCCTTCACCGTCCAGAGTAAATCCATGTGATAATACAGCTTTATAAGGTGCCTGTCCAGTTACTGCAACTCCAGTCGATAAAGATGAATTAAACCAACCGCGATATTGGTCAGATCCTTCTAGATAAAGGTCAGCTGGATAACTTAAATCGTCTCTTTCGGATAAAACGCCTTGGTGCGAGGAACCTGAATCAAACCACACATCCATAATGTCCATTTCTTTTGTAAATTGTCCGTTTGGACTAGACGGATGGGTAAAACCTTCTGGTAACAAATCCTTCGCTTCCCTTTCAAACCACACATTGCTGCCATATTCACGAAATAACTTTGCAACATGACCAATGGTTTCATCGGTAAGAATTGCCTCACCGTTTTCTCCATAAAATACCGGAATCGGTACACCCCATGTTCTTTGACGGGAAATACACCAATCACCTCGGTCTCGAACCATATTATACAAACGGGTTTCACCCCATGCTGGAATCCAATCGACGGTTCGAATTGCTTGAAGCAGTTCTTCACGGAAATCAGCAATGGATGCAAACCATTGTGCAGTTGCACGGAAAATAACAGGTTTTTTTGTCCGCCAATCGTGCGGGTAACTATGGGTAATAAATTTCAATTTTAATAAACGATCGTTTTCCTCTAGTTTCATCCCAATAGCTTTATTGGCATCTTCGATAAACATTCCTTCAAAACCTGGTGCTTCCTCAGTCATATAACCGCGATCATCCACTGGACAAAGTACACTAAGACCATATTTCTGTCCAATGTAAAAGTCATCCTCCCCATGTCCTGGTGCAGTGTGAACACAGCCAGTCCCGGCATCAGTTGTAACATGCTCACCACACATTACCAAAGAGGTACGGGAATAAAACGGATGCTTGCATGTAATATTTTCCAAATCCTTCCCTTTGATTTCACGAAGTACACTCGGATTTTCCCACGCCAGCTCCGTCGTTACCGCCTCTAACAAGTCTTTACAAATCACAAACTTACGATGGTTAACTGCAACAACAATATAAGTTAAATCTGGATGGACAGAAATCCCAAGATTGGCTGGTAACGTCCAAGGTGTAGTTGTCCAAATAATCACCTCTTCCTCTGCTGATAAAATACCTTTTCCATCCTCTACCTGAAAGGCAACATAAATGGAAGGAGATTTTTTATCATGATATTCAATTTCTGCTTCTGCCAATGCCGATTCAGAAGAAGGTGACCAATAGACTGGCTTCAAACCTTTATAAATATAGCCCTTTTTTGCCATTTCACCAAATACAAGAATTTGTCTGGCTTCATAATGCGGCTTTAATGTAATATATGGATTTTCAAAATCTCCACGAACTCCCAACCGTTCAAATTGTACTTTTTGACGCTCAATTTGTTCATAGGCATATTCCTCACAGCGCTTGCGAAATTCAGCAATGGACATTTTTTTTCGATCAATGCCCTTTTGGTTGGTCAAAGCTTGTTCAATTGGCAAACCATGTGTATCCCAACCTGGAACATACGGTGCATAATAACCAGTCATAGATTTATAACGAACAATCATATCCTTTAAAATCTTGTTTAAAGCATGTCCAATATGAATATCTCCATTGGCATAGGGTGGTCCATCATGCAAAATAAAAGAGGGACAATCTTTTGTCCGTTCCAGTACCTTTTGATAAATTTTATTTGCTTTCCAGTTCTCCTGAATTTTCGGTTCTTTGGTTGGCAATCCTCCCTTCATTGGAAATTTCGTTTGCATCATGTTTAATGTGTGCTTATATTCCAAATCAAACACCCCTTTTTGATCTTTGGTTTTTAATTAAAAATAAAATTTTTCATCTAATTGGATATTTCAGTTTTCAAATAAAATACTTTTTTATGTAGCATAATATTTTACTGTACATCAATGAAAAGCCAGATTTTTTGATTAACAGATTAAAAAATTTTGTACTTTAAAAATGATTAAAACTTGCAGAAACAATTGTTTTGTCTTTGTACACAAAGGCTATACCTTCTGATTAGACAAAAAAGCTCGTCCCTAAAAAGGGACGAGCTTGTATTTTAACATACCCGCGGTACCACCCGGTTTTGATTTTCGCAGTTTTACTAACTATGAAGATCCACTTTGCATTTGTTAACGCCAAATGATACGTTTATTCTTACTTTAATACATGTTCAGAATAAAAACTCAAAGGTGATTTTCCGGTTTATAACTTCTGATCAGGCTCTCACCATTCCCTGATTCGCTGCTTCTGTTATAAAACGTACTTGCCCTCATCTACGTATATGAGATATTCTAAAAAAAATTATGATTGTTTGTCAAGTGTTGCTGCAACTTTTTCTCTCAAGTCACTGACTTGATCTCTAGATAAAAGCGGATCAAACGGAATTTCCTGCGTTTCATCACTGATATAGGAAGATAAATCCGATTCATCTTTCAATGGCTTTGTCACTGATATTTCCGATTCACGATCAGACTGCTTAGAGAATCCATCAAAAGAAGACAGAACATGCATACTGTTATCTGAAGCAGGCGCATCAAAGCTTAAAGACCGTTCCCATTCACCATTTTCAATCAGCTCAAGCTGTGATTCAACAAGCATACGGAATCGAGATTTATAAATCATGACTTGTTTTTTTAATTCTTCCATATCCATCATCACTTGCCGCGATTTGGCGATGGCTTCCTGAACAATACGATCCGCATTTTTTTCTGCTTCACCTACAATCAGCTTTGCCTCCTGATTGGCATTTTTCTTTACTTCCTCTGCTGCTTCTTGCGCAATAATAATGGATTGTTTTAAAGTATCCTCAATTTTTACATAATGATCCAAACGTGTATTGGCTGCTTTTAATTGTTGTTCAATATCTTTTTTCTCTCGAATGATCAACTCATAATCTTTAATCACTTGGTCTAAAAATTCATTGACTTCATCTTCAACAAATCCTCTGAAGCCTCTGGAAAATTCTTTATTATGAATATCTAGGGGCGTTAATGGCATATGATTTCCTCCTATATTTTATTGCACATTATGCTCAATATCCTATTATACCGTTAACCCAATTGCTCGTAAACCATTCTTTCTTTATCTTTTTTTGTTTTTTCTAAAAAACTTTTGATTTTTACTCTGCCTGCTTTCCGAATCGACAAAAAATCTCCTGTCTGAATAAGACGATCTGGTTTCACACAAATTTGGTAATTGACTTGAACATATTCCTTTTCAATTAAATCTTGTGCTTTCTGTCGGGAAAGCTTTGCCACTTTGCTAACAATGATATCCAAGCGACGAGATGAAATTGTAGTCTGCTCCTCTTTCCACACCTCTTTTGGTTTCAGACGTTCAGAAAAGGTAATTTCTGTTATATTCACCTTTACATGATGAATCATCGTTAAATGCGTATACACAAAAGGAATAATCTCTTTTGCAGCAATGATTTGAATTCTCTTATCAACAACCAAAATATCCCCCAGCATTTGACGTTTTATGCCTAAATTCATACATGCACCAAGTACCTGCGAATGTTTCAGTGTATGAAATTTAGTCGGATAGTTGATTTGCAATAAAGAAACATGAAAATCTTCTGGATGAATTTCATAAAATGACGGAGCAAGAATAAAACGTTGACGCTCCAGACCCTCAAATTCCTTGTTTTTAAAAATTTGAACCGTATCTGAAGCTCCGATTACACATTCTACAATATATTGTTCACGTGGATTTAAAAAAGGTGTTCTTTTCATTATATAAGCAGTTTTTACTTGATTTTTCCAATCCAAAACACGATCAACCCATTCACGTTCATCCAATGAAAAATGATGGTAAATACTCAAATGTATAAAATCCTTTCTAAAAACTTATATCTCATAGACACCATAACCCAATTCATAAATAAAATTCAGTCATCAAATCCCAAAATCCAATTGGTTTACCAAATTAGAGGACGAAAAGAGAGGGATTGACCTTCTTCTCTTTACATACTATGAAATCCTGCTGAAAATAAAATTCAAACCATACACGGCAAACTGCAATAGAAAAATAGCGACAATTGGCGAAAAATCAAACATACCAATCGGAGGAATGATACGACGAAAAGGTGCTAAATACGGTTCGCATATATTCGACAAAAATTCACCAAACGCACTTTCTCTTGCACCAGGAAACCATGACATGAAAATATAGGCAATAATCGCGAAAGTATAAAGCTGCAAGGCATAATATAAAACTGTATATAATAAATCCAAAATATTTACCACCTTTTATCCATTTGATCTGTTTCTTGAATATAGTCTGTAATTGTACCACTAACATCCACATTATCTGGAGTACAAATAAAAGTTTGTAGCCCCAACTTTTGAATGTCACCGTTAATTGCATAAACGGTTCCGCTCAAAAAATCAACAACACGCTTGGCTTGATCCTTTGGCATCCGCTGTAAATTAATAATAACTGCTTTTCGACCTTTTAAATGATCTGCAATATCCTGTACCTCTTGATAAGAACGTGGCTCCACCAAAACTACTTTGGGCATGGTTTCGCCTCTTGAAGGATTGGATGACACCAAGCTTAGCACCTTGGCCTTTCCAGCTCCTGTCTCTGGTTTTTCTAAAAACGCATTTGCTCTTGCCTCAGATTCAAATTTATCATGTTGCTTTTCTTCATATTCATCGATAAAATCTTCATCATCATTTAAGGACAAATATTGCTTTAGTTTTTGAAACATCTTCTTTCCCCCCTATATTTTTATACATTTTCATTATTCATTATCCCACTAAAACAGTCCCTAACCGAATAAACGTTGCACCTTCTTCAACAGCAATTTCAAAATCATTGGACATTCCCATGGAACATTCATGACAAGGAGCATAAGAAAGCTGCATAGCTTCAATTTCTAATTGTAGTTTTTTCAATTGGCGAAAATACAAACGAAGCTCTTCTTTTGTTGCTTTTAAAGGTGCCATTGTCATCAAGCCGACCACACAAATATTTGGAAATTGCTCCAATGCTTGAATAAATGGATTCAATTCCCAAACAGCCAGTCCATGTTTGGATTCTTCTTTTGAAACATTCACTTGAACGAAGCAACGAACCACTGAGATACTCCGCTTTTGAATTTCTTCTGCCAATGATAAACGATCTAAAGAATGAATATAGTGAACACCAGAATGCAAAACCTCCTTTACCTTTCGGCTTTGCAAAGAACCAATAAAATGCCACTGTATATTGAAATCCGTTAAAAATGCTTGTTTTTCTTTTAATCCTTCAAGTCGATTTTCTCCAATATGAAGCAAGCCCGCCTCTATAGCTTCTTTTGTCCGTTCATTGCTGGCATATTTTGTTACTGCCACAATCTTTACTTCTTCCGGATTTCGTCCAACACGTGTACACGCGGCTTGAATTTTTTCCTTTACTTTTGCAAGCTGCTGTGCCACCTTCATATAAAAAACCTCCCTATAATCCAATAAAGCTCATCATTCTTCCCGTTTTCCCTTGATCTCTTCGATAAGAAAAATATACTTCATTTAAACAACTTGTACAATGGTTTGTTTGATAAATTTGGTTCTCAGGTATATTACACTCTAATATTTGATAGTAACAAGTCAATTTTAAATCAATAGCATACTTCCCATCAAAAATAGGTCTATAAATTTTCTCTACCCATTTGGGTGGCAATGTGTTGGCTATGGCAGATTGAACTTTTGAATCTACAGTATAACAGCAAGAACCGATTGCCGGACCAATGATAACATAGACTTCCTTGGGCAAAACACCTTCCTCTTGCATCCAAGTATCAATCATCTTTCGCCCGATTTGTGCTGCGGTTCCTTTCCACCCGCTATGTGCAAGTCCAATTAAATGATGCTTGGGGGCATAGAAGTATAAAGGAACACAATCCGCATAGAAGGTTACCAACAAAACTCCCCTATGATTTGTATAAATCCCATCACATGCTGAATATAAAGGTACATGAGACGTCTGGTTCTCTTGATATAAATCTTTTATGCACAGCTTTTGAATATGGGAACCATGAACCTGTTCAATGGTTACCCAAGCAGAGAGTGGAAAACCAATTTGCTCAGCAATATATGTACGGTTTTGAATGATGCACTCTTGATGATCTTGCACATGCAAACCCACATTCAACGAATGAAATGGTTCTGTAGATACACCGCCGTTTCGCGTAGTAAAACCAATGGTTAAATTTGGAAATTTCGATGTAACACGTTTCGGTTCGTATATGCCCACCCAATCAGTTGGCTCAAACAAATCCTGCATCAAAAGCCCCCTTTTATGTTTATTTTACCATACTTTTTCACGAAACCAATGAATTTTTGTCATTTCTAAAGAGACCTTCTTCGTCAAATTTGGTTGGCTTGATTTATGATCCATATCATGAAAAATAATGGTAAAAAATATAAAAAACAATTGCTTTTTAACGGCTCATTCATAAGTCATTGAAACGATTGTTGAATTTTAAAGCAAAGCTTAACTTACCCTTTTTTATAGAAACCAACTGCTTTTTCTATCTTTCTTTTAAAAAGATTTTCCATCAATCCATCCTGAAAAAACACTTTTATCTCAGGCTTACTTTTTTAAAATTTAGATTTTATAACATGGAGTCAGATCATTTTTTACAGTTCATCCCAATAGTTTACCAGTAACTCGTGAACCACTCGCCACCTAGCTAAACCTAACGGTTCTTAGCGCTTGAAGTGGGAGCTTTGAGGGAATAAACACACAAGCGTCTTTCTTTATGAACAGTAGTTTCTCTTATTTACCAAACTATCCCCATAGTTCCTAATGAACGCAACCAAAAGATTTCATGAAGAAAACTTCCTGTTCATATGTAGTATAGATTCTGAATTGATAAACTTTTACTCATTCTATAAGGCATACCTGTTTTCTATTTATGGTTATTTCTTTGATTTTGAATATATTTTTTTATGACATCCATTGGGGCACTGCCTATTGTCAAAAGACAAAAACTTTTAGACCAGAACATTTCTTTCCATAGTGATTTTTTTATTCTTGGAAAGTCACGTTTGATCAATCGAGAGCTAGCGCTTTTATATAAATTTTGTGAGTTCCGTTTTCGGTTGCGCCTTGAACACAATATGAACATGGTCTTTATCATGATTCCATTCAACTAGCGTAATGTGATAAGATTCTGCAATTCGTATAAAAGTATCTTTAGCAAACTCAGATATTTCATCATCAATAACTTGTCTACGATATTTTGTCACCAAGACAAGATGATAATGTAAAAGAAATACTGAATGATTATTTGTATCTAAATCCATTGTTATATCAATCCATTTCATTTATATACTGATTATAACATAGGGCAAAATAAAAAGGCAATATTGCCTTTTATGCCGGTTTTCGAGTGATCTTTGATAGCTCGCATAACCAAAACGGCATTCATCACCCTGATAAAGGATGGGCGACTTCTGCCTAAATGAAATGGAAACAAAACTATATCGGATTTTTTCTACTATAGTCTGCTGAAAAAACAACTGCTAGATTAAAAAAATGATCCACCACAAAAACAGCTTTTCCTGTTATGAAAAAAATATGATAAAATATAAATATATTCCGACAAATATATAAAAATTAATTTTGATTTTTTGATAATATGTTCTCGGACAATGACAAAAATGCGCTGATACTTTTTTACATCCTAAACGTATAAAAAGTGTTACAATCAATCAAAACGATAGTAAAAAATTGATTCCTTTATAACTGCTTATCATTAGCAATAGATATAGAGTATTTCAAAGTGGATGAAAATACAATCCTCTATCTCTACTGCTATCGTATTTGAAAAATCAATTAAATCAAGTTTTTAGCCTCTATTGCATGATCTTAATTACTGGATAAAAGAAAACAGACTTGTTCATCATGACTGACCATTCATTTCATCAATTGACAAGAAAAAGTGCTTTGCTATAATTTTGGCATCTTACAACGATGTTCTAAAATGCTTATAATCCTACCTAAAATAAAAAGTCACTTATATAAAGCTTCATTACATATTTTTTGCGTAATCAATCCTAAATCCCAATTGTTTGGCATAGGCTCTCAATTTGGAAAATTCTTGTGTTTTACAAGGAAAAAGCACATAGCTATCACTATCAATATCAAAAGCATAAATACCAATTCCTTGCTTCCTCCATTTATCATCAAGAATCATACACCACATTGTTACGCCTTCAGTTTCATCAAACCATGTCTCTTCTGCTGGTAAATGATCCAGCTCAACAAAAAACAAGCTTTGAATACCATAAACAAACTCTTCTTTTTCTTCTTTCCAGTCACATTCAAATACATATTGAGTTTTTTCTAAAATATCAACAAGAGAAATCCATTGAATAAAACTTTTATCATCGAATTCATTTATCCCACGTTCTTGAAATCGTTCAATATGTCTATAAAAATAAGTCTTTGTATCTGAAATACAATCTGCAATTTCAGACATTATATTTTCACTTCCACGAGTAACAATTCGTGCAATTTCTATTAACAATTTGGCATTTGTTTCTTGAATCTGCTCCTTGATATTTACATTATTATTTTTGAATTGGTCAAACAAGCCCATCGTTTCAATCCCCTTAAATTCTGATTTATTGTTATTTCATTATATGAATGGATTCTCTATTATTTATCAATACATATTACTACAAAAATATAAACATTTCCATGACCACTTTTCATATAAAAGGAGTTAAAACGCTTTTCAACCAACATTTGAAGAACAAAAATATGAAGTTTCTGTGCTTGACTTACTATGGAATTTCTGGATGCTAAAAAAGGAAAGAAATAGAAAAGAGACAGTAAGATCAAACCGACTAAACTTCAAATTGCAGATGTTATTATGTCACATATATTTGAACCCTTCAGCGTACAAAAGAAAGTTATGCGAAAAATACAGCAAGATATAAAAAGAAACGGTAAAACCCTTAAAAACAAAAGCTTTTTTCCGCTTCTTTAAACATCTATAAAAAGATATAAGCATTTTTTCGGTTATTTAATCTGTACAAAACCAGATCTTAAACAATAAAATCCTAATATTTTTAAAATAAATTATATATAATATAAATTATTTGTCATTTAGAATCATGCAATTTTGTTAAGGTATTTACCTTGTTATCTCATACAAAAAACAGCAAGCTGTTCAACTCAACTGAATGTTACTATATATTGGCTACATAAAATTTTTCCATCAGAAATCCAACCAGATTTTTCTTGGAAAAAAGTAACAGGATTCCAGTTTGTCATTGAATATTTTTATTCATTTGTTTAATTGCAGCTTTCTCCAAACGTGAAACCTGCGCTTGACTGATTCCAATTTCTTCTGCAACTTCCATTTGTGTTTTCCCTTGAAAAAAACGTTTACCAATAATCAACTTTTCTCTTGCATTCAACAGTTTCAAACCTTCTCGCAGTGCAAGCTCATCAAGCCAGTGCTCGTCTTTTACCCGTTCATCTCCCAACTGATCCATAACAAAAATTGGATCTCCCCCATCATTATAAATCGGCTCAAACAATGAAACCGGATCTTGAATTGCATCCAATGCAAAAACAACCTCTTCCTGACTAACATCCAGCTCCTTGGCAATTTGCTCTGGTGTCGGGTCTTTTGCATTTTCTCCAATTAAACGCTCACGTACTTGCAAGGCTTTATAAGCAATATCACGCAGTGAACGTGACACACGAATCGGATTATTGTCCCGCAAATATCTTCTGATTTCACCGATAATCATTGGAACTGCATAAGTGGAAAAACGCACATTTTGACTTAAATCAAAGTTATCAATTGATTTCATTAAGCCAATGCAACCTACCTGAAATAAATCGTCCACATACTCGCCACGATTATGAAACCTTTGAATCACGCTCAAAACAAGTCGTAAATTCCCGTAGATTAACTCTTCTCTTGCTTCACGGTTTCCCGCCTGCATTTCGGCAAATAGCTGCCGCATTTTATCATTTTTAATGACTGGCAGCTTTGATGTATCCACACCGCAAATTTCTACCTTGTTTCTTGCCACAAAAGTCCCCTCCTAGAAGTTGTAAAGGTTATCTTACAGTGACAAGTATTTCCATGGACAAAAGAAATATTCTTTCTTAAACGATATTAAAAAAATCAAAATTTACACCATTTTATTAAACTCTTTTCGCAGTCGCTTGATAATTCGTTTTTCCAACCTGGAAATATAAGACTGAGAAATTCCCAATAAATCTGCTACATCCTTTTGTGTTTTTTCTTCTTCTCCGTTCAATCCAAAACGCAACTCCATAATTTGTTTTTCTCTTGCATTTAATTGATGCATTGCCTTTTTTAACAAAACACGGTCTACACTTGCTTCCAAATCTTTGGTAATCAAATTATCATCCGTACCAAGCACATCTGAAAGCAAAAGCTCATTTCCATCCCAATCAATATTTAATGGTTCGTCAAACGAAACTTCTGAACGACGTTTATTGTTTCTGCGTAAAAACATCAAAATTTCATTTTCTATACATCTTGAGGCATAGGTTGCCAGCTTTATTTTTTTCTCTAAATTAAATGTATTAACTGCCTTAATTAACCCAATAGAACCAATAGAAATTAAATCCTCAATATGAATGCCTGTATTCTCAAATTTCCTTGCAATATAAACAACCAAACGCAAATTATGTTCAATCAAAATACTCCTTGCCTCCATATCTCCCTGACTGAATAAATGTAAATAATATGCCTCTTCACTTTTTTCTAATGGTGAAGGCAAGGCTTCACTTCCTCCAATATAAAAAACCTCTTCATCCTTTAAACGCAGACGCCTCAATATGTTTTGCATCAACACTCGGATTTTTAATAGGATTCTTTTCATCTCATTCAACCTTTCATTTAATCTGTTTACTTATATCCAAAGTTTTGGATTTAAAATACATGAAAACGCCTCCGTATGTAATGGCTCTGAGGCAAAGGCAACCAACACTTTAAAAAAACAAACTGTTTCATCTTGGTTAGAAACTTTTAGTTTAACAGCTTCCATACCAATTAACCTACCATTTGAATTTCCAAGTGATCGGTATGGAATCCAATGTAAACGATATTTTATCCAAACTTTATCAAAATCTGGAACCGCTTGATTGGGCTGTATCATTTTTTCATACAGATCATTTGGTAAAGCTTGCCGAAATCGTTTGACATCCAAGATAACAACTGGACGATTGGTCAGTGGATCAACAAGACGATTTCCTGTATCCAACAATCCCTTACAGATAATTTGAAAATTGAGAAAATCAAATTGGCAGTTATAGATTGAGTTGTCCTGGATCTTTTTCATTTTTCGATGTTGATCATTTTTTATATACAAATAAGCTAGAATTGGAAATAATATACAAACAAACCCCCACGTAACTGGATCACCATATCCCCCATTTCTCGTTACAAGTGCACCACTTCGCATTTCCAGTGATTGTCCAAAAAAATAATGCAGACCGAATAAAGCACCGCCAAGTGAAAACGTAACAACGTATAAATCAAACAACAAACAAAGTCCGGTACGAAATGTAAAAGGAAAAAAGGTTACCCATATCATACCGATTGAAAAAAGTAATTTAACAACTGGTGAGGAAAATAACGCGGCATAGGGTCCCAACAGAAAAAAAACAAAAGACGCGGCATAAACTGCTCCAATTAACAAACGATATATTCGAACCTTTTGCTTACGAATCAATGCAACAATCAATAAAATACAGGCATCAAATAAAATATTGAGTAAAAAAATCACATCTAGATAAACAGTCATAAATCACTCTTTCCTTTAAATATTTTCATTCTCAAATTGGTAAAAACAGTATCTCATTTTCTTTTTGCAAAGTCTGTCTAACAATTAGAGAAGAATCAATTTATTCACAAGTTTTATCAACAAATTTTTACAAAAATATAGATGGAAATCAATTTGTTCTGAATAAAAATACAGAACAGGAGTATCAAAGAAGAAAATATGCAGATTTATAGTTTAAACTAAGGAAAAGATTAAGAGGAAATAAAAAAATAGAATAATATTTTACCCTGTCAAAAAATAAGAAACGCTAAAAACCGCATAAACACTAGATATTTTCCTTGCTTTCAATTTCTTTCACAATATAAAAATTCTACAAATGATGTCAAATTTTATCGTAAGATACAAAAAGTTATAAAGAAAATGAAAACACTAAAGGAAAATCTTTATATTGAATTATACAAATATAATAAAAAATGTTCATTGTTTTTGCTCAATTCTTTATAAATGAAAACTGCTAGGACTACCAACAATAAGGAAACTTGCACCATTCATCTTGCCAACCACTGATTGAAAACTTCTGTAGTCTCCATCAATAAATTGGAATTTATACATTTAAAAGCCGATAAGTCAACGGGGGACTTACCGGCTTCCCTTTTATTCATTTTTGTCTACACAAGTTGTCCAGGCAACTTCAATTTCTTTTTTGGTGGGAACTGTACATCAAATTTTTCAGCTTCTTTCTCGTCAACAAAGTAACCTTCTGGCACATAATACACGCCTGTAACGCCATCTAAGAACCCTGCCTTCAGTTCCTTGAGCAAAAAATAAGGAGCCTCCTCATTTCTCGATTTTGTATGATAGTAGATTCCCTTTGTACTGGCAACCACAAAACCAGATTTACCATAAAATCCAATGTTTCCTTCTATACAGAGTGCACCTACGCCACGTGCCTTTGCTTTCTCCATAGAATAGTCAAGCAATGCTTTGCCATAACCCTTACGCTTATACTCTGGTATAATGCTAATCGGACCAAAGGTCATAATAGGAATTTCTCTGCCATCATCAGCCTGAATCTTTGCACGTACATACATGATATGACCAATAATTTTTCCATCTTTCTCCATTACAAAATCAAGTTCTGGCACAAAATCCTCTCGATCACGATAACAGTGTACCAAATAATGTTCTAGACATCCTGGGCGATAAATATTCCAAAATGCTTCTCGTGTTAAGTTCTCTACCTCACGATAATCAGCAGATGTTTCCAAACGAATGATATAATCATCTTTACTCATGGATTTTCCTCCTAAAAATTGTTGACTGTCAATATTGGGGAGTATGTGAGAAAATATTGCATAACCCTCCCCATTAGCCTACAATCTCCAAAGTATTATTCTTTTTCAAACAGTGTCTCCTTAAAATCATTTTTTTATCATAAAGCCTTACAACTGGATTAACATTTTAACAAATCTCTGTATAGCAAGTTATTTTTGATTCATATTGTACCTTACACAATTCTTTTTGTCACTTGCTTTTTAGGTGAATAGAAATAAATGCTAATAATCCTATTCAATGGGGTTTAAGATACTTCTGAACAAGTAAAATCTTCATACAGTATATAAAGGAAAATTAAATATTTCAAAAGACTCAAATAAAATAATAATTCTTATTTAAAGAAATAAATATTTTTAAATGATAACAATTTTCTAAAACGATAACTGTAAAGAAGCGAAAAGAGGAAACAAACGGATATACGAAAAAATCTGTTCTCAAACATTTTACATAAATTTTTATAAAAATTGTTTTGGTTATTGCATCAAGAAAAATAAATTTGCCCATCTATTTTTCAGAAGAAGTAAACAAAGAAATCCAAACAAACCTGGTTATCTACTCTCTCAAAAAGAAACGAAACTACCTGAAAAGCTTTTATCATTTTATTTACGATTTTACAAAATTAAAACAAAAAATCGCCCTGTCAAAATAGACAAGCGACTCTATATAAGAAATTAAATTTATGAATCAAATTAAGTATATTCTCAATAAGTCAAGAACCAAATGTGCCTACAGATTTGATTGTTCCAATGCTTCATATTGAATGATCTTTTGTGTCATCACTTTACTAGCAAAGGCCAAAGTTGCCAATTTAATGGTTCTATTTTCTGAAGTCAATTTCTCTGTTTGAATTTCATCTGCCAGGAAATTTTGTCCGGTCATTTTACCGATTACATATTTCATTGCGTTTTCTTGTTCTTGACAAAACAAATTATAAGATTCTCTTTCTCCACATTTTTTGATTTGTTGAATGCAAGCTTGCTGTACCTCAGAAATGGTTAATACTTGCTTCAAAGTTGTAATGGCAATCAAATAAGCAACATGTGTACGAGAATATTTCTTCTTTATCGGCTTAGGCATCAAACCAAGCTTGAC
The DNA here is from genome assembly GCA_904373265.1 of Candidatus Harrysmithiimonas galli. Classification (GTDB taxonomy): domain Bacteria; phylum Bacillota; class Bacilli; order CAJFEE01; family CAJFEE01; genus Harrysmithiimonas; species Harrysmithiimonas galli. Next base: position 88,760 of record CAJFEE010000010.1, on the reverse strand, counting down.
ATAATTATTAATCATTGATTTTGTAATGCTTTGTCCTTCTTCATCAACTGGAAAAATTGCATACTTTTCAATAAAATGTAAAACTTGATCCATATATAAATCAATTTCTGGCAGTTCTTCCCATCTAGGTAAATGATAGTTTACCATTTCTGTCAGCCAGTGCATATTCATCATTTGTTCTGACATTGAATCCATCACCCCATAAACATATATAAAATATAATATAGTATATAGAAGCTGTCAATATAGTTTTTATAACTATATTTAAAACAACAAAAATACTTTTTATATTCTCTAAAAATATATACTCATACCTCATCTTTTATTTCTTCTTCCAACTAGATCATAAAACAGAAATGAAAATGATTTGGAATAAAAAGTGAGCCAAATGAAAAATTACATGTAAATCATTCTTCTTAAGAAATAGGTCTATCTTCTTGTTTTATATATATTTTTTTAATATGCTAATACTTTATACAATTATTTTTAAAATATTTTATAAAAAATACATTATTAATTTTTTAATTTTTAATTTTATTATTTAGAAATATATCAATAAATAAAAAATAAATTTTTTATTCAATAAAACAACCACATATGCTTTGCCGCATTTGTGGTTGTTTCCATTGAAACTATTATTTTTGACGCTTCCGGACAAAATCTGGAATGTCTCCCCAATCATAATCAATCGTATTTCCCTCTGAACGTGAAATCGGTCTTGATTTTGCAGGAGAAGTTTTTAATCTATCCCTCTCGGAACGTTGTTGTTGTGTATTAGAAAGCGAATCATGACCGCGTGCCATCAATGGTTGTGTTTCTGCTGGTCGCTTTTCATTCTGATCAAATCCGGTTGCAATGACAGTAACAATAATTTCATCATTCAAATCTGGATTTAAAACGGAACCGAAAATAAAGTTACAATCCGGATCAACCAGATTGGATACAATATCTGCAGCCTCACGAAATTCATGTAGGCTAGCTGATAAGCCACCAGTTACATTCATCAACACACCTTTGGCACCATCAATGGATACTTCAAGTAATGGAGATGAAATTGCTTTTCTTGCTGCTTCAATTGCACGATTTTCACCAGTTGCAATACCAATTCCCATAAGAGCCATTCCATGTATAGACATAATTGTTTTTACATCCGCAAAATCCGCATTAATAAGTCCTGGATTGGAAATCAAATCCGAAATCCCTTGAACCCCTTGACGCAATACATTATCAGCCTCACGAAAAGCTTCCAATAATGGCGTATTTTTATCTACAATTTCCAATAAGCGGTCATTCGGAATAACAATTAATGTATCCACATTTTCCTTCAAATTATTAATCCCATTAAATGCCTGTACACTTCTTTTTCGTTGCTCAAAAGCAAATGGACGTGTGACAACACCGACTGTAAGTGCACCTGCATCTTTTGCTATCTTTGCAATAACTGGTGCAGCTCCAGTACCAGTTCCACCGCCCATGCCTGCTGTTACAAACACCATGTCCGCACCACGCAAAACTTCCTCAATTTGTTCCTTACTTTCTTCGGCAGATTTCATCCCGATTTCAGGATTCCCTCCAGCACCCAGTCCGCGTGTTAGTTTTACACCGATTTGTAATTTTGTTTCCGCTTGAGACAGCTTTAATGCCTGTGCATCTGTATTTACCGCAATAAACTCAACACCGTCTACACCATGCTCAATCATTCGGTTTACTGCGTTATTCCCTCCGCCGCCAACACCAATGACTTTAATAACGGCAGCCTGGTCAAAATTATTGTCAAAGTCCATATTTCGTTTCCTCCTGCTCATGATAAGCGCCTAATTAATCCCAAAAATATTTGAAAATCTTTTTAAGCGCTGCTTTTTCGCCTTTTGTTTTTACTTCTTTTGGTTCCTGTTCTTGTCTTTTCTTCGACATATGATGAATCAACGGTGCATCCTCCTGTACCGTCATATTTTTAATCCCCATATGAAACTTTTGTCCGGTTAATTTCCCATACTGATGTGCAAAAAGAATGGTTCCAAGTGCATTTGTATACATTGCATTACGAACCCCGATAAAATCGGGAACATAGACACGCACACGTGTATCAAAAATTTCCTGAGCCAACTCATATATACCATGCATCATCGCACCACCACCACTGATTACAATGGAGTGTGGTGCTTGTCCAATTCCCATATGATCTAATGTCTGATAAATAAAACGGAATATTTCTTCCATCCTCGCTTCTATAATATCAGTTATTTCATATTGAGTAAACTGGTGTTGTTCCTGTGTCCCTAAAATTTTCACATCAACAACTTGATTTGGATCGGCAGCAGGCAAATAAGCTCGACCATATTTTTCCTTTATTCTTTCTGCTTCTTCAAATGAAGTTTCCAAAACAGTTGATAAATCTTTAGTAATTAAATCGCTCCCAAACAGCATAACAACCGTATCCTGTAAACAACCATCAAGATAATAGGAGACTGTTGTTGTACCGCCCCCAAAATCAATTAAAACTGCACCTAATTCACATTCCTCTTTTGATAAACTTAACGCACTTGCCCCCAAGGTTTGTAAAAAGGGCTCCAATATTTCCAATCCCGCGCGTTCAACACAGCGAATAATATTATAAAAGCTTGTTTTCTTCACAGTAACCAGGGTTCCGTTCATTTCTAAACGTATACCAATCATCCCGCGCGGATCTTTGATTTCATCAACTCCATCGACTGTAAAACGATTCGGGATAACGGTTAAGAATTCTTTATCCTGCGAAAGAGAAACAACACTTGCCGCATCCAATACACGTGATACATCTTCGGTCATAATTTCTTTATCCTGATTGGCAACAGCAACGACGCCAAAACATGGGCTTAGCTCAACACCAATCGATGATACACAAAGCAATACATTTGCAATCTTCAAATCCACAATTAATTCCATTTGCTTCATTGCTTGATTGATCGTTTGAATGGTTTCATCTATATCAATGACAGATCCTTTACGAATCCCTTTTGATTTCACATAGCATGCACCAATAATATTTAAATCATCGCCAAGTATTTCTGCTACAACAACCTTTGTTGTAGAAGTTCCCACGTCCAGACTAATATACAATTCTTGCCGATTCAAAACGTACACCTCCGCAGTGTTCTTCCATCTATCATAAACATTTGATAAATATTCATATTCTACAAGTCACCTAAAATCCCTTTTTCCACCTATTTTTCCTTACGCATTTCATATTTTTTCAATAAAATCCTGCGAATCACAGCAATATTTTGAAACAATCTTACACCAAATGCAAATATAGCTGCCAAATATAAGTCTACACCAAGTTGTACACCGAGAAAAGCTAAACCTACAGCTAAAATAATATTAAAAAAGAAGCCAGAAACAAAAACCTTCTCATCATACACATGCTGTAAATGTGCCCGAATGCCTCCCACAATGGTGTCAAGCGAAGCCAAAACAGCGATTGATAAATAATTTAAATACACACTAGGAATTCGAATGTCCAATATCGCTCCTAAAATAATACCCAATATTAGACCTACTGCAGGAAGCCACATTCACTCCAACCCCCTATTTTTCATTTGACTCAATTCCTTGAAAATGTATGGGCTTAGAATACGCAGGAAGTGTTATTATTTCATCTACTTTTGAAATTTTCATTTGCAGATTTTCCAAGGCAAAATCGTCTTGGATATATGAAATATCTAGCCCACTTTCCATTCGTAATGGATGGTTTGTAATGATTTTGATCTCAATCGGAAAAGACGGTAAAGGTGTATGATTGAGCAGTACACGCCCATTTACTTCCCGAACCGCACTGGTTGCAATGATTCTTTCATCTCCAACACAAATTTCCTCAGCACCTAATGATTTCAATTCATTTAAAAAACGATTGAGTAAATCTGGTGATAAATAAGGCGTAAAATTGTCAGAAACAATGCCAAAATCCATTACATCAATTGTGATCATCAAACCTTTTCCTTTTACCTCGGTCAAACCGATTTCTTCGCGACGTTGATCAATATTTTCATTTAAAACATCTGCGTATTCATTGTCTAAACTCATATGAAAAGATTCTAGCTGGGCTTCATTTTTTTTAATTTCAGCTACCAAATGGGTCTGCAATTCTTCCTGCTTTTTCAGCTCATCTCTCAATTGATTAATATCTCTTGTATCTACAACAATTGGATCTTGTACATTTGTATATTGAACAGCGAGCAATAAACCAAAAAAGAAGGTTACAGCAGCCAGACTGAAATGAATTTTTTTCTTCACTTTTTTGACTCCTTTGGCTCAATAGTCTGAATCACTGTATCCATTTTTATCTCATCAAGTTTTTTCAACTGTACATCTACATGATCATACCTCAATTGATCTATTACACCACCAGATAATAAAAGAGATTTTTCCAATGTATTCGGGTTTCCAATTGCCTGAATTACAAAAGGAGCTGGATGTTCATATCCGTCAATCGATAAAACTGGACCAATACATTTGATATAGGAGGTTTTGGTCAACCGCTGTTGATTGACAGAAATGGCAATGGCTCCAGATATGTATAATTCATTAAGTACCTTATAAATATGCTGTTCATGAACCAAATAACGATTCACTGTACCATCTGCTGGAGAATAAGATGCATCTGACAAAATCAACTCAATGCCTCTTCCTTTCACTGGTATTTCACCTAAGTACATGCGATAATCATTCAATGTTTCAATCAATGATTTTAAATGATCCTCATCAGTAGCCAACTGTTTTTCAATTTTTCTTATAGATTCCTGTACCTCATTTAGTCGCATCTCAAACACTTTGTTTTCTTCAATTTTTTCTTCTAATTTTTTCTGATATTTATACTCTTGCGTCCAAACTTTCTTAGGTTCTGTTTCTTTCACACTTTCTTCTTTTGTCAATTGATAGGAATAACTAATTAAAAAGCCTACAAGCAAAGATACAATCGTATATAAAACCATTGTTTTCCTATCTTTTGTTTTCATTATAAGTCCCTCTTTATTTTATGATTCATATTCCTTAAAAAAGGCACCAACACTAAGATCAATATATCCCTTTTGGTTTTTTTCTAATGTAGCAACAATGGAAGGATACAAGCGAATCTTCTCTGCCAAGTCAACGATTGATGCGTGAACCTCGTAACCATCATTCATATACAAGCGAAGCGCATTTGACACTTTAGACGAATCCATTGGATGGATTTCAGAAATAGATTTTAAAACACTATCTGGAATTTGATACAATTGTTGAATTAAATCATCTAAATGTGTTCCTTGCTCCCAACCAATTAAAACTGGTCCTTTGATTTTCTCAACTGAAAGCTCCCATCCTTTTAAAACTGCACCATTTTCCAACAAAGTCTGAAATCCCTCTTCTGTTTTCAGTAAAGCTACTCTTTTTCGTTCTTTGATTTCAATGGAAATGGTTGTTGGAAGTTTTCGTGTTACTGTAACTTCTTTAATCAGATTGGTGTTTTTCTGAATGTTTTGTTCTACCTTCGTTGTATGAACATTCCAAATATTAGAACCTATTTGAATTTCAGACCATTCTTTTACCGTTTTATGGTCAATCGTTTCCACACCGATAATTTCTATTTTTTTTACTTCACTTAAAGAAGACTGAAAATATAAAATCCCCAATGCCAACAGAAAAAAAATACTAATATAAAGAATCAATATTCGATTGATTTTTTTTCGTCTTCTTTTTCTGAATTTCGGAATTCTCTCCTCTAAGGAAATGATTTTTGTTTCATCCATTTTCTTTCAACCTTTCCAAATCTTCAGGTTTCCTTATCTGATTCAATGGAGATGCACGCAGGATAGAACAATTTCAAAATCAATGCTACCTTCAATTTAAAACAAATATATTTCTGCAACGTATCTTTTATCATACCAAAAAATCGCAAACAAAAAAACTGAAATAATACCTATATTATAACAGATATTTTTCAGTTTTTTGTTGCTTTTTATTTTCCAACGATTTCAACTTCAGTTTGCAAACGGATTTGATATAAAGTTTCAACTTTCTCTTGTATATACGAAATTAAATCTAATATATCTTTGGCAGTTGCGCCACCAATATTAACAATAAAATTTGCATGTTTTTCAGATACCATAGCATTTCCGATACGATATCCTTTCAATCCCGCATCTTCAATCAATTTTCCGGCATAATTTGGCAATGGATTTCGGAACACACTCCCACAATTGGGAAAGTCAATCGGTTGCGTTTTCTGACGATAAGTTTTATTTTTTTCGGTTTCAAGTATAATTTGTTCTTGATTACTTTTTTCTAAAAGTAAAACCACTTGAATACAATACAGGCTCTGTGACTGAAGGACAGATGTACGGTAAGCAAATTGCATTTCATCATGTGATAACCAAAAACAATGACATTTTTCATCAATAACTTGCACTTTGTGAATAATCTGAGCCATATCCTTACCATGTGCACCAGCATTCATGTATACTGCTCCACCGATAGAACCTGGGATTCCCGATGCAAATTCCAAACCAGAAAAACCCTTTTTTCCTAATCGAAATGCCAATTTGGATAACCCATGTCCGGCTCCGATTGTTATTTCATTTCCTTCAATTTGGAGTGTATCCAGTGTATCAGATATTTTTAAAACAAGCCCTCGGATCCCTGCATCTGAAACTAGGAGGTTTGAACCTTTACCAATTACTTTTATGGGAAGATTTTGTTCTTTTGCCAGTCGAAGGGCTTGTAAAATATCAGAAATATTTTTTGGAATCAGTAACATATCAGCAGGACCTCCAACACGGATGGTCGTGTGTCGGCTTAAAGGTTCATCAAAACGCAATTGCCCTGCAAAATAATCTTGAAAAAGTGACTGCAACTTATCCCCCACATCCTCTATTATTTTTGATTTCTTGGATCAACATATCAAAACGTTCAATTGAATCACGAACACCTAATGTAAAAGAGCCTTCACTCATTCTTTTCAATTCATCTTCATCTTGTAACAAAGATTCAATCGCCTGCTTTAATTTCTCACCAGTCAGTTCCGACTCTAAAATTACCTTGCATGCACCATGTTCTTCAAGTACACGTGCATTTTTCTCTTGATGATTATTAGTGACATGCGGACTTGGTATCAGTATACTCGGCAAACCCAAAGCTGTAATTTCTGCAAGTGTTGTTGCACCAGCACGATTGACAATCAAATCAGTAACTGTTAGCAATTCCTGCATCTCAGCCATATAAGGTACCAATTTAAAGCCTTTAGGAATTTGCATATTTTTTAGTTGTTCCATTACACGATCATAATGCACATCTCCGGTAATATAAAGCACTTCATAATCTAAAATATCCGATAATTGAATATACATGCGTACAGCGTCATTAATCGGACGCGCCCCACGACTTCCACCGGAAATCACAACCAACTTTTTATTTTCTTGAAAGCCAAACCTTTTTTTGGAAATTCCTTTACTGTTTCTTACAACTTCACTGGCACGCGGATTACCAGTAAAATATAATTTTTCTTTCGGAAAATATTCGGAAACTGCTTCAAATGAAATGGCCACCTTTGTCACAAATTTACTTAGAAAAATATTGGTAATACCTGGCACACTGTTTTGTTCATGAATAACCGTTGGTATTTTTAAGCGGGCAGCTGCAAATAAAACCGGACCGCTGACATATCCACCAGTTCCAATAACAACATCGGGTTGAAATTCCTTTAAATATTTTTTTGCTTTTTGATATGCAGAAAGAAAACGAGCAACGGTTTTAACATTTTCAAAACTAATCCGGCGACGAAATCCTGAGATTTTTATCGTTTTAAAAAGAATACCAGCTTTCGGTACGATTGAGGATTCCAACCCTTCTTCCGTTCCAACATAAAGTGTTTCCAAATGAAAATATTTTTTCTTCAGCCCACGAATCAGTGCCAAGGCTGGATAAATATGTCCACCAGTTCCCCCACCGCTGACCAAAATTTTCATCTTTTCGACTCCCGAGTCTTCCATATGCATCGCTCAATCCTTTTCTTTTATTTTTATGAAACGATTTTAACATATTTTTCTGATTTTCGTCTAAAGCCATTCACCCAATTGAAAATAAGCAAAACAATTTTAACTACTTTTTTTCAGAGATTTCTATTTTGATTTTATATGATTTCCTATTGATGAGCAAATCTCTCTTTATCCTCACTCTGTTTCTTTTATACAATCGAACACACTCAAACTATATTTTTGAATATTTGCTGATATTCAAAAGAACACCGACTGTTGCCAAAATCAATGTAAGTGATGAACCACCATAGCTTAAAAACGGCAAAGTGATTCCTGTTACTGGGAACAAACCTGTAACAACGCCAATATTGATGGTTGCCTGCAAAGTCACCATTGTAATAATCCCGGCTGCCAAAAGACTGCTAAACATATCCGGTGCACCTAAAGCAATGCGAATGCCACGCCATAAAAGAAGAAAGAATAAAATAATAATCAACGCACCACCAAAAAATCCCAGTTCCTCACTAATAATTGCAAAAATAAAATCTGTTTGTGGCTCAGGTAAATAAAAATACTTTTGCCGACTTTCTCCAAGACCTAAACCAAATAAACCACCCGGACCGATTGCATATAAAGATTGAATCATTTGAAAACCAGAACCCAATGGATCAGACCACGGGTCCAAATAAGATGTAATCCTTTCCATTCGATAAGGTGCAGATAAAACCAATACAACAAAACCAATTACCCCGATAAACCCTAACATCACATAATGACGAATTGCTACACCTGCAATAAAAATTACAACCATACAAGTCCCAACCAAAACTGCTCCACTTCCCAAATCTGGTTGCAACATAATAAGTGCAAAGGCAAGAAACACAAGTCCCAAGGTCGGGAACAACCCTTTTTTCAATGTAGGCATCTCTGTTCGGTGTGCTTCACAATATTTGGCCAAATAACAAAGTAAGGCAAACTTAATAAACTCTGAAGGCTGAATGGAAAAAGCACCAACACCAATCCAACTTTGTGCACCGTTTCGAACCAATCCAATACCAGGTATTAACACCAAAATTAATAAAGCAAAACAGCTAATCAACAAAATATTTGCATATTTTTTCCATACCATATAGTGAATGGTTGCAGTAAAAAACATAGCCAAAACACCGATCCCGGCAAATAAGAGCTGTCTTTTAGCAAAGTAAAAACTGTCCTGAAACTTATACATTGCCCATGCCGAGCTGGCACTGTAAACCATAATCAAGCCAATTACCAATAAAGATAAAATAATAACGATTAAAAGAAAATCTGGTGTTGGTGCAGTTTTTCTCTTAGACATGATAAACACCCCTACATATACCAATCCTGATGTTTATCTGAAGCTGACAACTTGGTTTTATACTAATGTATTCACAAGCTGTACAAACATGCCGCCTCTTTCTTCAAATGTTTTAAATTGATCCCAACTTGCACAAGCTGGCGATAATAAAATCGTATCACCTGCTTTTGATACTGTGACAGCTTTGTGAAAAGCTGCTGGTAAATCTGAAACTGTAATGATTTCCGAAACCCTAGCTTGTTGTGCCGACTCACATAGTTTCTCCTTGGTTTCACCATATGCAATCAATACAGCTACATTTTTCAATGAAGGAATTAAGGCATCAAAAGAATTTCCTCGATCCAAACCTCCTGCAATTAAAACAAGACGATTGGAAAAGGAAGCAATGGCTTTTTGCGTTGCAAGAATATTGGTTGCCTTAGAATCATTATAAAATTTGCGTCCGTTCCACTCTTTAATAAATTGTAGACGATGTGTCACACCTTGAAAAGTTTTTAAAATATGCACAATGGCTTCTGTAGTACCACCATATGCTTTCACAGCACAAACAGCAGCCAAAATATTTTCTAAATTATGTACTCCAGGTAAAAGAATATCTTTGATATCAATAATTTTTTCTTGTTGAAAATAAATGGCTTCATTTTGAATGTATGCACCGGCTAAATCAACAGTATGAACAGAAAAGGGAATCACCGTCCCAGATAAATTTTTTCTTTCGGCTGCCAAATATTCATCATCTATATTTATTACAGCAAAATCTGTTTTTGTCTGATTGGCAAATATCTTCATCTTTGCACGAATATACTCCGCTTTGGTGCCATGATAATCCAAATGTGCATCAAAAATATTTAAGACAACTGCAATATGTGGACGAAATTTCTTGGTACCCATTAACTGAAAGGAAGAAAGTTCTGTTACAACAACATTTTCTTTTGTAGCATTTTGTACAACCTCAGATGCAACCTCTCCAATATTTCCTGCAATGAGAGGATGCTTCGCGCTTTCTGCCAGCATTTGAAAAATCAAAGTTGTTGTAGTTGTCTTTCCATTGGATCCTGTGATCCCAATCATCGGAGCTGGATTGATCAAATAAGCAATTTCAACTTCTGTTACAACAGAAATCCCTCGTTTCAGTGCAGTTTGAACCATTATATTTTGATATGGAATCCCTGGATTTTTTACCACAAGAGAAAAATGATATTTGTCAAATAATTCAATTGGGTGCCCACCATCGTAGACTTCACAGCCAAGTATTCGCAATTGTTCACCATAGCTTGCAGGTTCAACCTTATTTTTATCATTTACAACAACATGTGCTCCCAGTTTTTTTAACAAGCGGCTGACTGCATTCCCGCTCTTAGCAATTCCTAGTACAAGTATCGTTTGATTTTGAAACATTCGATTCCCCATTTTTATTTCCACACCTCAATATAAATGCCTAAAATTGCAAATAACAAACCAACAAGCCAAAAAACAACAACAACGGTCCATTCTGACCACCCTTTTAACTCATAATGATGGTGTAAAGGAGCCATACGAAAAATTCGTCTTCCTGTCGTTTGAAATGAAATAACCTGTAAAATCACAGAAAGCGCCTCAATAACGAAAATTCCACCAATTAAAATTAAGAGAATCTCCGTCTTTAGCAAAATAGCAACAGCTGCTAAAGCTCCACCCAATGCCAAGGAACCAGTGTCTCCCATAAACACTTTTGCCGGATGTGCGTTAAACACCAAAAATCCCAAAACCGCTCCAGTTACAGCCAAGCAAAATAAAGCGATTTCAGTCTGTCCTTGTGCATAAGCAATCACTGTAAAAGCACCAAACGCAATTGCACTGGTACCTGCCAATAAGCCATCCAAACCATCTGTCAGATTTACCGCATTAGAACTTCCAACCAACATAATTAAAATTAAAAGTGGATACAGCCACCCCAATTCAAATGTAAAATCAATTCCAGGAATTTCCAAAATAGTTGAAAACTTCTGTTGAAAATAAACTACTGAGAAAACAACAGCAATCATAATTTGACCGATCAGTTTTTGTTTCGCTGTTAAGCCAAGATTTCGCTTTTTTACTACCTTTATGTAATCATCCAAAAAACCAATGGTTCCGTAAGCTGCGGTTACAAATAATAAAATGACCATTTCTCCAGAAAACAAACCTGTTTTCACGCTCATCACAATGGTCGCCAATATCAACGCCAATAAAATTACAATCCCACCCATAGTTGGCGTACCAGATTTCGTTTGATGAGAAGCTGGACCATCTTCACGAATATTTTGCCCAAACTTTAAACGTTTCAAATAAGGAATAAAAAACGGACATAAAAGCACTGTAACTAAAAAGCTGAAAACCAAAGTCAGTAAAATGTTTTGTAGTTGCATATATAATCCCCCTCAGATGCTACCCTTTGTCTTCTCTCATTTTTCCTAATAAATCGGTAACAACTTCGACATCATCAAAATGAATCTTTCTATCCTTAAATATTTGCGTTGTTTCATGTCCTTTTCCCGCTATGATAATCATATCGTCCTTTCTAGCCATTTTTAATGCCTTTTCTATAGCTGCACTACGATCTACAAGCAATTCATATGAATTGGTTACTGTTCCCATTTCCATTTGCTTTAAAATTTTCATTGGATCTTCACTTCTTGGATTATCCGAAGTGAAAATAGCAAAATCGGCATATTGTGTTGCTGCTCTGCCCATTTGTGGTCGCTTCGTTTCATCACGATCACCGCCACACCCGATTACAACAATCGTTTGCCCTTTTGCAATCATTTTGGCAGATTGTAAAATATGAACCAGTCCATCTGGTGTATGAGCATAGTCCACAACAACGGAAAAACCAAGCGAATTAGGAACAAGTTCAAAGCGCCCTTTGACACCCTTTAAATTTGGAATTAGAGAAACAATGGTTTGTATCTCAACCCCATATGCCAAAAGAACTGCAACAGCCGCCAATAAATTATAAATATTAAATTTTCCAAGCAAATGGGTTTGAACCGGATAAGTTTGATCTGCAAATTGCAGCCAAAACCGTGTTCCATTGGCTTGATATTCAATTTTTGTTGCCATAACATCACTTTTGGTATCTATCCCATAAGTCAAAATATGTGCTACGGTTGCCATTTTAAAAAATTGTATTGCCGGATCATCTGCATTCAAAATGGCAAATTTTGGTTTTCTTTCATCAAAAGCACTGCCAAGCTGTGAAAACAATAAACTTTTTGCAAATCGGTACTCATCCATGGTTTGATGAAAATCGAGATGATCCTGTGTTAAATTGGTAAATACTGCAATATCAAAATCACAGCCATGTACACGCCCTAGCTGCAAAGCATGTGAGGAAACTTCCATCGTACAAACAGAAATACTGTTTTTCACCATCTCATACATTGTTTTTTGCAGTACCAGAGCATCTGGAGTTGTATTTTTAGTAGGAAAATATTCCTGTTTCATTTTAATATACATGGTACCGAACAATCCGGTTACTTCACCGATATTTATAAAAAATTGATCAATCAACTGACTGGTAGTTGTTTTTCCGTTTGTCCCTGTAATTCCGATCAACTTAAACTGCTGTGAAGGATGTCCGTAAAAATAATCGGCAAGCACAGCCATTGCACGGGTGGTATCTGGCACATACACGATTGGACATGTCTCTATTTGCACAGGCTTTTGTGCAACAATAGCACAGGCACCGTTTGCAATCGCTTGAGACACAAATTGATGTCCATCTACTGTCTGACCAAAAATGCAGAAAAAGAGTGCTCCTGGTGTCACTTTTCTTGAATCCATTTCAAGCGAGGTAACTTCAACTGTTGTTGCATGCACTACCTTTTTTGTAGGCAGAACTTGAATTAGCTTCAATAAATTCATTTTGGGCACTCCTTTTCAATTGACTTTATTTTTCATCACAACTTATTTCATTATATATGAAATTTTTCTCCCGTACAGATGTATTTTTACAAAAACCAAAAACAACGATAAAAAATTATTTTTTCTTAGCTTTTTCCTTTTCATCAATAAAATACAGACGAACCGTAGACCCTGCGTCCAATTTTGTACCAGCTTTTGGAGATTGTGCAAATACAAGTTCTCCTTCTCCTTCTGCTTCAACATTTAAATCAATGAGTTGTGTAAGCACCTCCGATTTTTTCATTCCAACAAAATTCGGTACCTCAATCGGCTTTGGATCCAGCCAAGGTGTATATTCTTTTTCCACTTGATTTTTAATAGAAGGAATCTGTAAAACTTTTTGTGCATCACGTAAAATATTTCCTACAATTGGCGCAGAAACAGTACCTCCAAATTGCACCGTATCTTTTGGATTATCAACTGCAACATATACAATAATCTGCGGATCATTAGCTGGTGCAAAGCCAATAAAAGACAAAATATAATTTCCCTGCATATAAACACCATTTTTCACCTTCTGAGCCGTTCCAGTTTTTCCTCCAACACGGAACCCATCGACAAAGGCTCCTTTCCCAGATCCTTGTGCAACAACAGTTTCCAAAGCCAATCGAACTTTTTTTGATGTTTTTTCTGAAATTACTTGACGTTTCATTTCAGTTGGAAACTTTTGAAGGATTTTTCCCGATTCAGAGTCTACAAGCTGCTTGGCAATTTTAGGCGTATATAATTTCCCACCATTTATCGCAGCGGAAACCGCAGCAATTTGTTGAATTGGTGTAACAGAAACCCCTTGACCGAAAGCTGTAGTTGCCAATTCCACAGGTCCGACTTTATCAAGCGAAAACAAAATTCCAGTCGCTTCACCCGCCAAATCAATTCCCGTTTTACTACCAAATCCGAATTTTTCAATATAAGAAAACAACTTTTCCTTTCCTAAACGTTGTCCAAGCTCAACAAATCCTGGGTTACAAGAATTTTGCACAACTTCCAAAAAAGTTTGTGTGCCATGTCCACCAGCTTTCCAACATTTCAATCTGGCTCCATCTACCTCAACACTTCCATGATCATGAAATTGCTCCGTTTCCAAATCAACCATATCTTCCTCAAGAGCTGAAGCCAATGTAATAATTTTAAACGTAGATCCTGGCTCATAACTGCTCCACACTGGCAAATTCCGATTATAAATCAATGGATCAACATTTTTATAATCACCCGGATCAAAACTTGGGCGACTGCTCATCGCCAAAATTTCACCATTTTTTGGATTCATTGCAATGGCAATCATACTGTCTGGATGATAGCGTTCTTCAGCAAGTTCCATTTCCCGTTCAACAATGGTTTGAATTCGTGCATCAATAGTCAATTGCAGATCCGCCCCATCTGTGGCTTGAACATACTGATCTGCCAAATTGGGCAATCTTTTTCCTTTGGCATCAGAAAAAAAACTAACCCTCCCTGCTTGCCCGCTTAAATGACGATCGTAATACAGCTCTAAACCATTCAATCCTTGATTATCAATTCCAGCAAACCCCAGTACATGCGACAAATATTTTCCAAATGGATAATAACGCTTAGAATCTTCAGCAACAAATACACCTTTTAAATCCAAATCCCGGACTTGGTTGGCAAGTTCCACACTGATTTTTCTTCCTCCTGGATTGATTCGCTCAATGGAAGAATTTTTCGTAATTTGCTTATATATCTGCTGCTCTGGAACATCAAGAATCTCTGAAAGCTTTTTAGCAGTCAAAATAGAATTCTCCACTTGACGTGGTACGACAAATACTGTAGGCGCCGTTTGATTGGTTGCCAGCTTCACACCATTTACATCTAAAATATCTCCACGCTGCGCTTCAAAAGGGACATCACGACTCCAAGAATCTTCTGCACGTTTGGTAAGCATGTCCCCCATAAAAAATTGAACATATCCAAGCCGAAACAATACAGCACCTAACAAAAAGAATACAACTGCAAAAAAAATAACCAGTCTGCGCTTTAAAGAAAAAAAGACAGCATACATATATTGAACCTCCATAAGTCGCCATTTAATATGTTTCAATATATGTATAAGCTGTCTAAAATAGAACATTTCTGCAAAAAATACGGCTTCTAGTTCAATGGTACCTCAGTTCCATCTTGAACTACTGATGTGGTTTTCTTATTTTTTTCATTTGGAGGCTTCATCTGTACAATTAAATCAATCTTTTCTCCCTCCAGCGTTCTTCCAGAGGGAATGGTTTGTGCGTATGCATAACCTTCCCCTTCAAAAGTCACATTCAAATTTAACAGCGAAGATATATTCATAATTTCCCGCATGGACCAGCCAGTTAAATCTGGCATTGTCAGTTTGCCATCTGTAAATAAAAGAATTTTTTCTGTCAAAGGAACCGTACTATCTTGTTCAGGATATTGACTAACAATTTTTTTTCCATTTCCGACAACTGTAACAGACAATTCTTTTGATTTTGCCATTTTTTTCGCTTCTGCCAATGATAAACCGATAAAATCTGGTAGTTTTGTTTCATATTTCGTTACAGACACCTTTTCTTCATTCGGCTGCACATTCATATATTGCAAAGTATTGATCACAACACGATTAAATATTTTTGATACTGGCACACTCCCCGCTTCGTATTTTTTTGCATCCAACTTTGGCTGTTTGACAGAAATATAGACAAGCAATTCTGGGTCATCTGCAGGTACCATACCTAAAAATGAGAAAAAGTAATTGTTCCAACCTGTTAAATAGCCGCCACCCTTTGCAGGCAACTGTGCGGTGCCGGTTTTTCCAGCCACCTCATATTCGTCAATATTATAATTTTGAGCTGTCCCAACTTCACTTGTTACAGTTGTCTGTAAAATCTCTCGAACTTCCTTGGCCGTTTTAGCAGAAACTGGTGTCCCTACTACTTCCGGCTTAGTCTGTTGAATTACTTCTTTTGTATTGGCATCCTCAATTCGTTCAATCAAATATGGCTTCATCATTTTTCCATCATTGGCAATTGCCGTTGCAGCTTGAATTTGTTGTAATGGCGTGACAGATGTCCCTTGACCAAAAGTCGAGGTCGCTTTTTCAACCTCATAATTAAATAAAATTTTACCAGCAGATTCATTTGGCAAGTCTATACCGACCTTTTGATTAAATCCGAATTTATCCAAATAAGTCCGAAACGTATCATAACCCAAATATTTTTCTCCAATATTGATAAACAATACATTGGAAGAACGTTGAACTCCTTCCAAGAATGTAATGGTTCCCCAACCAACTCCATTATGATCAGAAATAACAGAGGGACCCACTTTGTATTTTCCGGATTTAAAAGTCAAATTTGGATTCCAAACACCTTCTTCAATTGCTGCTGCCAACGTAAATATTTTCATAGTTGAACCAGGTTCATAAGCATAACCAACTGCTGTATTAAGATAATTTTCAATATTACGTTCATTTAAATCGAAAGTTGGACGTTGTGCCATCGCCAAAATTTTCCCAGTTTTCGGATCAGCTACGATTCCAATGATCTCTTCTGGTTCATAATCTTCAACAACCGCATCCATCGCATCTTCTAAAAAAATTTGAATTTTTTGATCCAACGTCAAGTACACATTTTTCCCATCGATTGGGTCTTTTGATTGATCTTGATCCTTTAACATCACACCAAAACTGCTGAGTCGATAAACGGCTTGCCCGTTTTTCTCTGCCAGAAATTCATCCATACTTTTCTCTAAACCAAGCTTTCCTTCACTTTGACTCTCTGCTTTCGTATCATCTGTCAATTGTGAAAAACCAATGGTATGCGCAGCCAATGTTCCGTTTGGATAAAATCTTCGTTTTCCTTCAATAAATTCAATGCCTGGCAGATCTAAAGCTTCAATTTGCTCTTTTTGTTCAATCGTCAAATTTTTTCCTTTCACACCAAATTCAACTTGCAGTTTATCTTTAGATAAGATTTGCAACATTTCATCTATATCCATATCAATGATTGGTGCAATCAATTCAGCCGTTTGTTTGGCATCTACAACATGCAATGGCTGTTTATCTTTTCCTACACTAAACTTTTCCTTATCCAATACAGCAACCAATGTATAAGATGGAATATCTTGTGCCAATGGTAAACCGTTGGCATCATAGATGGTACCTCGCTTTGCCAGTACATTCGTATAACTTGTATATTTTTGAGTAGAAGCCTCAGTCAAGTTGGTTCCTTTATATTGTTTTGTAACTTGTACATTTATAATTGATACATAAATATACAAAAAAGCAACCACTATTAAAGCGAAAATAAGGGCTGCTCCACGATTAATATTTTTATTTTTCAAAACAGATCTCTCCAAACTGTCCATATCTATTTCTCAAACACATTATCGAATCACTTGAATATTTTTTTCGTTTATCATTAAACCAAGTTCTTCTGCTTTTTTTAAAATACGCTCTGGATTACTCAATTCAAGAATTTTTGCATCCAGCTCGTTGTTTCTTTCTATTTGTGCCTGAATATCTCGCTGTAATTGGTTCGTTTTTGTATTGACATCATGCAATGCAATCGAATTTTGAATAATGATTAAAGACATTGTGAGTCCCATTGCTAAAATTCCAATCACAAAAAACACTTCAAATAATGAATAGTGCACACGCTGTTTACGAGCAACCAACTGTTTTGGCTGCCGCGGTTGTTTCGGAGACTGTTCTAACGGTGTAGGATATGTTTGATATTTTCTCGCTGTTTGTGCCATATTTCTCCTCCTTAAAAATCTGATTTTTATTTTTACTTTGCTTCTGTTCTTTCGGCAATTCGTAATTTAGAAGACCGCGACCGCTTATTTATACGAACTTCCTCCTGGGAAGGAAGAATGGGTTTTTTCGTAATTAAACGAAGTGGTGGCTGCATTTGATCCAAAGGTAAAGGCAATCCTCTCGGAACATGCGGTAATGTACTATACTTTTTGAAAAATTGTTTACAAATCCGATCTTCTAACGAATGAAACGTAATGACACAAATTCTCCCGTTTGTATTCAGTAATCCCAAACTTGCCTGTAGTGCATCTTCAAATGCTTTCAATTCATCATTTACTGCAATCCGTATTGCTTGAAACACACGTTTGGCAGGATGCCCACCCTCACGTCTTGCGGCAGCAGGAATCGCTGTCTTAATAATTTCCACTAGCTCTAAAGTTGTTTGAATGGGACTCGTTTTTCTGACTGCTTCAATTTGTCTTGCAATTCTCTTTGCATATTTTTCTTCCCCATACATAAAAAACACACGTACCATGTCCTCATATGAAGAATAATTTACAAAATCATATGCATTTGTACCATGTTCTTGATTCATACGCATATCCAGTGGCGCATCATGTTGGTAGCTAAAACCACGTTCGGGAATATCCAACTGTGGTGAAGAAACACCTAAATCAAATAAAATCCCATCAACTTTTTTTACCCCATATTGCCCCAGCATTTCTTTTATAAACCGAAAGTTACTTTTTATTAAGGTCACACGCGGATCCTGAGAAAATTTTTCTTTTGCATGGTTCAATGCCATCTGATCTTGATCAAAACAAAATAGCTTCCCTCTTTCGTTTAATTGAGATAGAATGAACATACTATGTCCGGCACCACCTAATGTACAATCTACATAAATCCCATTTTCTTTCATACTTAAACCGGCAACAGCTTCTTGTCGTAGTACAGTCATATGTTCAAACATATTGGCACCTCTTTATTACAAATCAAAATCCAACATATTTTCTGCAATTTCTGCAAAAGAATTTTCTTGCGCTTCCAAATAAACTTCCCAGCTTTGTTTTGCCCAAATTTCAAGCCGATTAGAAACGCCAATAATTACACAGTCTTTCTCTAAACCGGCATAACGAATCAGTGGTGATGATAAATTTATTCTTCCCTGTTTATCTAATTCACATTCTAAAGCACCGGAAAAGAAAAAACGTGTAAAAGCACGTGCATCCTTTTTGGTAAGTGGTAAGGTTTTCATTTTTTCTTCCAAGATCTGCCACTCTGCCATGGAATATACAAATAAGCATTGATCTAACCCTCTTGTAACTACAAAGCAATCACCTAATAATTCACGGAATTTCGCAGGGATAATCAATCTTCCCTTTGTATCAATTGAATGATGAAATTCCCCCATGAACATTATGATCACCTCAGTTACGATCAGCGACAAGAGTTAATACCTTTGTTTGCATGCAAAAAACCTTTTATATTTAGCATTTTACCACATTCTACCACAATCCACCACCTTTTTATTTTTCAATATGCTCAGTTTTGTTCAACAAAAAAGCCTGTGTTCATACACAGGCCATCAAATTTTTACAAAATAATGATAGAATTGATCAGAATATCGTAGTTTCATTAAATGATCGACAAAATCCAAACCATATCGGTTTATAAAATAAAATACATTCCATATCCGCTCTTGCAATATCCCATCTGGATAAAGATGATGTTCAATTTTTCTCAATCGATTCCGTTCAACAGAAATTCTTTCTTCCATTCGCAAACGAAGTTTTTTCTCAACAAATTGAATTTCATCTTGTAAAATCAGATAATTTTTTTGCATCATATCATGATATGCAGGCTCAATTGTTTCCACATATTGTGTCAATTGCTGATGAAAAGAGGAGAACTGGTCATAAAAAGAAGACATTTCTTTTTTTATATCATGCCCAGTCAGCTCCCGCAGCAAATTTTCTTTTTTGTCCTGATAAACAGATGTAAAAACATCTTTTACTTCCAATGAAAACATATCTAAATAGGACAACACATTTCGTTCCAATAGTGTAATTCCCATTCGCGGACGCACAATCGGCATTTTCATTTGGAAAAGTGAAAAAAGAGGATGGATTTGTGCCCAATACACAAGCTCTCCAGGACCCGCTACAAAAGAAAGACACGGAAATAAAAACTCTTGCATCAGTGGTCTTGTAACAACATTATTGGAAAAATGCTCTGGGTTATTTTTTAACAGCACCAATAATTCTTCTTTGGTACAAGAAAAATCTGTATTTTTTATAAAGAAAAGATCAGCTTCATATTCCAGCATCATCCGACTTCCTTTATAGTAATAAAAAAGATGTGCACTCGTTTTTGAAGTTACAACTGCTTTTTGATAACCCGCCTGTTCTAACTTTTCTGTTCCAAGCATAAAATGTTTTTGCACCGCTTCAACATTTTCAATGAGTTGTGCAAAAAAAGGCACACACAATGGTTTAAACAATGGCGACCCTGAATCATATAAAATTAAACCATATTTCGCAAAAAACGCCATAATCAGATGTGCAAAAAAATCCGAGACGGTTTCAGACTGTTTCAAATGATGTTTCACCAGATTCAATAAGGAGACAGTATGCTGTGTCTCTCCAAATGAAACAAAAATATCTTCAATCCAGTTTTCCATTTCATCATGATTCAATTTTTTTTGTGACATAGATGGCTTTTGAATGCCTTTTGTTTTCCATGCTTTCTTCTTCATCCCATCCAAACTTTCAACAAAAACATGGTTAATCTCATCAAAATCATGATCTTCACCAGCAATCCAAAATACAGGAACAACAGGGACATTCAGATGTTCAGATTTCTGTTTGGCATCCAAAATAATGGTCATAATTTTATAAATTGTAAGCAGTGGTCCTGTCAAAAGACCAGCCTGTTGTCCTCCAATCACAACAACAGTTTTTGGATCCCGAAGTTTTTCAATATTATCATACACCGCTTTTGTATCCGTCAGAGGCCGATGATAATCAAGCATGCAATTTATCAGATGCTCACGCGTATCTGTCTGTTCTGTAATGTCTTGATAACGTTGTCGATAAGCTGCCTCATCAAGTGCATAATTATAAAAGGATCGTACATCTTCTTTTTGCTCGATATAGTTGTGTAAAAAAAGGGAGCGCTTTTCCTCTTTGTATTCAGTAACTTCCATTTACAATCCTTACCCCTCACTTATAAATATAATTCAAATAATAAACGATTAAACCATTACACATTAAAATAATGTAAACAAAAAATGAAATCGGGAACACAACTCGAATGGTTGATCTCGCGATTTTCAAAATCTGTACCTCATCATTTATTTTCCATTGTACAACAGTTGTTATCATAGCTAAAATCAATATGATTAAAAAAATAATCCATAAAATCTTCACATCATAAATGACGTCCAACAATGCATAAATGGCCAGCAGAAAAAATGGTGTGGCAATTTCAAATGCTATTCGTTTCGCCTTCCTTTTATTTTTCACAAAACGGTTTAAAATTTTGCGGCTAATGAACATTGGCAAAAACGGAACAAGAATAAAAAAACCCACGATTCCTAGCAAAATTTCTTTCATTGCAAATTTCTCCTCTCTAGCCCAGAAATTGCATTATAAAGAAAAGGAATATAACGAATATCTTTTTTCTTCTTGTTTGCTTCACGCATAATATAACCATAAATCCCGTCAATCTCAGTTAATTTATTATTTTTCAAATCCTGCAACATGGATGATTCATTGTGTGCGGTTGCTTGAATAACCTGAACAATCGAATGCCAAACCTCTTCTTTTTTCTCTTGAAATGAAAAAACCAAATCCAACTCTTCAAAAATACTATGCGCCATTTCCCGAAAATTTTCATTTTGAATCAACGCACCATTTTTTACATTTAAAAGAGCCGTTAACGGATTAATAACCGCATTGATATATAGCTTGTCCAATAATACTTTTTGGAAATCCGAAAGAAATTGTAGTGGGAATTTTTCTTGATTGAAAGTCAACATATGATTTTCAAAATTATTATCAATTCCCCGAAAACGACCAAACAAAATGGGTCCAATACCTTTATGTATAATTTCATTTGTATGAACCTTTGTCACACCATGTGATACGGTTCCAACATAAATTTTACTTTGGGGCAACTTCTCAATCTCCTCTAAATGCCCCATCCCGTTTTGTAAAAAAACAAGTGTTGTATTTTGAAATTCTTGGCAATATAAAATCGGTAAAATTTTTTTCAATGCATATTGTTTAAGTGTCACAATCAGGACATCTGTCTGCTTAATTTTATCAATCGATTCAGCAATGGCAGAATAATGTTTTCGTTGATTTCCATTATAAAGGTAAATACCTTGCTGGCTTACTTGGTTTGCCTGCTCCTTCGTTCTTGTATATAACGTCAAACAAAACAAATGTTTTTGCTGCAATTGTGTATATAAAAACTGCCCCATTGCACCGCCACCAACAATCCCAACATTCATATCCATCATCACACCTTCCAGTTTTTTGACTTAAAAAGCATACTACACTATATCATCCCATTTGTATTTACAAATCAAATTCAGTTTTCTATTCAAACGAAAAAATCCTCTAATATCGTTTTATAAAAGAGGATTATACTTAACTATACTATACTTTTCATTCAGATTCTACGATCATTTGTCCAAAAAATTTTTCATCCCAAACTCCAAAATAAACATCCGAAAATCTTTTTCCATTTCAAATATTTTTTGACGCAAGCGCTCATTTTCCGCATACACTTGCTCAAATTGCCGCAATATAGGCAACATGTCTTCATAATTTTTTTGCAAAACACATAGTGCACCATATAATTTTTCTAAATCTGTATTCTCTATTTTCTCCCTTTTTAATTTAAGAGATTCTATAAATGATGGATCAGGTATGAAATCCAAGCGTTCAATTTGCATGCCCAATGCTTTTTTTGTATGTGTCTTTTTCATTTTTCTTTCAACTTTTGCTGCTTGGATTTCATCTGCATAAATTTTGCGCAACGTAGAATTCCAGCGAAATCCACAAGCAGATGGTGTTCGATTCAAACGTTCTCCCACTTCTTGAAATGCACTGAGCTGTGTTTTTCCTTCACGAATTTTTTTCAATACTTCTTTTGCCAACGTTTCATCATCCGATTTTGTCCATCCGTCTTGACGATAAACCATTTCTATTTTCTCCTCTCTTAGACTTTTTAAAAATATATGCATATAAAAGAGATGATAGAATTGAATCATAAAATAAAAAGACTTCTGAAACAAAAAAGAGACAAAACCCAAAAAAAGATGAAACAAAACGAGAAGCTTGATTCTCATAAACAATATTTTTAAATAACAAAGTTCATAAAATCAAAAAACGCACAGGTGCCAAACTTCATGTGAAATTTTGCATCATCATTCATTTTTTTGACTCAAACTCTTTTTATCCAATATAATGAGTCAAAAAACAAATCACATGATGCAAAATACAAAAATATCAGCGAAAATTTTCATGTGAAATGATATAAAGTAAAGTATAAAATCATATAGAAACCAAACTACTCAGTCAAAACAAATGTTTTTTCATTCCCTTCACATAATCCTCTACTTCTTATCTCAATTCTTTTTCCCATTCAGTAAAAAAAGCCATCTTTAAATATATTTTTATCAGTAAATTTATTATATGATGATCAAGAAAATATTTTCTATTTGATTTTATTATCTTTATTTAATATTTTTAAATTATATATTAAAATAAACAATTAACATAAAATATAAGAATTTATAATAAAAAACTTAATTCAATATTATATAATTGTATTTTCGTTTTTTAAATTAATTTTAAAAAAATAAAAAAATAACTTTTTTCATATATAAAACTATTAAAGGTCGCAAATCTTCTATAAAAGCACAGATCCTAATCATTTTTCTTTCTATAGGCACTTTATGAATACAGCAACTTTAAAATTAGACTTTTTAGAAACGCTCTATTTGCTTCAAAACATATAAAGTCAAGCGGAAAGTTACTCCATTGAATAACCAATCTTTCACATCACTGTGTGTAGCATTTGGGTATACCATATTTCAATGGTTTAAGGGCAATACCTTATATTTTTCGGACATGTTGTCATATCCAACAAACACAATATTGTTTATGAATAACATTGTAAATATCCAGAGCTGATACATTTCTCCAACAATCAAACTTTGAGTTTATACCCTACTCTTTGCATATATTCATTGCAAAAACTATAAAAGATGATTCTACCTGCTCTGAATCCTTCGCTTCCATTGTTCCTACTACAACGGAAATTTCACCACACAGGCGCACAAACTAAAATAAGACAAAGCCAATACAAACAGCTTTGTCTTACATTTGGGATCATTTTGATCTCAATGATCTTTCTTATTTTCTTCAATGAAAATTAATTATTTTCTACAACTGTTCTTCCTTTGTAGGTTCCACATTCCTTACAAACACGGTGAGCAAGCTTCATTTCACCACAGCTTGGACATTCAACCATACCTGGAACTTGTAGTTTAAAATGTGTACGACGTTTTCTTTTTACAGCTTTAGAAGTTCTTCTAAAAGGTACTGCCATATTTCCCACCTCCTTGCAAGGATTACATCATATCTAAAACAAATCAATGATTTGATTTATTATTTTTTTTCAAAAGTTTTGCAAGTCCTGCCAATCTTGGATCAACGCTTGGCTGACTTTCTTTCTGTATTTTTTCAAATTCTTCTTCCGTTAGTAAAGACCAGTCTCTTCCTTGATCAGGTGCAATTTTATAATCATTTTCTGCCTCAGAAAAGATTTGCATTGGAATTTCCAAAATAATATTTTCCAAAACAATCGGACGCAAATCAACCATGTCTGATTTCAAAATTTGTCCTTCATGATCTGTCATATAAGAAGCATCTGTAAAAAATGTTTCTGTACAAAGAATTTTAAAAGGATAATCAACCGGATTTAACGTTCTTGAACAAGGCAAAGTCATAACACCAGAAATCGTAAAATGAAATACAATTTTCTTTTCACTAAAATCCATTTTTCCAGCAACATGAATTGGACTTAAACCCAACAAATCTGTTTTCTGTTCAAAAATCTCATCCAATACAATTGTTTCATCAAACATAAAATCCGTATACGAAAACTTACGAAGCTGATGAATCGACCATTTCATCCAACCACCCCTATTCAAGGCACAAAAATTATTATAAATGGATTTAGATTTATTGTCAATAATCAAGTGAAAAATCAGATCTTATCTATACTATGTCCTGAAAAATGACAAAAATACCTACCTCTTTTCAGGAAAGATCATTATTTACTCATTTTTCTCACATAATCACAAATACTCAAAATCTTCTTATTATAAAGTACAAAACAAAACAGAGAAGATTTTAATCCTCTCTGTATCTCCATTTTTCAACCGGCTGCCTATATCGCTTTAATTTCTGAATTTCTTTTACATTAAACCAATCGCCCCAAGGAAAATTGGAATCGCAAATAAACCAATTAAAATATTAATCACACCTGCAATTCTTCCCCAAATGGCACCCTTTCCATACCAAGCAGGAATTAGCACTGCCAATAATCCCAAAATCAATACCAATACTGTAATAAAATACCAAGGAAAAGCATCTTGGATAGCAATGATTAAAAATGCAAGAATCAAAAACCAACTCACACCGAAAAAATGAGCCAAAACCTTCTTGTCGCCTCCTTTAATAAAGAAGACGCCAACCATAACCCAAAATAATCCAAAAAATCCAAATACTGTTCCTAAGTATAAACTATGATCTCCTCCAACAGAGAACAAATACATACATAATGATGTGAAAATTTGTGTTGCGCCACCAAAAATAATGGCAATATACGCCAATGATTTAGAAATCTCTGATAGGTTTCCACCTTTTACGCCTACTCCGACTTGTTCTAAACCAAATACAATTACTGTCACCATCAATCCAAATACACCAATAACTTCTGGGTTAATAACTGTTGACATTCCGTTTCCTCCCACTCTCCAATTTGTTTTACAGACAGCCACAGATCTTACCGACTATTATCATGATGTTATAAGCTTATTGCTATCTGGTAATTTCTTCTATTAGCATAACATTGTGACAAAAATGTGTCAACCCTTGTATTTTAATTTCTTGATCCATATATTGAAACTATCTCCTAAACATTTTGGAAAAATATGTTTTTATTTTAAAACAATCGGCTTTCGTTTGTGATTAAAAATGAATTATGTTAAATTTAAATGAGGCCAATATTTTTGTAAAAAATTTTTTATGCGCGCAAAAAGAGGTGTTAACATGAATGTAACCGGAATCATTGCGGAGTATAATCCGCTTCACAATGGACATTTTTATCATATTCAGCAAACTAGAAAGGTATGCAATGCAAAAATATTGATTGCTGTGATGAGCGGAAATTTTGTTCAGCGTGGAGAGCCAGCAATTGTGAGTAAGTGGGAAAGAACTAAAATGGCCTTACATGCAGGTATCGATCTGGTGCTAGAACTCCCGTTTTTATTTGCAACACAAAATGCCGAACGATTCTCCGATGCCGCTGTCTGTATTTTAAAATATATGCAAGCACAAAATCTTGTTTTTGGTTCAGAAAGTGGAGAACTCACACCACTAAAAAGGATTGCCAAAATTCTTTTGCACCCAGACCAAGCCCATTTCAAACAAGAACGATCCATCGGCTACGCAAGGCAAATGGAAAACACACTTCTCAATACACCTGAACTGATTCCATACATAAAACATCCTAATCATATACTCGGTATTCAATATATTCGATCTATCCTAGCGCAAAATGCAAAAATACTGCCGATCACCATTCAACGAAAAGGTTCTTCCTATCATCATTCAGAAATCGTAAATACTGGATTTTCTAGTGCAACTGCGATTCGAAAATTATTATTTGAAGAAAGAAAAGTCACTTCCAAAATTCAAACGGCTGTACCAGAAATGACAGCAAAAATTTTAAATCAAGTTGAAAATTATATAGATTGGAACACATTATTTCCATATTTACAAATAAAAGTTGCTACAAATTCAGCAAACTGCTTAAAACAACATTTACTTGTACATGAAGGAATTGAGAATCGAATCAAAAAAATTATCCCTTATGAAACAGATTTTTACGACTGCATGAAAAGATTAAAAACCAAAAGATATACATGGACCAGACTGATGCGAACTTTACTGCATATTACACTCAGCACCCATAAAAAATGGGAAAGCTTTTCCTATACAAATATCCCATATATCAAAATACTTGGATTTAATGACAACGGAAGAAGCTACGTAAAACAAATGAAAAAAATTTGTCCCGTTCCGTTAATTTCTTTACCAAAAGAGACAATTCATCCTTTAATAGATTTAGAAGAAAAAGCAGATATTGCCTATGCACTTTTGCATCACAATCTTAATCGACGTACCTATCTTTTAAAGCGACGATTACAAGGTCCTGTACTATATTGAATGAAAAAGCCACAAAACCAAATTGAACTGCACCTCGATTGTTAGATTGTGTCTAACAATTGGGGTGCAGTTCATACTCACTGGATTTTTCATTAACAAAATTTGATCACATACTTTTATTTCATGATTTTTCCTCAAGTTGGTCTAAATAATCCAGTGCATCTTGTAAAGAATCAACTGGAACAATTTCCATATCTGTACCAATATCCTTTGCTGCCTTTAATGCCACTTCATAATTGGAATTTTTTATACCGTTTTCATTTGGAGCAAAAAAGATCTCTGCTCCAACTTTATGTGCCGCAACTACTTTTTTATCAATTCCCCCGATTGCTCCAACCGTACCATCAGCTTCCATCGTTCCTGTTCCTGCAATTAAATGTCCTTTAGTTTGATCACCATCCGTTAATTGAGCAATCATTTCAAGTGTAAACATTAATCCAGCAGAAGGACCACCAATATTTTCAGTGTGAAACTGCACGCTTGGTGAAACTTCTATATCACCTGTTGTAATCAACTGAATGCCAACACCGACGCGCGTTTTGTCATCAGCAAATGGCTGAATCTCTATATCCACCTCCTTTTTCTCTCCTGCACGTTCAATGGTCAAATGAACCATTTCCCCACTTTTCATTTTTCCGACACGATCAATTAATTCCTGACTTTGTGTAACCGACTCACCGTTGACCTGCAAAATTTGGTCGCCTGCTTCTAAAATTCCGTCAGCTGGCATTCCTTCAATTACTTGATATACAATTAATTTTTGATTTTTATAGTTAACGGTTTTTCCCGCTGCTTCATATGCTTGCAATTTGGCAGATTGCTGCGAAGCATCCATCATGAGCAGCGTATGATTAAAATATTCTTCTTCGGACATACCTGGAGCCAAAACATCTTCTATTGGTTCTAATTCATAATAATCATTAAAGAAAGATAAAACATAAAGAAACGGGTTGGCTCTTGCCATACTAACCGTAGTAAAAAGAAAAGCTCCTTTCTCCCCTTCATCTTTATGCTCTACTTGTATAACTGTTTCAGAATCAATCGCATTACCTGGCATGCTGACAAAATATGGCAATTTAATAAAAAACATGAGAACACAAATTACAAGTATCGCAATGAATCCGTAAAAAAACTTGTTCTTCTTTTTTTGCTGTTTGTTTATAAACTCTGTGGATTGCATATTTTCTTCCATCATTTCATCTCCTAAAATTACCTTAACCTTATCTTTTTCCAATTTCACTATTTTGTAATCAAATTTATTTCATTTCCCAAACTCAGCAATGACTTCTCTGATTTTGGGAAGCATTGCTTTTGTTGCTCGGGCACCTTCCATAATAATTTGATCCAAATTTGTAAAAGCACGTGGTTTGAACCGTTCGACATCTGGACGAATCAAAATATCTGTTCGAAATTCAGTTGGCTTTATAATTTGTGTCTCCATAATTTGCAAACTTTGCATAATCACATCGAAAATAGATGTAACTTCTCCGTAAATTTTTCGTGGTGAAACATCTACACCAATTACAATATGTGCACCCATTTGTCTGACAACAGTAACTGGTACTCGGTCAATCACACCTCCGTCAATATAACGCTTTCCTTGAATTTCATAAGGTACGAATACGCCTGGAATGGAAATACTTGCCCGAACGGCCTCTGCGGCATTTCCTTTGACAAAAACTTTTCTTTTTCCTGTTTGCAGCTCTGTTGCAACTACAGCCATAGGTATATGAAATTGTTCCAAATGTTTTCCATATGTAAATAAGGATACCATTTCTTGAATTTTATTTCCTTTAATAAGTCCCATTTTAGGCATACAAAAATCAAGAAATTTTTTTCGATTAATTTTTTGAAGCCCTTGATGAAAAAAATCTGGGCGGCCTTGAACGGCAAAAAAGCTCCCGATTAAAGCACCAATACTGCTCCCTGCAATATAATCAATAGGAATATGATTTTCAAGCAAGGTTTGAATCACACCAATATGCGCAAATCCTCTTGCACTTCCGGAGCCCAATGCCAGCCCAATTTTAGGGCGTGTGATCTGCTGAGAAAATTTATACATTTTCTTTCACCTTCTTACTTTTTAAAAATAAGCCCCATTTTTTATAGGTATGGTAAAAGAAATCCGATTATGAATCTTTATCTCTCACAATCATGTATTGTTTTGAAGCAATACTTTTGTCAAATCTGCTTTAGGATGGCATAGCACTTCTTGAACCTCACCTTTTTCTATTAAGTGTGCATGTTGAAATACCGCAACATGCGAACAATAAGTGCGTACAAGTGTCATATCATATGTAAAATAAATCACAGTTAAATTTTGTTTTTGTTGTAAACTGCGTATTAACTCCAAAATATACTTTTTCCGTGTTGGTTCCACCCTTAAACGTGTTTCATCACACAACAACACATGTGGACGATGGATCAATACACAAGCAAGGGCTGCCCTTTGTCTTTCCTCACCAGACAATTGTGGTAAATAACAATGCGCTTTGCCTTGTAACTCAACCCATTTTAAAACCGTTTGAATTTTTCTTGGAATACTTTGTTTTTTTATACCATGGATTTCAAACAATAAGGACAAATTTTGTTCCAATGTTTTAGACCATAAAATCGGAAAGTCCTGAAACAATGTCGCAATCTTTTTTTCACGGAGTAGCTGTGAGTAATCCTTTTTTTGTTCTGTATTTTCTACCCAGTCTATTACACCAGATGTCGGTTGCTCTTTTCCTCCCAGAATTCGGCAAAGTGTTGATTTTCCAGATTGACTCGGTCCAATGATCCCCCAAGTTTCACCTTTTGAGATTTGGAGACTCACATCTTCCAATGCAGGAATCTCGATCGTTTCTAGCTGATACTTCTTATATAATGACGTAATTTTTATCATATTTTCACCATATCATTCTGTAATTTCCATACTTTAAACTTCTGTAAATTTTTTGTAACCTGTGCTGCCACAAAGCTAAAGACAACAGCAGTACTCCAAATCCCATGTAATAAAAGAATATTCAAAACCACCTTAATTTGATCATTTGAAGCATAGACATCATTTCAAAATAAACCTTTGTCCATTTTCCTGTTGGAAAGATAGACGATACAATCTGGCTTTTATATTCCATAAAAAAATTTTTTTCCAATGCTTCATATACCCTTTCATCCCTTGATCATTCATAAAAAATACCTTCTTTCGTTTAAATTTATCAACATAATAATGAAAAAACAACTAGAAATATATTATAATATGAAATTAAGATTTACATCTAACAATTATTTTGTAAATCCACTCAGAAAATAGGGATTTTATGAAAAAGGGAGCTGCCAAAATCAAGATAACCATTGGCACCAGTCTATTCTTTTGCTTCTATTGTTCGTTGTTCCTGAAACAATTTGTAAGGGTCATATTTAGATACAATCATCAAAACTTTATTCAAAGGCAGACAACTAGAATCAAATCCTCAATCCGCTCGACCTTATGTATACTGTGGGAACCAAGGTTATACAAAAAATAAAATAAAAAGTATGATTACAGTGATCCATTTTCTCTGGACTCAGAACATATCTGTACCAACATCATTGGGCTTGCATCTAAAAAATAAACATTGATTGAAAATCGGAAATAAACGCATATTGCTTGCATCTTTAAATTGTATTTACACATAAATGGAAAAATTCCGGCATGTTACAATTGTATCAACTAGGCAAACAAAAGGAAAAATTCATCTGTAGCATACATAATCGCCTATTCAGTTAAATGAACGGCATGACATTACCCCATTGATTTATGCACATGATCGCTGCAAATAAAAAACACTAAATGATTTTTTAGAAATGAGGGCATACTATTTGAAAGGTTTAGCTTTTATTATACAAATTATCTTTTTACTGATTATCAATCAAATCGGCTATCAAATTGTTCATTTTTTTGATATACCTATTCCTGGAAATGTTGTTGGAATGCTGATTTTATTCTTTTTGCTTTTTACAAAAGTAGTACGTTTAGAATGGATTGAAGCTGCATCCGGATTTTTATTAAAACATTTTGCATTTTTCTTTGTCCCAATTTGTGTCAGTCTGATTGGATATGGAAGTATATTTTTAAAAAATGCAGTCGGATTTACCGTTTCTTTAACAGTCAGCTTGGTTTTGGGATTTTATGTTACTGGTAAAATTACTGAATACACAGCAAAGAAGGAGATGAATACAGATGAATAGCTCGGAAGTTTTTATGTTTCTTTTTTGTTGTGTGATTACAATCGGTGCATATGGCATAAGCCGTATTATGATGGTTCGGTTCCCTTCTCCACTGACCACACCGGTATTTTTCTCAACTGTAATTGTTATTCTTATTATGTTGCCACTGCAAATTACATTAGAAGACTACCAACTGGCAAGTGATGTTATGACATTTTTACTGGGTCCGGCCACCGTTGCTCTTGCTGTTCCTCTTTATAAAAACCGATTCATTATCAAAAAATATTGGCGCGCTGCAGGACTGGGACTTGCTGTCGGTGCACTATCCACCATAATTTCTGCCGTGTTGATTTTAAAACTATTTCAAGTCCCAAACGATTTTCTTGTTGCAATGAGCGCCAAATCCGTAACTGTTCCGATCGCTCTTGAAATTATTGCACCGTTTAACGGAAATGCACCGCTTACTACCGCTTTTATTGTCTTTACTGGAACCATGGGAGGTGTACTTGGTCCGTGGATGATGACCAAATTGGGTATTTTAAATCCAATTGCACGCGGACTTTGTCTTGGTACAATTGCACATGGTCAAGGAACAGCCATTGCTACAATGGAAGGTGAAATGCAAGGAGCAGTCGCTGGTGCTGCAATGGGGGTCACGGCTATATTCACCTCTTTTATTGCACCAATTTTAATTCCCTTATTTTTGAACTAGCTCGCTTATCTTTATCATAAAGCTTTTGTATCTCCAGTTATTTAGTTGGAAATATAAAAGCTTTTATTTGCTCATTTAACAAGGCTCAGGCTACTTCTTGTATCTTAACTTTTCTTCTTTTATTTTATTTTTTTCTTCCAATATGACTCCGAATCTTTAAGTTTACTGGATAAAACTGGGAAATTCCAATTATTCCGTACAGCCAATATTCGAACGGTAAACGTAATTACCAAACATAAGTATAATGACAACAAAATATTTATTTTATAAGTTAAAAGCAAGGCGACTGCACCTAAAATCGAGGCGACTGCATAAATCTCCTTTCGAAATACAAAAGGGATTTCTCTAGAAAATACATCACGTAAAACACCACCACCAATTCCAGTAATTACTCCCATCATTACAATAATAAACGGATCATTATACCCTTGTTCAATAGCTGTGTTGGCTCCAAGTCCAGTAAACACACCAAGACCAATCGCATCGGTTCGTATAATCATATGATTATAATTTTTTACTCGATGATAGAACAGCCATGCCACAAAGGTAGCCAATAAGCTAACACCAAAATAAATGGGATGAATAAATGAAGTTGGCGGATTAATACCCAGCAATAAATCACGCGCAATTCCTCCGCCTAACGCTGTAAATGCAGCTAAACAAATCACTCCAAACAGATCCATTCTTTTTTGAATTCCAACCATTGCACCAGAAACCCCACAGGCAAATATTCCTAGAAACATAAATATATTTAGAAGCTCCACATTAATCCCCTGCCCTCATTGATTCATGTATCTTTTTACAGCTTCTCATTATAGCAAACGATATATTTATCTTCCAGCGCTTTTTAATAAAAAGTATTTATATTTCAATATGCGTTTAACTTAACTATGTTGAATTCCTTATTTTCTGAACAAATACATTGAAAAAAGTATATAACGTGTTATAATATAACCAGGTAATAATAATAAATCATAACTGTTAATTCTATTCACGGAGGAGATTAAATGACATACACGCTATCATTTGCAAATATTTCAGTTCCTGTACCCATTATCCAAGGCGGGATGGGCGTAAGAATTTCAATGGCAGAACTGGCAGCAGCTGTTGCCAACGAAGGCGGAATCGGTATCATAGCTGGAACCGGGCTCACACCTGAAGAAGTCGTTGAAGAGATTCGTAAAGCTCGCAAACTGACAGATGGAGTCATTGGTATCAATGTTTTATTTGCTGCAAGTCAGTTTTCCGAATTGGTTCAAGCTGCCATGAAAGAAGGCATTGATTTAGTTATTTCAGGTGCGGGATTTTCTCGGGATATGTTTAAATGGGGAAAACAATATCATACACCGATTGTTCCAGTTGTCTCATCAGATAAATTTGCTGTATTGGCAGAAAAATTCGGAGCAGCGGCAGTTGTTGTAGAAGGAAAAGAAGCAGCAGGACATCTTGGAACCGATCGACCATTGTTTGATATTTTACCTGAAGTTTTACATGCTGTAAACATTCCAGTTATTGCAGCAGGTGGAATTTCAAATGGTGAAGAAATTATGAAAGCCTTACAAATGGGTGCAAGTGGTGTACAGATGGGAACGATATTTGCTGCAAGTGAGGAATCAAATGCATCAGACGATATGAAAAGAATGTATGTACAAGCCAAAAAAGAAGATGTAAGCCTCATTGAAAGTCCAGTTGGATTTCCAAGCCGTGGACTCAAAAACAACTTCTTTCATCATTTACAAGCTGGCACACAACCCAAAGTCAAAAAATGTTATGCCTGCTTAAAAAAATGTAGCCATAAATACTGTATTCTCGAACGTTTGAAGGATGCAACAGCAGATCGGAACAATACTCCAGATGCTCTAATGTTTTGTGGAGAAAAAGTATATACCATCAAAGAAATTCTTCCAGTTAAAAAAATTATTCAACGTCTAATTCATGAAATGCACGAGCTGCCAAGTCATGTGTAGAAAAATGAGATGATTGAAACAAACTGCGAATCTGACAAATAACATAAACAAAAATTATATCTTTTTACAACATCAATTTTGGCTATAATTTATCCATGATCACAAATGATAAAATAAACGAAAAATACCGCCAACTTCTAAATAATACAATAAAGAAGTTGGCGGTATTTTTCGTTTATAACACAAAGAGAAAATAATAATCTCTTTTTCAATTATGTACTTTGCGATCAATGAAATTTTATAAGCCATGTTCTGTTCCTTTGTACTGCAAACGATCTCCATCTCGTACTTAGGAGGCAATTATTTATCTACAAAAAATTTGTCCTTCTCTTTCGTTCATTTCCTAATTGAGAAGACTCCCCTACCAAAATTTGGGTTTCTCGCTCGTGGGGTTTACCGCGTTCCATTCTGTTCATTTCTAAACAGACTCCGTCACTGTGGCACTTTCAGAATGTTTCAACCTTATCTATCTACAACAGACTTAGGTTTTCCATTCGCCGTTAGTCCAGTCACAACCAAACTACCCTAGCTTATGATTTGGCTAGGCACGAACACTACAATCATCACAGATTGTGCGAGCATGGACTTTCCTCTACATGTCAGTGCATGCAGCAATTGCCCAAATCTCATTGCAAAGTACACATTCATTGATTATAATATAAACTCTAAAGAAAATCAAAGGTCTCTTCGAAGCCGATCACCAAAAACATGCCTTTCCAAATTGCTCAGCCTTTGCAATACATCAAGATTTGTGCTCGGCATTGCTACTTTTGGCTGCTGACTCATTTCTTTTATCCGAATTTTCAGTTGTTCATTTTCCTTTTTTAACTGGTCGAGCATTTTCTGATAGGTCATATAGTCTTCAATTACCGTATCCAAAAATAAATCGACTTCCTCCGCACTGTAACCCTTGATTCCTTTCTTAAATTCCTTATCAATGATTTCCTGCGGGGACAGTTTAATTTTATATGGTTTTTCCTGACTTTGATTCGTATACATTTTATGCCCCTCTTTATGATATGGTTTATTCATATATACAAATATAATCGTAAAACCTGAGATTTGTAAAGCTGTTCATACAAATATTATCAGTTCCTTTATAAAATTATTTTAAACCATTTAAAAAAAAGCCACCGACAGATTTTACAATAGAGGAAATCTGATTGAGCGAATTCACCATAGAGCCTGCCGTATTCATAATTTTAGGAAAATCATAGCTGCCATCAACAGATTTAAAATGTGTTAAAAAATTGGAAATCGGGGTTTGTGAAACTGTTTTTGCTTCTTTCGTTGCCTTTGCTACAGATGGATATGGATGAAGTGGATACGGATTTAATGGTGGCCTTGGATTTTGTGCATATTGCTGCCATTTTGTTTGATTCATTGGAAAAGGTGGAAATAATGGGTGATTGATATAATCTGAACCAGACTGCTTAGCATCTGTTTCTTTTTTTGTCGTTTGTGGCTGCGTTTCTATATGGTCTTCAACCGTTACATTGTCAGATGAGAAATCCGAATAAACAGGAGATGGTGCTGTCTGAGTTTTTGTCAAAGACACGCTCCCGATCTCTGTATTAATCGGGAAATCAGATGGAAAAACCGAATATGCAGGCAAAACGGATACATTTGGCAAATTTTCTTGAACCGCTGGCGGAATCATATTTGGTAACTGAGACAAAGGAATGTTTATATCACTGCTGGACTGAAACCCAGATACCTCTGCACCGACTTTATGCGGTGAGAGTGCGGGCTTTGATTCGACAATACTGCCCGAATCTGACGCGTTTTCATTTTCCATCCATTCCAAAAAAGCATTCGGTTTTAACGGCTGTAAATAAGGGTTCGAGTCCGTTTTTCTTATATTGAAATGCTGCAATAATTCTTGCACTCCACGCCCCCTCCTCTCTTAATCCTTTCTTTTTTTATTTATATGCAACCACAAGCAAATCCGTTTCCAATATCATTCATAGAAAGACTATTTATAAGGCCAGACCGCTTAAATGAATTTCTTATCAAATAGGAAAAAATATAATTATATATGAATAATTCTCTAATTTTATTTATTAAATTTTTATTAATTATACGTATAATAATATAACAAGCGCATATCCATTTTATATAAAAAATTTAGAAAAAAATAGGTCAGGAAAAGAACAATTCAAAGGAAAAATCACGCATAAAACTTTCCCATTTTCTAAGGACACAAACATGAGCCCAACGTTTCACACTTTATCTGACTTTCTAAGTCATGTAAACATTTTACACACCCATTTTGTTTCATCCAACATGTTTTGGCATAATAAACAAGCAAATTTTTTATCGTCCAGTTCCCTTACTTCAAGTTTTATTTCGATCTCTTATTTTTTTTAAAAAACAAGAAGAGTTTCGATAAACCAAAATAATGAAATGATTCACTTTAACATTCATTACTCCAAGTTTTCCACTTGATAAATTTTCTGCTATTTTTTCTCTAAATAAACATTCTGCATAAAACTTCGATGATATTTCAATACCATCCTATAACTTCCAATTTCCTTTGTTTTTTGCTTACATTGTACAATACCATCAAAAAACAAAAACATCATTTTCTGTTTATTTCCTTTAACTTTTGATTAAATAAATTTTGTAAATCTGCTGCCTCTTGCTTAAAAAATGCTTGAATCTGTTCTTCATTTCTGTATAGTAAAACCAACAACTGATTCAGTTCATTTAACACTTCCTCACATGTCATCCATTTCTCCTCCATTTCATTTACCAACATTACCAACAGTTTTTCATAAAAAAATATAAATTCCTTTGTAAACGACAAAATAAGAAGAAAAAAGCAAAGTAAAGTGCTGTTGTCATTTTTTTCGACAAACAAAAAGGACAAACAGTTTAAGCCTTAAAGCAAAAAGAAAGCAAACAAAATCCATTCAATAAAAAAATCTGGCAATGACCAGGATAAAAATAAAAGCATGCAATGCGTAGTAAAATAAAATAAATTTGTTGCCAATATATATCCGAAAAATCGAAAAAAACTTATTAAATATCAAAGATTGGCTGACACTTTACACCATCAACAAGCCTTCTATTTTTAATTTCGGAATTTTTCTTTTTCTGTTCAAAATTAAAAAAGACATTTTACTTTACATCAATAAACGGTGAAAAAGATTGAGAATATGCGACTTAAAACATTTTTAATGATTGAATCTGGATAAGATGTGCTATAATGGCTACAGATTCGCTTTTGTATCATTTTAGGAGAGGAGTTTCTTTATGACCATCCGGTATCCAAACGGGAAAAAATTTCAAAAAAAACTTACACAGCCGCCTATACACCTAGCGGAACAAAAAAAAGTACAATTTGCGAATCGGGGGCAATCATTTGAGGAAGCAATTAATCAGACAAATGATTTCTATTTACGAGAACAGCTTGCATGTATCCATAAAAAACCGACACCTGTTCAAGTCGTGCGGGTAGAATATCCTGCGCGTTCTCGTGCAGTCATTCGAGAAGCTTACTATCGTCAAGCTTCCACAACAGACTACAACGGGGTTTTCCAAGGAAAATATATAGATTTTGAAGCAAAAGAAACAAAAAATAAAACTTGTTTTCCACTTCAAAACATTCATGCACACCAAATGATCCATATGAAAAACGTAATGAACGCTGGCGGAATTACATTTTTATTAATTCATTTCCGTTCATTAAAGGAAACCTACCTTATGTATGGAAAAGATTTATTTTTTTTCTGGGAAAGACAACAAAAGGGCGGTAGAAAATCCATTACATACGAAGAAGTTGTTACAAACGGATTAAAAGTTCCATCTATCTTCCATGCACCCGTCCATTACTTGCCCATTTTAGAAAAACTTACTTAAAACGCTCCCTATGAAAAGAAAGGACGTGAATTATAAATGGCGAATTATCGCAGCCAAAAAAACAACAAAAAGGCAAATTATGAAGATGTAAAAGCACGCCGGGCAGAACGTCTGTCTAAACGGAAAAATAATAAAAAACCAAAAAAGAAATTTTGGATTGCCTTTAAATACTTTTTTCTCATTTGTATATTTATTGGTGTCATAACCGTAGGTGTAAGCGGATATGTTTTTTACACATGGATTAAATCAGCACCAGATTTTGACCCCGCTGAGCTGGTCGATCCAATTCCGTCTAAATTTTACGATCAAAATAATAAGCTGTTAAAAGAAGTCGGTGCTGAAAAACGGATTTTAATTGAGTATAAAGACATTCCAGAACTTGTAGAAAAAACTGTTCTCGCTGTCGAGGATGCCCGTTTTTATGAACACAAAGGAGTTGATTGGCGTAGAACAATTGGTGCTGTCCTAACAAATATTACAAAGGGTGGTTCACAAGGTGGAAGTACCATTACACAGCAAATTGTTAAACTTTCCTTTTTAACACATGAAAAGAAAATTAAACGAAAAGTACAAGAATGGTATATTTCCTATCAATTTGAAAAAAATTATTCCAAGGAGCAAATTCTTGCCATTTATTTAAATAAAATTTTCTACGGAAACAATGCATATGGGATTGCACAAGCTGCAAAAACCTATTATGGAAAAAATTTAGATGATCTAACCCCGTTGGAAGTTGCACTTTTGGTTGGATTGCCTCAAAGTCCGACGAATTATAACCCGTATAAAAACCCAGAAGGTGCAAAGGAGCGCCGAGATACGGTATTAACCGTTATGAAAAATAACAATATTATTTCTGAAGCGGAATATGAAGAATATTTGCAAGTAGAAATCGAGGACATGATCAAAAAACGCTCGACTTCTAACGATCCATACAGCGCAATTATTGAAATGGCAATTGAAGAAATTGAAGAAAAAGTTCCAGAAGCAAATGTTTCTGGGGATGGTTATAAAGTATATTTAACAGTTGATCGTGAGCTGCAAAAATATGCAAACGATATTTTAAAAGGAAAAGTATTTGATTATCCAACAGAGAAACTACAAACAGGATTTGTTTTACTGGATACAAAAACCGGTGGCATTTTGGCTGTCGGAAATGGACGTAATCGTCAAGCTGGAGACTTCAATTTTGCTACACAGATTCAAAACCAACCGGGCTCAGCCATGAAACCACTTTTAGATTACGGACCAGCAATTGAATATTTAAACTGGTCTACTGGGCAACTCATTGTTGATGAACCATACACGTATTCTGATGGAACAACCATTAATAACTGGGACAGAGGATATAAAGGAGAAATGACAATTCGAGAAGCACTTGCCGATTCGCGGAATATTCCTGCTTTAAAAACTTTCCAAGCAGTCGGAGCTGAAAAAGCAAAAGAATTTGTATCCAATTTAGGCATTCAATTTGAAGAGGGACCGTATGAGGCCTACTCTATTGGTGGATTTAATGGACTCTCTCCTCTTCAAATGGCTGGCGCTTATGCAGCCTTTGGAAATCAAGGGATATTTAATGAACCGCACATTATCAGCAAAATTGTTTCAAAGGATGGTGAAGAAATTAAGCTAGATATTGAATCAAAACAAGCTATGTCCCCAGCAACCGCTTATATGGTAACCGATATGATGCGAACCGTTGTACAATCTGGTACTGGAACGGGTGCCAATATTTCATGGCTGGATGTTGCTGGTAAAACAGGTTCAACCAACTTTGATGATGAAACGATGGCTAAATACAATATGGTTAGAAACGGAAGTCTTGCCAAAGATGTATGGTTTTCTGGCATTACACCTGAATTTTCCTTATCCGTATGGGTTGGATACGAAAAAATTACAGAAAACACATATATTTCTACACCTGCAGAGCACCAAGTTTCACGAACCATTTTTAAGGAAATGATGTCTTATGCAGCGAAAGAGAAAGAAAACACCCGGTTTATTAAACCGTCTAATGTAGTTTCTGTCACCATTGAAAAATATTCAGATCCAATGGCTTTACCAAGTGAATCAACACCAAGTGAGCTAAAAACAACAGAACTTTTTATCGCTGGTACAGAACCAACCAAAGTTTCTGATCGCTATCAACCAGTTGATCCAGTTGAAAATCTGGAAATCACATACGATGAAGAAACAAGACGTGCCACGCTTACATGGGACTATTCCAATGAAAATGAACGGGAGATTGAATTTGAAATTCGACAAACAGCAAATGGAAATACAAAGCTTGTTAAACGAACATCTGATTTATCCTATGTCACCTCTGTATTATATAAAGGATCGACATATTCCTACAACGTAGTGGCAGTTGTCACATTTAAAAACGGGAATGACAAAATCACAATGTCCAGCGAACCAGTTCGAGTTCGGTTAACTGTTCCTGAACCAGAGCCAGAAATTCCAGTAGAGCCAGATGTACCTCCAATAGATGACGATACACCAAACGAAGAGGAAGTACCACCAATTGAGGATGGAAACAATCCAGAAGAGGAAATTCCTCCGATTGAGTCTGGAGATGGGATTTTACCACCAAACTCTGAAAATTTAATGCAATAAAAATTGGTGTTGGTGAGAAAATGAAATTTCATTTTCTCACTACACTTTTTTTATTTTCCATACCAAATCTACAAGATTGACTTACATGAAATAAAAAATTAATCCTATTATGAAAAGAAGACACTACAAAAACTTTTAAACAAAAGCGCTTTTCTCTTAAAGATATAAAAAACAACTCACTTTGTGACAACATAAAATGACATCCAAAACGAAATAAATGATTCTTTCTATCCTATCTACTAAGAAATAAAGTCTATATTTGTACCAAACGATTTTTTCATATGATTATAGTTAAAATATCAACAATACTTATACAGCTCTTTTATTCCAATGATTCTATGATCGTGAATTCCTTTTCATAAAATCACTTTGACTTTTCCTTGAATGAAACAGCTTTCAATCACTACGATCATCAAAATAAGCCTTCCGAAACACTTTCAACCTATTTTGCTGAAAATTTTTATTGAAAAATTGAACAATACCATCCTTTAAACCAAATGATATAATCGTTTATCTTGTTAAGTATGCCAAAAACAGATTATCAATAGAAAAATCAGGCCTTATCCTCAAAATTTGATGATACAGCCTGATTTTTTATGTTGAATTTTCATCTTAAATGGACATATAACATTTTCCACACACTCCAGCTAAAATGAGCTGTTTATATATTTTTTGGGGGAAATATGATTTATTTTATTTTTCTCCTATAAGGTCTTTTTTCCAGTTGTACAGTCATTTTGAAATGGACATTCCGTACAATTTGGTCTTTGTGCTTTACAAAAATAACGTCCAAAAAAAATCAGTTGATGATGTGCTTGAGACCATCTTTCTGGAGGAATTTTTTGCATCAGTGTCTCTTCTACTTGGCGGACACTATCCTTTTGTCGGCAAAATTTCAAGCGCTTACTAACTCGTTGTACATGTGTATCTACTGCGATTGCTGGTACACCGAAAGCAACAGATAAAACCACATTCGCTGTTTTTCTTCCAACACCAGGTAACGCTTCCAATGCTTCCCTTTCTTGTGGTACTTCACTGTTATATTTCTCAATTAAAGTTTGGCATAAGGCTTGAATATTTTTCGATTTATTACGATACAGCCCGATAGAGCGAATATCCGTTTGTAACTCCTCTAAGGGAACTCGTACATAATCTTCGGGTGTATGGTATTTCTGAAATAAAGCTGCTGTCACTTTATTTACCAGCTTGTCTGTACATTGTGCAGACAATAAAACTGCAATCAACAAATCAAATTCATTACGATGATTCAATTCACATTTTGCATTCGGAAACATTTCCTGTATCGTATCAAGCATCTCTAGCATTTTCTGCTTTGAACGCATCATTCTCTCCTCCTTATTCATCATCCAACCAGTTATAAAAAATCGGTGGCTTTGGAGATTGGACTTCCTGTGTTGATAAAAGTTCAGGTTGTTTGGCAAAAGCAGTTGTCCGTTCTTTAAACTTCAAGCTATGCTGCTTTGCCTGATCCACCGTCCGAACCCCATTTTTCATCCAATCAAACAAAATCCGATCGATATATCTAAAATTTTGTTTTCCGCTGATTACACTTTCTCGTAAGGCAGCCAAAATTAATTGTGAATCGAGTTTATCCTCATCCATCCATTTTTGAATGGTTTCATATTCCATCGGAGAGAGCAAACGTCCAAATTCCTGCTCAAAAATTTCAAAAACAGTTGCCTCTACCTCTTGTTTTTGTTGCATCAAAATATGCATTTTTGATACTTCCAAACGTTGGTCCAATTTTTCCCACAATAAATCCAAACAATATTTTTCACATATCATTCCATTTTCATTTTGATATTGTTGAATTTCTAAACATCCTTTTTGTATCAAGCTACGAATAATATTCATACACTCCGAAGCCGAAACTGTCATTCGTTCCCCAAGTTCTTCAGGCGTCGGAAAATCATTTCCCTCTTCAAAAAAAGTTTTTAAATGTAAAATCAACATCATTTCCACTTCAGATAAAGTCAACAATTTATAATGCTTCAGCAAAAATGTTGGTATGAATAACAATGTCTCCTTCATGAATTGCTTATAAAATATCACAAATATTCATCCCTTTCTAAAACAGCACAGCATGACTAAAGCTCTTCCAAAAAAACAGCTCGCTTGACTGGACTTTACAAAAAACAAACATTGATTTTACACCAGGAAACCAAATCTTTTCATCTATTTGTCTGTAGCAAGCTTTTTGACAAAACAATTGATGATCTTCTTTTGTTTTATTATTAAAATATTTAAAAATATATTTTATATAAATATTTTCATTATAAACTTAATTGAAATGCAAAAGATTAAAAACGTAAAGTACCTGGTGTTCTTGGAAATAAAATAACATCTCGAATATTTGTTATACCGGTTACATACATAAGTAAGCGCTCAAATCCTAAACCAAATCCGGCATGCTTCGTTTCACCATACTTGCGCAAATCTAAATACCAAGCATATTCGGATAAATCTAATCCCAATTCTTTCATCCGTAGTGTTAAAATATTTGTGCGTTCCTCACGCTGACTGCCTCCAATGATTTCACCAATACCCGGAACCAAACAATCCATTGCCGCAACCGTTTTTCCATCATCGTTAAGCCGCATATAAAAAGCTTTGATTTCCTTCGGATAATCTATTACAAATACTGGTTTTTGAAAATGTTCCTCTGCCAAGTAACGTTCGTGCTCAGTCTGTAAGTCCATTCCCCATACTACAGGAAATTCAAATTCTTTTTTCGCATGTGTTAAAATTGCAATGGCTTCTGTATAAGTAACTTTTCCAAATGTAGTGGATACAACATGGTTCAGGCGATCTAGCAAACTCGTATCGACAAACCGATGAAAAAACTCCATTTCCTCTGGACAAGTTTCCATAATATAACGAATCACATATTTCAACATTTCCTCTGCCAATTCCATATTATCCTGTAAGTCGGCAAACGCCATTTCTGGTTCTACCATCCAAAATTCTGCTGCATGCCGTGCCGTATTAGAGTTTTCCGCACGGAAGGTTGGACCAAATGTATAAATTTTTCCAAAAGCAAGTGCAAGACTTTCACCATTCAATTGTCCTGAAACTGTTAAACTTGCCGGACAACCAAAAAAATCAGTGGTATAATCCAATTGACTCACTTCTTTTTTTCCCAATTTTTCTAAATCAAATGTAGTAACACGAAACATTTCCCCTGCACCTTCACAGTCACTTCCTGTAATAATCGGAGTATGTGCACTGACAAATCCTTTTTCAAAAAAGAACTGATGTATCGCATAAGCTGCCACAGAGCGAACACGAAAAACAGCAGAAAACATATTGCTGCGCGGACGCAGATGAGCAATGGTTCGCAAATATTCCAATGAATGTCTTTTCTTTTGAAGCGGATAATCCGGCGCTGAATTGCCTTCTACTTCAATATTTTCCGCTCGAATTTCAAATGGCTGCTTTGCATTTGGTGTTTCAATAAATTTCCCATATACTGTAACCGATGAACTAATATTTAATTTTGAAATTTCCTTAAAATTTGGCAATATGTCATCAAAAACCACTTGAATATTTTTAAAAAAACTGCCATCATTTAATTCCATAAATCCAAATGTCTTTGAAGAACGAATGGTCCGCACCCAACCTGAAACAGCAATTGTTTGATTGATAAATACATGCCCATTACGAAACAACTCTCGGACAAAAGTCGTACTTTTCATTGTAAACCGTTGCTAAAAACAATAAAACCATATGAATTATAATAATTCTTTAAAATTTGATAGTGAATATATAAAATACCTTAAGACAAATCAATAAAACACGCAAAAACCATTTATTTTTATAGAACTATCCATCATTTTTCTTTATATAAAAAAACTGAACATTATTTCATATCGCATATTTCGATTTGTTTCAAAGAAAAATG
The DNA here is from genome assembly GCA_904373265.1 of Candidatus Harrysmithiimonas galli. GTDB lineage: Bacteria > Bacillota > Bacilli > CAJFEE01 > CAJFEE01 > Harrysmithiimonas > Harrysmithiimonas galli. The sequence goes on along the minus strand of CAJFEE010000010.1, from coordinate 43,978 downwards.
CTTTATATTTTCTTCATTATGTTTTTTGTGAAAAAATGATTGAAAATTAATTCTTCATTGCAAAAAGATTTATCATAAATCCAAATTTTAACTCCAGTTTTTTTTATCTTGTTTTTAACAACGTCCTCCTCTCTTATTTTTTCATTTATTTATTTTTCATTTCATTTTGAGTATAAGCATTTTGAATCATTGTTATATCAACACATTGGATTACGCTCAACTTTCCAAAGCATAAAAAATGTACGAGTTTTGCCAAATAAACAAAACTTGTACATCTCTTCAAAAAACTATTTCATTTTATTTTCCACAAAGTTTTTGATTCTTGTCAAAGCCTCTTCAAATTTTTCCAAACTGGTCGCATAGGACAAACGCATATTTTCCGGTGCACCGAAACCGCTCCCTGGAACAATTGCAACCAGAGCCTCTTTTAATAAATCTGTAGCAAATTCATCTACACTGTTATAGCCACAAAGTTTAATGGTTTCTGAAACATTTGGAAATAAATAAAAAGCTCCTTGCGGTTTTTTACAACTGACACCTGGGATTTCAAGCAATTTCGGATAAATCACCTCCAAGCGTGATTCAAATGCTTTTCGCATATCCTCAACACATTGCTGGCTTTCTTCGTATGCAGCAATCGCAGCATATTGTGAAGTCGTTGTTGGATTGGATGTACTGTGGCTAGCGACCGAAGTCATCGCAGAAATAATTTCTTTATTTCCAACTGCATACCCGATGCGCCAACCTGTCATTGCATGCGATTTGGAAACACCATTAATAATAATCGTATGTTCTTTAAAATCCGGATTGATTTCGGCAATCGAAACATGTCGATGATTTCCATAGACCAGTTTTTCATAAATTTCATCAGAAACAATCAAAACATGATGCGCCAAACAAACTTTACCCAACGCTTCCAATTCTTCTTTTGTATACAACATGCCCGTCGGATTGCTTGGAGAATTTAAAATTAAAGCTTTGGTCTTGGGTGTAATGGCTGCTTCCAATTGTTCCGGTGTAATTTTAAAGTCATTTTCTTCCTCTGCAGTTAAGAAAACCGGTTTCCCATCAGCCAGCTTAACAAATTCTGGATAGCTAACCCAATAGGGTGTTGGAATAATGACTTCATCCCCTTCATTTAAAATTACTTGAAACAAAGTGTACAACGCATGCTTTGCACCACTGCACACAATAATTTCATTTAATTCATAAGATAAATTTTGATCTTTTGCTAGCTTTTTTTGAATTTCAGCTTTTAGCTTCGGTAATCCTGAGGCTGCTGTATATTTTGTTAAACCTTGAACTGCACAAGCATGTGCTGCTTCAATAATATGAGCAGGTGTATTAAAATCCGGTTCACCGGCTCCCAAACCAATTACATCCTTGCCATGTGCACGTAACTCATTTGCTTTTGCCGTAATTGCCAATGTTGCCGACGGTGTTACGGACTGAACTCTTTTTGATAATTCCATCTGTTTTATCCTCCTAAAGTAAAAAACTTTTCACAAACTCCCCTGATTCAAAATCTATATAATAATAACCAAGCTTACCCGATTGGTCTTGATATGTAACTTCCCATACAATTCGTTCATCTTCCACCCCTAAAACCGTATGAAAAATTTGTCGGATAGATTCAACTTGTTGTTTTACCATTTCCTCTGCTTCCTGCATCGTGATGCCTTCCAAAGCATCTCGAATAACAAAATCAGGCTGCTCTTCTTGTTTCTCTAAGGGAACCAATACCTGCTTTACATTGTCGTTTTCCATTATACATAACCAAATCCATTGTTGCTTTCCGTTATACACACCTTGTTCCAAAACAGATGCATCAGGCATTTCCGCTCTTACAATACGCTCTGCTTCTGCAAACAAGACATCGTTTTGATTCCAGACTTGATTTATCAAGCTAACGATTCCCACAATAATAAGCAAGAAGAATAAAACCATTGCCATGATCAGTTTTTTCATGATTATACACCCATTCAGCCCAAATATTTCACTTCATTTTTACATAAAAAACAAGCCATTACACAAGATATAGATGTCCCTTCTTTCTCTTTTGAAAAAACCGTGTCTTTCATTTACATAAATAAAATACGGTTTTATTATATCAGCTTTTTGGGCAGAGAGAAACCTTGAATTTTCTTTCAAATCAATGATGTATCAATAACAAAATATTTTTCTCCCTTGTGAATTGAAACGGGACAGGCTTAGAAGTTGATCGAATTTCCATTCTCCATATGCAAATTTAAGCAATTTTTTCATAAAGATTTGACTCTTTTGGATCAATCTTCTTCATATACAAAAAATACGGCATTTGATATACCAAAATGCTCTATACAAATTCTGATTCATCACTTTCCTTGTCCCGTTCTTTTTTTTCTGATGGAATCAAAAATTTTGCATGTTGTTCCGCTTCAATCGTCTGCAAAAAAAGCTTTTTATATGCACGTGATAAAATACGCTCGTCCAATAAAATAAAATCTTTCTTTACATGACTGCCACGTTTTAAACGGCCGAGCGCTTGTCGAAACATCAAAAGCGCGCTTGGTAAAATAATTTTAATAAAAACAAGTGGATCAATCAAATTACAACTCACTTGCCGAATTTTTACATATGTATGATTCGGACTTAAAAAAGGCAATGTTGGCAAGATTACAGCCGTACAAGACTCATCGGGAAAGTCAACACCTTCATAAAAACTATGTGAACCAAGCAATAAGCCTTTTTTCATGCTTTTAAACATCTGATACAACTTTTCTTTAGAACCGCTGCTTTTTCCTTGTGCCAATAGTTCATAATCATAAAGTTGTTCCATGGAAGAAAGCATAAGATATAAATCATCTACCATTTCTTTAGAATTACATAAAATCAATATTTTTTTATGTTGTCTTTCCAATAAAAATTGAACAGCCAAATGAACTTTATAACGAATATCTTCAACAGTAATTGGAAAAACTTTTTTACGAATTGGGAGATAAACCGTTAAATTTTTATATGCTTGAACTTCCCCAATCGATCTTACAGTTATTTTTTCTTTTGCATCTAAACCTTCCAAAAAGAAATGATCCCTGCCATACACAAACAGTGTGCCAGAGCAAAATACAATTTGACTCAATCGCTGCTTGAAATATCGTAAAGCTTGTTGAATCAATTGAAAATCTGTGACAGAATAACATATGTCTTGAACATCTTTTGTACAACCCTTACTTTGTATCAAATGTGTTGAATTTTGCATATAAACCTGTAAATTACAAATACATTGCTCCAATTGTCTAAGATAATAACAAAAAGAAATCCAATTCTTCTGGTCGCGTGCTGGCATCATTTCTTGTAAATTGGTACATAATGTTTCGATACTTTGTCGCTCTGTCTGTAAACATTGTAAATACTGCCCCAATTTCAACAGCAATCCATTCATATCTTTTTCAGCAAAAAACAGATTCGGATTTTGATGCAAAAGTGAGAATATTTGTCGCAAATCAAAAATACAACTTTGCAATTGCCATGCCGATTGGGCATGATAGAGGTCATATTTTTTCAACGCCGAAAAATGATGATCCAGCAATTTTCCACTGCCTTTCCTGCCCATCTGTGAAAAATAGAAAAATACAGTCGGAAAATCTAAAGAAGAAGTTGCTACACGAGCAATATTCTTTTCCAGTTCATGCGCTTCATCTACAATAATTTTACATTTTTTAAAAAAGTCATTGTTTTCTTTCAATAAATTTTGTGCAAATACGGCATGATTAACAATTAACACATCACTTTGTGTAGATTGGGACAGTGCATGCAAATAAAAACAGTTATTATTCTTTAAGGACAATGAATGACAACAGTTTGGCGTACAAGAACATAAAGAAAAAAAACGTTCTCCATTTGGTGATAAATTCAATTCATCCATATCCCCAGTTTTTGTGGTTTGTAGCCAAACCAGAATCTGCGCTTTTGTTATCCGAAGTTCATAAGGTTCATCATGTGTAGTTAATTGATGCATAAATTTTTTTAAACAAAGATAATTTCTTGCTCCTTTTAAAATAGTAACAGAAATTTTTCTTTGGAAAAACTTCTCTGCCAAAGGAATTTGCTCATTTTCTATTTGAGATTGTAAATGTTTAGTCGAAGTCGTAATCATCAGTTGCTTATATGTATCGTCTAATACAGATAAACCAGCTAACAAATAAGCAAATGTTTTTCCTATTCCGGGCTGTACTTCAAAAGCTTGAGCTGTCCCTTCTTCCCATGCCTCCAATATTTCAGAAAAAAATTCAACCTGCTCTGGTCGATACACATACCCCGGAAAAATATGAGTCATAAAAGCTTGATTTTGTAATTTTTCTTTTATTTCATAAAAAAAATATCTTTCAGTAAAAAAAGTTTGTTTGATATGTGTCTTTGGAAAAATACATCCCTTTGTAAAAACTTGATATTCAGTTTCACTTAAAGTATTTTGTTGCTCCACATACTTTGTAATCTGAGAAAAACTGCTGTTTAACGTATGTAAAATAGGGACCAACCTTTTTTTCACACCAAGCGACAACGCCTGCCAATCGGAAAATAAACGCAAAAATAAGCGAGCTGTTGCCAAAGCATCCGCATCTGCTTGATGTACATGTAAAAGTGGAATATCAAGTGCATGGGCCAAATCTTGAAGCCGATAAGAAAGTAACCTCGGATACATAATGCGGCTCCATTCAACTGTATCAATCCATCCAGAAACTCTTAATGGCTCTTGGTCAATGGCTTGTAGCTCTTCATTTAAAATTTTTAAATCAAACTTGATATTTTGACCAACAACAACCGCATCACAAAGTAAATGTTTCAACCGAGTATATATCTCTGAGAACTTTGGAGCTTCTTGTAGCATTTCATCTGTAATTCCTGTCAACTGTGAAATTTTTGAATCAATCGGACAATTTGGATTCACATATCCACTTTCTTGTCCAACAATTTCCCCATTTTTAATTAGAACAATGCTCCACTGAATCATTTTCTGTCGCAACTGCGATGGTGTCATCTCTACATCCATAACCGCAAATTTCGTTGATTTTTTACTCAAATTGTACACCTCATTATCTTTCATGTCACCTTATGATTGAATCGACAATAGACTTTGTCATTGCTTCCCCGTCTGTTTTTCATAACCTCAAAATACAAAAAAACCGAGTGAAAGCAAGCAGAACTTGATTGCTTCACTCGGTAGTCTTTCTTTTCAGATATGGATTGGATTTCATAAAGATCCAGATCACCATGATAATTTTCTTCACACAAACGAAAAAAGCTCATTGATGCATATTCCTCATTATTATAGGACAGTATGTGCTTTTTCTTCATGTAATAAATGAATAACCTCATTTTTTTCATTCAAAACCGCAATTTTAGGTTGGAAATCCTGATATTCCTCCATTGTCATGATCGCATAAGAAATAATAATAACACGATCGTTGACCTGCACAAGTCGAGCTGCTGCACCATTTAAGCAAATCACTCCGCTACCGCGTTCTCCTTTAATAATATAGGTTTCAAAACGCGCACCATTATGATTGTTGACAATCTGCACCTTTTCATTTTCAAAAAAACCAACAGCATCCATTAAATCCTCATCAATGGTAATGCTTCCTACATAATTTAAATTGGCTTCAGTTACTGTAGCACAATGCAACTTACCACTCATAAATGTACGCATCATTTCGTTTCTTTGCCCCCTTGAATTAATACATTATCAATTAACCGCGCCTTAGAATATTTGTACGCAACCGCTACAAGAGCTGTTTGACCTATAAGCGTTGAAATTGGCTTTAAATCCGGATAACTTAAAATTTCCACATAATCAATTTGACCATGTAAATTTGTTTCATAAAAGGTACAAAGTGCTTGTTTTAAATCAAAAGGATTCATCTGTCCCTTTGCTACACTTTCTTTTAGCTGTTTCAATCCTTTATAAATCAATGGTGCTTCTTGTCTTTCTTCTTCAGTTAAATAAACATTTCTTGAGCTTTTTGCCAATCCGTCTGACTCCCGAACAATATCCACCTTTACAATTTCAATTGGAAAATTAAAATCTGCAACCAATGAATCAATGATTGCAGCCTGCTGTGCATCTTTTAAACCAAAATAAGCACGCGTTGGTTGCACAATATGAAATAATTTGGTAACAACGGTTACAACACCATCAAAATGTCCTGGGCGCTTACTGCCACAAAGTACATCGCTTTTTCCAGTCACAAAGACCTTTACACATGGAGTCTTCGGATACATTTCCTCAACGCTTGGATAAAAAATATAATCCACACCAGACACTTTTGCAACCTGTTCATCTCGCGCAAAATCTCTTGGATATGTATCTAAATCTTCATTGGGACCAAATTGCAATGGATTTACAAAAATACTGAGAACAACAATATCATTTTCCTTTCGTGCTTCATTCAGTAATTTTTGATGTCCTTCATGCAAATAACCCATGGTTGGAACGAAACCAATGGATTTTCCAAATTTTGAATATGCCATTAAATCTTTTTGTAAATCTTTCACCTTTGTATATATCTTCATTTCATTCTCCTCACATCATTACACTACATCTTATACGCATGCTGCTCTGTTGGAAAACTTCCATTCTTTACTTCTTTTACATAAGCTTGTATTGCAGCATCAATATGTGGCGTAATGTCTGTAAATTGCTTCACAAATTTTGCAACATATTCTGCATTGCCATAATTTAGCAAATCATGATAAACCAAGACTTGCGCATCACAGTTTGCACCCGCACCAATTCCAATGGTCGGAATTGTTAAAGTCTCAGAAATTTTTTGTGCCAATTCTGCAGGTATACATTCAAGCAAAAGCATACATGCTCCTGCCGCTTCAACAGCCTTTGCATCTTCAAGTAGCTGTTTTGCCGCTTCTTGTGTTTTGCCTTGCACTTTATATCCACCCAAAACTCCTACAGATTGTGGCGTTAAACCCAAATGAGAAATCACAGGTACACCCGCTGCCGTTAACCGAGAAATATGCTCAGTAATAAACCCTGCACCCTCTAGTTTAATTGCATTGGCACCACCTTCTTGCATCATCATACGTGCCGCCTTTAATGTATCTGAAATTTCACCATGATAGGTCATAAACGGCAAATCCACCACAACAAAGGTATTCTTTGCACCACGTCTAACAGCTTTCGTATGATGCAACATATCATTTAATGTAACCGGAATCGTAGAATCATAGCCAAGTACAACCATGCCAAGTGAGTCACCAACCAAGATCATATCGATACCGTTTTTTTCTGCATATTTTGCACTCGGCGCATCATAAGCGGTAAGCATCACAATTTTTTCTTTATTTTGCTTCATTTTTTGGAAATCTAATACAGTTTTCATTCTTTTTCCTCCTAAATTTTTTAGAAAGGGAACTTTATCAATCTGAAAAAATAAAATCCCAGACAAAAGCTGGGATTGAGATTGTATAATCATTCCTCTGTCCTAGTCTTTTGTTTTTTGATCAAGGCAGAACCTGTTTTTTGATAAACCATTTCCAAGAATAAACCGATACCCCAGTCAAACTCTTATAGATATTTGCTGAATTTCCATTTGGTTTTCTACATATATAACATTGTTTTTTTTTCATGTCAATCCATTTTGACAAATAAAAAAATAAATCTATTAAATTTCAATCCAATCTAACAACGGAGTCCATTTTTCTCATAAAATCAGATCATTCTGAAATTTTTGCTCTGAATCATCAATTTTATCAACTGATACACCATGAGTATATCTTTTTGAAATAAGCTTTTATTCTTTAACTTTTCATCATATACATATTTTGTACTACTCCATCTGATTTTCATCTTTACTTTTACAGTCTATCATCCATGAAAAAATCAGATTTATATCCAAATTTTCTACTGTTCTTTCATATAAACATCTCCGGTTATGATTTTTTGAATCATGCCAGATTTATCTCGAAGCAACAAAATCCCTTCTTCTGTAATGCCCTCGTATACACCCTCCAAAAAACCATTTGCAGTCCGCGCAATAATTTCCTGATTATTCAGCAAACTATATTGTTCCCAAATTTTTTTGATTGGCAAAAAACCCTCTGTTAAATAAATCGGGTAGAGCTGCTCCAATTCAAATAAAATGTTGGCAACCAGCTTTGCTCGAGAAACTGGCTGTTTGCCAGAAATCAACAATGAAGTTGCAATATCTGACAGCTCATCTCCAAGATTTTCAATTGTCTCATTTACATTGATACCAATACCGACTAAAATATAATTCAGTCGATCTGATTCCCCTTTTAACTCTGTTAAAACACCACAAAGCTTTTTTCCATCTAAGAAAATATCATTGGGCCATTTAATTTTCGGATGTAACCCAGTCGTTTTTTGAATGGCATGAACAAGCGCAACGGCAATAACCAGTGTAAGCTCCGAAATCTTTTGAAGCGGTACTTGTGGACGTAAAATTAAGCTCATCGCGATTCCTTTTGAATGATCCTTACTCCATTTTCTTCCAAGCCTTCCTTTGCCAGCCGTTTGAAATTCCGTCAATACCACCGTTCCTTCTGGCGCTCCTCTATTTGCCAAATCATTGGCTACATTTTGTGTTGAATCCACTGATAAATAACTATAAATTTGTTGACCAAAAATTTGCGTTCGTAAAAGTGGACGGAGCTCATCTGCAGTGACTAAATCCGGTATAAAAATTAACTTATATCCACATCTTGCCTTTGCCTCAAAAACATAGCCTGCCTGACGCAGCTCCTCCATCTGTTTCCAAACAGCCGCTCTTGTGCAACCAAGTTGTTCACTCAACTTCTGTCCGGAGATATAGGTTTCACGATTTTCAAGCAGTACTTTCAATATTTGTTCTCGGATTTTTGAAGCCATTTTTCGATCCATTCCTCCATTTCATATTGATTGTTTACACATTCTCCGTTTAACACAGCTGCTTCCAGTTGCTTCAATAATACACCCAGCCACGGACCTTTCTTCTGATTCGTTTGTAAAAGTACATCTTTTCCGTCAAAAAGTAAATCACTTCGATTTTTAATGGGTAAACTGTGCCAAATTTCAGAAATTTGCTGCTGTCTTTGTTCACTGTCCAAATGATAAAGCTCGCTTTGTATACGCGTAAAAGCCAGACTTTGTGCCAATCCGAGTGTATAAATTTCTGATTTGGTCAAATTTTGTGCTCGCTTTTTCTCTAAAACAGAAAATAAGCGCTCAATGGTTTTTCGTTTTTGATTAGAAAATCTCCATTTTACAAACTGCAAAGAAGCCGTTGTAATTTGTAAAGCGGCGTACAGTAAAACCCATTTTTCCTCAATTGAATGCAACTTTGTAAAATCATATTCTTCCAAAGCATATAAAGAAACCTCTGATTTCCCAAATGGCATATACGAACAAATATCACTTTTTTCCAACATTTTCCATACAGCTTGCGGATAAGCAGCATTTAACAACTTTTCCATTTCCAGTTGAATCCGTTCAATGGAAATATGCTGAATGAAATGAGCACTTTCACAAGCAGCCATTTCCGTTTCTACATCCAAATCAAAATCAAGCTGTGCACAGAAGCGATAACCACGTAAAATTCGAAGCGGATCCTCAAAAAAACGTTCCCGAGCATCCCCAACAGCACGAACGCATTTTCGCTGTATATCATGCAGACCGTGATAGGGATCCATCCATTCATTATCTTGATTCATTGCCATAGCATTCATTGTAAAATCTCGGCGTGCCAAATCTAAAACAATATCTTTTACAAAATAAACCTCATTCGGATGACGAAAATCATCGTATTTGTCCTCCATTCGGAAAGTCGTTACTTCAAAGGACTCCCCTTCAAACAAAACAAGAACCGTCCCGTGCTTTACACCAATCGGAACGGTTTTAGGAAAAATCCGCATCACTTCATCAGGTAAAAGTGGAGTAGCAATATCAATGTCATGAATTTCTCTTCCTAACCGATAATCACGCAATGCACCACCGACAAAATAGCTTTCATACCCCAAATCATTGAGGATATGCAAAATTTTTCTTCCCTTTTCAAAAACTTCTGTCTCTTGCATAATGATCTTCACTCCTCTTTTAATACCCGTTGATATAACGCTTCATACTGTGAAACAATTTTTTCAGATGAAAATTTATTTTTTACCGTTTTTCTTGCCTGTGTTCGCATTTTCTTATGCAGACTTGGACATTTCAACATATGAATTGCTAGCCGAGCTGCCTCATCTATGTCCCCCAGTGGACAAATATACCCATTACAGCCAGATTCAATAACCTCTGGAATGCCCCCAATATCTGTTCCAATACAAGGGACACCACAAGCCATAGCTTCCAGCAAAACAAGCCCGAAGCTTTCCTTTTCTGACATTAAAAGCAAAACATCACTGATGGAAAAAAGCTGTTCCACCTGCTCTTGCTTACCCAAAAATAAGACCTGGCTACACAGATTATTTCTCACAACCCATTCTCGTGCCTTTCGATAATCTGGACCATCACCAACCATCAGCAGTTTTGCTGGAATATTTTCCTGAATACGAGCAAAGGTTTTCAATACATCCTCGATACGTTTCACTTCCCGAAAATTGGAAACATGAATCACGATTTTTTCCTCTGGACCAATTCCATAAGCCATCCGCAAATGATTTTTTTGTTTTTTATATACACGTTCATCAATGAAATTATAGATGGTTTGAATGATTTGCTTTGGTGCAATCCAGTCATAGGTCTGCCTGGATAAGCTATCTGAAACACTTGTAACTGCATCAGATTTTTCAATACTGAAACGAATCAGGTCAATCAATGACGGATCTTCGCCAAGCACCGTAATGTCTGTTCCATGCAGTGTTGTGATGACCTTCACCTTGCCACCTGTCATTTCTTTTGCCAAAAAAGCACTGACTGCATGCGGAATCGCATAATGTACATGTAAAATATCCAAATTTTCTGTTATGGCAACTTCTGCCATTTTTGCTGCCATAACCAGATCATAGGGTGGATATTTAAATACAGAATAATGGTTAACTTCAATTTCATGATAAAAAATATTCGGATAAACTTTATTTAAACGAAACGGGATATCAAAAGTAATAAAATGAATTTCATGCCCTTTTTCTGCCAGAAGCTTTCCAAGCTCTGTCGCCATAACTCCGGAGCCACCCACACCAGGATAACAAGTAATTCCAATTTTAAATTTCACAAATCATCCCAACCAATCTGTATCTACTTGAAACGGACTTTGGTGAAAAAAACCTTCCGCATATGCACACTGAATTTCTTGTCCATACACAAATTCCCGATTTTTCACTCGAGAAAGGTAACCCTCTGTTAAAGGCGTTTTTACACTGTCAGGTTGCAAAGAAAATTGTGAGGCATATGCACGCAAGGCTTCTAACTTCGTTTCCATATTGTCACTGATATCCACATAAAAATCTGGCGTATGAAATCCGTTTATCATATATAAGTAATGCTTCATCACCTTGACTGGCGGATAGGGACAGTCTGGTAAATAATGGAAAATTCCACTTGAAAAAATTGCTTCCTTCACAATTTCCGTACAAGCACCATGATCCGGATGTCGATCAACACCATACGGACTAAAAATTGCTTTAGGACGATATTTGCGAATGACCCAAGTTACTTTTGCAATTTTATCCGATGAAAGCAGCAAATCTCGATCTGGCATTTGCAAGTTTTCTCGCTTCATCACACCCAAAATTTGTGCAGCCTGATTCGCCTCCTCCAAGCGTATGTCCACTGTTCCATTCGAAGAAAGATTTGCCTGTGTAAGATCAACAATTACAACTGTTTTTCCTTTGCAGACATACTTGGCAATGGTTCCGCCCATCCCAATTTCAACATCATCCGCATGCGCACCAAAACATAAAATATCAGCTGTTTCATTCACCGTTATTCCCCTCTTTTCTCCTATCTATGCTTCATCATCCAATAAATTTTCCAACCCATAAACCAACGTATGCAGATCCATAATTTTATTGACACACATAATCAAACCAGACATAAAAGAGGCACGATTAAAAGAATCATGCCGCAAAGTCAACGTTTGTCCATCTCCACCGAAAATAACTTCTTGATGCGCTACCATTCCAGGCAAACGGACACTATGAATGTTGTAGCCATGTGCATTCAGACCTTGTGCCGGAAACATATGGTTCTGGTTTTGTGCCGGATTTCCAGCAGCTTCCATCAACTGTGCAGTTTTTAAAGCAGTTCCAGATGGTGCATCCTTTTTACCATCATGATGTAATTCAATAATTTCAGCATAAGGCATATATTTCACTGCAATTTGTGCAAATTTCATAAGTAAAACTGCACCAATGGCAAAGTTTGGTGCGATGATACAACCCATTTGCTTTTTCTCGCATGTTTTCTGTAATTCCTTTAAATCCTCCGATGTAAATCCTGTTGTACCAACAACCGGGCGCACACCGTTATCCACTGCAATCTGTGTATGTACCTTTCCAATCTCTGGTGTCGTTAAATCGATTAAAACATCCACCGCTTCCTTTTGAAAACAAAGTGCCGCATCCACATAAACCGGAAGCTTAACACCATATATATGCTCCACCTGAGAAACAAAGTTAGCATCAATCACCCGGTCAATCCATGCAACAATTTCCAAATTCTCTTCTTGAAAAATAGCTTTTATAGCTTCTTGTCCCATTTTTCCACGTGGACCTGCCAACGCAATTTTAATCGTTCCCATTCTTTTTCCTCATTTCTCTATATGGTTTGATAAAAAAATTTCACCAACATCTTTTTACATATGCCTTAAACGAATCAAAAATAATTAGGAATCACAACGTTCAAATCGATTTTGATCCCTTGTCTGAAACTTATCCATAACCAAATGAAAAGCTTGCTCCAAATCAACTTGCATAGAATTGGCCATGGAAATCAGTACAAACAATACATCACCAAGCTCCTCTTCTAACGCTTTTTCTTGCTCAGTACACTTTTTTTGTTTCTCTCCATAAATATGATTGACTTCACGTGCCAACTCACCGATTTCCTCCGTAAATCTTGCCATCATTGCCAAAGGTGAAAAATAACCAATTTTAAATTGAGAAATATAAGCATCTACTTCTCTTTGCATTTGCTCCATTGTTTTTGCCATATGCTCACCTCCGCATTCATTTGTCAAGCTTCATTCTAAGCTACTCTTTATGTTATCCAATTCTGAGAAAAATGACAACATTTGCCTATAAAAACTTTACTTTTACAATATCATCAAAAGTTCTTAAATGAATACTTGTTCAAACAGCAAATAAGCTCCGAGAAAATCAAATGGAAAAATTAGCGATTCTAAAGGCGAAGCGAGTTCAAGCTGCCTAAATACCAAAAAATCTTTTCCGAATGAAAAATTCTCAGAGCTTATATTCAAATCATATCAAGCTGAAAGAAAAATAAACCATACATATCTTAATCTTCTTGTTGACCAACATAAATGAGTAAGAGACGTACCAATTCCGCTACCGCAACCATAGCGCCTGCGACATATGTAAAGGCTGCTGCACTTAAAACTTTTCTTGATTTCGGAGCTTCCTCAGAAGTAATTAAACCATACTCTGTCAGTAGACGCATCGCACGACTGGACGCATTAAATTCCACAGGTAATGTAACGATTTGAAATAGAACACCAGCCGCCATTAAAATAATTCCTAACAATAACATATTTGTCAAAGACGCAAACAAACCAATCATAATAAAAATCCAAGATAAATTTGAGCTCCAATTTGCTACAGGTACAAGTGCATGACGAAAACGCAAATATGCATACCCTTCAGCATCCTGAATGGCATGACCAACCTCATGTGCAGCCACAGCAACACCCGCCAAAGAAGTTCCATGATAATTGCCAGATGACAAACGAACCACCTTTGAGCTTGGGTCATAATGATCGGACAATACACCTGGTGTCTCTTCAATTCGTACATGTCTAAGACCGTTTCTGTCCAAAATCATTCTAGCAACTTCCGCCCCAGTATACCCGTTCATTCCATGTACTTTGTCATATTTCTTGTAGGTTCCTTTCACTTTAAACTGTGCATACAAAGGCAATAGCAAGATGATTACAAAATAAATAATCATTCCCATTCGTTTGATATTCCTCCCAATTTTTTTGTTACAAATCTTTTGAACGTACCGGAAGTTTTTCCTTCCTTTTTTCTGCCTGGTACTTACGAATCGCTACATAAGTTAGCGTTGAAAATATCGTACCACCTGTAAAAAATAAAAGCAAATAAAAAGAAAAATCAAATCCGTCTTTTTTATCTCCTTTTGTAAAATAAGAAAAATCCGCATGTAAATCCTTTAATATCTCTTTATAATGGTCTTGAGTATATTGATTCCCATCATAAAAATCAAGATCCTCCATATGATTGTTTATTCGTTGTAACAGCATAGGTGAAGCATACATATACAAGCATGGATAAATTTGTGTATACATCTCTTGGAGTTGATGCCAATTCTTCAAATTTGTCGCATCAAGCTGTAAATTTAAACATAGCGTATTCATTTTTTCTAACTGTCCAATCCAAAGCGGTTTTCCTTCGCTTTGCAAAGCATCTACAAATAAATAAAGCTTTAAAACTTCCTTTTCCAATTGTTCAATATGTGACGCATCATATATAAAACGCTGTTTCGATTCTGTTTCCATAAGATAAAACATTTTTTGTGCATCGGATGTTGAAATGGCTTGCTGCGGAAATGATTCAAAAAAATGATAAAGCTGCTTAGAAGCCGCATCAATTTTCTGATGAGCAAGAAGCAGACGTACTTGATCCAACTGTTTAATTTCTTCGTCAATATTGATTTTCTGTGTATGAGAAATCATTTGAAAACCAAAATAAAGCAGACTTCCCCAACCGATGCATAACCCAAAAAACAGCCATTTTTTCATCCTTGTCCCTCCAAATCATCTTATTTCAACTTATGACTATCCGGACAAGTTTAGAACAAAAAATTATGTTTAAACAGGCTGAAACCAAAATAAAACCTCTTTTTATCTTATTGTAACTTTCACCGTTTTTATCCTTTCCAAATTTGCAAATTCTTTAACTTTGTTTGCGTATAACCAAAATAACAAATGCCAATTACAATAATAGAAAGCCAAAATGTAAAATACCCAATTTCTTTCGGATACAAATTTACAACAGAGTAGTATGGCATAACCCCAAATACATAATCTAAAAAATCATTATGAAGAAGCCATAGTGCACCGATTCCCCACTGCCATAAACGAATCCGATAAAATGGAAAATACAAAACTGCTTGAAAAGCCATTAACGCATGAGAAAACATCAACATATAACCAGTCCAATGCAAATTTCCATATACTATCATAACAAGTAAATTCATTATAACTGCCCATATCCCATACTTGATTAAACTTAAAATGGCCAATGCTTCCAATGTCCCACTTTGCCTTTTCATAAGCCATAAAAACAATACTCCACAAAAAAACAGGCTTGCTGTCGGGCTGTCTGGTACAAACAACACAAGCGGAAAATCCGTCTCTTTCAGTTGCCAACCATACCAATAATATCCATAAATCGTTCCGAAAATATTCACAACCAACAACATATATAAAATCATTTTATTTTGTAAAAAAGCTGTCCAAAACATGTTCCTCACCCTTTCTAAAATTTTCATAGTACAAACCCAAAAGACAAATCTCCCTCAAAAATATCATTTTTTGTTCATTGACTAAATATTAACAATATACATACTCATAAAAATCCAACAAATTCCTAAATCACAAAATGATCATACTCCTTCTGTTCTTGCAATATGAAATGCCTTATTTCTTTACCCTTAATCTTGACAAATCCAAATGGGAATCTTTATAATACAAAAATGAAACTCGATTTCAATTTTGGTTGTAAAGGAGCCTTTGGATGCATAAAAGCAATTATAAAACAAAACAACGGGAAATGATATTAAACCATATTGCAAAATATCAAGAAGCGCATTTTACAGCAGATGATTTATTGTTTCATTTAAAGGAAAATGGGCACACCATTGGAAAATCGACCATTTACCGTCAATTGGAAAATTTTATTACGGAAGGAAAACTTCGAAAATATCATTTGGAAGAAGGAATGCCTGCTTGCTTCCAATATGTGGAAAATACTGCCAAATGTACTGAGCATTTTCATTTAAAATGTACCATATGTGGTCGATTGATTCATGTGGTCTGTCAAGAACTTGATGGGATGGCCGACCATATTCGAACACATCACAAATTTCAAGTTAATCACAAAAAAACGGTTCTATACGGAAAATGTGAAGACTGTATGGATACAAATTTAAAATAAACAAGGGGGATATTCACAGATGAAAAAAAATTTTTTATTATACATGATTGGAATCACCAGTTTTCTTTTCATGGCATGCTCAGATCAGGACATATCCAAAAATGAACAGAATGAACCAAAAACAAATAAGATTCAAATAATAACAACATTATTTCCACAGTATGATTTTGCCAAGCAAATTGTTGGGGACCGTGCCGAAGTGACATTATTGCTTCCAACTGGTGTAGAAAGCCACGCCTATGAACCAACTCCAAAGGATATTTTAGCCATTCATAACGCCGATTTATTCGTTTATACTGGAGAAAATATGGAAGCTTGGGTTCCACGCCTATTGACAGATATTAACACTGCCAAAACAACCGTTATAGACTTAAGTGCGACATTAGATCTTGAAACAAAGACACACACACATGCCGAAGACGAACATACCAACGAAGCCATACATACAAATATACAAAAAGAAGATGAACATGGTCATACACATGACGGAAACGATCCGCATATTTGGACCAACCCACTCTATGCCAAAGAAATGATGGAAACCATTTTAGCAGCAGTGGTGTCAAAGGATCCTGGGAATGAAACGTATTATACAGAAAATGCTCAAAATTATATTCAGCAAATTGATGAAATTCATGATGAGCTAGAAGAGTTAACAAAAAACGCCAAGCGGAAAAAAATTATTTTTGCGGGACATTTCGCACTATCCTATTTTACCGAACAATATGGACTGGAGTATATTGCAGCTTATCCAAACACATCCAGTGAATCTGAGCCAAGTGTAAAAGATATCACCAATATGATCGATGTCATTCAAGCAGAAAATATCCCTGTGATATACTATGAAGAGCTGACGGAGCCAAAAATTGCCAAATCCATTCAAGAGCAAACCGGTGTAAAAACCTTGCTGCTTCATTCCCTACATAATGTGTCAAAAGAGGAATTTGAACAAGGGGTCAGCTATGTTTCTATTATGAAGCAAAATATTGAAAACTTAAAAGAAGGATTGAACTAGATGCCGATTTTGACCTGCAAAAATCTTAGTATTGCTTATCAAAATAAAATTGCTTTAAAGCAAATTAGCTTTCAAATCCATACTGGCGATTATACCTGTATTGTCGGAAAAAACGGTGCGGGAAAAAGCTCTTTGTTAAAAGGTATTTTAGGACTTGTCCCAATTCAATCTGGAAATATTATTTTTGATGAAGGATTAAAACAAACCGAAATCGGATATTTACCCCAGCAAAATCACACACAACAAAATTTTCCTGCATCTGTATTCGAAATTGTGTTATCTGGCTGCTTAAATCAAAGGGGCTGGCGACCTTTTTATACAAAAAAGGAAAAAGAAAAAGCCTTGTATAACTTGGAACTACTTGAAATCATTGCTTTAAAAAACACGGCATTTCAAGAACTTTCTGGTGGTCAGCAGCAGCGTGTATTGATGGCAAGAGCCCTGTGTGCGACAGAAAAACTTTTGATTTTGGATGAACCAGCAACTGGCTTAGATCCCATTGTAATGCAAAAATTTTATAGCTTGTTAGAACAGTTAAATCAAAAGCAACAGCTTTCTATTTTAATGATCTCACATGATGTGCATACAGCCATCAAGTATGCAGATAAAATCTTACATTTAGATCATAAGATGCTATTTTTTGGCAACACAAAAGATTATGTCAAAAGCAATATTGGGAAACTGTTTTTAAAAGGAGAAGCACTATGATTGAATCTGTTATACAGCTATTTTCTTATCCCTTTTTTATTCGAGCCTTTATTGTCGGAATTTTAATTGCACTCTGTGCAGCCTTACTTGGGGTCAGTCTGGTCTTAAAACGGTATGCTATGATTGGAGATGGACTCGCACATGTTGGCTTTGGTGCTTTATCCGTGGCACTTGTTATGAATTGGGCTCCGCTTTATATTTCGATTCCAGTTGTCATTATCGCCGCTTTTTTTCTTTTACAGCTCAGTGAAAATAGTAAAATCAAGGGAGATGCTGCCATTGCTGTAATTTCAAGCAGCGCACTTGCCATCGGAATTGTAGTAACTTCGCTTGCAACTGGGATGAATATTGATGTTTATAACTATATGTTTGGCAGCATTTTAGCCGTTAGCAAAGAAGATTTGCAAATAAGCATCCCTTTATCCATAATCGTAATCATTCTATTTATTTTCTTTTACCAAAAAATCTTTGCCATTACATTTGATGAAAACTTTGCACATGCCATCGGGGTAAAAGTAAAATTTTACAAAATAATGCTCGCTGTCTTAACCGCAATCACAATTGTCATTGGAATGCGTATTATGGGAACGCTTCTCATTTCGAGTCTCATTATTTTTCCAGCACTATCATCTATGCGTCTATTCAAAAGCTTTCGACATGTGGTTATAAGCTCAGCCATCATTTCAATTGTTTGTTTTATTTTCGGCATTGTTTTATCATACATATTCTCAACACCTGCTGGCGCATCCATTGTTCTAACAAATCTGACTTGCTTTTTACTTTTTTCTTTGGTAGCCATGCTTCGGGGGCATGCTACAAAATAAAAAATGCTTCATTTTTGATCATCTGTTTTGTTGCACATAAAACAACCAAACCAAAAACCATTATCGATCGTTTTCATACGATAAACCGATAATGGTTTTATTTTGCTTTAACAAAAAAAGAGCTTACCTTTTATTTTATTTGTTGATGATACTTTAAAAAAAAGATGATTTTATACATAAAACTCCCATGCCAAATGCAATGTTTTTAAATATAATTTTAAATTGGCACCCATTGAACCATATTGCTATATAGCATATTGATTCAGTAAAAACATATGCGATCATATAACTGCTGATTTGAAACATTGTCACTATATCCGGATATATCCAAAAATGATAAAAAGGAAAATGGATTGGATAAGAAAATAAACCATAATATTTAGTAATATCAAAAATAGGCTTTTATATCAAAAAAAATGTAATTTTCAAATATACAAGACAAATGCGGTTATCAATAATTTGTACATGCATATGGTGTATAGAAACTTAAATTTGAAAGGAGATTTTTATCATGACAAACTTTGAAGATATTAAAATTTTACAATCTGAAAATGAGACGTGCCCAGCTATTGGTTATCAAAAAGCTTCTATTTGTGTACCTGTATCTGTTACACCTTTTGCACATGCAGGAACAACAGTAACAACATGTTGTGGAGACCCAGTCGTAAGATCTGGAAACATTCCATGTCCTGGAATAAAAAATGGTTCTTGTTCCTTCACAATTACACAAGATATTTGTGTCGCTGTCCCTGTCGTATTTGGAGCAGAAGCAGTGGTTGGAGATACTTTTGTAAATTGCATTGAATCAAGTGAGAAAAATATTTGTAGAAATTGCGGTCATAATGAGGATCAATAGTTATGAGTAATAAAACAGACCATCAGGAGGTTAGAGATGAGAACACTTGCTCTGCTATAGCTGTACATCATGCCAATGTAAGTGTGCCGATTCAATTTCACCCATTTGCCATTGTAGGTCATGTTGAAACGGAATGTGTTGAAGATCCAGAAATTATAATTTGTGAAGATAGAAAAAATCCATGCTGTCATGGGAATAAACTGATAATTACACAAACACTTCGTATTACTATTCCAATTGAGTATGGTGCAACAGCTAATATAGGATGTACGTCAGTAAATTGTAAAGGAAAACAACAAAGAGAACATGTCGCTTCAGAACAACGAAGAAAAAATCAATGGAGTAAATATTTTTGTTCGTGAGTATTTTAATTTTATTATTTTGTTTATCCCTTTATAAATCATTATATTCAAAATATATGTTATGTAAAATGAGATAAAATTGAAGGAATAAACGATTAAAAATGAATTTTGTATTATTCAATATAATGCGTAAAAATGTTAACACACCTAAGGGAAGCATGAAAAGCAAAAAGATTATAAACTTACGCTTCCCTTCCAAGAAAAAGAAACATTTTTACGCATCATTTTTCATTTGAATCACATTTTATCTCAACCCCTCTTTATACCACTGAGTGCCTAAAATACATAAAAATTAGATATTCTGAGTAAAACCTGTGAAAATCATAAAATCTAGTTGTATACCTTACTATTTTTTCAAGATAAAATGTTGTTTTCACATCTTCGTTCTTTTTTCAGAGCCCACTGTTTCAGCACACCGATTACATAAAAATGTACGATTTTTACTTCTTCTTTTCGTCAAATGGAAGCACTTTTTCCTCCATTCCAGTATCAATCCAAATGGCATCCCGTAAAAATTTTGCCAGTCCTCTGTCATCTGGATCATAATATTTTTTCATTCGTATATCATCTACATAGGTTTGAGCCAATCCAGCATGTGCCTTTTTTGTATAGGTATCCCAATAGCGGCAAATCCATATTTTATGCATTTGTGCCAAAATCTTGGCTTCCTCTCCCGACGGATCGCCAGTTTGAAAAGCCTTTTCCAGTTGATGTAAAATTTCCTTTTCCAGTCTCTTTGTACTTTGAAATATGGTTTCATCCATTTGCTTCAGTCTTTCATTCGCTGCATCCATTACATCATTCCCATATTTGTCACGAAGTTCTTTTCCATATTTCTTTTCATTTTCTTGAATTTGTCTTTCTTTAAGCGCAACAAACTTCTGTGCATCTGTCATTTTAATCTCTCCTTTTTCATCTTGGATGGTTTGTTCAATCGTTTCAATCATTTGATCCAATGTCTTTTTTCGTTCCAAAAGCAACCGCCGTTGTTCACATAAAATATTCAGTCGATTATGGTTGGAATGACCAATTAACTGAGAAATTTTTTGTAACGAAAAATCCAAAGACCGAAAAAATAAAATCTCCTGCAATAAATTAACCTGCGTCTCTTCGTACATCCGATATCCAGCTTCAGTTGTATAGGCTGGTTTCAACAGTCCAATTTCATCATAATAACGCAGTGTTCGTGTCGAAATACCTGCCAACTGACTCAACGCTTGAATCGTATAAACCATTTTTTATGTCTCCTTTCCAAATTGAAATCGTACTTTCATCTTTATCGTACATGTTTACATAACGTAAAAGTCAACCTTTTTTCAAATCAAAGCATATCTTTATATATATTTAGAGAAAATACAGAGAAGTCATTTGGTTTCACTCAACATTCATGTTTATCTTAAATCTCTTTATCCAATGGATTTATACCATACAAAAATATGATAAAAAATACATCCATTTTCTCTTTACATAAAGAAAAAACTTACAGAAGCTTTAATGCCTCTGTAAGCCGTTGAAATTTTTCCTTATTGTTTTGATCCAGGGCAAGGTCTATTTCTTTTTTCAAACGTTCACGCTCAAAGGAAATAGATAGTCGTTTTAAAAACTCCTCTGCTTGAATTCCGTCATGCTCATTTCTTAATAAATGTGCGGGTATGTAGGGATTGTCTTCCAATACAGCCAGATAATCTGCACATTGAAAGGAGTCTCTAAAATTCAACTGTACATAAATTTGTTCTTCTCGATTCATTCGCAAATCATGTAAAGCTTTTTCCGGATCTGTTGTCATAATATTTTGCTTGTAAAATCGAAACGAAGCATCCTCGCTACAATGTGTAGACATGTAGAGTCCACGTGGACAATACTGTACCATTTCCACAAAATGCAGCTTTCTCATTAATAAATCTTGACCCAGCAAATAATTTAAAATCCAAACACTCTCCCTTTTTTTCAATTGATACTGACTTAAAAACCAATGCAGAAATTCTTTTTTTTCGGTACTTGTAATCGAAGTTTCCATGGGCAAACCTCCTTACATCCTTGAAAAATCTTTTTTCTATTACCCATCCTCTGTCAAGCGTTCCAGGTATTCATGCGCCTCTTCATTCGTAATGTCAATATCCAATATTTCCCGATATATTTGTGCCGCTGCTTTTCTTTGACCTTCCTCCATTAAAAATTGTGCGTAATCCAATAAGAATGCAATTTCATCATGTAAACCATTATATGCAGCGGCATACTGTTTTAATGCCTGTTCATACGCTTCAATTTTTGCATAAGACTTGGCAAGCAGCCAATACAGCTCAGAAATTTCAATTCCTGCTTCCAATTTTTCCTCAACAAATGAAATTAAAGCTTCATAAGCTTCTTCACCTTCCAAAATCCAAGCATATTGAATCAAAGCCTCAAAATTCTCATCATCCAATTTTAAAAGTGCCTCAACTACTGGTTTCGCTTTGTCATATTTTTTTTCATCTAAATACAAATTAGCCAGCATTTGCAAAATTCCTTCATCACTTGGAAATTTTTGTATATGTGACTCCAAAACTTCCTCTGCCTCACGAAAACGACGTAGCTGAATATAGGCATGTGCCAAATAAGATACACCTTTTTTCAAAGTCTCATTTGATTTCATCGCAGCTTGAAATATTGGAATAGCTGCTTCATAACGCTCATGGAAAAATAGACAAAGTCCATAATAAAAACGATCCTTTTCGTTAACAATTTGTTCATCAGAAACCTGCTCAAAACAACACAATGCTTCTTCATATTTTCCAAGGGACATATAGGCCATGGCCAATTGTAATTGATACATATCATCAGAAAAATCCGGATCTCGTTCCTTTAGCTTTTTTAAAAAATGAAAATACATTCCCATATCATCCATTTGCTCATAGTATTCCTTTAGCGCAAATAAAACAGCAACTGAATCCGGCTGCAAATCATATGCCTCTAAAAGTTTTTGTTCAGAAACCTCATACAAACCCATTCCAAAATAATAATCTGCCAATGTAAGCAAAATATCTTCATAACCGGGCTGTTCTCGCTCTGTGACCCCCAATAAACGAAATGCATCATCCTCACGTTCCTGCATAAAATAAATTTGCATCAACACACTTGTAATCATATTTTGTTGTGGCTCTTGTTGATGTAAATTTGTGAATATCTTTTCTGCTGCATCAAGATGTCCCCATTGAAAAAGCAAAATCCCACCCTCAAACTGCTCTTTTCGTTTTGCATTTGGCAAATTTTCATTTAACAACTGTAAAGCGGACTCATATTGTCCGTCCTCTGCTAGTTGCAAACTTTTTTGAATAAAACCCATTTACATCCTCCCTTGGTTCATTTGAATCAATCCATCACACAAAAACCCTTAAATTTTGATTACTTGCTTTCGAAATTAAACCAATAAATTCAAATGTTAAGCATTTTAACATATATAAGTATCAGACTCTCATCAATGAACTCTTCTTATGAAAACAAAGAAAATAACATTTTTCATCATGATAAATAAATATAGATTTCATGTTTTTGATTTTATAAGAAAACGGCAAATCCAATTTTAAATGAGACTTTATTGGCTTTTTAATTTTTCATAGTCTGTTAAAAAATCCGGATAAGAAACAGAAATCGCTTCAATCCCGTCAATAACAGTTTCTCCTTTTGCAATCATAGACGCAACAATTAACATCATACCAATTCTATGATCTCCATGACTTTGTACATGTGCACCATGCAAAGGGGTTGGACCAATAATACACATTCCATCTTCAGTTGCTTCAATATGAGCTCCAAATTTTTTTAATTCTTTAACAACTGTATCAATTCGATTGGTTTCCTTTACTTTCAACTCCTTGGCATCTTTAATCACTGTTTTTCCATTTGCCTGCGTGGCAAGCAAGGCCAAAATTGGAATCTCATCAATTAAACGTGGTATGAGCGCACCACCAATTTCTGTTGCCTGCAATAAAGAAAAGCTTACCTCAACAGTTCCAAACGGTTCAAAATCTTTATTTTGCAAATCCGAAATCTGAATATCCGCCTGCATATTTTTTAGCACTTCAATGATACCATCACGTGTTGGATTTAAACCAACATTGGATAACACAATATGACTGTTGGGTACAATCAATCCTGCCACCATCCAAAAAGCGGCTGAGGAAATATCAGAAGGCACAAATATTTTTCTTGCAAATAATTTCTGTCTACCCTTTACAGTAACTGTTGTTCCCTTTCTTTCAATATATCCACCAAAATAACTTAACATACGCTCTGTATGATCTCTGGAAATATAAGGCTCTGTAACAGAGGTTTCACCTTCGGCATGCAAGCCTGCCAATAAAATGGCTGATTTGACTTGTGCACTAGCAATCTGCGAGCTATAATGAATTCCTTTTAACATAGCTCCTTTGACTTGAAGTGGTGTAAAATTCCCATCTTCTCTTCCTGTAATTTGTGCGCCCATTAGACGCAAAGGTTCCACAACACGCTTCATCGGACGTTTTTCAATGGAAGCATCTCCAATCAATTCTGCTGAAATCGTTGTACCTGCCAAAATCCCAAGCATTAAACGAATCGTTGTTCCCGAATTTCCGACATCCAGTACTTCTGCAGGATATGTAAAATTCTTTGTTCCAGTTCCTAAAACTTTGACTTTTGTTCCATTTTGTTCAATCTGTACGCCCAATTTTTGAAAGCAGGAAATTGTACATAAGCAGTCTTCTCCTAATAAAAAATTTTCAATTTCTGTTACACCTGTCGAAATTGCACCAAACATAATGCTGCGATGTGAAATAGACTTATCTCCAGGCACTTGCAGCGTTCCTTTTAAACCATTGCTCACACATTGAAAAATTTGTTGCATTCTTTTATACCTTCCCTTCAGCTAAAAACTCAACAACATGACTTTTAAAAACAGCCCTAAGAATTTTATCCTGAACTCACCGGAAAAATTCCTAGGGCTTACAAAAGCAAATTCCAAACAAAATTGACTGTTTTTTAACGACAAAAATCCAAATCCCTAATGCACGGATTGTACAAAATCATATTTTTGTATAAATGCATCAACCATTATCATTACTTCCTGCTTTGAAAATTCTTTAAAATACGGTTTTCCAATTTCAGATAAAAGAACCAAACGAATTTGATCACTTTCATTTTTTTTGTCACTAAGCATAATTTCACTAAGCACGGAACCATTTATTTGTTCTCGATTATAATGATAGCCAAGTGCGCATAAGTGATGATACAATTCATCCAAATCAACATCCTTCAATCCATGTTGAACCGATAAATCAATTGTAAACAATAAACCGATGCCAACAGCTTCCCCGTGAGAAATCCCGCCATAATTTTCAATGGTTTCCAAAGCATGTGCCAACGTATGTCCCAAATTTAGGCAGGCACGTAAACCAGATTCTTTTTCGTCTTCTTCAACTACAGCTTTTTTTACTTCAATTCCTTGCCGAATATATTGCGTTAAATTTGGACTATCAATCAAATGATCAATACTTTGAATCTCCGCATACAGTTGCTTTACAAAACGAACATCGCTTAAAAATGCATGCTTTAACAACTCAGCATAACCAGAGCGCCATTCCTTTTCAGGCATTGTAGCCAAAAAATCAAGCTCATAAAATACCAAACTGGGCTGATAGAAACAACCAATCATATTTTTTCCGAGCGAATGGTTGATAGCGACTTTCCCACCGACAGAACTATCATGTGCAAGCAAAGTTGTCGGCATCTGGATAAAAGGAATACCACGCATAAATGTAGCTGCAACGAATCCGCCTAAATCTCCAACCATTCCTCCTCCTAAAGAAACTATAGCACTTTTTCGATTTAATTTTGCCTGTAAAGCTGCTGTCAAGCAAGTCTCATAGCTGGAAAATGATTTCGATTTTTCACCGGACAAAACGACAATATATTCGTATTCAAATGCATATTCAATTGCCTTTTTTATTTTCTCAAAATGTAAATTAAACACAACAGAATCAACAATAAAAAATAACTTCTGGCAATTGGGCACAACCCTCTTTAATTCATTTGTTAAATTTGGCAAAATATTGTGTCCAAGCAACACTTCATAATTCCGTTCTTTTGTATGAATTTGAATATGTTCCATCTTAATAATTCCTCATTTCTTCACGATACTGAGCCACTACATCCTTTAAGCGATCCATATGATCACACCCAAATTGCTCAATTATGGCATCAGCAAGCTCAAAAGCCACCACACTTTTTGCAATAATAGATGCAGCAGGTACTGCACAAGCATCAGATCGTTCCACCGTTGCTTCAAAAGCTTCCTTCGTATCAATATCAACACTTCTTAACGGCTTATACAATGTCGGAATCGGTTTCATCACACCCCGAACAATAATGGGCTGTCCATTACTCATACCGCCTTCCAAACCACCATAATGATTTGTATATCGTGAAAATCCAACTTCATGATTATAATAAATTTCATCATGTATTTGGCTTCCGAATTTTTCTACAATTTGAAACCCTTCACCAAACTCCACACCTTTAAATGCTTGAATACTTACAATGGCCTGAGCCAATTTACCATCCAATTTTCGATCATAATGTACATAACTTCCAATACCTGGTGGCATATTTTCAACGATAACTTCAACAATTCCGCCAACTGTATCCCCTTCTCGTTTAGCAATATCAATTTTTTCAACCATTTTCTTACTTGTTTCTGGACAAATACAAGCCACCACCGAATCGGAGATCCGTTCACGAATTTCTTGTATAGAAACATATGTATTCTGTTGAATTGAAACACCACCGATATTGACAACATGTGCAGCAAGTTCAATGTCCAACTGCCGAAGCAATATCTCCATAACAGCTCCAACAGCTACACGAATTGCCGTTTCGCGTGCAGAAGACCTTTCCAGAATATTTCTTAAATCTCGATGACGGTACTTCATTCCCCCAACCAGATCTGCATGACCAGGTCTTGGTCTTGTCACAGCACGCTTAGACTTATCAACATTTTCTAAATCCCAAGGAGACATAATATCCTGCCAGTTTTTCCAGTCACGATTTTTGACAACCAGAGCCAGCGGGCCTCCCAATGTTCTTCCGTATCGCAAGCCACCGACGATTTCAACCTGATCGGTCTCAATTGTCATTCTTCCCCCGCGGCCATATCCTTTTTGCCGACTGCTAAGTGCTTCATTGATTTCTTTTGCTGTTATATACAGACCTGCCGGAACGCCTTCAATAATTGCGGTTAATTGCGGTCCATGTGATTCCCCGGCTGTTAAAACTCTCATTTATATCCCCCTTATTTTATTGTATTTTTTGATAGAAAAATGGATACATATTTTTAAAACCATAATTTTGTGGTGTAAAAATTTGCTCTGTACTTCCAATAAACAGTACACCACCTGGATTTAAAGCTTTATTGAAATTCATAATAATTTTGTTCTTTGCTTCCTCTGTAAAATAAATGAGTACATTTCTGCAAATAATGACATCCAGATGAGTTGGATACGAATCCTTTAATAAATTATGCTGCTTAAATTGAACGGCATTTTTTATTTCTGGAACAACCTGCATGAATTCACCACGCGGTATAAAATATTTATCAATATACGGTTTAGGCAATTCGTTCATTGCGGTATTTCGATATATCCCGTTGATTGCTTTACTCAACACCAACTTATCTAAATCAGTCGCCAAAATATCATGCTTCCGATTCGGTGTTAACTGAGCTAAAATCATCGCCAATGTATAAGGCTCTTCACCTGTTGAACATGCCGCCGACCATAATTTTAAAGTTGATTTCTTCTTTAACAGTTCTGGTAGAATTTGATTGGTCAGACAATCCCATCGACTGGCATTCCGATAAAACTCAGAAACATTAATGGTCATCCGATCCAAAAATTCATGAAACAAATCCTGATCCTTATCCAACGCCTGAAAATATTCTTCAAAAGAACCGTATCCCCGTTTCTCATACAAAGATTTTAATCTTCTTTTCATTTGCTGCTCTTTATAACAATTCAAATCAATACCTGATTTTCTACACATCAGGGTTTTAAATTTTTCAAAGTCATCCAACATTCAACTGCACGTCCTTACCATTTAAACTATTTTTAAAATGAGAATAAAAAAGATATACGACAAAAATTATACTAAAGTATACATATTTCTCCTGTACTATGACTTCCAAAAAACATAAAAAAATCATTATTCTCATTTGAGTGTATCAGTAATTATACATTATTCTAACAAAAAATCGAAAAAATGGTGAGACATTTTCCCTTTTTTTATGATCTCTGTCAAATATTTTATGGAAATTTATCAAAAACACAACCACATTCCTTATTTTTTATGTCAAGAAATCAATTAAGCAGCCAAAATCAAAAATAGCCACTTCGTAATTTGCTCCCTTTCCTTAAGCAAATTATAAACTTGCCACAAAGCATAAAATCAGCTTACAATCTGCTCATACAAAAGTTTTGGAAAATGAATTGAAGGTTCAATATTTTCGATAAAAATATTTTTGTTTCAAGCCCTTTTTAGAGATGCGTTTTGTCTCAAATTTCATTTCCAAACATAGCAATGGCTATCAAGAGTTAAACCAATACTCCATAAAAACATATTTTTGAAAATTTTTAAATGAATTTAATGTAAGATTCCAAGACCAAAACAAGTAGTGCAGCGTCTTTTATACACTATCATTCCTGTTTTCACTTTGAAATACTTGTAAAGTACGTTTATCTTAAAAAGGTGGCATTTATTGATCCAAAGGCATATGATTCAATATATTCCTTTACTAATGTACTTTTTGTAACAACTATAACTTTCTCTTTATTTCATTTTTTTAATAAAAGATCAAATTGTTCTAATCAAACTAAGAAACAGATAGAACCAAACCCATTGATGTATAATTATTCTTCCTAATGCATAAATCTAATAAAAAAATATACATATAAAACATGATTCTCTCAGAAAAATAAAATGGTTTTGTTATTCATATCTATAGATAAATATCATGTGTATATATAAAAAAATCCCTTTCCATAAAATTTTACAATTACTATAATTTTATCGAAAAGGGACTTATTTTATTTGAAATTTCCTTTACAAAAGAGCTAAGATAAAAATCAAAAATATTTTAATATTTGATTTTTATTTCTCAACCAAATCATAAACTTACTTTAAAAATACCATTTAACTCATTTTTTATAGATATCTTGCGATATAGATGTGTTAAAAAAACGAGTTTTGAATCCAGCTTTTGTTTTGACCTATTTATAATAAATTTCAAAATCGAATGATGTGATTTGACACATGACACCTTATACCATCATGTAAAATAAATCAATTAATAAATCCATGCATCCATATCTTTTTTATAAAGCACGTCTTCTTCTTTAAACCACAATGCGATTTCACGCTGCGCAGATGCGCTAGAATCAGAACCGTGAATAATATTTTTTGCCATTGTTGCAGCAAAATCTCCACGAATGGTTCCTGCTGTTGCATCTTTTGGATTGGTTTTGCCAATCATTGCACGAGAAATTTCAATAATATTTTCTCCTTCCCAAACCATGGCAAAAACTGGTGAACATGTAATAAAGTCAACCAATTCACCAAAAAACGGACGCTCTTTATGCTCTGCATAATGTTCTTTGGCCAATGCAACGGGAACCTGCATCAATTTAGCTGCAATCAGTTTATACCCTTTTTTCTCAAAACGACTTATAATTTCACCAATCAAATTTCGTTGTACACCATCTGGCTTAACCATAATAAAAGTTTTTTCCATATGCATTTCCTCCCATTAGTTTATCTTATTCAAGATTATGCCACATCAAAAAAATTTTATGTAGAGAAAAAACCACAATTGTAGAATATAACCATACTAGCATAAATTTTTATAACCTTCAATTCTATCCACAGGCTATTTACAACATAAAAAACACAACGAACCAAAGTAAACGATGCTAAATACTTGCAGTAGGAACAACATACACATTCAATCTATTTCTTTGGTAAACCGTAAAAACAATAGATATATTGGAAAATGGTTGAAACTACAGAAAATAGCATGTAAAAAACACACCGTTTTTAAAAAAATTATTCAAAACCATGAAATTCTAAAAAACAATTATATCTATTCGATTCAATATGATGCGTTTTATGATTTGGTAAATTTATTTATTTCTTTTTCGGATTTTTTGTGCAATAAACCACAATGCATCTTTAGCAGAACCATCTGGTAAAAATTCCCATTGTGCACGTGCAAGTTTATAATAGCTATCACTTACTTGATAAGCATATTCAATTCCACCACTTTTACAAATTTTCTCTAAAATCGGCTGAAGTTTTGCTTTAGGCATATCTTCAGAAACAGAGCAAATCTCCTCAGACAGTTCTGGACAATATTTTAATGCATATAGCACGGGTAAAGTAATATTACCTTGTCGTAAATCATCTCCAGCCGGTTTTCCGATTGTTCTTTCATCACCTGTAAAATCTAAAATATCATCAATAATTTGATAACTCATCCCCAAATAATATCCAAACATTTTCACATGCCAAACTATATCTGCTGAAGCCCCTGCTGCACAAGCTCCCATTTCACAACTAGCTGAAAGTAAAATAGCTGTTTTTCGTTTAATTCTACGCAGATAAGTTCGAAACGATTGATCAAAATCATACTTATCTCGAATTTGATCAATCTCTCCTAAACAAACTGCTTTAATTGTCTTTGCCAATATACAATCCAGATGAATATTACGAATGGAAGAAAGAAGCATAATTGCTCTGCCAAAAATAAAATCTCCACAATACATACTCGTCTTGGTACCATATTGTGCATAAACTGTTGGAACCCCTCTTCGAACCGGAGCCGCATCAATGACATCATCATGTACAAGAGAAGACATATGAATCATTTCTAATGTTGCTGCAACTTCAGAAAGATTTTTCGGCACTTTTTGAGAAAAATATCCACAAATTAAAACCAGAAGCGGACGAATTCTTTTTCCTCCCGCTTTTAAAAGCTCCTGAATGGCATGATTTAACACAAGATTTTCACTAATCAAAACTTTCTCTAATACTCGCTCAGTATTTTGTAAATCCTTTTTTGCAAAAAAATACAGCTTATGCATATTATCGCCTCTTTTCATGATCCCATCGGTTTAAAGCCAAAATGCACCGCTGCAGCACCACCAGAAAAAGATCGATACGAAATTTTTTCAAATCCTGCCTCGGCCAACCATTGTGCCAATACTTTCATTCCTGGGAAATCTGTTGCAGATTTTTGGAGCCAGGAATACTCTAAATAACTTTTGGCAAAAATTTTTCCCAAAAAAGGCATAATATATTTGAAATACAGCCAAAAAAATGGTTTATACAAAATATTTTCCGGCTGACTGGTTTCCAAAATCACAATCATTCCACCTGGTTTTACAACTCTTTTCATTTCTGCCAAAACATGTTTGGCATCCGGAACATTACGTAAACCAAAGCCAATGGTAATATAATCGAAGCTGTTTACTTCAAATGGTAGTTGCATAGCATTTCCTTGAATAAAAGTAATATTATCCAGCATGTGCTGTTGACCTTTTCTTTTTGCAACGCTCAGCATTCCTTCGCTAAAATCCACTCCGATCACTTGCCCCTTCGGACCAACTGCTTTAGACAATGCAAAAGTCCAATCTCCAGTTCCACAACATAAATCCAGCACTTTAGATCCCGGCTGAATCTGCATGGCCGCGTTCACCTTTTCTCTCCATTTCATATGCAACCGAAAGCTAATGATCGAATTCATCTTATCATAATCATTATAAATCGTCTCAAAAACATCGTGAACATATTGTTCTTTTATATTTTCAGTCAATTTTTTTCATCCTTTTTTTACAAATTACTCTATAGATTTTCTAAAAAAGATTCAACCCGATCAACCAATATTTGATTTGTCATTTCTTGATAAACATCATCCAATGAATTGGGATAAAAAGAATAGGCATGCGCTCCAGACTGTTTAGCCTTTACTGCCTTTTTTACTGACAATTCAAGAAATTTATATTTAAAATATAAATATGGATGTTCATCCAACTGTAGCTCATCCAGTACTTCCTGAAAAATAATCCAATCTGCATCGGCCTTTTTTCGTAAAAAAGCATCAACATCCGTAAAATGAATTTGTGTATGTTGCATTCTAGTTTCAGACTGTTTGGCAATTCCTTTTGCCAAACATCGAATAAAAGCTGTGTCCTTCATTTGAGAAAGAATTTCATAATATAAACTTGTATAGTATGCTCCAATTAGAATCGTTAGCTGTTTTTCATTCTGATCCATCTTTTGATAATCCAATTCATCATGTATCCTTAATGCAGTATATGCCAACAAAACGGCTGTACCATATTGAAGAGCTGTTTGATATGGAACATTTTTCTTTGCTAAAACTGCTGTTATAAATTCATAATAAACATCTTCAATTTCAATCGGCTTTATATATTCTTTTGCAAATGGATGCTCCATATAAAACTGCATGTGCTTTTTTAAATCTTCCTTTGCCATATACATCGTTTATACCTTCTCCTCAAATCATGGACTCGTACATATTATAACAAAATCTTTTTATAGAATAAAAGTGCATGTTATATCATGAATTTTAATTTTGAATCAATGTCATAACCTCTTGACGCAAAACCGGATCATTTTTAAAATTTCCACGAACAGCATAAGTTTTTGTTTTTGAACCTGGTTTTTTCACACCGCGCATGGACATACACAAATGCTCTGCTTCAACAATAACCATTACACCATAAGGCGTCAATACTTCCTCAACGGCATCTGCAATTGCAGCAGTCATTCTTTCTTGCAACTGTGGCCGTTTGGCAACTGTATCAACTGTACGAGCAAGTTTGCTAAGTCCTGTTACTTTTCCATCCTTTGGGAAATAGGCCACATGTGCTTTCCCAAAAAATGGAACCAGATGATGCTCACACATAGAATAAAACGGAATATCTTTTACCAAAACAATTTCCTCATGAGATTCTTCAAAAACTTTCTCCAAATGTGTTCGATGATCCTCTTGCAGCCCCGAAAAAATTTCGGCATACATTTTTGCCACCCGTTTGGGTGTTTCTCTCAATCCTTCTCGACTTGGATTTTCACCAATGGCTTCTAAAATTTCTTTTACAGCCTTTTCTATTTTTTTTAGATTAATTCGATGATTTATATTTATGTCTTCCATTTAAAGTTCTCCTTTATCTATCAAAATCAACTTACTTATTGTATCATTGATTGATGTTTATAGAAACAGAATGATTTGCTTTAATTGGAATAAAAATAAGAACCACATAACGAAATATATGTGGCTCTTATTATATACAATTTACTTAACAGCATCTTTCAGTGCTTTACCTGGTTTGAATGCTGGAAATTTACTTGCAGGAATCTCGATTTCTTCTCCTGTGCGAAGGTTGCGACCTTTACGAGCAGCGCGTTCACGCACTTCAAAATTCCCAAAACCAATCAACTGAACTTTATCACCATTTTGAAGGGTTGTTGTAATGGTTTCAAAAACAGCTTCAACAGCTTTTTGTGCATCTTTTTTAGAAAGCTGACTCGCTTCTGCAACTGCGCTTACTAATTCTGTTTTGTTCACGTCATTCACCTCCTCTCGAAGATCTGTTCAATCTCTAAAGAGTCCTGTCATCACATTCATTAGCAAAAAGCTGAAAAACTATACATGCTTTTGATAAAAACATCATGGACAAGCCTTATATTATACGATTTATCTTTATAATTCAATCTTTTTTTTGCAATCAATATAAATTTCTGCTTAAAACTTTAAATAAATGTTGCAAACAAAAAACAAAGTTAGAATATGATAACCTAAAAATTATTGAACCATTATTTACCGAGTGTACAGTTTCCTTTGAAAGATAAAGATAAAATAACAATTTCTTTTTATGGAATTGTACGCAAAATTGAAGGAGGAAATTAAATGGGCGTTCATATTCGAAATGAAATTATGCCATTAAAAAAAGTCTTGCTTCATCGCCCGGGAAAAGAAATTGAAAATTTAACCCCCGAATATCTGGAACGATTGCTATTCGACGATATTCCCTGGCTTGAAGAAGCACAAAAGGAGCATGATGCCTTTGCACAAGTTTTACGAGAAAACGGAACAGAGGTTGTCTATTTAGCTGATTTGGCAGCAGCAGTTTTACAAGATGAAACCGTTAAGCCACAATTTATCAAACAATTTATTCAAGAAGCTGGGATTACAGACCCTAAAATCAGTGAAGCAGTATATGCTTATTTGGAAAATATCTCCGATCCAAAAACACTTGTCGATATTACCATGGCTGGGATTCGAAAAAAAGATTTACCACAAACCGATACGGTTAGTCTAGGTGAATTAACCAATCAAAACTATCCCTTCCTTACAGATCCGATGCCCAATTTATATTTTACTCGGGATCCATTTGCTGTCATCGGAGATAAAATCAGCTTAAATCGAATGTATTCTGTTACCCGTAATCGTGAAACCTTGTATGCCGATTATATTTTCAAATATCATCCGGACTACAAGGATACAAAAAAGCTATACAACCGTGATTATACACATTCTATTGAAGGCGGAGATATTTTAAATCTTTCCGAAGACGTGATTGCAATTGGAATTTCACAGCGAACAACTTCAGAGGCTATTGAAGAACTCGCAAAAAATATATTTTTTCATACAGAAGGAAATTCCATTACAAAGATATTGGCAATTGACATTCCGAAAACACGGGCATATATGCACTTAGATACCGTATTCACACAAGTTGATGTAGACAAATTTACCATTCATCCGCATATTCAAGGACCACTTCAAGTATTTGAAATTACAGCAGCGGATAAAAATGAAGAATTAAAAATTGACAAACTGAATATCAGTCTAGAGCAGATTTTAGAAAAATATTTACATTTGGATAAAGTAACACTTATCCCATGTGGTGGAGGCGATGATATTACTGCTGAACGTGAACAGTGGAACGATGGGTCTAATACATTATGTATTCAGCCAGGACATGTCATCGTCTATTCTCGGAACTATGTCACCAACGAACTGCTTCGGGATCATGGAATTCAAACACATGTTATCCCTTCATCCGAACTATCTCGTGGACGTGGTGGTCCACGATGCATGTCCATGCCTTTATTACGCGCACATTAAACATAAACCAAAAATGGAGGAAAAAAAATGGGATTAAATTTACGAGGACGTTCATTTTTAAAACTACTGGATTTTACACCAGATGAAATTCGTTACCTAATTGATTTATCTAAACATCTAAAAAAATTAAAACATACTGGTATCAAACATGATTTACTTAAAGGAAAAAACATTGTACTTCTTTTTGAAAAAACTTCTACACGGACAAGATGCTCATTTGAAGTCGCAGCCAATGATCTTGGAATGGGCGTAACCTTTCTAGATGCTGGGTCATCACAAATGGGAAAAAAAGAATCGATTGCTGACACAGCACGCGTGTTGGGTCGAATGTATGATGGAATTGAATACCGTGGCTTTGACCAAAAAATTGTTGAAGACTTGGCAAAATATTCTGGTGTACCCGTATGGAACGGATTGACTGATGATTTCCATCCAACCCAAATGATTGCCGATCTACTCACCATTGAAGAAAAATTTGGCTACTTAAAAGGCATCCGCTTTGTCTATATGGGCGATGCACGAAACAATATGGGAAATTCTTTAATGGTTGCTTGTGCAAAAATGGGTTTACACTTTACAGCCGTTGCACCAAAACAATTATTCCCAGAAGAATCTCTGGTACAAACCTGTAAAGAAATTGCAAAAAACTCTGGTGCAACCATTACCTTAACAGAAAATGTACAAGAAGGAACCAAAAATGCGGATGTTATTTATACCGATGTTTGGGTATCAATGGGTGAACCAGATGAAGTATGGGAGCAGCGCTTAACACTTTTAAAACCTTACCAAGTCAACCGTGCAGTGATGGAAAATGCAAACGAACATGCCATCTTTATGCACTGTCTCCCTGCCTTTCATGATCTCAACACCGATACAGGAAAAATGGTTGGGCAAAAATTCGGTCTAAATGAGCTGGAAGTAACCGATGAAGTATTTGAATCAATACAGTCGGTTGTATTTGATGAGGCAGAAAACCGAATGCACACCATCAAAGCCATTATTCTTGCTACAATTGGCGCATAATAGGAGATAGAAAAATGAATAAAAAATTAGTCATTGCCTTGGGCGGAAATGCACTCGGTAATACATCAGAAGAACAATTGCAACTTGTAAAAAAAGCTGCAAAAAATATCGTAGATTTAATCGAAGAAGGCTATACAGTCATTGTTGGACATGGGAACGGTCCTCAGGTTGGAATGATAAACTCAGCAATGGAATATGCCGCTACACATGGCGCAACGAAAACACCGATGCCGTTTCCAGAATGTGGAGCCATGAGCCAAGGATATATTGGTTACCATCTGGAGCAATCCATTAAACAAGAGCTTGATGACCGTAATATCGATAAAGAGGTGGCCTGTATTGTTACTGAGGTCATTATCAATAAAGACGACCCAGCTTTTGTACATCCAACAAAACCAATTGGACTTTTTTACAATAAAACAGAAGCCGATCAAATTGCACAAGAAAAAGGCTATCATTTCATAGAGGACTCTGGTCGTGGATATCGCCGAGTTGTTCCTTCTCCTGAACCACAGGAAATTGTCGAACTCGAAGCCATTAAACAGCTTGTAGAGCATGAAGATGTGGTAATTACAGTCGGTGGTGGCGGTATACCTGTTATTCAAACAGACGATGGTCTTCAAGGAATCGATGCCGTTATTGATAAAGACAAATCTTCAGCTAAGCTAGCACAAGATATTCATGCCAAAATGCTGATTATTTTAACAGCAGTCGAACAAGTATTCATTCATTATAACCAGCCTAATCAAAAAGCTTTGACTTCTATCACAGTAGATGAAGCAAAACGTTATATTCAAGAAGGGCATTTCGCCCCTGGATCCATGCTGCCAAAAGTAGAAGCATGTATTCAATTTGTAGAGAACACACCAGATGGAACAGCCATTATTACATCCTTAGAAAAAGCAAAAGAAGCCTTACAAGGAAAAACTGGCACCTATATTCATGCATAAATTCCTTGATCATTCCAGCTGGTAACCCACATTCAATCAAATAATCCGAGCAGAGGACAAAGCAGATCTGTTTCTGATTTTGCAAAACCTGCGCAGTCTCTTGCTCGGATTTTTATAACAAATATGAACTTGATTTTGTTACTACACATAAAGAAGGTGAAAACATGGATAAGAAAAAATTCAAATTCCCCACCGCATATACAGTACTACTCATTTTAACAGTCGCTGTTGGACTGATTACACAATTCGTTCCAGATGTTATTCCAGCAAAAATCAATGACGTCATTATGGCCCCAATAAACGGGATGATCGGCATTAAAGACTCTAATACACAAGAACGAATATTAGAAAACATGCAGGAAGGAAAAATTATTCAATCACTGGATGATTTAAAGGCTCTGGATCATCCATATATCGACGTATGGAACAATGGCTCTTTAGCCGGAGCCATTGATGTTGCATTTTTTATTTTAATTATTGGCGGCTTTTTAGGCGTTATAACCAAGACTGGTGCATTGGACGCTGGTGTAGCTGCCATTGTAAAACGCATGAAAGGAAAAGAACTCCTGCTTATTCCCATACTGATGATTATTTTCTCACTTGGAGGAACAACCTACGGTATGGCCGAAGAAAGCCTAGCCTTTTATGCTCTCATTACGGCAACAATGCTTGCTGTAGGATTTGATCCACTTGTTGCAGTTGCAACCATTATGCTCGGAGCAGGTTGTGGAACATTGGGATCAACTGTCAATCCATTTGCACCTGGTGTTGCGGCAGCATCTGCAAAATCTGTTGGTATCAATGTCAATCAAGGAATTATGATTGGCATCGGATTGTTTCTTTGGATTGCCACTTTAGCCATTTCTATCTTTTTTGTGATGCGCTATGCTAATAAAGTAAGAAACAAACGTGAGGCTTCTATACTGTCAGAAAGTGAATGGAAAGATGTAGATGAAGCTTACAGCCATCATCAGGAGGAAACACTAACGTTTACAAAAAAACGTAAGTGGGTCTTAATTTTATTCGGAATTGCTTTTTTCATTATGATCCTAGGGGTTGTTCCATGGGCAGATTTCGGGGTTCATATTTTTGAACCGACAAGATTTTTAACCGGTTCTGCATTGGGTGAATGGTCATTTCCAGAGTTGGCGGCATGGTTTTTTATTATGAGCTTAATTATCGGCATTGTATATCGTTTAAGTGAAAAAGATTTGATGGACTCATTTATTATCGGGGCAGCAGACATGGTTGGCGTCGCACTGATTCTTGGGATTTCCCGCGGTATTTCATTTATTATGTCAAACTCTGGGTTGGATTTATTTATTTTGGATAAAGCTTCCAATATACTAAACAATATTTCCGGCATTGCCTTTGTTACACTATCCTATTGTATTTATTTGGGCTTATCCTTTCTCATCCCATCATCCTCGGGGCTTGCAACCGTATCTATTCCGATTTTTGCACCACTTGCAAAAAACCTCAATTTATCTCCCGAGGTTATGATTATGATTTTTACTGCTGGATCTGGTTTAGTCAATTTATTTACACCAACCTCTGGTGTTGTAATGGGTGGATTAAGTATCGCTAAAGTTGAATATGGCACATGGTTGAAATTTGTCTGGAAGTTGCTCATCTTTTTACTTATTGTCTCTGTCATTATTCTTTCCATTGCAATGCTAATCTTTTAAAATTAGGTGAAAATCATGGGCATTATGAGTCTTTTTTCAATTTTATTTTTTATCTTTACAGTTATTTTGCTTTTTACACAAAAAAGCACTGGGAAATTGTATATACCGTTTGGATGCTTGACATTTTTATTTGTACTGCTTTTTGCATATATGCCAAATATTCAACCATTGTTTCAAACATTAGGCATTTATATTTTGTTTTCTATTTTCTTCTTCCAAATCGGATTCATGACTGGTATATCTGTTCTTTACTACTTAAAACGTTCAAAGCGAACAGCCTTTATTTTATCACTTCTTGCTGTTCTTGTTCTGATGGTAGCACTTTTAAATATAAAAGGGTACATCATTTATTTATATATACCGATTCTTTTATTTGCTGTCATTCAACAGCTTGCTACATACAGCAGCGGCAAACCAGCTTATTCATTTCATAAAAAATATCGTGATGAAACTGGAACAAAAGTATAAACAACAGAAAATCTGCCCGTTTAATACAAAAAATCTACAAATTACTTGCAACTATGGTTTGACTCTATAGTAAAACAATAGAATTGGCATCCCAACGACAAACTGAAACAACTATAACTTTAACCGTTTCGTTGTTTTTACTCAGCACTTTTTTTACTTTTAAAATGTTTTTCAAGTCAAAAATGCACGTACAACATCGTCTGGGAAGCCTAGGAAATTCTCATTCAGTGGACTACGTTTACAAAAGTCAGCCAGTTTGAATATCTTTTTTAGGCTGCTTTGAAAAAACTTTTACCTCTGGTCCCATTGATCTGAAAATCTTCTTTTCCTTATGTAAACAGGATGAATCAAAACATATATTCTTAAGAATGGTGTACTGTTTTCTTCTCCTGTTTGCATCCACTTTTCTCTTAGATATCTCAATTCCATTCGTTTTTACTTTTTAGATGACCTAACTATTTGTATCCCAGAAACTACCAAAGCTATTTGGGAAAAATACATATATCTTTACAAACCATAAGATACAATATTTCAATTATTACAACTCTTTAAAATATATAAATGAAATCATTCATTTTTTCACATGATATATCATACAATATAAAATTAAGGGAAAAATAATTCAAATAAACAATCGCGCATAAAACGTCACTCTTTTTAAAACATAGTGCGTCTTTTCATTTCACACTTCATACAATTTTTCAAATATATCAACGTTTTACGCGCTTATTTTATCTCATATTCTACTTCCTTGCATGGTCCATAATAGAAGTTTTTTGCCATCCATTCCTTTTATTTTCCAACTTTTTCCTGGTCTTGCATAATGATCAATAAAAAATGCTTCTAAAGCACAGCATGATTTAAGAAAATATAAAACAATATTGACTGTACCTGAATGACAACCTTAAGGAATCTTTGTAAATGATGCTTAACCATCCACACACATCATATTTAAATGTTCTATAAATGCTTCTTTCTACATTTATACACAAAGGAGCTCATAACAAAGAAATCAAACAAATATTTTCGTCATTTTCTCCTTTAAATTTATATTCAAATCCAATACATCTTTTTCTTAAAAACTACAAATAAAGAAGAACATAATTTTTTATATTTAAAGAATAATTGCGATTAAACCGCCTGAGCCTTCGTTAATAATTCTTTCCAATGTTTCCTTAAGCTTATAGCGTGCATTCTCTGGCATTAAGGCCAGCTTACCTTGAATCCCTTCCCGAACAATTGAACTGAGGGAACGACCAAAAATTTCGGAATTCCAGATGGATAGCGGATCTTCTTCAAAATCCTGCATCAAATAGCTAACCAGCTCTGTACTTTGCTTTTCTGTACCAATAATCGGTTCAAACACACTTTCTACATCAACTTTAATCATATGAATAGACGGCGCAACTGCCTTTAATTTGACACCAAATCGAGCACCCTGCTTAATAATTTCTGGCTCATCCAGACTCATTTCCTGCAAACTTGGTGCAGCAATACCATAACCGGTTTGTTTTACCATTTTTAAAGCTTCTTCGACTTGATCATATTCTTGCTTAGCGTATACCAATTCCTGCATCAGTTGAAGTAAATGATCCCGCCCCGTAATTTCCACACCGACAATCTCTTTTAAAACTTGATCGTACAATTCATCTGGTGCAAACAGATCGATTTCTGCAATGCCTTGACCCAAATCAATGCCTGCCATAGACGCCTGACAAATAAAATCATATTCTGCAAACATTTCCACAACCCGACCAACATCTCTTAAACGTTTAATATCTTGAACCGTATCCTTCACTGCATTTTGAAAGCTTTGACGCAACCAATGTTCTTCACGCAATACCATAACCCAACTTGGTAAATTTACATTCACCTCCAGAACTGGAAATTCATATAATGACTCACGAAGAATCGAAAGAACCTCATTTTCATTCATTGATTCAGCACCCATTGCCAATACCGGAATATCGTATTTATTTTGTAGTTCCTGCCTTAAATATTCCGTTTCAGTTGCATAAGGCTGAGCAGAATTCAAAACCAAAATAAAAGGCTTGCCTACTGCTTTCATTTCTTCTACAACTTGTTCCTCAGCCTGCACATAATCATGGCGTGCAATCTCTCCAATTGATCCATCTGTTGTTACAATGATTCCAATCGTTGAATGCTCCTGGATCACTTTTCGTGTTCCGATTTCTGCTGCCTCTTCAAATGGAATGGCTTCCTCATACCATGGAGTATGAATCATACGTGGTCCATTTTCATCCGTATATCCTTGTGCACCCACAACAGCATACCCAACACAATCAACCAATCGAATACTTACTTCCAGCCCTTCTTCAATTTTTACCTTTACTGCTGTATTTGGCACAAATTTCGGTTCAGTCGTCATAATTGTTTTTCCAGTCGCACTTTGTGGCAATTCATCCTGTGCCCGTGCTTTTTCTGCTTCAGATGTAATATTTGGAATTACAACTAACTCCATAAACCGCTTGATAAATGTAGATTTTCCTGTACGTACAGGACCGACTACGCCTAAATAAATATCACCTCCTGTACGTTCTGCAATATCTTTAAAAATATCTACTTTTTCCATATTCATTCCCTCCGCTTCTACTTGGGACATCTTTTTTATCCATTCCTACTCGTACAATTTATGTCACTGTCCTATTCATTTATGACAACTAAATTAAGATTTTTTGCACTATGAAACGTTTATCTTCTAGCATTTCATAGAAAATCTTATAAGCATATGTATGCCCAAATAAAAAAAATATGTCATTTTTTAATGAAGTGCCAAGCATTCATTTTCTATATAAATCATGCTAAAATGGTTAAAAAAAGATATAAAATTTTAGGGAGGATTTTATGATTACAAGCAAGGACATTATATTCGATACAGATCCACGAATTCGGATGCGTTGTGAACCAGTTGCCATACCGTTGAGTAAGGAAGACAAACAAACGGTTCTTGACCTGCACGAATACATTATAAACAGTCAAAATCCGGAATTTATTGAAAAAGACGGAGGACGTTCCGGAGTTGGTTTGGCTGCACCACAAATCGGGATTACCAAAAGAATGATTGCGATTCATCTTCAAGATATAGATGGAAAACTGTACAGCTATAAGCTTATCAATCCAAAAATTATCAGTCACTCCGTTGAACAAACTTTTATACCAGAAGGAGAAGGCTGTTTATCTGTAAATTATGAGGTAGAAGGAATTGTACCGCGCGCCAAACGTATCCGTGTCAAAGCCTTCGATGAAAACGGTGAACCAATTGAGCTGAAACTCCAGGGCTACCCAGCAATTGTCATTCAACACGAAGTGGATCATTTAAACGGCATTTTATTTTACGATCATATCAATAAAGAAAATCCATTCCATATTCCAAAGGGAGCCAAACCCCTTCAAAAAAATTCATCGATTTAAAAAAAGATAAAGACCAAACTGAAAATAAAAAGAATAAATATCAAAAAATTTCTATTATGAATCATACAAAGAAACAGAAAATCAGCGCATAAAAACATTCACATACTTAAAAAGAAAGTGCATGAAATGTAAGATTATATGCTCCGCCATGCTCTAAAGAAAAATGTTTTTATGCGCAGTTTTTTTATTGGAATCACTTTTGTCTCAACTTTTTGGAATCATTTATTTTTATGTATATTCGTTTTCATTGGAAAGATGACATTTTCCCAGTAATGAAAAAACAATCCGTTCATATCCAAAATCAATATATTTTTATCATTTGAATTTTTTATAAATATAAATATATTAAAACATAAAATAAAGAGAATTTATATTTGATCTCCTCTTATATTTCCAAAATAGAAATCTATTTTATTCTCTTTTCCACTTTAATATCTATAAATTTTTATGTTGGTTTGCAAATGATACATTCATCAAAAAATCAAATGCTATGGCTCAAGAAAAATATCGACATCAAATATTTCTAAAAGCTGTCCTTAATGACAGATCAGCTAAATATCTCCATAGACCCTAGTTTTTCCGTTTCAAATCCATTCAATCAGAAAGCAGAATATTGCCCAAGCAATGACATACTGCTAGGATGAATTTTGAAACTTAACCCATCAAATAATGATTCATTGGATAAAATATAAAAAAGCAAATCCTTTTTAAACAGATGCCTCATTATGAACAAAAGATCTCCCACAATGATGTGAACTCCTCACCACTTCTCTAAACTTAACAATTCTTAACGCTTGAAGTAGGAGAGTCTTGGAAAATAAATACACTTGCAAGCGTATTTTTTTACACACAGCGGTTTTTCTTATTGATCAAGCTCCCTGCGTAGTTTCTACGATTTTTGCTCGTGGATGACAAATCTAATGGCTGTATTTGTAAATCTTTGGTTAGAATATTTTTACTAAGGTTGATATTGCGATTATGGTGTGTATGACAAATAAAACAAGCTCACTTTCAAATATTGCGAGCTTCCTTACCATCTTTATGTCCACAATTTGAACAAATTTGACTAAAGAAAAAACATGGAGCCACTTTGATGA
>CAJFEE010000009.1 GCA_904373265.1 Candidatus Harrysmithiimonas galli | reverse complement strand
TGCCCGATTACAAGCG
The DNA here is from genome assembly GCA_904373265.1 of Candidatus Harrysmithiimonas galli. Taxonomy (GTDB): domain Bacteria; phylum Bacillota; class Bacilli; order CAJFEE01; family CAJFEE01; genus Harrysmithiimonas; species Harrysmithiimonas galli. Next base: position 97,041 of record CAJFEE010000009.1, on the reverse strand, counting down.
TGCGGTCTGGTTTGAGATGAAATGCCTTTGCCTGTCTGACTACCCTAAGAAACAGTTAGAAGATTTTTCACGCTATGTATTCGGTGTGCCTTACGCCGTCATACAGGAAGCGTTGACAAGAAAGGACGTGATGAAACATGGAAGAAATGCGTGTGCAGATTGAAGCAAGAGAACCCAGAGACGGAGAAATCCGAGCTTTTTGGTTTACCTTGCCTATCGACACGGAACAGGTTGAAGAAATGCTTATGCCCTATGGTGTAAGCAGTGTATTGTATAACATTGTGGACGCTTATAACAAAGAGAAAGTCCAGAGGGCAAAGAAAGAACACAGGAAAGCAGAATTGTTTCCAAAGGTTTCTGCTCATGTTATGCGACACACAGCCTGCACAAGAATGTCAGAGTGCCGTATGGATATTAAGGTATTACACAAGTACATCATGGGACACGCTCATTTTGATGTGACTATGGAAGTGTATAACCACTTGGGCGACAGGGCAAGGATTGAAAATGAGATAGCAAAGCTGGATAGTATGGCAGTAAACTTCTGACACCAGAAAAGAAAAAATTGGTGTCAAACCTAAGAAAAATGACAATTTCAGGAGTGGAAAATGCTTGCAAACCATTGATTTTACAGGGTTTGCAAAAAAATAAAGAAAAAATTAGCACTCTTAATTGTTATAGATAAATATTTTGAAATGATAAACAGATGCAAAATCGCATATCAGATTTTGCATCTGTTCGTTTTTTCTTTAGAATAAAATGTTTTTGTTTGGGATTCAATTTTTGTATAGAAGGCTAAGAGGAGTGCAAAATGAAGGATAAAAAAACAAAGTTAGAGTATATAGAACAAAAATATGCAGGTTTGTCTTATTCATTATCTTTTGCTTTTGTTTAAAATATTTTTTCTTATTTTCATATTAGAATATAGATATAAAAAATTTGTGTGTTACTTATATTGATAGCAGTGAGAAATTATAATAAGAAAAAGCACATCAAAAATCTATCCCTTTTTACATAAGATTTTTTTGTAAAAAATTTCCATTCGAGTAACGCAAAAGCGTTGGAAGGGAAATTTTGGCTGGTTATCCAATGAAAACGATTTCATCAAGATATATATTTTTTATGATGATTAGATTTTTTAAAAAATTCAGATCGTATTTTGGTTGATAAAGTTATTTATTTATACAAAAAATAAAGTTTTTTGGCGATATGCCAATAAAAATGTTTGCTTAAAGGTTGCAATAGATTATTTAGAGCGTTTGTTCTATAGATAAGATTTCACCATGTATTGGCTCTATAATAAAAGTATAGCGGCTGCGTTCATAATTTTTTTCAACAGTTACGCCACCACGAATAAATGGCTTTTCAGAAATGGCGGGATTATTTTCTTCAACAGAGCAAAGCCATGTACCGATAATTTTTCCACCATTGGGTGTTGCATGAATGATTTTTTCTGTCAGTTGTTGCGATGACATTTTTTTTGGCTGAGTTGCGTTATAAAGCAATAAGGTTGTGCCAAATCCAATTCCAAATCCAAGTAGCCCCTTTTTTATATTCAATTTTTTCACCTACCCTTTATCATTGTCTTTCTATATTTTCTCCATTATACTAAAAAACATGATTGTTTTCATCCCGAAAAAATAATTGCTATAATAAGTATAGAGAGATTTTTAAGAGAAAAGAGGTTGAGGGTCATCGAAGCGAAAACATTGGATTTATTTCGAACGTTGACAGAGCTTCCAGGTGCACCTGGATTTGAACATGCAGTTCGCTCCTTTATGAAAAAGCGACTGGAGCCTATCAGCGATGAATTTTTACAAGATGGTCTTGGCAGTATTTTCGGTGTAAAGTACGGCGAAGAACATGGTGCAAAAATTATGGTGGCGGGACATATGGATGAAGTTGCTTTTATGGTTTCTGGGATTACCGAATCTGGTATGCTCCGTTTCCAGCCGTTGGGCGGTTGGTGGAGTCAAGTTTTATTGGCTCAACGAGTTCAGATTTTCACTGATGAAAAAATTATTGAAGGTGTGATTGCTTCTACACCACCGCATTTATTGACACCGCTGGAACAGTCAAAACCGATGGCGATAAAAAATATGTTAATCGATATTGGAGCTGATGACGATAATGACGCTCGAAACATGGGGATTCGTCCAGGACAGCCGATTGTTCCCGTCTGTCCGTTTACACCACTTGCCAATTCAAAGAAAATTATGGCAAAAGCATGGGACAATCGTTATGGTTGTGGTCTTGCTATTGAATTGATGGAAATGTTATCTAAAGAGAAGCTTAATAATACTTTGTATGTTGGTGCCAATGTGCAAGAAGAGGTTGGATTGCGCGGTGCGGCAACAAGTACACATCTAATTCATCCAGATTTGTTTATTGCATTGGATGCATCACCAGCAAATGATATGACTGGAAAAAAATCAGAATTTGGTAAGTTGGGAGAAGGGGTCTTGCTTCGAATCTTAGATCGGACAATGATTACCAATCCGAAGCTTCGAGATTATGTGTTAGATATTTGCCAAACGCATAAAATCCCATATCAATATTTTGTTTCACCAGGAGGTACAGATGCCGGCAGGGCACATTTAATGTATTCAGGTATTCCATCAATAGTCATTGGTATTTGCGCACGCTATATTCATACACCTGCTTCCATTATTCATACCGACGACTATCTTGCGGCAAGGAAGCTGCTGCAAATTTTGGTTACAAATATAGATTATGATATGATTCAAGGTTTTAGTAAATTATAGGATAGAGGTGACTGGTTTGAAGACAACTCATGCAATTCAAATGTTGCTTTGTGCAGGACTTTTATTAGGTGGCTGTGGGGGGAAAACAGAAGAAATTCAGGCTGCCATAAAAAAAGAAATTCCAGCTTATTTGAAAGCAGAAACTCTACCGGCAACAACAACAGAGGAAAATTTATCTTTTTATCTTCCAGAGGAAAGTAAAGTTTTACAAGCACATGAAAACAATGTAACGCTTGAAACGGAATATGGAAATTTTGTAATTTTTGCAAATCCAATTGAAGAAGTAAACAGTAAAACCAATTACGAAATTGTGAAACAAATGAACGAGGGAATTGATGTTATTGTAGATGAAACAATAGAAGATGAAAAGGGATTTCAATATGTTTATGCCATACAACATTCGGAAAGTAAGGAGTATGGTGTATATGTTGGTGTTGGGAGTGTAAAGGTATCTGCACTTGTGAAAAAGCGAAATCAATTGCAGCCAGTAATCAAAGAATTGATTCAGGTAGCAAAAAGTGTACAGATTATGACATCTGATGAAGCAGACTCTTCATCTGCTGCTAAGAAAAATTCGGAATCAGAGGCTGCTACATCACAGAAGACGGAGGCAAAATCATGATTTTTATTGAAACCCATGATCAGTGGCGGACTGCCATTCATGGAGATCGCATATCTGTTTTTATGTTTTCTTCTAAATTTTGCAGTGACTGTACGTATATTGCACCTTTTTTACCAGAAATTGAAGCGGATTTTCCCAATTTAGATTTTTATCAAGTGGATCGGGATATGTTTATGGATGATTGTTTGTCATTAGGAATTATGGGAATTCCTAGCTTTTTAATATTTCAAAAGGGAAGAGAAAAAGGAAGATTTGTCAGCAAGCAGAGAAAAACAAAAGAAGAAATCAAAAACTTTTTACAGAGTATTGTTAAAACTGAGGGTGAACATGCATAAATCATCATTGGAAATATTCCTCCAACAATGGAAGGAACAACTGAAATGTCTTCGAGTAGAAATAAAACCAGTTAGCAACACAAGACAAGTCGATCATGTAGAAATGATAGATATTCAGACAGGGAAGATGTTACGAATTTCTGCACAAAAAATTGAGGAAAAAATACAAGAAAAAGAAATGGATTCGGTTATGCGGATCTACACCGACTTTATTCGGAATTGGCAGCACGTACTACATAGTTCAAATGAGATATATCCAGAGAAAATTTTTCCAGTGCTTCGTCCGAAATCTATTATTCATACAAAGTCTTTTCAACAAGTTCATTGGTATCCACATACTATAGAGACAGTGATTGCACTAGCATTGGATCAAGAAAAGGGATATAAGTTGCTCAGTAAAGAAGAGTTAGAAAAGACCGGTCTTGAGGAGGAAGAATGGCTGATGCTGGCTTTGGAGAATTTACGTCAAAAGCCGTTTTCTGTAAAAAAAGAGACAGTTGCAGGAAGTCATTTTTATTTTTTTCATGCAAATGATGGATATGATGCAGCACGTATGTTGATTGATGATTTATGGCTAGGGGCAATTGGAAAAAGGCGAGAGGATGTATTTGTATCCATTCCGCACCAAGATGTTTTTATTGTTGCAAAATGTCATGCAAAGAGTGGACTGCAAATTTTGGCAAGAATGACATTGGAATTTTATACTGAAGGAAGAAGTCCCATTACATCCTTTAGTTTTCATTATCCGAACGGACAACAAATACCAGAGCCATTATTTATTTTCTTGCATCATCATTCAAATCAAAAAGCGGATAAATAAACATATGGTTGACAAACAGGGTTTTTGAATTTTATCGAGATTGTAGGTAAAGAAGGCATACAGCCTGTGCTTACCTGCTTACAATAGTCGGTAGTCATTCAAAAGCCCTTTGTTTTACAGTGTATTTATGCGTGAATCAATCGCATATCAAAAAATATTTTTGTAAGGCTGTTAGGATAATGATTTCTTGATAAATTAAAATTTTTTCCTGTATCTTCCTGCATAAAATAAAAAAAAACGTTATAATGATTGAAAAATGTATCATGAAAAAACACAGTGGAGGAGATACCTTTATGTTTGATTGGTTACAAAAAAATAAAGGTAGAAAAGAGGAAAATGAATGGCTTGATAAAACAAACTCGAAGCAATCGCATCATGTACATTTGGATTTAGAGCGAGATATGAGAAAAAAATCGAGTTTTCGTTTTCCACTGATACCTGATGAGAGCTTTTATGAGCCGGATTTGTCCCATTTAACCAATTCGAATGTGAGGACACATCCACAAGATCATATTTCTTTTTCTATGCGTAGAAAACGAAAAGAACAATTGAGACCCATTGATGTTCCCGAGTCGCATTTTGCTTCTGATCAGTCTCATTCTTTGGCAAAAGAATTCAAGGGTACTGATACGACATCTGCTGTACAAAAAAGAGTGAGACATTATTCGTCTGGTGTTGATTTTCACCCAGATCATCAACCAGCCTTTTTTCGGCGCAAAAATTTATCTGCTGAAAAAAATCCTTTTCGAAATGAATTACGTTATGTAGATGCGTACCAAGAAAAAATGACTGATTCGTTACAAATTTTTGAGGAAAAGAAATCTCCGGAGCCGCAAAGGTTTTTTCGTCCAACACCGTTTATTTCACCTGTTCATGGTAAAATGGATGGGGGTTCCAGTCGTAAGAATCCCGATTTTACTTCTGTTTTTTCCTCGAACCGGCGTTCTCAACCAGCCGATTCATCTCAAGGGAACAAAGCGATGGATACCAAAGCAGCGCAAAATTTGATGTCATCAGAATCGCAACCTACTCCTTTTTCAGGAGCTTCTTCTGATGCGGTCAACCATGTATTGTCAGATCGACCGTCAGAAGAAATTTTAAAAGATCATGTTACTATAGGTAAAGATTCTGATAAAAAGTCAAGTGTTCCTTTTGAAGAAGACATAGTTGCTGTCAAACCGTTAGAGAATTTGTCTAAGCCGGTAGAAATTCAGCATAATCAGGAGCAAATTTCTTCAGATGAAACAAGTGAGGCAATTCATCCAATGTATCATACATCGGAGCGATACAATGAAGAGGCACAATCGCTTCAAGATATGTCAGATACACAGTCTGAAAACGTTCTGGCAAGTCATGAAAAGAAACTAGATCGTTATGTCGCTGTAGATACGGCTTCTCAGTACGATTCAATACCTGAGCATGCAGAGGAAAATCAAGGGTTATCAGCATCAAAAGAGACACAAAAATTAAATCAAGATGTAGTCTTTGCTGAGGAAAAAGTAAAGAAGGATTGCCATTTGGTATCAAGTGCATCTCAAGAGAATTTCGTACCGTCTGATGCTCCAATGTCCGATGAAGTCAAAGGAGCAAAAAATGCACTTTCAAATGTAATAGAGGATGAACCAGTGGTATTCCAAAATGCAGAACTTGATAAAATGCAAACATATTTAAACATGGAATCTTCTGCTTCTAAAGCTGTATCAGAAAACGTTTATTCCGTTCATCAAGGGTCAAATATGACTTTAGATCTATCAGAAAATAGAAATGAGCAACAGTCGGTTAGCTCAGAAGTTTTGTCCAATCAAAATGTGAAAATAAACGCATCTGCACCCAAAAATTCAAAACCGACATCTTCACATCAAGAGCATATTCCAGCAGCATCAAAAGCACAGCATAAACATCAGCCAGAACGGTTGATACCGATCAATGTAATGATGTTGAATGAAGATAAATATTATTTAAAACGCAAAGAAATGGAACGAACGATGAATCAAACAGCACAAACTCAACCTGTACAGGTACAAGATTTACCGTTAAACACAGACAATCAAATATCCGCTCCTGTGCATTCAACCGATTTTTCGTCTTCTGTAACCATGAAGCTCGATAAACAGCAAAACCAAACTCCAAGTCAAGATGATAAGAAAATTTCTAACCAGGATAGACAAATAGAAATGCAACATTCGACATCGGCTATGTCAAATGTTCCAATGCAAGAACAGTCTGCATGGAGTCCGATTGAAAGAACTGAATTGCTTGTTGCTCAAGATGCAGATCACCCTGATACAAAGTTGGCATCTTCTGCAGTCGCTTCAAAACAGGAAGCTCTTGATTTGATAAACGAAACAGAAATTTGTGCATATCAATTTCCATCATTTGATTTATTAAATTCACCGGCTGACAATCTGCCAGATATAGACTACAGTCAGGATGAAAAGGTAGCCATACTGGATCAAGTGCTGAAGGATTTTCATGTTGGGGGGAAGGTTGTCAGCATGACCAAGGGACCGACAGTTACACGATATGAAGTCCAGCCAGATCCAGGTGTAAAGGTGAATAAAATTGTTAATTTGGCAGATGATTTAAAGTTGTATTTGGCAGCACAGGATATTCGAATTGAGGCGCCGATTCCGGGTAAAAGTATGGTTGGCATTGAAGTTCCAAATGATCATCCACGCTCAGTATCTTTACGTGAAATTCTCTCACATCCGGAATTTCAAACAATCTCTTCCAACACAAGGGTTGCACTGGGTCTAAATATAGAGGGACGCCCAGTATCTACTGATATTCGAAAAATGCCACATGGTTTAATTGCAGGCTCTACTGGATCTGGTAAAAGTGTTTGTATCAATTCTATTTTAATCAGTCTCTTATTTCAGGCCCATCCGGATGAGGTAAAGCTTATGCTGATTGACCCGAAAATGGTTGAACTGGCTATTTATAATTCCATTCCACATTTGGTTTGTCCAGTAATTACCGATGCAAAGGCGGCAACGAAAGCTTTGAAATGGGCAGTGGATGAAATGGAACGAAGATACGAGCTATTTTCTAAAATAGCCGTTCGAGATATTGAACGCTATAATGACCTGGCAATGCGAGATCCGCGTGGTGAAAAAATGCCGTCCATTATCATTATTATTGATGAACTTGCAGATTTAATGATGGTTGCTGCCAATGATGTTGAAACTTGTATTTGTCGAATTGCTCAAAAAGCGAGGGCATGTGGGATTCATTTGTTGCTTGCTACACAGCGACCATCTGTTGATGTGATTACTGGTCTCATTAAATCCAATATTCCGTCCCGAATCGCTTTTGCTGTTTCTTCCCAAATTGATTCACGAACCATTTTAGATACAACTGGAGCAGAGCGATTACTTGGAAAAGGAGACATGCTTCTTTCTGAGAGTGGGAGCTCCAAATTGGTTCGGGTACAAGGTACTTATGTCAGTGATGATGAAATTGAACAGGTCGTGGCTTTTGTGAAAAACCAAATGGCTCCGCAGTACTTGTTTTCAGTTGAAGAAATGGTGGCTGATGCTTCGTTAGAGGAAGAAGATGAGCTGTTCCCAGAAGTATTGGCGTTTGTCATTGAAGCAGGTGCAGCTTCTACTTCAATGATTCAAAGAAAATTCAGAATTGGGTATAACCGGGCAGCACGTATGATCGATCTATTGGAGGAAAAAGGGTATATTTCTGCCGCCAATGGTTCAAAGCCACGAGAGGTTTTCATTGATCAATTATAATAAATGAAAAAGAGCATATTGTTGGAAAGGGGATGAAGAAATGAAAGCAATGAAAGAAATTGAATTAAAAATGGCTGGGAAAATTGATCGTTTAACGAATCGAACGTTTAAGTTTGATGAGCGTGTAGGTGATGGTTGGTTCTCTGCTGTATATTTTTTAAAAACAGCGATTTTGGCAAAAAAATATTGCAGCAAGGATATTGTAACAATGCAGTTTTTTCAAAGGCATCATGCAGTGCTGTGTGGGATTGATGAAGCGGTTGCACTTTTGCACACATTTGCGCAAAAACCGGAGGAGCTTGAAATCCAAGCTTTAAGAGATGGGGATAGAATCGAGCCTTTTGAAGCAGTGTTAACGGTAACGGGTCCCTATCAGAGTTTTGGTTTTTTAGAAGGAATTATTGATGGGATTTTGGCACGCAGAACTTCAATTGCAACAAATGTATATGATGTAATCCAGGCAGCCGGTGTTTCTGGTAAGCAAAAGCCGATTATTTTTATGGGAGACCGAGATGATCATTTTATGCAGCAAGCTGGTGATGGTTATGCGGCTTACATTGGAGGCTCGCAGGCACAGGCGACCCATGCAATGAATGAATGGTGGGGTGTAAAAGGAATGGGTACTATGCCACATGCGCTGATTCAGTTATTTAAAGGAGACGTAGTTGTGGCAGCAGAAGCGTATCATGTTACATTCCCAGAGGATGATTTGATTGTTTTGGTAGATTACAATAATGATGTCATTACGGATGCGCTCCGTGTTGCTCGTCATTTTGGAGAAGCATTAAAAGGAGTACGAATTGATACATCACGTACAATGGTTGATCAATATTTTATTAGAAATCCGGAGGTTATGGGTTCATTTGATCCGCGTGGGGTCAATGCGGAATTGGTTTGTGCATTGCGAAGAGCACTTGATGCGGAAGGATTCGGGCATGTACAAATCGTTGTCAGCGGGGGATTTGACAAAGATCGAATTTTGATGTTTGAACGAGAAGGAGTTCCTGTAGATATGTATGGGGTTGGAGCCAGCCTGTTAAAAATCAATATTGGCTTTACTGGGGATAATGTTTTGTTAAACGGTGAGCACTGTGCCAAAGCTGGTCGCAAGCTAAACCCGAATCCAAGGTTGGAGAAAGTAGCATATAAAGTATAAGAATTTTCCAATGCCGCAATCAAGTTACAAATCAGACGGGAAAGTTCGCATGTATGGGACAACCAGTTTTACAGCATGTATTTAAAGTGTAAAATTTTTGCTGTTCATCAATCAAGTTACTGGAACAAAACGGCAAATGAAAATGAATGACAAAAAATTTTGGTCACTTTATGCAAGTGATACAAAATAAGTACATAAAATGTGGATGTGATTAAGGAAAGCGTATGAATTGTAAGACAGTAGGTTCCATGCCATCCTTATATATGAGAAAAGAAAATGTTTTATGCATAATTTTTCCTTTGGATCACTTTTGTTTACCAACTAAGTGACTTCATCTGATCGAATGAATCAATAAAGTTAAGGACAAGTTTTTACTCAGATTGAAAAAGCCATAGAATGATTTAATCAAGATTCTGTGGCTTTTTTATGCTTTTTGGTAAAAAACCAAGGATGAATCCACCAAGCAACCCACATAGATGCCCAAATGCATTGACATGAAAAGAAAGGCAGGCATTGATAAAAAGGCAGGCAATTCCGACAACCAAGGCGGGTATTGTATAAAGAGGCAATGGGATTTTTCGTAATAAAATGAGTGTTAGCAACATGCCTAAAAGTCCAGAAATCGCACAAGAGCTTCCAAAATGTACAAATTCGGCTTGTGTATGAAGAAGTAAAATGGAATTGGAAAGTACGCCAGATGCCAAAAAAATTAAAACCACTCGCATTGGTGGGATGTATGTTTCTAGGAAAGTCCCAAGTAAGAGCAATATAACCATATTATAAAAAAAATGAGAAAAATCCGCTTGAATGAAAATAGCAGTGGCTATACGCCATATTTCTCCATCCAAAATCCATTTTGGGAAAGCAACACCATAGTCAATTATGGTTTTTTGAACAGTTGGATGGCTCTGTATTAGGAAGAAAATAAAAAGTTGAATGATACAAAGTCCGAATGTTGCTGGATAAGTCTTAAGTAAGAATGGGATACGCATGAACAAAGTCACCTCTTATTTACATGATAAAAAGCATAAAATCTTAGATTAAGCATTGGTTTTATGGTTTTTTGGAAAAACGCAAAATCTTGGATGTGTAGGTTGTAAAAGGAATGGGTGGTTGGTTTGGCTTTTCTTAATTATTTGTTCTGTCTTTAACAAAGAATCTTTTTTCAATTTATGTTTTCAAATCGAGTGTCATGCAAAAATGATCGAGCGAGAAAAAGTTATGAAAATCTGTATTGAAAAGATGGGTGTAAAAAGTCTGTGATTTTTATGTCAAAAAGATGATTCAGATTATAAAAATAAAGGCTTTTTTAGTAAAGAAGATTTTGTTCGGTGTCCCAATTAATATGCTATTGTAAATATAAAAAGGGGGTAATCTTATGATTGTAGGAATTGGAATTGATATGGTTGAGCTTTCGCGCATCAGACAAGCCATTTTAAGAGGAGATGGTTTAGCGCGACGTATACTGACAGAAAAAGAGTTTGCCATTTTCTCTCGTTATTCAGAAAAAAATAAAGTAGAATTTTTGGGTGGACGTTTTGCTGCTAAGGAGGCAGTGAGTAAAGCGCTTGGAACTGGGATTGGAAGTGCAATTTCTTTTCAGCAAATTGAAATATTGATTCATGAAAGTGGTGCGCCTGTTATGAATATTTTTTCTGACATGCTGGATATGCAAAATGTTCATATTCATCTTTCTATTTCACATACCAGTGTCTCTGCGATTGCACAGGTTGTTTTGGAAAAAAAAGATGCAGGAAAAACATAGAAATATAGTAAGGTTTGGAAAAACTCGAATTTTGTTTGATTGACTTTGCTGTTGCTACGATTTAAGTTTAAAGTGTTTTTTCTTGCTTATTTACCCGTTTTACCATTGAAAATTTTACGCATATGCTTGCCCCAACGTTCATATATTTGTACTACAAGTTTGGACAATACAAATGAGGGTAGAGGAAAAGGGGATGAGTGTATGCAAAAAAAGGCATGGATTGCAGTGGTATGTTTGCTCGCTTTACTTACTTTAGCTGGTTGTGGTAAAAAAAGCCAGGAGGATGTTATAACAGATCTCACAAATCAAGTATCGGATATGAAAGGTTATCAAATGAAAGGTGAAATGACATTGAAAACCAGTTCAGGAGATCAAGAGTATGATGTGGAGATTTGGCATAAAAAGCCGAACTTTTATCGGGTGTCTTTGGAAAATGAAGATCAAGATCATGTACAAATGATTTTACGTAACAAAGAAGGCGTATATGTTGTAACTCCAGCCTTAAATAAGAGTTATAAATTTCAAAGTGACTGGCCCAATCAATCTTCGCAGGCTTATTTGTATGAATCATTGATAAAGGATTTACAAGAAGATAAAGAGGCGAAATTGAAAGAAACTGAGAAGACATATGTGTTTGAGACGAAAACCAATTACAGCAATAAGGATAGTCTGCCAACACAGGAAATAGCCTTTAAAAAAGATTCTTTAGCACTGGAATCTGTAAAAATTAAAGATACCAAAGGAAATATTATCGTTTCCATTGTATTTGATGAGGTGAAGTTTAATCCATCATTAAAAGAAAAAGATTTTGATACGGAAAAGAATATGACAAGCATGAAATTAAATGAAGAAGAGTTGACTGTCAGCGATGAACCGTTTTCCGTTCAATATCCAATGCTTGAAGGACTAGAAGGAATTAATTTAATTGAAGAAAAGGAAGTGACAACCGATACAGGTGTGCGTCATGTATTGGTTTATGGCGGAGAAAAAAACTTTACACTCATTGAAGAAAAAGCGAGAATTGAAAGTGCAATAGCTGTTGAAACTGTGGCTGGAGAACCAGTTGATTTGGGTCTTTGCATTGGGAGTTTCACGGATCATATGCTGTCTTGGACGCATAATGGCATTCAGTTTTATTTGGCTTCAACCGATCTAACCGCTGAAGAAATGGCAGAGGTGGCAAGTTCGTTGACCAATGCAGTTATGAAATAAATGCACAAGATCATAGAGTGCTCTTGTATTCTATACTTTAAAGCTTGAAGAAATTTATTGTTTTTTCTGCTTGAAATAAACAGCAGAATGAACACTTTCTCCAAGCTTTTTATTTTGGACAAAAACAGTTGGAGTTGCCAAAGTATATCATTGTTTTTTTTAGTCTATGGATGGAAATGATCTTGACTAGAGGGAATAAATGATTTTTCTCATATATATAGAAATTTATAGCTCCCATCATTTAGAATTTCTGGTAGAATAAGGCATAAGGTTCATATATGTGCATCTGGTTTTTGGTGTAAACAGAATTCACCAAAAACGATAATCTCAGGCGTTTACTCAGATTGTAAGAAAATCGGTAAAATTCACCAGGAGGTCTTTATGCAAAACCAAAGCTAGACGATAATAAAAATAAGAACAAAATGGTCAGCAAGTGATCATACATAAATAAAAAGATGGGAGGAAGAACATAAATGAACAAGATGCACGTAAAGAAAGGAATGAACCTGCTCATTTGTTTGGTTCTGATTTTTGGTATCGGCTCCGGCGGATTTATACCGGAAGCTGTAAAAGCGGCTGATGATCCCAATGCTGTTGATCCTTTTGACAGTTTAAGTAATAAATTGGGATTGGTGCCTGGGCACGCTTTAGAGGAAAATACAGATGATCCCCATATCGCTGCTTATAAAGGAAAAGCAGGTACAGCCATTACATTAACACCAATATTTTATGATACAAATGATCAGGTAGTTAATAATCTGAGTTATTCCAATATTACATGGCAAGCCAGTGGAGCCGGTGCGAGAGTTGATGAGAACGGTGTACTTACAACAACCAGTGTAGGCATAGTGACGATAACGGTGAAGATTACCAGCAGTATAGATGGCAAAACACAAAAATCTGCTTCAACCAAAATTAAAATGGAGCATGTTCCCGTAGATCAGATTAGTATCAATAATGTGAACATGACAGATAAGCCAGATACAAATGCGTTTATTGAAATTACTTCTGGGGAAGAGTTGGATCTGAATACGGTTACAAAAGTAGTTAGTAACTCTGGTTTTGATCCAACTTATCAAAAAATCACTTGGAAAATTGATCGAAGTGATCCAAAATTAAGTTATAGCCGGGTGACAGCTAGAGATCCTGAAACAAAGGTGGAAACAGGTTATGCTGACCAAAGTTCAGATGCTACATTAAGAAATGGCATCATATCTGCTACTTATCGTGGGCAATTCGTTTTACAGGCTACAATTGACAAGGGGGCTGTTGGTGAAAAGCAGTTGACCAAATATATTGTGGTCAAGGTCAACTACGAAGCAGTAGGCAGTATTGATGTACTGGTAACGAAAGTTTCTGCAAATATTCCAACGCAAATCATTGGTGTGCCCAAAGGAATCCGTTCTGCAGATCCAACTTTTCGTGAGATTGAATGGAGCATTCGGCGGGTTGGAACAACAGGTGCCTAAATTACTAAGGAAGGTATACTGACTGCGAAAAAGCCTGGGGAATTAACATTAAGAATGACCATTCAAAAAGGATTTACAGAGAAACAGCCTTATGTTCAAGATGTGGATATTATTGTTACCGATCAATTTATACCCGTTACGAATGTGTTAGATGTACCAACCCGAATTCGTCGCGGAACTGACAAGCCAATTGGGGGTGTCGTAGAACCATTTACTGCGACAAATAATGTGATTTCATGGGAAATTGCAACAGATAGTGCTGGAAATAAACTGGATGGTGGCACTGGAGCAACCATTCGTGAGAATAACTTATTGACAACACAAAGAGCTGGAACCATACAATTGATGGCGCGTCTGTATCATGATGAAGCAAAAAAAGACATGGAAGCAGAGTTTGGACCATACACAGTTGATGTTGTTGAATATTTTACCCCAGTAACTTCAATTACAGGTGTTCCAAGTTCAGCAACTATCGAACAATATTTAACGTTGGATGCACGAGTCAATCCGAGCAATGCCGATAATGGAAACATTGAGTGGAGCGTGGTGGATGATGGCGGTACAGGTGCAGTTGTGATTGCTGATAAATTTATTGCTTATAAGTCTGGGACTGCAACCATCCGAGCAACAGTTAAATATGGAAAATCTGAAACGGAGGATTATCATCAAGATTTTGATATATTTGTAGATAAGGTGTTTGTCCCAGTGACGGGCATTAGCAAGGTTCCAAATGAAGGGAAAATGACACAGGCGATTACATTAAGCGGAACTGTTTCACCTTCAACAGCAACAAATAAAACGATTGAGTGGAGCATTGTCAATGCCGGAACAACCGGAGCAAAATTGGAGAAGAATAAGTTAACGGCTGCGAATGCGGGAACGGTGGTTGTGCGTGCAACCATTAAAAACGGGAAAGGCAATAACCAAAATTATACGCAGGATTTCACCATTAACATTGCAGCTGTATATGTTGCAGTAAAAAGCATTACAGATTCCATTCCTAAAACGGCGTTGGTGAATGAAACGATCACTTTAACTGGAACGATTACACCAGATAATGCAACGAATAAATCCATTGTCTGGAGCATTGTTGATGCTGGAACGACAAAAGCACGATTAATCGGAAATCAATTGACTGCAACGGATTCTGGAACAATTAAAATTCGGGCGACTGTCAAGAATGGAAAAACGGAAAGCACAGATTTTACGAAGGATTACAGCATCAAAATCAACGATCTTCCACATATAGCTGTTAAGAAAATCAATAATTTGCCAAATGCGGGATGGGTAGATCAGCCACTTGGACTCACTGGAACGGTTGATCCATCCAATGCAACAGCAAAAACAATTATTTGGTCAATCAAAGATGCTGGAGAAACAGCAGCGGTCTTAAGTGGCTCGACCATTACAGCGAAAAAGCCTGGAACGGTAAAATTGGTTGCAACAATTGAAAATGGAAAAGCGAAGAATTCTGCTTATACGCAGGAATTTTCCATAGAATTTAAGCAGTTTGGTGGAGCAGGTGTGCAAATTTCTGGCAATACAATTGGGACATATGCCAAATTAAGCAGTGGCGGTGTAGCAACAACGCATATTACCGGAGAAGCAATACAAGCTGCTTTGTCAGCGGATCCAGATAATCCAATAGTGATTATTGATTTGGAAGCTTCCCGATCAGCGGTTGGATTTTCTGTCAGTGTAGCGCCAGAAGCGATGGATGCGATGATTGCAAGAAATGTAAAAACTTTTATGATTCAAAGCCGAATGGGCGAGATGAGTTTGTCAGCTGCTGGTTTGCAACAAATTCGTGAGGTTGCCAAAAACAATGTGTCATTTAAGCTTACACGAATTAATGCCTATAAGCTGCCAAGAGCTGCAAGAAAACAGGCCGCTGGGAAGGCGACTTATTCTTTAAGTATAAATTATTATCAAGGAAAGAACTTAAAGCAAGTCACCAATTTAAAGCTAGGTTCCATTTTATTCAGTGTACCAGCGACTACAAATCGTGTAATAAAAAATCCAACATTGGCTTCACTAACCAATCGCGGGAAAATAACCAAGTATAAATTGGGAACATATGATGGCACACAAAAAATGGTTTCTTTGCGAACAAAGAGAACAGGTAATTTTATTGTTGTCAATCGCTAATAACTAACCAAACCGACAGTTTTTAAGTTTAGAAGCTGTCGGTTCTCTTTAGATAAAAGAAAGAGATTATGAAAAAAAAGTTCCTTTGCGAATCTATATGGTGGTTTTCTCAACTGAATAACACATAAATAATCAGCGGGGAAATGATCTTGTTGATTTCGGCTTTTTAAAGATAACTAAATTTTGAATTAGATTGATTTTATTATGTAAGTCTTGATTTTTTGAATGAATCCATAGTTTTCATACGAACCTAAAATAGGATAACTCTATAAATTGTTGTTAGATACTTCTTTATATTTTTAATATATACTAAATAAAAATAATATTATATTTATAAAATTTATTTTAATTAAGTAGAAAATGGCATACATATAATACAAAGCAGTTAAGCAGGTCCTAATGGATTTATAATGATCAATGATAAGGATGATACCTATGATGCGAATGAAAATCCATGTCATATGATTTTTTTGCAATAAAATGTAAAGAAATAATGTATTAAATTATTTTGTTGGAGATTAAATCAATGCTTGCATTCTTCTAGGATCTTTATAATAAATAGAGGAATAAAATTTGAAAGGAAGATGGAAATGAGTTTATTTAAGAAAGTTTTGGCTTCTATTGGAATTGGTAGTGCCAAAGTAGATGCGAGATTAGAAAATACAGCATATCGCCAAGGCGATGTTGTAAATGGTGTAATCTATATTCAAGGAGGCGATGTAGAACAATTTATTGAAGATGTATATATGAAAGTGTATACACAATATGTAAAAGAAGTAGATGACCATAAAGTATATGTATCTCAGGAACTCGTCCGCCATAAAGTGAAGGAGAGTTTTGTTTTAGGAAAAGGAGAAAAAAAAGAATTTCCATTTTCTTTATTGCTGCCGTATGAAACACCTATTACAGCTGGTCGTGTAAAAGTGTGGGTTCAAACAGAGCTGGGTATTTCAAATGCCATTGATCCAACTGATAAAGATTATATATCTGTGACTCCATCACCTGTAATGGAAGGGATTTTTTCAGCTTTAGAAGATATGGGATTTCGGATTCATGAGGCAGAATGCAAAAAGACTTCATATCAATATGGATCTTCATTGCCTTTTTTGCAAGAATTTGAGTTCAAACCATACCGTGGTTCATTTCGCGGAAAATTGGATGAAGTAGAGGTTACACTTTTACACCAAGATGCAAATGAAACAGAAATTTATTTGCAAATTGATCGTAAAGCTCGCGGGATAGGTGGATTTTTAAGCGAAATTTTAGAAACAGATGAAACCAATCTGAAATTGTCATTTACACCAGATGATATTTCAAATATGAAGCATAAAATGCACCAGTTGTTCCATAGATATAGTTAAGAAAATGAGATAAAAAATCTGATGGGCATGATTTTTCCTCATACATGATGAACGAATGAAGGTTTACAAAGAAACTAAAAACGGTAATTTTAAAAAAATGAAGTTTCCAATGCCCACACCATATAAAAATGATTTTCCTTTCTTGAAAAGAAGGGGATGGTCTTGTTTTAGCGCATGCTCAACTGAATGTAGATAAAGTTTATAAAAACTTCTTTTGGGATAAATCCGTCGGGTTTCCTTGGTTTAAGAGTAAAAAGAATCTTGTTCAAAGCCACATAACAAAGAATCAAAATGGAACCCATAGCTTTGGTTGATAATCAGTTTTTTAAAATTGCCTAAGCTAAAGGAGCTATCCAAATAAAGCTTCATAGACAGCTTAAAAGTATTGTCAAATCAGCTATCATTTCTTGTCATTCAAGTGGGAAATATTATGTTTCTTTGTTATGCAAAGAAGAAATTGTTGAGTTACCTAAAACAAACTCTGCTATTGGCATTGATTTAGGTATTACCGACTTTGCCATTCTTTCTGTCAATCAAAAAATTGTCAACAATAAGTTCACTTCCAACTATGGAAAAGAAACTAAAGCGTGAACAATATAAGTCATCAAAGACATGTCTTGCTTGCAAAAAGAAAGGTATCAATCTATTTGAAGCGAAAAATGATCAAAAGTAAAAGTGTAAAGTTGCACGATTACATGAAAAACTAATAAACCAACGCAATGATTTTCTCAATAAGTTAAGTACGGAAATCATCAAAATCATGGTACGATCTGTATGAAAGACTTAAACAGGCAAGGATTATTATTTAACGATAAATTCACGAACCGTATTTCTAACGTGTCGTGGTCTAACTTCATTACGAAATTAACAATATAAAGCTGAGTGGTGCGGATGTGAGAGCATCAAAGTAGATAGATGGTTTTGTCTAGTCAAATTTGTTCATCTTGTGGTCATAAAGACGGCAAGAAAGCTTTCAATATTCTAAGAGTGGATTTGTCTCATTTGTCTTATACATCATGATTGAGATATCAACGCCAGTAAAAATATTTTGATCAAAGTTCTATGAACAAGGGGACCGGCTTAGATAAAATTAAGAATTGTAGAAACTATAGGGGTATCCTGGTAAATTAAGAGAAACCACTATGCTGTAAAAAATACGCTTATAAGTGTGCTAATTTTGTAAGAAATTCCCATTTCAAGCGTTAAGAACCATTCGGTTGAGCTAAGTGGCGAGTAGTTTACAAGCAGGAAAGAATCAGTAAATTTCTCCTTGTGTTTTTTGCTTTCTATTATATAATAAAAACTACTTTGATTTGTGATAAATGATTGACTTGGAGGAGTTCATATGGATAAAGGATTAATTTCTGGATTCCGAGATATTGTCGGTTCGAATTATTGTTTGTATGATATACATGATTTATATGCATATTCTTATGATTCAACACCATTATTCCATGCTATGCCAGATCTGGTTTTAATGCCTTCTTGTACAGAAGAAGTTTCAGAGATTATGAAAATTGCGAATAAAAATCGAATCCCGATTGTTTCGAGAGGAAGTGGAACCAATTTAAGTGGTGGTACAGTTCCACTTGAGGGGGGAATTGTTCTAAATATGTTGCGTATGAATGGAATGCGTGAGATAGATCAAGAAAATCTGACTTGTACATTTGGACCGGGTATTATTACAGCGAAGGTTCATCAAGAGGTAGAGGCTCTTGGATTGTTTTATCCACCTGATCCAGGTAGTATGAAAATTTCTACAATGGGTGGAAATGTTTCTGAGTGTGCAGGAGGTATGCGCGGACTAAAATATGGGGTCACAAAAGATTACATATTAGGACTGGAAGCTGTCTTGCCAAGTGGAGAGGTTATTCGTGTAGGAGGAAAAAATGCCAAAGATGTTGCTGGTTATGATATTACAAAATTGCTCGTTGGCTCTGAAGGGACACTGGCGTGTATTACAGAAATTATAGCAAAGTTATTACCTCTTCCAGAAGCGAAACAAACGATGGTGGTTTATTTTCATACATTGACCAGTGCTGCACTTTCTGTACAAAATATTATTGCCAAGAAAATTATTCCAGCATCGATTGAATTCCTTGATCAGGCAACGATGGAGGTTGTCGAAGCATATGCACATATCGGACTTCCATCTGATATGAGAGCAATGCTGATTATTGAGCAAGATGGACCAGAGTCAGTAGTTGCACATGATATT
This sequence comes from Candidatus Harrysmithiimonas galli, assembly GCA_904373265.1. GTDB lineage: Bacteria > Bacillota > Bacilli > CAJFEE01 > CAJFEE01 > Harrysmithiimonas > Harrysmithiimonas galli. The sequence continues at coordinate 77,427 of CAJFEE010000009.1, read as the reverse complement.
GAGAAAATGAAAGAAATTTGTTTAAAACAAGGAGCAGTTGAAGTGCAAATTGCCCAAACCAAAGAAGAGGCAAATAACTTAATGGCCGCAAGACGTTCTGCTTTAAGTGCCTTAGCACGCAAAAAGCCAACAACCATATTAGAGGATGCAACTGTACCACGTGCCTCTTTAGCACAAATGGTAGAAAGAATTGAGGCGGTTGCGAAAAAATATCAAGTTGAAATTTGTACCTTTGGGCATGCAGGAGATGGGAATTTACATCCAACTTGTTTAACCGATGAAAGGAATCACGAAGAAATTGAAAGAGTCGAAGCAGCTTTTGCAGAAATTTTTGATTCTGCCATTCGTCTTGGTGGAACGATTACAGGTGAACATGGTGTAGGGATAGGAAAAGCAAAATATTTAGAAACCAGGTTCAATCCTGCGACGATAGAGTTGATGAAGCGTGTGAAAAATGCTTTTGATCCTCATGGAATTATGAATCCAGGAAAAATTTTCGCTAAAAGTAATCGAAGAAGGGTGGTTGTCAGTCATGTATGTGGATGCGAGCGAGCAAACGAAATTCGATAACAATATACGCATCAAAAAGTTCCGAGATGAGTATATGGATGAAATATATAACTGTATGCAATGCGGCTATTGTTTACCATCCTGTCCGACATATGAGATCACGGCTAAAGAATCTGCGAGCCCTCGAGGCAGAATCGCACTGATGAAGGCATATGCTGATGGAAAACTTGAAATGAATAAACAATTGGAAAATGCTTTATATTTTTGTCTAGGTTGTCGTGCTTGTGAAAGTGCTTGTCCAGCCGGTGTGAAATATGGTCATTTATTAGAAGGTGTGCGTGAATCAATCGAGGGAACAAAGCGTGATCAACATCAAAATCATTGGATTCGAAAAACCATCTTTGACCATACTTTTAATAATACAAAACGAATTCGGTTTGCAGGTAAGATGCTTTATTATGCACAAGCAAGTGGTTTACAAAAATTAGCCAATCAAACAGGCATGGTCAAGGTTTTGCCAAAATCGTTGGCGAATATGCAACAAGCAGTTGAACCGGTTGCCTCACCAAAAGATAGAAAAAAACGGACTAAAGTGATGAAGGCAATTGGAACAGCAAAAGCAAAAGTTTGGTTGACCACTGGTTGTGTAATGGATATGATGTTTTTTGAAACCAACCAAAATACTGCTAAAATTTTAAATAAACTCGGATTTGAAGTTCATTTTTATGCCAATGAACAATGTTGTGGAGCGATGCATGCCCATTCGGGAGAAAAAGCAACTGCATTAGAATTGGCTAAGAAGAATATTGAAATTTTTGAAAATAGTCAAGTGGATTATATTTTAAGTAACGCAGGGGGATGTGGAACTGCTTTCAAAGAATATGGCTATTGGTTTCAGCATGATAAAGTTTGGAAAGAACGTGCGGAACAATTTTCTTCTAAAGTACGTGATATGAATGAATTTTTATACGATATGAGAGATATATTAAACTTTCAATCTTTCCCTAAAAAAGTTACATTTCAAAACTCTTGTCATTTGGCACACGGTCAAAAAATTACATTGGAACCACGTACATTGATTCAAATGATACCTGATATTCAATGGATTGAACTGGATGCAAATGATTCTTGTTGCGGATCGGCAGGAATTTATGGTGTAACCAATTTTGATACATCTATGGTTATTTTAGATAAAAAGTTTACCAAAATAAAAAAAATGCAGGTAGATTATATTGTTGTAACAAATCCACCCTGCTTGATTCAAATGAAACTTGGAGTGAAACGTGCCGGTTTAGAACAACAAGTGAAAGTTATACATATTATTGATTTACTTCATATGGTAATGAAGAATCCGGTTAAAACCAATTGTAATTTAGAATGAATTAATTTGAAAAATCACATTTTTTTATAAATGCTGATGACAAGAACCGAAAATTACGATCTTAAGATATAAAAGATTTGTAGGATAAAACAGATTTGCTTCTTTGATTGCTCGAATTTTACTTGATCTTCGGTAGTCGTAAGGCATATAGGCAGTTGTATCCTGCTCGCTGGTCTTTTTGCTGTGCAGGGTCGATTTTATCTTGCTGCTTAGGTCTTGTAGGTGGTAGTCATTCATTAGGGAGCAAAAGTGGAGCATGTTAGTGTTGTTGCTCCTGCTTTTGCTATCCGGATAGCCTAGAACGGAAATGAACGGGCACCTCGGGGAGAGACGTTCATGTATCTTGCCAGTATCCCCATATAGAGTCACGCTCCAGCGAGCATTGTGGCGATTCTCCAGTTGTCTCCTGACTTTGCGTCTCTTTGCATTCTCCAGAGATCGGAGCTATCTGTGCGGGTATCTTGCTGTACTATACAGCTTGAAAGGGTTTTGTTTCGTAGCATGTCATCTCTTGAAAAAACGCCAAAAAAGAAAAAAAGAAAAGTGGTAAGGGTTTTCGTTCTCTTTCCACCTCAAACAAATGGTATATCTGGTACAAAAAACAGTTAAAGTTGTATTCTCTTTATTTTTATGGGATGTTTTCGCTATCCAGATCCCAACCATTGGTAAGGTTGATCAATGAACTATGAGACAGCCTCAGGTCGAGCAGCTTTAGCGGCTGCTCTCTTTTCATGTAGTAATAAATATCCAGTGCGTCTGGGGTTGCCGCCTTGTGGAGCAGCGGTCGTGTTGCAGCCCGCCTAGCGCTGCCGCTATGAGCAGCAGCCATTCTTTTGTATGATTCATGTCATTTTCTCTCAGTAGATCGCCTTCGTAGTCCCTAGTGTTTATTATTGGGTGGTGATCACTTTGTTTAATCCGACTACATATCCATTTCATTATTGGCTACACTCAAGGATTTGGTTTATATTTTGTCATTAAGCTGCTTTTATAAAATCTAATTTAACGATTTTACCGCCTGTACCTAAAGTATAAATAATGTAATTCCCCTCATCATCTTTGCCAAGATACCAGCCATTCCCTAATTTATAATTCCCGTCCTTAATATTCTGGCTGATGCCACTTATTGCATTGATTCCATTGGTCAAAGGATCTTTTATAGCTCTTTTCAGTTCGGTTAGGGCGTCAATCGCTTCGTTGAGTTCTTTGCGTTCAATCGCTCCGGTGATCGCACTGGCAATCATATCGGTAAGGATAAACGCTACACCGCCTGCGATTATGCCTCCGAGAACACCGCTAAGTGTTGCGGCAATACTGGATATTGCACCTGACACGAACCCTCCCCAGGTAACTGCGAAGGAAACACTCACAAAGACATAGTATCCCAAAAATCCGGCTCCAGTAGTGCTCAAAACAGCAGTAAAGGCCTTTCCAATCTTCAAAAGCGTATCCTTACCGAGATCTTCAATCTTGACGCCCCCTTTTTCCCAGTTTGAAGGAAGCAATTTAGAAACTCCAATATCCTCTACAAGTTTGTTTAACTTTGTCTGGGTATCATCTATAACGGCTTTCATCTCAGCAAGACAGTCGTTTACAGTATCCTTTGTAATATTCTTCTGAATGTAAGCAATCCTGATTGCCTGAAAAGGTGTACCTGAAGCACTTTTATAAAAAATATCGTTGAGTAGATCGGCATTTTTGTTCCAGGCAGCCTGGTAGCCATTAAAAAGTGCAATGATTTCACCGCGAAGATTTGCAACCTCCTGGCGTCTTCTTGGATTTCCGGGATAAAACACATCATCAAAAATCATAATAATACGCCTCCTACTTTTTTGTTATACAATTTGTTAAAAAGCTTTTCTAAAATTTTTGGGACAACACCATAGAAGCTACTTCATCCGCTCCTTATCCATCATAAAAATGTCATTCATATTAACCCCCGCTTTGTTGCAAATGCAGCTTGTTAAGAATTGATGTATCTATACCAGGGTTCAGCCCGTCAAGTAACCATTAATATCCGTTAGGGGAAAACGGAACCAGTGTCTTATAGCCGATGCCATAGATGCCAAAATGCCTCATTTTAAAGACTACCGCTTTCTGGCCGGGGTCATAGCTGGATACCAGCCTTTTTCAGAGTTTCTTTGTCAAAATCGGTAGTGAGGATGCCATCAAAGCGGTAGTTTCTGCTGTGAGATGGAATAGGCAGGATTTGGAGTTTTCTGTTTACTATCTCTACTATGATGAAAGGAGTTACGCTGCCATTATCCAGGTCAAAGGTAATGGTGCAAATAGCAATCCGTTTATAGTTGCAAGTAGTACAGTTGATGTCTTTGTTGTCATCATAAACATGATCGCTACACTGCGCTTCTTTATGGCGGAGCGTACAGCTTTGCCAATGCTGAGATTTATCCTTGCTGCCAGCCATTGTAGTTGTGTTATTTTCTTAGAATAACCTCATTTTTCTTTATCGCATCACATTTCTCACAATGGATGGATTGCTATCCTCAGTGCAAGTCGGATGCTTGTCAACAGTTTGCTTCTTTTTCCCCTCCGTGAGGTATCGGGTAACGTGCTCTGTGCTCCCATATGACCCGCAGATGTTGCAAATGTACTGTTTTTGTTTCTTGCCTGTGCAAGTAGTAGAGGAAGAAACATCTTTCCAATTGTCTGTGTGTGGCATTTACATAGGTGTGAACGTAACTGTCAGAGAACATGAGCAGATATCGTGGTATAGACTTGCTCGTTGCATATTGTCTTACGGCGGATTGGTGGTACTACCTCTTTTTATACAGTCAGATATAGTGCAGCTGTGCCAGTGATTATTTGTGTCGCTCATCCATGTATCTGCCCATTGATGTCTTGTCTTTTCAAGTAGAGCTACAAGTGTGCGAGTCTTTCAGCGGTAAAAGTATAGCTTGCCGTCGCTTACCCGACTACCATTTTCTGCCATTTTTGAAACTGATAATGGCTGTTTGTAGTAGCCATTACCGTAACAGAATCACCATCTGAATGAGTGCCATTGCCCGCTACACTATCGCTTGCTGTAGGATTTGCGTTTGTTGAGATCTCGTATGTTTAGCTTCTGAATTCGGCATATTCTCGCATGTTCCATTCGCATACTTGTATACAGTGCCTCCTACAAATTCCAGGTAACCGTCTGATCTACTGATTTGTCTCCCTGCACCGCTTGAACTGTTATTCAATAGCCATGCAGCTTTTCCAAATTCAAACTGCTCTGTTGTTTTGGAGATTCCACCTGTGACACAAGGGGCAGAACCTCCCAAAATAATAATTCGTCGTTACTGTAGAAATTCCTCCATAGATTGCTCCTAAATTTCCTATTCTTTTCTGTCGTGAAAACAATTTTCTATCGTTTCTCTATCATTATCAATTTCATCAGAAAAACTATCTTTACCATTTGGTGTATTAATTGTTCTATAATTATAGTAGTGACGAATAGAGCTTCTATTTTTTCTTGCAATTGCAGTGCTTGTCCAACCCGTAACTTCAATATGGAGTGCATGTGATTGGCTGACTTTTGCTTTTTTGCGTCTATGTCAAAGATATTCATTATGAATGATGTAGGAAAGGTATACAAATGGAAAAACAGTAAGTAGGATTTTACTTCTTCATAGATACGAGTGGGATCATGAATGCAAAGTATATGAAACGCCGCATGAATTTGGTTCTGTATCATTGCAGTGGAAAGGGTTTATTTGTTTTATTGTATATGAAACAAAAAGAGACAGCAGTATCGCTGCTGTTTCGTACTTTGTTTGATATAGATTATTTCTGTTTTATTTTAGGTAAACAGAGTTTTGTTTTGAAGTTTCTATTTTGGCTGCGCTAGGGTTTATTCAGAAATTACAGAGACTCTCTTATCAATTTCTTCCTTCTCCTTTTTATTCGGTTCACTCACAATTCCTCCAAAAGGCATTTGAGCAATTAAGATATACTCTTTTGGCAGATTGAGCAGTGTTTTGACACTATCGTCGATTACTGGATTATAGTGCTGGAGTGATGCGCCAATGCCCAATTCGCGCAAACCACTCCATATGGAAAGCTGCAGCATTGCACTTGCATGATTTGCCCAAACGGGAAAGTTATCTGCATAGAGAGGAAATTGCTTTTGCTTCGTTTCGATCACAGTACGATCATAGAAATATAGAATTGTACCAGCGCCAGATTTGAAGCTATTGATCTTCTCTGTTGCCACTTTCCCATCAAATGCTTTTTCTATCTCATCCCATAGAGTGTCCTGTTTCTTACCATGAACAACAATAACTCTGCTGCTCTTCATGTTAAAGGCATCAGGAACAAGTTCGGTCAACTCTTCTATCATTTTGGTTACTGTTTCAATTGGAACAGGTAGCTCTTTTTGAATTTCATAGTAGGATCTCCGTGCTTTCAAGGATTCAATAATTTTCATCGTTTTTCCCTCCATCATTTTTTGTGGTTTTATGAATTTGTGTTATTGATTTATTGGATTAGACCGAATGAACGTTCCATTTCTCAGTTCATCAAAAGCCTGTTGTAATTCGTCCTGTGTGTTCATAACAATTGAACCGCCCCAAGCTATCGGCTCACCCAGTGGCACACTACTGATCAGAAGTACCTGTGCACCTTCACTGCCACTTTGAATTATTACCTTGTCTCCATCCGATAATTTTGCTGCTGTTTTTTCTTCAATAAGTGTATCGCCAATGATAATTTCACCAACCAGTGTAAACAATAAAACAGAGCGTTTTTCATCAGTATCGATACTGATTTCACTGTTGTCGTTAAGATGGATATCATAGTAATCCAGCGGTAGATATTGACCCAAAAAACCGGATTTGTCTTTGTACTTTCCTGCCAACAGTCGGATGGTTCCCCCATCAAATGGAATTTCTTCGATGTCTTTTCTTTTTAAGCTGTGGTACTGCGGAGTTGCCATTTTGTCTTTTGCTGGTAAATTTAGCCAAAGTTGTACGCCAAGCACGCGTTCAGAAGCGGGAAGCATCTCTTCATGTAAAATTCCAGAGCCGGCTGTCATCCACTGTACTTCTCCATCTTCGATTGTGTCTGAATGACCTAGGCTGTCTCTATGCATCATTTTCCCAGAAGAAACATAACTAATTGTTTCAATTCCACGATGGGGGTGTATTGGGAATCCAGCAGTGTAATCATCTGGATTTCTGCTGTCAAAGGAATCTAACATGAGAATGGGATCATATTGTTCGATTGTCTCATGCCCTAACACACGAACAAGATTGACTCCTGCTCCATCTTGTGTCAAGTATCCTTTTACCTTTTGAACAACTTTTCTTTCCATATTTTTTCACCTTTCAAATTTTTTTAATATTTTAAGCATTTGATTTTTTTCTTCATCAGACCAGTTGCTCATTGAGTCGATAATGGTCGTTTTGTTTTTCGGAAAGACTTCTCTCATTAACTTTTTGCCTTCCTCTGTGATATGAAGAATGCATTTTCGTTTGTCATCAACATCCGTTAGTCTTTCTACCAGTCCTCTCTTTGTTAGGTTATTTACAATCACTGGGATTGTACCACTTGTGCTCAGTATTTTTTTCTGAACTTCACCAACACTCAAGTTGCCCTTATGGTAAAGGACTTCAAGTACCGCAAACTGCCCCAAGCTTAATCCGTATTGGGCAAATATTTGGGACGATCTGCGGTCAATTTCATTACAAACCCGGTGTAGGCCGATAAGAAGTTTTAATTCAATGTCTGCCATCCCTGAATCACCTTTCAAATTATCTCTAACTAGTTATATTATACTCTAATTAGAGATATTTTCAAGTGTAAAATAGATAGATCTTGTTTTATATGCAAAGCAAAAAGAAAAATATAAAAAGTGATCTATAATATAGGATCAGAAAGAAGAAAATGATATATGTCAGGGAAGAGATTCATAGAGTATGGTGCGGTATTGTTCTGCTTTAGCGAAATTTGTTTCGATACTGGAAAATCGTCTGTATGTACTGGGGACTGTTATTGATAGAAAACAGACGGGATAGAGATTCTGTCAGACTGGCTCAACGACGTAGAAAATGTGCTAGTACTTCTTGGAAACCATGAGCTGATGATGCATGAAGTACTTGTGTTAGACAGAAGTTAGAAAGAAGAGGTAGGGTAGTGTTTGGTATACAATTGGAAAAAATGCGTTGTAATTTTTTGGTTGTACTGTGATATGGATATAATCTGATGTAGTTTTTAATGTATAGGCAGTCATATATGAATTACATAATGGCTTGCTGATTTCATAGAGATAAGAAACTATGAAGCTGTTTTCATGCCATATAACATTAGGGGATCCGTTTTCTCGCTCAGAAACTTTGTGGCATTGGAAAACTGTGAGTCGAACTATGAGTAACAAGAGTAAATAAAATTATTTCTTTGTTAAGGTGGACATATAAAAGTGTTTCTGGAACACTTGCTTCTTTCTGCTATCTATCCAATGTTGTTTCGTAGTATCCTTGCGCAAAAAAATGACATAGTTTTATATAAGCCCGTGTTTGTGTTTTTTCCATACTTAAAGAAAGCCTTGAATTTAATTTAGACGGAATACAATGCTCAGTTTGTTAAACGAACATATCTAGAAAATTAAATAGCCGCTGTTTCATAGCAGTATTCCAAAACAGTGAATCTTAAAAAAGTTTGCCGTTTTTTGCGTCCATCCTTGGTAAAACAGGAGAACTGGCTTGTATAAATGATTATCGTAAGTGGTTACATCATAATCCATACTGATTTTGTAGTTTGCATGTAGAAATATTTGTGTGTTCTGAACGGGTAAAATAGATTTTTTATTATGATTTATAATATGAATAATTTATTTATTAAGAGGATTCTGGATAATTTCTAAATCTTTTAGAGGATCTGACTATATCTAGGATTTCTAGCTTGGGTTGCTGGTATTTTACTGAAAGATTATCAAAAAAGTAGAAAGAAAGGGCTATTATAAGCGATTTTAAATAGAAATGGAGCAGAAAAATAGTAATTAAATTGTTATAGTGAATTAGTTAGCAATAACTAAGTTTGTCGATTTATTTTTATGAAGATGATTTTCTGTCATAGACACACGCATGAAATGCTTATTGTTTGTTATCGTTAATTTTATGGTATAAGGAAAACGGCAATAAGGATTGCGTATCGATTGGAAACGGCTGTGGATATTAATCCTAATTTTGATTTTGGGAAACGGATGTTTTTTGGGTAGTGGATAGAATCATAGCTCTTCTTCTATTCAATAGTAATAATAATAAAAAATTACATGACAGTATGGAAAGGATTATTTATGGAAAAATATATTGAGAAAAGGATTGAATTGGAGAAAACAATCGACTTTGATGAGGCAACAAACCTATGTGAAGGAGACTGTTATTGTTTATACGAAGATAATCATAAAATATCTATTGGAATTGGATGTCATATTTCGATTATCGTAACCGATCGACATATTATAATAGAAGATAAAAATGGAATGATTCAAGAAACTATTTGTGATTTATGCGAAGATTTATACAGAATTTTATCAAATATTCCATTGAAAAATTGGAGAAGTTATGGGATAGCTAATTTTAGTTTGGCTAGATTCATTTATAAACTTGATGTGGAACATGAAAAATCGGAGCTATTACGATTATTTATTCCCCAAAAAGAAATTCGTATTGATGGGAAAAGAGTTCTTTTAAGGGCTCTGAATAAAAATGATTTATATGAAATGGAAAAAGTGATCGCAACAACAAGTAAAGACGTTAATCATACAAAATGTGATAAATATATTGATGCGACAAAGGTAGTTAATTATGATAAGGAATACTATAAGAAAATTGTAGCTATAGGAGTTAAAGAAATTCAAGAAGATAAATACCAAAAATTAATCTTATCACGTAAAGTTCCTCTTACCACAAAGTTAAATATGAAAGCTACATATATAAAGGGTAGACAGGCAAATACCCCAGCAAGATCATATTTATGTAGATTTGAAGGATTGGAAGTGGCAGGCTTTAGTCCTGAGACGGTAGCAGAGGTAGATCAAAATGGTATTGTATATACTTTTCCTTTAGCAGGAACAAGGGCTTTTACTGCTGATGTGGAGAAAAATGAAAAGTTAAGAAATGAATTATTATATGATACTAAAGAAATAGCAGAACATGCAATTTCAGTTAGATTGGCAGCAGAAGAAATGCAAGAGATTTGCGATGCCAAAACAGTGGCTGTTATTCATTTTATGTCTATTATAGAAAGAGGAACTGTACAGCACTTGGGATCAAGATTAAGAGGAAATCTTAAATCTGGTTTAAATTCATGGCATGCTTTTTGCAAATTATTCCCTGCGGTTACAGCATCAGGTATTCCTAAAAAAGAAGCAATAGAAGCAATAGGAAGAATTGAAAGAGAGCCAAGAAATCTATACAGTGGAAGTGTTTTAATATATGATGAAAATGGTTCCTTGGATGGTGCACTTGTTTTGAGAAGTATATATCAAACTGACAATGAGAGTTGGGTTCAAGTTGGGGCAGGGATTGTTAACATGTCAAATCCGGATAGGGAATATGTCGAAACACAGGAAAAGGTAAGCTGTATTGCGAGTCATCTTGTAGCGGATAATTAAACTGAATCTATATAACAATGTGTTTTTATATACCCATGTAGTTTTTAATGATAAATTATATTTGAGAAAACGATATAATAAAAGAAAATTATAATAGGACAAATTGTTAGATATGTTTTTCTATGGGAAGCCAAAAATTTGCTTATTAAGAATTTGAAAACTTATTCATAAATTAAAAGGCAAAGTCACCGACTGTTTCTAGTCAATTGATGTTGCCTATAGATGTCAAGCTAAGAATGTACATTTTTAGGTTTCAGACTCCTTGTAATAGTTTTTAAGTCGATATGATTTTTCTGAAATGTTTACGACATAGACATGATGTACTACCCTATTTAAAATTGCATTGGCAATGATGGATTCCATAAATATATCATCCCAATTGGAAAAATTGATGTTTGTTGTGATTACGGTACTTTTCTTCTCGTATTCGTTTGATCTATTAACTGGAAAAATAGCTTCGAATCCTCTTTCTCTATTGGTAAATATCCTCATTCATCAATAATTAAAAGTGTGTAGCTTGTAAAATGTTTTAAACGATTTTCTAGCTTTGCTTTCTTTAGCTGTGCGATTAAATCATGATATTTAATGAAATCTGTGTTATAATACAAGTGTATTTGATTATCATAGTCTTGTAATTGTTTTCCAATGTATTTTGGTGGTACAGAATACATTCTGGATTTATAAGTAATCATTGATGATCGTTTACTTTTATATCTAGGGTATCAATTTGATAAGGCTTTCTTATAGGAATGGTGTGGTAGCTTTTTCCTAGGAAGTCTTTTTCATTTTCTAAGTCTAGAACAGGAATTCCCAGATACCAGATAGCTTTTTCATGAAATGCTATGTTTTCATGTTCATTGATTTCTTTTAGCTTTAATGAGAATTCATCATCCACTGTAAGCGAATCATTCATCCAGTATTTTCATTGGTGATTCTACTTTAGCTTTGGTATTTGAATGTCTTGCTGTGCATGGGTGAACCCTGGAATGATAATCCTTGGAAAACTGATAAAAACTATTGTTTATTTTTTCTTTTGTATATTCGGTTTTGACTTTATCCATGACTTTCTTCATATTATCCGTAACGATTTCTCTTGGAATACCATCAAGAATCTGAAATATTTCATCTATAAAATGAAATAATATATGTCCTGCGTTTTCATCAAAGATAGTCTATAGGCCTTAAATCTCGAATATGTCATAATAAAACTGAATATATTAATGATTACTGATTCTCCATTTTTTTAAATGAACGTCATATTTTCCTTTCAGCCTATTTGTGTCTGTTGTCCTGGTGTGGTTTCAAATTTACTTGGTGCAGGATCCTTGACAATTTTCCTTCCTTTGAAATATTTATCAAACTCATCAATGGATGATATATCTTCTAAAGAATGACCGTGCACACTTCAAACCATAATTATCTTTCAGATATTCTTATAGAACTCTTTTATATGCAAAAATCTTGTAGTTATCATAAAGAAGATTCCTAGTAAAATAAAAATAGCAATTGAAACTATTAAGAACAAAAAATCGTTATTTGATCCCAACTTCTTAAGTGGCCTACAAGAGGAAGTATATTATATTATTTCTTACAATATTGATCAATTGGGTATCAATATTATTAGTGATTTCCACGTTATTGAAAGAATCAATAAAGATAGTATTAATAGCTTATTGGAGATAATAAAGAATGAAATTAATTGGTTTCATTCTACAAAGAAATCATTACCAAAGGAACTCGATTCTTATAAAGTGGTCTTTAGCAGTTGCTCATCGGGACTATTTTTTCATGAATTTCTGGGTCATTTTTTAGAGACTGATCATTTTTTTCGATCTCCACTAAACAGGGGAAGATTATGGAAATTCAGTCGGGAACTTACAATTTTTGAAAACTATCATACATTAGAAATCTTTGATGACAATGGCGATCCAATCACAAAGAACATTCCATTGATAAAGAACGGGGAAATCCTCCATTTACTTAGCAGTCGATCGGATCAGCAATATTCTTATAATACTGGGAATGGGCGAAGAGAAAATTTAAAAATGCCAGTGATTACTAGGATGCGTTCCATGTTTATTCAACCAGGGAATACTTCAGAAGAAAATTACATTAAAACCATTAATAAGGGAATCTACATACATAAAATTGGAATGGGCGAAGTCAACATTTTTACTGGTGATTTTTCTGTCGAAGTATCTCAGGCTCATCTAATAGAATTAGGTCAATTAACAGTACCACTCGAACCGTTTCATATGTACCTGGATATCAATAAATTTTTAGATAAAGAGATTATCTTTTGCAACAATAGTAATGAATATCATAGCCTTTGTGGTAAAAAAGGTGCAACTGTCAAAATCAAATATAACTCTCCATCTATTATTATTAAGGGGTTGGGCAATGCAATTCACTAATAAGATGTTCACCATTTCATATTATAAGTTTTATAAAAGAGAGTTTTGGGAAAGTTTTATGGAACATTCAACATTTAATAAAGTTGTTTCTTTTTGGCATATATGTGAAGAATTTCTTTCAACCTTCCACTCAATGATAGTTGAAAGAAATTTACAAGTGGATGACTATCAGGTTTCCTTTTCCTTTAACGAGGATGGAAAATTGTACATGATTCAACTTTACTGTTTCCTTTTAGAAGAAGATGTTGAGATTAAAACTACAGTTATTAAAAATGATAAACATGTCATTAAAAAGCTTGAAGCCTATCTAAATGACTTAAAGAAGCGCAACATACCCAAACAAATATGCCAACGGAATCATTATCGTCATTTATTGATTGAACAAAAAGAATTAATAGCCTTGCTCAATCTATTTTACAATATATATATGAAAGAAAAATAAAAATTATCAATAAAAACGAAAATGATGCGATTGAGTTTTTTGTTTATGATCATTTATCTGGCATCAAAAAGGAAGTGGAATTGTTTTCAATACAACTTATGGAAAATTATCATTCTATGAAAATTATAACTAAAATCAAAAAAATTCTACTAATAGAATAATTAAGAAAAATGAGTACGACAAGGTTTTAGTACTTAAAGAGATAATAAATCACTCGACTATTTTGAATTTTCATAATGGAATTATCAATATAGTGGGGAAAGTTGTTTCTTATCAAGATAGTAGAATTCGTCTAAAAACATTGTTTTCATTTCAATTTAATGATCTTATGAAAAATTACAAAATATTGGATGGTCATCAAGGACTTTTGTTGGAATTCTAATATGATTTAGAGGGAAGTGAAAAAATGATTCAATTAGATTCAATTTCAAAGTCATATGGCGATAAGAAAGTATTGAATGGAATTACCTTCGAATTCAAGGCGGGGAACATTTATGGATTAATTGGACGCAACGGAGCAGGTAAGACAACGTTACTAAAAATTTTGATGAGAATCATTCGTAACCATGAAGGGAATATTTTATTTAATGGCAATAATATTAATACTATGGATACTCTTGATATTCCTTTTGTTTTTATTGGGGATACGCCTGTTTTATACCAAGATCTAACTGCTCGTGAACAAATGCTTTTTATTTGTAAACTAAATAAACTATCGAAAAAGGATGCAATCAAAAAAATAAAATATCTAGCAAAACAATTAAAACTGGAAGAATATATGGATTATTATCCGCGAAGTGTTTCAAGAGGAACTTTACAACGCATTAATATTGCTATTGGAATGCTACGAAAATCGGATGTCTATTTCTTCGATGAACCATTCATCACTCTAGATCCTGTACAAGTTAATATTGTTGAGCAGATGTTCCTGAGTTATAAATCAACAACTAGGATTCAAATCATTTCGAGCCATGATTTAGCCAGTTTGGAAACGATTTGTGATAGATACTTGATTTTGAAAGATGGTCAATTATTGGAATTTGAATCAGGAACTTTAGATCGAAAACAAATTACTAAATTGATAGGCGATAGCTATGATAATTGATTCAATTTATTATATAAGTCTTAATAAAGTAAGACAGTACATTCGGCTTATAAAAAAGAACAAACTTAATGCGTTTGTTTTTTTATTGTTGCTCGTATTTTTTTTCCCGCTGTCTGTGGAACTATTTCAAACGCATGAGAATCTTGTGATGAAGTGGTTTCCAATTGTTTTGTTTGCTTACAGTTTAGCAAAAGTATTTCAAAATAATCCTATTTTAAATATCCCGTTCCAAATTTTTGAAATGAAGATTTTTTCTTTAAATATTCTAAAATTTCATATTTTTATTAAAACAATTATTTCTTCTCTTTTTATTATATCAATCTTACTAATCTTAAAGGCAAATTTCACACATATTTTATTCGTATCACTTATTGCCAATAGCTTAGCTAACTATATTGGATTTATTAAATATCAGATCGCTACAATAAAACTGTATTCTATTTTGTCCATTTGTATATTGGTAATTTTGTTCTCAGTACAAAATTCAAATAGCTGGCCATCCATTTTTTTGTTTCTAGCTATGGTGGTTCATTTGCTTCTCACCAAATCATTTAAATATGATTATTTATACTCATATTATCGAACTATAGGGACGATGTTTCAAGGATTAATCAATCAAGACTTTTCGCAAGTCTCCTCAGCTCAAAATGAATTGATGAAAAGTAATAAGGTTTCTAAGCATAGAATTATGGAAAATCTTTATGATTATATGTTCTTCACAGCAAAAGAAATAACAAGAATTTTATTTAACTATAAAAATTTAATGAATATATGTATTTTTACTTTTATTATAGGGTTTATATCTTATCATTACATTGATTCCCAAATGGTACACTTTGCTTTATTTATTGCCGATTTGATTTTAATTGAGACCTTTCTCTCAAAATTAAATAAAACAGAATTTAGGATCATTACAACAGGATTTTATCTACCTATTCATCTAGTTATAATTATTAAACAAAAATGGCCAACACAGATACTCATTATGTTATTTCCACTAATTACTGGGTTTTTGATTTTTGGGAATATTAATCCGTTGACCTTACTAATTATAGTTCCTTTAATTCCACTACGAAATATTATTTTTAATTTTACAAACTCTAAGGTAGTAAAAATAGCAATGTATATTTTTGGAGCAACCATATTCAGCTTACTCTATATTTTGTAAATTTCTCGTTGAGGTACTTCTGTAATCAAGAAATAAAAAAGTGGATAACCAAATGAAAATAAAATTTGTTACTGGGAATGATATATGATTAAAAATAAAAGTTTATTTATGATTATTATTTAGAAATATTTATTGATGATAAAAGGGAAACTTTACTATTATCAAGAATTATACATAATACATATTATGAATTTTTTAATTTTCAATCAGTATAATTTTAGTGATTGGTTTGATTACAGCGTTTGTAATTCCTAGTGAATTTATGGCTGCATAAAATAATACAGTAAAAGTTGATTTATAGTAAAATAGTTATTTGAAAAAGAAATACAACAATTGATTTTAGAATTTAATATTTGTTAGAGTGTGTTTTTTCTTAACTTTAATATGCTCTGATGGTTGAAAACGTTGAAAGGAGTTGAGCCACCATACTAGATAAATATACAACATTCCAAAGTAGAAATATGCTGTCAAAATCCAAGCTAAAGCTTAGCTCCAACTTTAAAGAACGCTGTGTGACCTTGTAGATAAGCCAGCTTACGTATGTCTGGCAAGCGATTTTTGCAGTTGAATTTCTCTTCTTTATATAATTTGAATGACCATTTACAGAGAAGAAATACCGACCTTTATTTCTTCTTTTAATGGTGTATACAACAAAGTTGGTAGCAACTTAAATCAGATTGTTTGGTACTTAAATAAAACAGCTTGCCCTATCCAAAGCTTTCTAAGGAGCTTATGGGAATTGTCACTGACAAAATAGCAAAGGTATTGAAAGACAAAGGGGAAAATGATACAGAGGTAGAGAAAAAACAGAGCAGCATAGTTTTTCCGCTCTGCAATAATGAAATTACTTCCTTATGAGTGTGCTCCTTTATAGTAGGATCGCTTAGCAGGAGAAGTAGTAGATTACGTTCTTTCTTGAATTATAACATGAACAGAATCATGGATATTTTTCTTTATTTTATGACGGATAGTCTTTGTAATACCAATAATGTAGCAGATTGAGCCATCTTCATGCTTTAATCCCATGTTCACAATACTTCCATCGTACGGTTCGCCATCAAAAGAAGCATGAACTTTTACACGTCCCTTTCCAAACTCTGTTTTCACATTCCATGGAAAAATTAAATATGCCCCACCATTTTTAGGGGCACATTGGATAATTGCATCATATTCATATACTTTTTTGTTGCTGGTTTTCTTTGTGCGCAGAATTTTTTCCATAGGTTTCCCCTTTGCTAATTCGTCAATCAATTTGTCTAAATAGCGAATTTTTTGCATAAGAGGATCTTCAATCTCCTCTACTTGTACACCACATACCTTTCCCTTGATTTCAGAGCTATTGGGATTTATTTGAGGTGCCTGATTAAAGAATGTTGCAAAATCCACATGGTTATTTAGCTGTTTTTCCAGAGTGTTTAAATCATAGCCAGTAAGCCAGCAAATTATTTCATCTACTTCTTTTTTGGTGCGATTTTTCTTTTCGGCTTTTTGAACATAAAGAGGATAGATACTGGAGAAATTGGTTGTGAAAATATGTGATTTCATGATTTGGTTAACACTCCCATTTTTTATTGAAATTTTGATGTTAGAACCTGTCATTGTTATTTTATCACATAGGTTATAAAGTTAAACGACTGGATTTCATCAATCGTTCGGATAGTTCACAAGCTTTGGCTATACAGATGGCATTCGCTCTATTGCCTTGATTACTTCCTGTAAATGAGTAGCAAACACTGTGGTTTAAATCAGCAAGGGATTTTGGGTTTTATAATTTGCAGGAAAATCGAATAGTGGCTCAAAGTAATGTAGGAGCACAATTCATGTGCAATTTTTCCTGAGTTTAAACGTAATGAAATAGAAGAAAGAGCTGCGAACCAAGTTATGGCCAGTATAAGGGAAGGCTTGGTGATTGATCTAAAAAATTGGATGAAAAGATATCAAAATGCTTGAGATTTTTAGTTGAAAATGGAATATCAATCAAAAGGTGTTGCTAAAAAATGGAGTATATTTCGCACTATAATTTATCGCTAAAAAAGCAATAAAATTGAAATGGCTAGGAAAACAGTTTTAGGAATTTTATGCCTTATTTTTCTTATCGGTAAAGACAGAGGAGTCTGTCAACGGTGATGCATGAAATATGCCGTTCATTTTGACTGACTCAGGTGGCTTTGTTATTTCTTTGATAATGAAGAACTGTCATTGTTTCGATAACTAAAACTTATAAAAAAAGTGATGATTTAGCGGCGTATTTGTGTGATTTAGAAATTGATGATTATGAATCTGAGAATGATGTAAAAGAAATATTAAATCAACCAGGTGCTACAAGTGTAGAATTTATAAAGTCTGATAAGACAAAACGTGTTGTCAAAGGTGAAAGATTACATATGTATCCTGTTGATATGAATATTTATTCGAAAAGTTGTGGTATTACCTATCCAAAGCGAATGGTTAAGAGGTATTCTGATATTCGTAAGAAGATGAAGTTTGTTTTAAAAAATATAATGTTAAGAAGTCTATTGAAGTGTTTAATATTGAAACTGGGTTTAAAAATGTAATTGTAATCGAACAGTACAATAGAGAATTTTTTAGTACTACTTCGTTGTCTGCACAGTTGGAGTATTGGAAAGAAAAATTTATGAATTAGAAAATAAGTATTATTTATAACAGTTGAAAAAATATAGTGTGTAAGTTTTTGGTCATGCAAAATTTTATTAAATAATGTATTTCATCACTAAACCCATACCTTTTGCAAATGATAAGGAATCAGTGTATATTCAATAAATTCCATTGTTTTTACGTTTTAACTACTCTTTAACTACCTTGTATGAAAATTTTTTCCTGCGATAAAATGGATTCAACTTCAAGTGGCGAAGCGGTTCACTCAATCGGATACAAAAATTTTGTTTGTTCCATGTTGTTGAATGCCATTTGAAACATATCATTTTTAGCGGAATGAGTTAAATGAAAAATATAATCGATAACTGTGCCAGTTTCACCATCAGTCACATATCGCACATCATCATTTGAATCACATTTAGTTGCTACCTATATTTGTTTTTATATTAGGATATGGTCTTTACTTATTTCTTTCTTCGACTCTGCGACAAATGTTTTATTTGCAAGCGGCAACATATGCCAGTTCAGATCATCACCATATTGATCATTCAAATCACAGAAAATTTTTTCCGCTGTCATCACTTATCGCCCCTATAACTCCAATTTATATATATTATATAAAAATTGGAAGTATAGCGTGTTCCGGATGGATTTCCTACCTTTTGGATATACGGCACAGACGGTCAAAAAGATCTACATTTTGAGAGCAGTTCATCAATGAACCGCACCTTAAAAGCCGCATGATCGTTCGAAAGGGAATACCTCGGTTGGGGAAGCATTGTTGCAGCTTTTACTTATGGACAAAGTGAAGCCGTTGACAAGACTATAAAATGGCTTGTTTTCAAAAGTTGGAAGAGGTAAAAATTCAGTGAATAAATCGTTGCAATAAAAAATACCCCCTTTTTGGTGTCATCCGAAATGTTTTGCTCTATGTTTTTTTTTATTTTATCATTTTCTGTTTCAAAACTCTTTTCCATAAAAAATTCAGGATTACATACCAATTATAAAAAATCAAATGGAATATCCTCGTCCGGTTAAAAATTCTTTCGGTTCTTTCATTTAAGTGTATCTTGATTTTCCGTTTTTGTATGTAGGAGTTCCATGGCATGGATATCAATCATTTCTTGTAGCTTCGTTAAAAATTTTTCTGCTGCTTTTGTAAACACTTGGTATTTTTTCCACACAAGGCTCATACCAATTTCCAGTTTAGGATGAAGAGGTTTAAAACAAAGGTTACTATTGCCAGTTACATTGATAATTTTGTCCAGACAAAGCGCATATCCCATTCCTTCATCAACCATTAGGGAGGCGTTATATATAAGACTGTAGGTTGCCACGATATGAAGTTGTTGTGTGTTATGTTGAAGCCATTGTGAAAGTGCACTGCCATCAACGGCTTGCCGTGAAACAATTAACGGTACTTCCCACAAATCGCCCGGTACAATAAATTCTTTCTTTGCAAGTGGTGCATCTTTGCGCATCAAAACACCCCATACATCCTGATAAGGAATTTTCATCGAATTATATTTTGAAATATCGACTGGGTCTAATAAGAGTCCAAAATCAATTAACCCTTTATCTAACTGCTCAATAACATTTACAGCATCACCACTTGAAATATGGTAATGCACAAGTGGATGTTCGGCTTGAATTTGCCGAGCTGTTTTTGCAAGAATACGTACGGCATCTGTTTCACCTGCACCAATATATATCTTTCCAGCAATCGTTTCGTCAGAAAATAAAATTTCATCTCTGGTCTTTTGGACAAGCGTAATAATTTCTTCTGCACGTTTGCGTAAAAGCATGCCTTCCTCAGTTAATGTAACCTTTCGATTGCCACGAATGAACAATTGTTTTCCCAAATCATTTTCCATATCTTTAAGTTGTCTGGAAAGCGTTGGTTGTGAAAGATGCAAACTTTCTGCTGCGCCAGAAATGCTTTGCTCGCGCGCTACTGCCAGAAAATATTGTAATACCCGAAGTTCCATAAAAGTTTCCTCCAAAAAATAGATAAATATATGCTTTTAAAGCATGGAAGTATATTTGATATAAGTATTTGTTATTTGATAGTATTCGTGGATAAAATAAGTATAGAAAGACTGGATCAATAAATTCCAGTAAATGAATGAAAATAACAATCCATCTGTTTAAAGAAATTGTATCAAAAATTATCCAATACGAAATATAGTGCCTAAAATTTGCTGCTGT
Source organism: Candidatus Harrysmithiimonas galli (assembly GCA_904373265.1). Classification (GTDB taxonomy): domain Bacteria; phylum Bacillota; class Bacilli; order CAJFEE01; family CAJFEE01; genus Harrysmithiimonas; species Harrysmithiimonas galli. The sequence continues at coordinate 56,969 of CAJFEE010000009.1, read as the reverse complement.
GTTCAAACAAAAAATGAAATTGTGCTGTATAACTGTTTTTTTGGCATAGAAGGTGGTCTTCTATACTTTTGTATAAATACCAAAAACCAATTCATTTCCTAAATTATTTTGTTTATCGGTTGTTTTTTATGGTTTGATTAGACATACCGCTGTTAGATTTTTAATTTTAAGGTTTTGATTGAATTTTAACAGATAATCGGTATCCCCATATGATTTGGAGCATAAAAGGTAAATTGGTAGATAGGGCATATATTTTTCTTTGGCAAGGATAGATATGTTAACAACATGAGCAGCTTCATTGATATATGTTTTCTCCAGGCAATATTGTAGATGATTCAAAACCAGTGTTTGTAGTTTCATACAAGAAAAATGTAAAAACTGTATTGTGATATATGAGAGGCTATGCTTTGGTACGCTAAACGAAAGGATAGAAAAATTTACGATGAACAGAAGTGGAGGGTAGAAAATATGCAACATCAAACAGAATATACACAAGAATTTTTCACAGGTGAGCGGGCATTGTTCCAGGCTCAGAATTTGCGGATTTCCAATACAATTTTTGCTGATGGAGAGTCTCCTTTAAAAGAAAGCCGTAATATTGAATTGTCCAGCAGTCTGTTTAAATGGAAGTATCCTCTTTGGTATGCAAACAATATTATTATGAAGAATTGCACATTGTTTGAAATGGCGCGTGCTGGCGTCTGGTATACCAATCATATTTCAGTAGAGCAAAGTATAATTGAAGCACCGAAAAGTTTCCGTCGCTGTCATGATGTTATATTAAAGCAGGTTAACTTTCCGAATGCAAAAGAAACACTTTGGAATTGTGATAGAGTGAAGTTGGATCAGGTTACTGCAACAGGTGATTATTTTGCAATGAACAGTCAAAATATGGTGATTCATGATTTCCAGCTCGTTGGAAATTACTCTTTTGATGGAGTAAAAAATGTTGAAATTCATCGTGCACATTTGTTGTCTAAGGATGCTTTTTGGAACAGTGAAAATGTAACAGTATATGATTCCTTTATTTTTGGTGAGTATCTGGGTTGGAATGCCAAAAATTTGACTTTCATCAATTGTGTGATTGAAAGTTTACAAGGGATGTGTTATATCGATCATCTTGTTATGAAAAATTGCAAGCTACTCAATACGACATATGCCTTTGAATATTCTACAGTGAATGTTGATATTAACGGAAAAATTGATAGCATTTTTCATCCTACCGAAGGTGTGATTTGTGCCGATGATATTACGAAAATAGAAATTGAAAACGATAAAGTGCAAGCCAATCAGGTAAAAATAATTTGTAAAAGCGCTTTAAAAGAAGTGGTATGTAGGGAATAAAAAGAAAGAATATTTTTAAAAAAAGTATATAAAAAGATCAAAGAAATGGTAATCATGCTTTTCTTTGTCGACTTTTTGTCCGGTGGTTATCAGCAGGTTACTTAGTTGGGAATTGAAATAAAAGGTGTGCAATCTCATTTTTTTGGCGCAGGTAATCTTGGCTATTCTCGTACATGTCCATCCAATCCCCAACCTTTGATTGAGGAAGATGAAGGCGCTGTAATTGATTTTTCTTAAAGCAGAAAATATGCCTCTTTTGTTTGTGAATCTCTGGGCGAATTGTAATGGTTTGGCTTGCCTTTATGATAGAGAATGAGCCGTTTGATGATAGAGATATCTTTTCATTTTAAGATTTTTAAAAGGATAGAAACTGAACTGGGCACGACATGGACAAAAGGTTGGTGTATCTTTTCAACTGTAGTGGATACCCCAAAAAGAAGATAAAAAATAGAATCTTTGTGATATACATTATTTTTTATAATGCTTCTGATACCAAGTGTAGGATTAAGAATAAAGATTGAGGAGGAAAGTTTATGCGTCCAATTACACTGTTAACACATATGAATCAAGGGAATGCTGTTTTGGTAGGCTCTGAAATGTATCGTGAAATGATGAAAATCAGTACTGAAGCGATGCGGATTACGGCAGAATTAAACAATGGCTATCATACACCGGAAAAAATCCGGATACTTTTTTCCAAATTAATTGGAGAGACAGTTGATGAAACATTTCGGTTGTTTCCTCCTTTTTATACCGATTTTGGGAAAAATATCCATATTGGAAAGGATGTATTTATTAACGCTTGTTGCTGTTTCCAAGATCAAGGCGGCATTCAAATCGGAGATGGAACACTCATTGGACATCAAGTTGTACTGGCTACGCTAAACCATGATTTCGATCCGAAAAAACGAAAAGATATCATCCCAGCACCCATTCAAATTGGAGAGAATGTATGGATTGGTTCAAATTCTGTTATTGTTGGTGGAGTTACGATTGGTGACAATGCTATTATTGCTGCCGGTTCAGTTGTAACAAAGGATGTGGATGCAAATACGGTTGTCGGTGGTGTACCAGCAAAATTTATAAAATTGATTGAAACAGATCGATCAAATGAATAAAAATTATGTTTGTCTGATGCAATGTTAAAAATCAAGGGGGAAAAGATGAAAAAGTTTTTAGGTTTTATACTGAATTTATGCTTATTGATTTTATTGGCTGCTTGTGGTAGTCAATCAGATGATAAAACAACTTTGCAATCAGAGAATATACAAAAGAATACAAAGACAGAGACAGTAAAAAAGGAGTCAGATATGCAAATCCAAATTCATACAAAGGATAATCAAACAATTGTTTTTCGTTTGAATCAGTCACCCGCAGCACAGTCTTTATATGAGCAATTACCATTGTCTGTCAATATAGAAGATTATGCTGGAAGTGAGAAAATTTTTTATCCGCCAGAGAAGTTGGATACCCGTGATACGCCGTTGGCAGAAGGACCAGCGGGCATATTGGCTTATTATGAACCATGGGGCAATGTTGCATTTTTTTATCAGGCATGTAGTAGAGCAGCTGGATTGTATGCGCTTGGAGAAGTTGTTTCTGGTGGGGAATGGATTCAGAAAATGCATGGTGAAATTCAAATCAGTCGTCAGACAGCAGAAATGGCGTTCACAGGACAGGAAGAAAAGGGACAGAGTAAGAAAGTTACGGATTTATCAGATACAAAAGTGCAGGCTGCTATGCAAGCAAACGCGATCTCACTCCATCAAACATCTGACTTAGCGATACAAAAACAAGGGGTTTCACTTGTGTCTTTGAAACTAAGCGAAGCGTCTGATGTGAATATTGGTTCAAAAATCCAAGCTTTTGTTCAAAGTACAGCGAAATCAGCCGAACAGTCTAGCTTTCAAGCCCAGTCTAGTATAAGCATACAGTCGCCGATTCAAACCAAGCGAAGCACAGAAGAAACATTCTTAACCACACAAAACAAATCGAACGTTCAAGCACAATTTGATACACAAAGCAAGGCAGATTCAGTTGTACCATCTGCTTTTGTTTCAACCCCTTTAGCAAAGAGGAGTGCGCCAATGTTTCGTATTAAAATGATGATTGGTCAGCAAACTTTCTCAGCAAAGCTGTACCGTAATGCAACGACACAGGCTTTGGTTCAGCAATTTCCACTGACCATTCGTATGAGCGAATTAAATCGAAATGAGAAATTTTATTATTTATCGAAAAATTTACCAACACAGACACAAACCCCAGGTAGCATTCGTGCAGGAGATTTGATGCTGTATGGCTCTGATTGTCTGGTGTTGTTTTACAAAAACTTTTCAACGTCTTATAGCTATACGCCACTTGGTTATATAGAAAATCCAACTGGACTAGCAGCAGCGCTTGGAAATAATGATGTACAGGTAACCTTTCAATAAGGAAGAATGGGAGTGGGTTTATGGAATATAACTTTGATACTTTAATTGATCGTAGAAATACATATGCGTTAAAGTGGACAGTCGCAAAGACGGAGCTCCCAATGTGGGTAGCTGATATGGATTTTCCGACGGCTCCTGAAATACAATCAGCCATTCTTAAGCGGGCAAAACATGGCATATTTGGATATTCAATCATTCCAGATGAATGGTATTTAGCCTATATGGCATGGTGGCACAAACGGCATCATTTTCAAATGGAAAAGGATTGGCTGATTTTCTGTACGGGTGTTGTACCAGCGATTTCAAGCGTTGTACGGAAATTGACAACGGTTGGTGAAAATGTGCTGCTGCAAACACCAGTTTATCCTGTTTTTTTTCATTCGATTGTAAACAATGGTCGGCAAGTTATTGAGAGTCCGCTAAAATATGACGGAAAGTCTTGGCGAATTGATTTTACTGATTTGGAACGAAAGTTAGCTAACCCACAAACGACATTGATGATTTTATGTAGTCCGCATAATCCAATAGGTAAGATTTGGGACAGAGATATTTTAGAGCGGATTGGAGCACTCTGCTTTAAGCATAATGTACTTGTATTGGCTGATGAGATCCACTGTGATTTAATCAATCCAGGGCAAAGCTTTGTTCCGTTTGCCTCGGTTTCAGATGCATGTAGGGAAAATAGCATCACATGTATTGCACCGACAAAGACTTTTAATTTGGCAGGTTTACAAACTGCTGCAGTTGTTGTTCCAAATCATACCTTGCGGCATAAGGTATGGCGAAGTTTAAATACAGATGAAATTGCAGAGCCGAATGTTTTTGCGGTGGATGCTGCAATTGCTGCCTTTACTTATGGAGACTCGTGGCTAGATGCCTTGCGGGTATATATTTTTGAAAATAAGCAGTTTGTGCAAGCATTTTTATCTACAGAGCTTAACATAGTGAAAGCTATATCCTCACAGGCAACTTATTTAGTTTGGTTAGATTGTACGGCAATAACAGGGGATACAAGCTTTTTGTCACAGTTTATCCAAGAGAAAACAGGTCTTTATCTTTCAAAAGGAAAAGAATTTGGTGGGAATGGTTCCCAATTTTTGCGAATGAATGTTGCTTGTCCACGTGCGGTTTTAGAAGATGGTTTAAGCCGTTTAAAGCTTGGCATTGAAGCATATAAAAAGGCGTTCATTCATAAAGGAATGGAAAAAGGTGATATGGTGGAAGGGGGTATGTGAGCAAAAAATTGATTAAAGGTTTGAAGGCTCAGATGGTTTGGTATGAAATATGATGTAGAAGAAGGAACTTGCTATGTCCAATTCATAAAGTGATTTGATGTGTTGGTTCAAAAGGGTTTGATGATTTCTGAAAAATGCCAGCCAGAATGTTATACTAAATATGAGACTTGCCATACAATTAAACTTTAAAAGCAGCTAGTGGAATTTGATGTAAGAACTATATCTTGAATTCGAATGAAATAGATCCAATTTGTATAAAAGTCTATGTTATGAAAAAAGAGGATTCTTTCAATGGCATTATGATATTCTTTGTTACAAGTGTATGGTGTTTATGAAAATGTCATAAAAAGCTTTCTTTCACATGTGGTTTTATTGGCTGATCAAAGAAAGTACATGCAGGAATAAAGGATAAGCGTAGAATTGGAAAAAGTAGAGGATGAATTTCTGATGTGTTATTTTGTAGCTTTATATCATTTATTTCAATCAAGTTTGATTGGGATAATTGGAAGCTTTTATATCAAATAGAAGAAATTAAGGAGGAAAAACGATGCTTGGGAATTTTATTTATTCAAATCCAACCAAATTATATTTTGGTACAGATGCTTTAAAAGGGTTACATAAGGAATTGCCAAAATACGGGAAAAATGTATTGCTGGTTTATGGTGGGGGCTCCATTCAGAAAAATGGTATTTATGATCAAGTTGTAGAAATTTTAAAGGCGAACGGGAAGACAATTTTTGAAGATGCCGGAGTGATGCCAAATCCAACTGTTGAAAAGCTGTATGAAGGTTGTAAACGAGCCAAAGACGGACAAGTTGATTTCATTTTGGCCGTTGGTGGTGGTTCAGTTTGTGATTATGCCAAAGCCGTTTCAATTTCTGCGCATTGTCCGACAGATCCATGGGATAAATATTTTTTACGGATGGAGGATGTGGACAATCCGATTATTCCGGTGGGTTGTGTGTTAACGATGGTTGGAACAGGTTCGGAGATGAATGGTGGCATGGTGATTACCAATCCAGAAAGTAAATTAAAAATTGGTCATGTTTTTGGAGACCATGTGTTTCCCAAGTTTTCCATTTTAAATCCGGTTTTTACATTTACCGTTCCACAATATCAAATGGTTGCTGGTTTTTTTGACATTATGTCACATATTTTGGAGCAATATTTTTCTGGTGCAGATGACAATACTTCTGATTATATTATGGAAGGTTTATTGCGTTCCCTGATCCATTCTAGTAAAATCGCTGTACAAAATCCAACAGATTATGAAGCGCGCAGCAATATTATGTGGACAGCTACTTGGGCGCTCAATACACTTGTGGCAAAAGGAAAATCGACGGACTGGATGGTACATATGATTGGGCAGTCTATCGGTGCATATACCGATGCAACACATGGTATGACACTTTCAGCAGTTTCCATGGCGTATTACCGTCTTATTATGCCTTATGGTCTAGATAAGTTTAAGCGTTATGCAATTCATGTTTGGGATGTAAATCCAACTGGAAAAACGGATGAACAAATTGCAACAGAAGGTTTGGATTGTATGGAAGCCTATATGAGAGAAATTGGTTTAATTATGAATATTTGTGAATTGGGTGTAACTGAGGCTATGCTTGAAGGAATTGTGAAAAGTACATTTACAATGAATGGTGGTTATAAGGTGCTTACTCCCGATGAAATTATGCAGGTGTTAAAGGAAAGTATGTAAGCTTTCTAAAAAAATTCATTTCGATCAAAGAAGATCATTTCAAGTTTGAATAGATCAAATATAATTACGAAAAAGATGCTGTAAGCAAAAAACATGATTTGAATGGGTAGGCTAGCAGTGTCTTTTTTCTTAGATTTCTAGCAATGAAAGGAAGGTTGTAGAAAAAACGAATCATAAAAAAATAAAAGAATGGGATTCGAATGAAAGAATCAAACAATAAAAAATTTCTCTACATCATTGTGAAAAAATATTAGATCGTACAAAATCAGCGCATAAAACATTGACTCTTTTTAAAGAAACTGTATGAAAAAGGTGAGATGACGAGATTTTACATGATGTTCTCTATAAAGAAGATTCATCTTTATGCGCGATTTTTCCTTTGGGTTATTTTTGTCCCAAACTTTTGGAAAAGATTCAAATGATATTTGATATAACTAATACTTTTTAAATTTATCGAATTGCTCTTTTTCTTCTTTCTTTTCTTTCATGCGAACGAAAATAAAATAAATGAGTAAACCGAGCAGACCAAGTGCACAAACTCCTTGAAAAAGAGTCCAAATGAGTATGGTCAACATTTTTGTTTAAATCACTACGGCTGTTCCGTATGCAAATACTTCGGCTGCACCTTGTGTAATTGCTGTGGACTGTAGTCGCATGCCGATAATGGCGTTGGCGCCCATTTTTTCAGCGTCTTCGACCATTCTTCCAATAGCAAGCTGTCTGGCTTCAATAAGCATTTCATTATACCCGGTTAATTCGCCACCAACAATGGATTTCAAACCGGCTGTGATATCTTTTCCGACATGTATAGATCGCACTGTACTTCCTTTAGCAAGACCTTTGATTTCTTTAATTTCATGATTGGGTACATAGTCAGTTGTTAAAACGAGCATGTTTTTTCATCCTTTCTGAATATCTTTACTCTCTTTATACAATATAAAGTACAAAAAAGTCTATGAATAAATCGTGATTTTTTGCTATATTTTATAATAAATGTTTTTGAAAAAGAAAAATTGGGAATGGCTTTTCATTTCAACAAGAAAAGGTTTAGAATAAAGAAAGAATAAAGAAATTGAAAGGCAAGAAATGAAATGACACAATTTTATCGGGATACCTATGCAGAAATTTCGCTAAGAACGATTGAAAAAAATATCCAAACCATTTTAGCCGGATTGCCTGCACATGTGAAAATGATGGCAACGGTAAAAGCGAATGCTTATGGTCATGGGGCGTATCCTGTTGCTCAAACAGCTTTAAAGGCTGGAGCGGATTTTTTATCCGTAGCTTTGTTGGATGAGGCAGTCGCTTTACGAAAACAGGGTATTTATGCGCCTATTTTAATTTTAGGTCCCATTCATCCAGAGCAGATTGCCATTGCAGCCGAGTCTGACATACATATAACAGTTCCAAGTCTAGCTTGGTTACAGGAAGCGGTGAAGCAAAAACTGACTTCAACGCTTCATTTACATGTAAAAATGGATACAGGCATGCACCGAATCGGATTGCAGAGCTTAGATGAACTTTTTGCAGCTCTTTATCTTATTCAGAAAACCGATCATTTTTGTTTTACTGGTATTTTCACGCATTTTGCTACTTCAGACGAGTTATCTACATCTCATTATTCAAATCAGTTGAATCAATTTCTGACCTATGTTAGGCAGTTAGAAGATCAGAAACGCTTGCCTCCGTTTGTACACTGTTCAAATAGTGGTGGCACGTTGCGTTTTACCAAAGAAATGCCTTTTAATCTTGTGCGTATTGGTATTTTAATGTATGGTCTTGAACCTTCTGATGAAATGGTTTCATTAATGTCTCCACAGATTCAGCCGGCACTTTCGCTTTATAGCCGTTTAACACAAGTAAAAAAGGTGAAAAAGGGCGAGCATATTAGCTATGGTTATACATATGAGGCACAAGAGGATGAATGGATTGGAACCGTTCCGATTGGCTATGCAGACGGATGGTGTCGTGCATTGCAGGGCGCATCAGTTCTTGTAGAAGGTCATTATTGTGAAATTGTTGGCCGCATTTGTATGGATCAGATGATGATTCGTCTGCCCTTTGAGGTACCTCTTTATACTCTGGTTACTTTAATTGGAACAAACAAAGACAAATGGATTGGTGCCAGAACGCTTGCACATCATATGGATAGCATTCATTATGAGCTGCTTTGTTTGCTGTCTGCACGTATTCCTCGGGTATATACATTGTAAGAATAAAAGATGTTTGTATATTTTTGCTGCTTACCTAATAATATACAAATATAGAGTATCTTTACACGTTAGACTTTTACATGATAAAATAGGCTCAACAGAGATGAAAAATTTTTTACTGTTGCGAAAGTATTTTTCAAATGCTGATGGTTTTGCGTGAGAAGATCCGCACGGTTTTTCGGAGGTGTATATTTTGGCAAAGATAAGAAATGCGGCCCCGAATTTTTTGATTGAATTTGATTCGGAATTAGCAGAAGAGTTTTTTCGATTGTTAGAGAAAAAGAATATTCATCCAAATGATTTCTTTGATTCTGTAGTAAGAGATTTTGTAAGAGAAGAGAAAATGTTGGATATTCGTATGTCGCTGCAAAAAGGTTATGAGGATATGGCAACCATTAATTTGAGCATTGCAGCCGAAGCTTTTTATGCAGAATCCGAAGTTACGCGAATGTTAGAAAGAATGGTGAGCGGGGGGTAGGATATTTTGGCAATTAAGCGTGGTGATGTGTTTTTTGCAGACTTATCTCCTGTGGTCGGTTCTGAACAGGGGGGCGTACGCCCGGTTTTGATCATCCAAAATGACATCGGCAATCGTTTTAGTCCTACAGTAATCGTTGCAGCCATCACTGCCCAGATTGAAAAGGCAAAACTTCCGACCCACATTGAAATCGATGCAAAAAAATACGGATTTGATCGAGATTCCGTTATTCTTTTGGAGCAATTGCGCACTATTGATAAGCAACGGCTAACGGATAAAATTACCCATTTGGATCGTCCGATGATGCGCAAAGTAGATGAAGCACTGCAAATCAGTCTTGGTCTGATTGCGTTTTAAGCTGTTGATAAGAATTCATAAAATGAAAAAACCGCAAATCTTTTCGAGGCAATTTTTTGACCAAAGTCGTTTCAGTCGAATGCCTTTTAAAGAGGATGCGGCTTTTTTCTTTTGTGCGAAATACGCTATAATATGAAGAAGTATATTTTGAGAAAAGGTGTAGGTGAATATGTCAAAGAATCAGCAAATACATGAAATTGCATGTCAAATCCTTGTGCAGAAGTTGCCATTTAAAAAGGAGCAAATTGCAGCAGTTTTAAGTATGCATAAGGAGGGATGTACGATTCCATTTATGGCGCGATATCGTAAGGAACAGACGGGTCAATTGGATGAAGTGGAGATTAAACGTATTTTAGATGGTTATACTTATATGATTTCGTTGGAAAATCGCAAAGAGGAAGTTCTGCGTTTAATTGAGGAAAGAGGAAAGTTAACCAAGGAATTAAGTGAAAAAATAAAGAAGGCAACGAAGTTACAAACGGTTGAGGATCTATATCTGCCTTATAAAGAAAAGCGTAGAACACGTGCAACCATTGCCAAAGAACGAGGACTAGAGCCACTGGCGGACTGGATTTTACGCTTTGAGAAGGCACCGACATTGGCAGAAGAAGCGAGCAAGTATTTGAATGCGAAATATGAACTAATAACAATTGAGCAAGTGCTTGAGGGTGCCAAAGACATTATGATGGAAAAGTTCTCTGAGGATGCTTCGGTTCGAGATTATCTACGAAATCAGTTGCGACAAAAAGCACTTCTGCGTTCAATATTAAAAGATGCCGAAAAGGACGAGAAGGGCGTTTATAAAATGTATTATGAATATGATGAAAATATATCACATGCCCAAGGATATCGAATTCTGGCAATGAATCGTGGTGAAAAGGAAGGAATTTTAAAAGTATCGGTTTTTGCACCGGATGCTGAGTTGCTTCAGTGGATTGAAAGGAAGTATATTCAAGGTGATCGTCCATTAGAGATCAATGTATTTGTAAAATCTGCTGTTGAGGATGCTTATAAAAAATATATTTTTCCATCGATGGAAAGAGAGCTTCGTAAAGATTTAACTGAGAAAGCTGAAAAAACGGCTATTGAAATTTTCTCCAAAAATATTGGGCAATTGTTTATGCAGCCTCCGTTGAAAAATAAAAAAGTGCTTGCTGTCGATCCGGCATACCGAACAGGTTGTAAAATTGCTGCTTTAGATGAAACCGGAAAGGTGGAGCATATTGGTGTCGTTTATCCACATGTGCCCAAAAAGCAGTGGGAGAAATCAAAACAAATGCTTGTGGAATGGGTGGAACGTTTTGCTATTGATATTATTGCGGTCGGGAATGGAACAGCTTCAAGAGAAACTGAGCAGCTGGTTGCAGAGGTTGTAAAAGAAAGCAAACGCCCAGTAGCATATCTAATTGTGAATGAGGCGGGTGCTAGCGTTTACTCTGCTTCTGAATTGGCACGTGAAGAATTTCCAGATTTACAGGTAGAGGAACGCAGCGCCGTATCCATTGGACGACGGATTCAGGATCCGCTATCTGAGTTGGTAAAAATTGATCCGAAGTCTGTCGGGGTCGGACAATATCAGCATGATTTAAATCAAAGTGCTTTGAGTCAATCATTGGAATTTGTTGTTGAAACGGCCGTGAACAAAGTTGGGGTAAATGTGAATACAGCGTCTGTTGCTCTTTTGCAATATGTGTCAGGATTGTCAAAATCCGTTGCCAAAAATATTGTTCATATGCGAGAAGAAATTGGGAAATTTACAGATCGTAAACAATTAAAAAAAGTTCCTCGTCTTGGAGTTAAAACGTATGAGCAGGCAATCGGATTTTTGCGGGTCATTGACGGAGAAAATCCATTGGATAAAACAGCCATTCATCCGGAAAATTATGCGCAAACGGAACGGTTGCTTAGTCAACTTGGTTTTTCGACTGTAGATATTGGAAAAGAGGAATTAATGGCTGCTTTAAAAACATTGGATTTAGAAATAACCGCCTCGGATTTAGACATGGGTTTGTTTACTTTGCAGGATATTGTTGATGCATTGATGAAGCCATTGCGTGATCCGCGTGAAGCTCTTCAGGCTCCTTTGCTTCGTAAGGATGTGCTGCAAATGGAGGAAATTCAAGTCGGAATGGAATTTGAAGGAACGGTTCGCAATATTACTGACTTTGGTGCGTTTATTGATATCGGTGTAAAACAAGATGGTCTGGTTCACAAATCTAAAATGGCAAAGAAATTTGTAAAACATCCGCTGGATATTGTTGAAGTTGGACAAATTGTAACGGTATGGGTGGATGAAATAGATTTAAGTCGTGGACGTATTTCTTTGACAATGATATCACCACAGAATCAGACTGAAAGCGAAGAGAGTTAAAAAGAAAAATCAAATAATCTATTTGTTTTTAAAGAATGGCATAGTTTAGACTTTCGGTTTTGTATAAAGATTTATTGGAAGTAACATCTTAAAATATTTATATTTGCTAAATTTTATTTTAAAATAAGTGATGTATGCTTTGAGGTGCTGTCATTTTTTATGTAATCAAGTGCTTGGGCGCAAAGGGGGCAGGACAGATGGATGAAGAAAAATTGCAGATGTTAACAGAATCTTTGTCACAAATTTATTTTCAACTGCCATTTTTACATCGTGCCCGTTTTAATCCACGTTTGCGAACAACAGGTGGACGTTATTTACTTAAAAGTCATAATATTGAAATCAACAAAAAATACTACGATGTATATGGAATGGAAGAATTGGAGCAAATTATTAAGCATGAACTCTGTCATTATCATTTGCACTTGCACCAATTGCCGTATAAACATAAAGATCGAGTTTTTCAAAGTCTTTTGAAAAAGGTTGGAGCGAAAATGCACTGCCCGCCGCTTCCAAGCCAAAAGAAGGAAAATGCTTTTCGCTATTTGTATCAATGTAGAGATTGTGGACAAAAATTTTTTCGCAAAAGAAAAGTCGATCTTTCAAAATATTGTTGTGGTCGTTGTCGAGGAATTTTAATATGTAAAAAAGAGTGGAAATAAGAGCAGGATGTACTCAAGTTCTTCGCAAATAGTAAGGTAAGTAAGAAAAAATATGAGTATTTAAGATTTGTTTTTACAGTGTGGGAAAGCATGTCTAAAAGATGATTTCCACACCTTCTTCGTTTAAATCTTTATATCAATGGCTATTGGTTTGTCTGTTCTACTTTTTTGATTGTAGCAATAAGGTGCAGTCATGTAGGTGGATACATTTTGTTTAGAAAATGGTGTGCTGTATCTTTTGAGTTTCATCATAAAGTTTAGGGATCAAAATTTTTTTATGAAAATGATTGACATTCTTTTTAACTTCATGTAACATATTATTTGTTCGCAATAAAGAGATACATTCCACAGTAGCTCAGCGGTAGAGCAATCGGCTGTTAACCGATCGGTCGTAGGTTCGATCCCTACCTGTGGAGCCAAGGAGAATTACCCAAGAGGCTGAAGGGGACGGTTTGCTAAACCGTTAGGGTGTAAATATGCGCCGCGAGGGTTCGAATCCCTCATTCTCCGCCAGTTTATGGCCCGTTGGTCAAGTGGTTAAGACACCGCCCTTTCACGGCGGTAACACGGGTTCGAATCCCGTACGGGTCACCATATTAAGGTCGTATTCTATTTAGTTAAAAAGGTCCCGTGGTGTAGCGGTTAACATGCCTGCCTGTCACGCAGGAGATCGCCGGTTCGATCCCGGTCGGGACCGCCATTTTTTTGTGCACATAAAAATGTAGGTACAAACACCTTGACCGATTATTTATTGGGCTATAGCCAAGCGGTAAGGCAACGGACTTTGACTCCGTCATGCGCTGGTTCGAATCCAGCTAGCCCAGCCAATTTTGCGGTCGTGGCGGAATGGCAGACGCGCTAGGTTGAGGGCCTAGTGGGGGTAACCCCATGGAGGTTCAAGTCCTCTCGACCGCATCAGATCATGATAATCCGAACCTGCCTCCAAGCGGGGATGGCTTCAGATTTTTAGTATATCTTTCATGCTAAAACAAAAATGGTGGTATCATAAAGGTATCACCATTTTTGTTTTAGAAAATTGATATAGGAATTGTTCTCTATTTTGAATTTGTCTTTCCGATATTTGAGATGATAAACATTGAATTTGGAAGAAAAATTATAGTGGGATGGATTAAACTTTTAGGAAATCAATATTTGGGATTTTGGATATTAGGATTGGTTTTATTTTTAATTCAAGAAATTCCATATATGGTAATGCCATTATTTAAACTTGAAACGAATCCAATAATAAATATATACGAATCATCTGTTATATTAAATGTATGCGAGAAAATACTTGGTTCATTATGTGTTGCATTCATGCCATTTATTGTACATAGTGAGGCGAAACTTTTTTCAGTAAAATCAGGTAAAGAATTATTTTTTTCTGCATAGCAATCGGAGTTTTGTTATTGAATTTCTTTGGATGGTTTTACTATTTTACAGGTCATCAAAGTATTATAGTAATACTGTTTTATATTGTTATTCTCCCACCCTTATATTACATTTTTATCGGATTATGGCGTAATAATATCATACTTACAATTACGGGATGCATCTTTTTGATTGTACATTTTGTTCATGTATTAGGAAATTTGAAACTGGAATGACAAATTATTGCTTACTTGAGGAGAGAACAAAGCAAGCTGAGTGAGTCAACAATATAGTAAATACGATCCAAGCTGGAATTCTCCCACTGTCCATTAAACAGTGGTTGGACGAATTGGAGAAAATCAAAAGCCAGCTTGAAGTCAGCATTTTTTAGGAAGAAATGCACAAGTCCATGTTGACGAGGGAGCAGATGGCTTTCTTCATTATATTGCTTCTGTAAGTTTGAGGTGAAGAAGTGAAGTCAGCAAAGCTTGATTGACAGGTTCTGTAAATGTTGGTGTATCTTTATGAAGAAAAGGTAGTCCTTACTTTGATTTTAAAACCATCACATTTGCAGAGGTTGAGAGCCTAGATTGGTGCATTGTGTTTATGTTTTGTCATAAGTAGATCTTTTGAGTCCAATTACTGGACTCGTTTTTTTGTTTTTATTTTATTTCTTTGTCAAATGGTATGGGTAGGGCATCGAAATAAAAAACATGACAATCAGCAGGAAAATCATTTTACGGAAAGTCATGCTATATCAGATGAATATGAAATGATATAGAATATTTATGATGAGTTGGTTTCAGTATTTGGAAATATTATAGGAATGAAAATGAATGGCTTGTAAAGATTATCATAAAGCGGATTTGGTACAGGCACTAAGAATTGAAATCACACTGGCATATGTTTTTTGAGATCGACCTTCTTTTTGTTTATAATGGTAGTTAAAGGATGTGTTTAAAATGAATTGTAAGCAATGTGGCGGACAATATTGTATCTCGGTCGTTCCAATTTTTGAAACGCTTTCGGAAGTGCAAAAACAGGAAGTTTCACAGATGATTACAAACCGTTCATTTAAAAAAGGAGAGCTGATTTTTTTGGCTGGTGATGTGAATGGGAATTTGTATGTTGTAAAAACAGGGCGAGTAAAAATCACACAGCTTTCTGAAAATGGACGGGAACAGGTTGTTCGGATTTTGGATGTGGGAGATTTTTTTGGCGAGTTTAGTTTATTTTTGAATCGTCCGCTTGCTTCAAATGCCAAAGCATTGGAAGATACAGAAATTTGTATGTTAAAAGGCAGTGCATTTCAGGCATTTTTGATGCGAACGCCTGAGGTGATGCTAGCTATGATGAGACAGATGAGTGAGCGTTTGGAAAATGTAGAAAGGCTGCTTGGAGATGTAACCGGCAAGGATGTCGGACAGCGAATTGCAGCCTATATTTTACAAAATGTTTCCGTAGATTCCGATTATACTTTTTTGTGTCCACTTAATAAAAGTGATATGGCTTCCATGCTTGGAACAACAAGGGAAACGTTGAGTCGGAAGCTTTCTTTGTTCCAGCAGCAAAACTACATTCGTATGTCTGGTCGCAAAATAGTTGTTTGTAACTATGAAAAGCTAAAAGCGTATGTGCAGTAGCTTTAGACGGATGTCTGTTATACTTTTTGTCCGATAACGATAAAGGCGGATGACGTTTTCTCAAACGCTTCTTTTTTAAAATTCCCATATGTTTGAAGATGAGAAAATCCAGCTTCTTGTAAAAGTTGTAAAATGGTTTGAGAGGAAGCGGGAAATAAAATGGTTGTATTTGATCGGCTTTCATTTTGAGTTTTTAGTGTGATCACAAACCGAATATATGTACCGTTTTGTTCATACTTACGCATAAATATGCAATTTTCTTTTCGAATCACTGGGAATTCAAAAGTTTTAAGCTTCTTTATTTGATCAAAGTTTACGGTTTGCAGTATAAGGATACCAGTGGGATGTAAATGCTGATAAACCTGCTGAAAAAAACGAAAGATTTCTTGTTCATTTTGCAAATGTGCAAGTGTATTGCCAATACAATATATGCCATCAAAGCTTTCAGAGATTTCATCAAGTTCCAGCATTCCTTTCTGATAGACCAGGATGTGCTCAGTTTCTGCAGTGTTTTTTTGTTTGATTTTCTCAACCATGCTGGAATCCGGTTCAAAAGCCGTCATTTTTCTCCCACTTTTTTGCAATGCCAACGACATGGTTCCAGTGCCTGCTCCCATATCCAAAAGGCAGCTGTTTTTTGGGAAAATGCTGCAAAGAAACTGCTGGGTAACCACATTAAGTGGGAAAATTTCGTCATAGTAGGTAACAAGTGTTTGATAAAAAGTCATAGACTATCCTTTCTTTATATAAATGATGATATAGACAAAAGAAGCTGTTCGGGTGCTTCATGTTTTTAACTTTGTGTTTGATGTTAAATTGACAGTCTGATGTTTTTCAAAAGACATCCTTTCTCTGGATTTTAATTATAACAAAACTACGGATATGTTTTCCATGATGTAGCGCACATTTAGCCAAAATATTGGTGTCATTTGAACATGTTGTTTCGAATTTTTGCTTCTTTTTGTTATAATGAACGGAAAAAACCAAAAAGGGAGAAATTTTTATGATTCGTGATGCAAAAAAAGAAGATGCCGATCAGTTGGCACCATTAATTATGTTAATTTGGCAAGATATGGAACTTGCGATTTTACAAAAATATCCATTGTCTTTATTGAGGGAGATTCTCGTACAAGCGATTCAAACAGAGGATTACCGTTTCGGCTATCGGAACTTACTGGTTTACGAAGCAAAAAAGAAAGTTGCCGGTTTATTATGCGGTTACCGAGGAGTCCAAGAACCAACGATAGATCAGGCTTGGACAAAAATCGGTGTTCGCTATGGTTTACAAGCAGAGGATAAAGTGTTTGTTGATGCGGAAACTTTTCCAGGAGAATGGTATATTGACAGTATTGTAACGCATCCAGATTTTCGCGGGCAGCAAATTGGTACACGGTTGTTACAGGCAGCACCACAAAAGGCTGCTTTGGCAGGTGAAACAGTAATGGGGCTGAATTGCGATCAAGCCAATTTACATGCCAAAAGATTATATACGCGTCTAGGCTTTGTAACAATGGGACAAATGATACTTTCCGGTCATATTTATGATCATATGCAACGAAAAATTTAAGCAGGTCATATGTTTCAGTGTATAAAGATTGGGTAAGCTTAGGAGAATTTCAAATGCTTTTTCCTTTTTATAGAAATGTATTTTTTAGAGGATTTTTCAGAAGCAAATAATTGACGTATAAACAGATTGTTATGTTATAATGCTTGCTTAGCATAATAAAAGGATAGAGTGGAATGTTTCATTTTATTTTTACTTGTAGAATTAGGAGGGATTTTTTTGGACAATCAACAGATTATGGCTGAACATCCAAATATAAAAAAAGGAGCGATTATGTTTGCGCTTTTAATGGCGGGATTTATCGGTCTTTTTAGTGAAACGGCATTGAATATGGCATTTACAAACATTATGACTGAATATGGAATTGGTGCAGCAGAGGTACAATGGCTGACGACTGGATATTTATTGACATTGGGAATTTTTCTACCTGTCACAGCATTGTTGATTCAGTGGTTTACCACGCGTCAGTTGTTTTTAGGGTCAGTGCTTTTATCTTTATTTGGAACACTTTTTGGTGCATTGGCTCCGAGTTTTGCATGGTTGCTTGTTGCGCGTGTGATTCAGGCATTGGGGACGGGTCTTCTCCTACCCTTAATGACGAATGTTATTTTATTGATTATTCCAATTCATAAACGTGGTTCTGCAATGGGACTTGTATCACTTGTTATTTTACTAGCTCCAGCAGTCGGTCCGACGTTTTCCGGATTTTTAATTGAGGCGATGCATTGGAAGCTTATTTTCTGGGTCTGTCTGATTTTATTATTGATTCCACTTTTGGTTGGTATGAAATATGTGGAAAATATTTCTGTCATTACCCGTCCAAAAATTGACGTGCTCTCCATTGTTTTATCTACAATTGGATTTGGCGGACTGGTATTTGGATTCAGTTCGGCTGAAGGAGGATTGGAATCATGGGCTGAACCGCGTGTATGGTTGACGCTCATCATTGGATTTATTGGATTGGCACTGTTTATTATTCGCCAGCTTAAACTGGAAAAGCCAGTGTTAAACATTCGCGTACTGAAGCATCCGATGTTTGTCCTTGGGATTTTGCTTGCCTTTATTTGTATGTTTGTTATATTGGGAACGGCGGTGCTTTTACCGATTTATTTAAAAAGTGCTTTACTACTCAGTGCATTGGTTGCAGGATTGGTGCTTTTGCCAGGTGGCTTAATCAATGGTTTGATGTCATTGGTTACTGGACGTTTATTTGATTTATTCGGTCCAAAATGGCTCGTTCTTTTTGGTACACTTGGAATGTCGATTGTTTCGTTTGTTTTCTTTTTTGTGATTTCTACTGAGACGCCAGTTTGGCTCATTGTGATTTTACATATTTGTCTTTTGGTTTGTATTGCACTTGTCATTATGCCAGCTCAAACAAACGGGTTAAATCAGTTGCCTAAACAGATGTATCCAGACGGAACTGCAATTATGAATACACTGCAACAAATTGCTGGAGCAATGGGAACTGCACTGGCAATTAGTACGATGACCGCTGGACAAATGAAATATATGCAAACCGTAGAAAATCCAGATGCACCTGCTGTTATAATGGAAGCGTTGGCAGCCGGTGTAAAAAGTTCATTTTTCTTTGTCTTTGTTTTTGCAGTCATCGCATTTATTGTTTCACTGTTTATTAAGCGAGTTTCAATTCAATAAGAAATCATTTTATGAAAGCCAGAATCCATTGAAATGCTTTAGAAAAGGGCATTTGAATTTGTTTCTGGCTTTTTTGTTTGAATAAGTGGAAGGGATTGTCAGATTATATGGCGGAAAAATTGAACCAAAGTCAGCTTCTCGTTATACTAAGGCAAAGGAGGCTTTCAGTCATGAAAAAGAAACAAGAAGAAATAATCAAACGATATCAAATGCGTCATGCTTGTAAACAAATGGATCCGAGTCGAAAAATTCCATCTGATCAATTTGATACTCTGCTTGAGGTTGCACGGCTTTCTCCGAGCTCCATGGGAATGGAACCATGGAAAATTTTGGTTGTACAAGATTATGGAATCCGGGAGAAAATGCTGGCTTTCACATGGGGTGCACAAGATACATTAAAAACGGCTAGTCATTTTATCGTTGTTTTGGCACGAAAAAAGGAAGATATGATCTATTCTTCCAAACGGACATGGAATTTTATCCGAACGGTCCAAAAAATGGATGAGGAAGCTGCAAAGGCAAAAATTGAGCGGATGAAAGTTTTTCAGAAGACAGATCTAAATTTACTGGAAAGTGACCGAGCCATTTTTGATTGGGCTTGTAAACAAACCTATATTATGATGGGGAATTTGCTGACGGCTGCGGCTGAATTGGGCATAGATACTTGTCCAATTGAAGGGTTCAATCAAGAAGCAGCTGAAAAATTTTTGGTTGAAACAGGCATGATGGATCCCAAGCATTTTGGTTTGTCTTATATGCTTGCATTCGGTTATCGTGCAGTTGAACCAAAGCGTGAAAAAACTCGCCAAAAGCGGGAAGATATTGTGCAATGGTACCAATAAAAAATGTAGATATTGTTTAGACAGCAGCCGTTGATTTTTTGTCTGTGGTAAACTCTTAAATAACACACCAAAATTTTCATCTTTACAAGGATAAGAGAAAATATATCATATGAAAAACCGACAATGTTTTTATGTCTGTTTCATTATTTATAAAATTTGTATTTTCAGCACAAAAATCATCTTTTCTGATGTCATATAACTGGGTATATTTTTTATCTGGATGGCTTTTTGAACAGGTACGATCAATTATAACAGACCAATGCATCTGCGATTCAATGATTTCTCTAAGCAGGATTCACATAAAAAACACCAAATTTTATTAATATCCGAAATGTTTTATGTATTTTTTATCTGTCAAATAAAAGATTGGTCGAATGGTTTACTTTATGTATAAAATGAAAGAGAAATATAGGGCATGAAAAGGGAGGCTGTATGATGGAAATACAAGATTCAGGGAAGTTTAGCTTTAAGCATCTGATGAAAAAAAGCATCGACCAATTAAAGCAGGCAAAATTTACTGGAAAGGAAAAAGCCCGTCATATCGTAATCATTGCTGTAGAGGGATTACTACGAGGGGATTTCCAAAATATAATAAAATTCCCGATATTCCAGAAATTAAAGATAGAAGGTGCTTATTCCGATCAATTGACATCGATTTATCCGACAATGACTTATCCAGTTTTGACATCTTTGGTTACAGGAGTCTACCCGAATCAACATGGAATTATCCATAATCAGCCATTTCAACCTGGGATTTCAGATGAGCAAAAAATTTGGTATAACTATTGCAGTGAAATGAAGCGAAAAGCCATTTATGATTTTATGCAGGAAAGGCATTTCAAAACGGCTGCATTAAACTGGCCAGTTACTGGAAACAGTGTGATAACATACAATATCCCTGAGATTACAGCGTTAAAGAGTGAAAATCACCATTTGAAACTGCTGCGTGCAGGAAGCCCGATATTTTTGTTGTCACAAGAGCTTCGTTACATACCAGTTGATAAAAAAATACCAGAGTATATGCAGGACTCGTTTTATAGCCAAATTGCTTGTCGAACTTTGCAAAGAAAAAAGCCGCATTTATTGCTGTTGCGCCTAAATGCGCTTCGCAAGCTGCAAAAAAAGTATGGAGTTTGTTATGGTGATCAGCAGAAATATGTTTTACAAAAGTATAATGATCTCTTGGAAAAGATGATAGACATAACAAAGCAAGCAAAGATTTTTTCAGATACTGTCTTTATTTTTGTCAGTGTAAATAGCCAAATTGATATTCATACACATGTGTATTTAAACAATATTTTAGAACGGGAGGATTTGATTGCCAATCGTGGAACGTATATTGATTATCAGGCCTGTTTTCAGAGTACTGGAAATGGGGCTTATCTTTATGTGAAAAATAATCATTTGGCAACTGAAAAGCATGTCCGAGAAATTCTTGAAGAACTGAAGGAAGCGGGAATTTATGGTATAAAGGAAATCCATACTCGAAATGATTTGAAAAAAATTCATGCCGATGTGGGGATTGCTATGGCTGTTGAGGGAAAGTCCGGATTTCGGTTTATGGACGGTTTTCATGCCGAAGATATTGTGTATTTGGATGCACCAGATGCGACTTCTGGTTATAATCCTAGAGCATCCACTTATCAAAATATTTTGTTTATGTATGGAAATTCCATTATACCAGATACCGATTTACAGGCTGTTGAATTGGTTGATCTTGTCCCAACGGTTTCTTATTTGTTGGATATGGATGTTTGGGGTGGAGATGGTAGAATTTTGCATGAAGCAATCAAAAAATCATAGATGGTAATTTCCTGGGAAATTTTATATTTCTTGTCGAATGAAGGATGAAAATATTGTGTTTTCAAGAAGTAAAGCATTTGTGTAGTGTCGAGAATTTTATGATTCATTTTTCCTGTATACAATGAAAAATATTTTGTTTTATATCATTATAAGAAAAAATTCGATTGAAATTGAAATAGGGGGGAAGTTTCGGTAGTCAATCCATATAAAGCTGGATCATCTGATGTATTTATAAATATAAAATATTTGAATATTTTTAGTTTTATGTAAAGATTTTGTATGGAGATGGCTTTTTCGAAACAATCACAATGAAAATTGCAATTATCGGTTTGGGAGGTGTCGGTGGCTATTACGGTGGCAAACTGGCACAACTTATGGACTCTAATCAAGATTTACAAGTATATTTTGTCGCACGTGGGGCACATTTACATGCGATGGGGCAATCTGGATTGCAACTGAAACTGGCAGAGGATGGCAAAACTCATATCATTTACCCGACGGATACGCTTATGTCAATTTCTGAATTACCGATTGTTGATCTTGTACTTATAGCGGTGAAATCGTATGATTTGGAAGAGGTCGTAGTACAGCTAAAGGATAAAATTCATTCCAAAACGGAAATTTTACCTTTGCTAAATGGTGTCGGAATTTATGAACGTGTACGCGCCATTTTACCAGATGCCATCATATATCCAGCTTGTATTTATATTTTATCATGGATTGAAAAACCAGGTGTTGTTGTAGAAACGGGTGGAAGTCCAAAGCTGATTTTCGGACCAGATCTAAAGCATCCTGCACATTTGCCAGATCAGTGGACAGCATTGCTGCATCAAGCCAATGTCCGATATGTTTTTACAAAGAATCATTTAAAGGAAATTTGGACAAAGTATATGTATATCGCCCCATATGCACTTGTAACGGCAAGATATAATCAAACCGTTGGTCAGGTATATGAAGGTGAAAAAACCAGCCAAGCTATTTTGGGAATTATGAGAGAAATTGAACAAATTGCATGCCATTTAGGTATTCAACTAGATGAAGATGTGGTAGAACGCTCCTTTCACTTAGCCAAAAAATTTGATTACCATGCAACCACTTCTTTTCAAAGAGATTATCTCCAAAAGGAAAAGAAAAATGAAAAAGAGTTGTTTGGTAAAGCGATTTTAGACTATGGAGTAAAACTAGGAATCACAACGCCAGTGACTAAAGAAATATATGAGGCGTTGTAAAATCAAATGACTGTATGAGTATGATATGAACAAATGATAGGAAAAGTACTTGTCGTAATAAAATGCGAATGGATGGTTTTTAGATCTATTTTATTATCTATTCAATTGTTTCCGCTATTTCCTTTTATAAAATCTTTTGTTAAGACAGTATCAAGCGATTCGTAAAATAAAAAATGATGAATCATCATTAAAAAAGTATTTTTAAGATTTTAAAATGGATTTTTTTTTGGTTTATATGTTTTTTGTGTGCCTAGAAGTAGAGCTCAATCAATATTTGTAAAATATATTTTTCCTTTCTTTTAGGCAATGAATGATGCAACTGTTTATGATCAAAGGAAAGATATACAAGTCGGCGTTTCCTTTTTGTAAAATTATGTTAAAAAATAAAGGAGGAAAAAAATAATGGATGCAAAAGAGATGGTCTTACACACATTGAAGGAGAATAGTGAGCCGATGAAAGCGGGTGAAATTGCCGAAAAATCCAGATTGGATAAAAAAGAAGTTGATAAGGCAATTCAAGCATTGAAAGCAGAAGAGGTCATTGTTTCTCCCAAACGTTGTTTTTATACTGTAAAATAAATGAAAAAACGATCGAAGTTCACTTCGGTCGTTTTTAATTTTTCGTTTTAAATGGGATACAATGAATTGTATTTGAATGGTCAGGTTCTATAAGAGATTAGAATGTGAAAATAAAGTTTTTGGCTTTGAGTATATGTTTTTTGACACAAAAGAAAATCCCAGTACTAAGGTGCCATGAAATTTCTGCACAGACTCTAGATTCTTGAGCTGGGATTTTGTTGTTTTCAGTTTGTTGAATGAAGATATTACATTGTAAGTATAATCTTTATGAGATTGCTTTTAGTGATTCTAATGAGAAAACGAGCTGGGGAAAAGATCTCTGCTCGTTTTTTGTTTGTCAAGCTTTTACATCAATATGTTGTCCCAAGGTTGGATGCTGTGTGGCTGGTAACATGTCACTGACCATTTCAACAGCCATTGCTGCACCATCTGTGATTTGCTTATTTAGTAAGCTTAATTGGAGCGTATGCTGTAAAGCTGCTAGATCGTTTGCCATAAAGCTGCTGATATCCATATAAAGCCCTCCTTTACAGTTTTTATATCGGATTTTTACAAAAAATTTCCATCATTATTTTATATGTAATCAGGAAAACTTTGTATAGAATGGAGGAAAATCTTGTGACAAAAGAAAATCAATCTCTTCAAATTTTATATTTAATCCTTCTGATTGCTGCTATTTTTCTTTTTTCAATCAGTGGATATGGTTTGGCACCTTGGTTTTTTATAGCGCTTTTTTTGGCAGGTCTTGTGTTTATTTTTATGAAAAAAAAACATCACACATTAATTTTAGCAAATTTATTGATTTTATTTGCCGGAAGTATTCCATTGTTTTCTTTTATTTTCAACCAAGATTTGCTATTGCATCATCAACTGTATTTTTTACTCCGGTATGCCTTATTTTCTTTTCTTTTGTTTTTGTTGTGGTACATATTCTATCAGATGGAACAAACGGCAAAGGAACTGGAGGGACTTCGTAAATATAAAGACGTCTTGGAAGATTTGCAAAACGTGACGGGTCTGTTGTTAACGAAAGAACAGTTTGAAGTACAGAAACGTTTGATTTTACAAGGAGCCAAGCGTCGTGGAGAAACATGTATGATTCTGGAAATTGAAATTCTCAGTTCAAAAAAAGATCCTGCGTTTTATGCGCTACAGCAAACAGTTGAAACGAGCCTTTTGGCAACAATCCAGACAAACTATGATTTAATTTATCGAAAAACACAAAAATTGTATATTGTATTGCTGCAAAATATAGATGAATCTGACATTACCAAAGTACAGCAACGTTTTTTGGAACATTTGCAACAATCGTTGGTTCATCCAGAAAAATGGATTCGTTTACAAGGGTTTCGAGCTATGGAGGAATAAATCATGTTTTTTTATTTTTTTGGTGCATTATTTTTGTTTTTGTTTTTATTAATTCAATATACATATTTGTCGCTTGTTGGATTGAATTATAAATTAAAGAATCAGCACTCAGCAGTTCAGACATATCCTTCGGTTGATGTGTTGATTCCTGCTTACAATGAAGGGATGGTTATCAAGGATACATTGGAAGCGATGGTTCGTTTACATTATCCTGGCAGTTTAAAAATTTATGTATTAAATGATGGTTCGCAAGATGAGACTGGCAAAATTGCAGCACATTATGAACGCATGTATCAAAATGTTTACCATATTTGTGTTCCAGCAGGTCATCCAAAAGGAAAATCACGTGTGCTTAACTATGGTTTGTCTGTATCGCATGGTGAATACTTCGTGGTATATGATGGTGACAATCAGCCAGAGGCAAATGCGGTGAAAAATTTGGTTGAAGGCGTATTAAATGAAGTGGGTGCAGTGGGTGCAGTTGGAACAGTTCGTACATTGAATGCCCACCACAACTTATTGACACGCATGATTGCCATTGAATTTCAAGTATTTCAATTGATCTTACAGGCAGGGCGATGGAAGGCAAACCGTATTGGTTCATTGCCAGGCACCAATATGCTGCTGAAGCGTTCGGTTGTTGAAGCACTTGGCGGTTATGATGTTTATGCGTTGGCAGAGGACGCGGAACTAACAATTCGCATCACTGCTTCGAATCAAGCGATTGTGGTTGTTCCGCAGGCCGTTACATGGGAACAAGAACCTGAGACTTTACATGCGCTGATTCGGCAAAGAACCAGATGGGTTGAGGGCAATATTTATTTAATGTTTAAGTTTTTTCGTAAGCGAGAATGGTGGACAAAAAAGTGCCTACATCATTTGTTTTATTATCTTTCCGTTTATATCTTCTTTCCTTTGGTATTACTGCTTTCCAATATTGCATTTTTCTTTGGTGTGTTTGGGGTTTTTCAGCTGGATTTTCCATTTCCATTTTTTGTGATTTGGTTTGTAGCTTATTTTGTTTATACAATGCAACTCATTTTGGCTCAGTGGTATGATGAAACGCTGGATTTGAAGAGTATTTTTATTAGTTTCATCATGTATTTTACTTATGCTCAGCTTTTTGTTTGGGTGTTGATCAATGGTTTTAGCGGATATCTTCATACTAGACGGACAAAGCAAACAAAATGGGTGAAAACAAATCGTGTACCAAATAAAAAAAGTTATCAAAGTTGTAAGAAATGACTTGAAAAGTTTTGATGGATATGGTAATACAATAATATACGTTTTAAATAGATAATCGAAGAGCGTTCAGTGACTGTTGTCCGCTCGTTTTTTTAATCAAACACGAATAATTATACATAAAAAATTATATATATTTATATAAGAGATTGGGGAGTCACAAAATGAAAAAGAGAGAGGTTTTAAAATTCTGTGAACGGATTGTTGTAAAGGTAGGTACATCTACATTGGTCTATGATAACGGGAAGGTGAACTATGGAAGAATTGAAAGGCTTGTTCGTGTTTTGTCTGATTTGATGAATCAGGGAAAAGAAATTATCTTGGTCAGCTCAGGAGCAATCGGAGTTGGGAGAAATCGTTTAAATTTATCTGTTCCACCACAAACGATTCGTGAAAAGCAGGCGGTTGCGGCTGTTGGTCAGAGTGAATTAATGCATATCTATAGCAAATTTTTTGGTGAGTATAATTATATAGTTGGGCAGGTTTTGTTAACACGAGATGTAATTGAAGACGATCATATTCGGGAGAATGTTGTCAATACTTTTGAAACTTTACTGGAAAAAAGAATTATTCCGATTGTAAATGAGAATGATACGGTTTCTATTGATGAAATTGAGAATATTGTTCGCTTTGGCGATAACGATAATTTATCTGCTATTGTTGGTGAACTTGTATGTGCAGATTTACTTGTAATTCTTTCAGATATTGATGGCTTATATGATGCAGATCCGCGTGAAAATCCAGATTCAAAACTGCTTGAAATTGTCAAGGATATTACAGCGGATATAGAAGATTACGCAGGTGATTCAGGAACAGTGTTTGGGACAGGAGGGATGATTACAAAAATTATGGCAGCAAAGCGTGTGGCACAGGCTGGAGCTTATACCGTGATTGCAAATGGACAGGATCCGGCTGTTTTATTTGCTATTTTATCTGGTGAAAACATTGGAACCTTATTTTTACCTGGGCAAAAATAGAAAGTTGAATGAAGGGAGAAGAGATGGAAGATGAATAAGGAGCTTTTGACAAAAGGAAAACAGGCGAAAGCAGCAGCATATGAGTTAGGCAATGCTTCGACTTTGTTAAAAAATAAAGGACTGCTTGAAATGGCGAAATTGTTGCTGAAAAAACAGACAGAAATTTTGGTGGCAAATGAACGGGATTTACAAATGGCAAAGGAAAAAGGAATTTCCCAAGCCATGTTGGATCGTTTGACATTAAATGCAGAGCGCCTCCAAGATATGGCAGAAGGATTAAGGCAAGTTGCTGGGCTGCCAGATCCGATTGGTGAGGTCCTATCCATGTGGAAAACGGAAAACGAACTGCAAATCGGACAAAAGCGTGTACCGCTTGGTGTTATCGGAATGATTTATGAAGCTCGTCCGAATGTTACTTGTGATGCAGCAGGTTTATGTTTGAAAACCGGAAATGCTGTTATTTTGCGTGGTGGAAGTGAAGCCATTCATTCCAATATGGCGATTGTGGCTATTTTGCGTGAAGCGCTGAAAAATGTCGGGCTTCCGGTTGACAGTGTACAAATGATTGAGAACACAAGTCGGGAGTTGGCACTTGAGATGATGAGATGCAATACGTATATTGATGTGTTGATTCCACGTGGTGGTGCCGGACTTATTCAGTCGGTTGTGCATCATGCAACGGTTCCAGTTATTGAAACTGGTATAGGGAATTGTCATGTGTATGTCGATTCAGACTGTGATTTGCAAATGGCAAAAAATATTGTTGTCAATGCGAAAACCTCTCGTCCGGCGGTGTGTAATGCAGCAGAAAAGCTTTTGATTCATGAACAGGTTGCTGTCGAATTTTTACCAAAAGTTGTGGATGCCTTGGAAGAAAAAAATGTTGAGATTCGTGCTGATGAGAAAGTTAGAGCATTGCTTCCAAACAAAAATTTGGTACCAGCCACAAAAGAAGACTGGTATCAGGAGTATTTGGATTATATTATTGGTGTGAAAGTAGTTGCCAATATTGATGCGGCTATTGCACATATTAATCAGTACGGGTCTAAACATTCTGAGGTGATTGTAACCAATCGTTATGATCATGCACAAAAATTTTTGCAATGTGTAGATGCAGCAGCAGTTTATGTTAATGCATCAAGCCGTTTTACTGATGGTGGAGAATTCGGATTTGGTGCGGAAATTGGTATTAGTACACAAAAGCTTCATGCGCGTGGACCAATGGGATTAAAAGAGTTGACGACCATTAAATATATTATTTATGGAAATGGTCAGATTCGTTAATGGAATATTGTATAAAAAATTTTTCCGATTTAACTGGAAAAGAGGTTTATGATATATGTCGTCTACGATCCAGTGTCTTTGTGCTAGAGCAAAAAATTGTATGTGAAGAAGAGCTAGACGGAAAAGATGAGGTATGTCGTCATTTGCTTGTGAAAACAGGAGATGAACTTTTGGCCTATTGCCGCTTGGTTCCAAAATCGCATAGTGGGTATAATGCAGCGACAATTGGTCGTGTTGTCGTTCGAAAGGAAAACCGCCATCAAGGACTTGCCATGCAAATGATGAAGCAAGCAATCAAAGACATACAGGAGACTTGGCAGGAGAAAAAAATTATTTTATCTGCACAAGAATATATTGTTTTGTTGTATGCTAAGCTAGGTTTTACTGTTATTTCCGAGGTGTATATGGAAGCTGGCATTGCACATGTGAAAATGGAGTACACTATGTAAGTGCCACCTTGCAAAGAAATGAAATAAAAGTAAAAAAGCACGCTTTAAATCGTTTTGGGATTTTTAGCGTGCGTTTTTTTTATGTTTTCAAATGAAAATGTGATGTTTTGTAGATTTGGTTTATCTGCTTTATAAATTGCCTATTATATTAAATATGATCAATATTTTTGTGAAGCAGGGGTTTATGTGTTTGTTTTTTTTTATTTTTATCTGTTTATTTTTTCATATTTGAGTAGGAACAAGTAAAATTACTACTTTCGATTGTTTATAATATTTGTTTTATAAAATTAACATTTCGTAAATTTAACATATTTTCATGTATTTATGTTATAGTATATATAATTCATTTTGGCATATTAAAACGCCGTTGGAAACTATTTTAAGAAAGTAGGGAAACGCTATGTTGGATGTTTATGTTTGCGATGATTTTCCGATTCTTTGTGAGTTTACAGCGAAAGAAATGTCAGCAAGAATCCAGGAGAATGAAGGAGAATTGAAGATGAATTGTGTTTCAACAGATCCTTCAGATATTTTGATCGCAAGAAAGAAGAGCAAGAATGTTGGTTTTTATGTTTTGGATATTGATTTGGGTGTAGATCGCATGAATGGAATCGAATTGGCAGAGGCAATTCATAAAATTGACCCACATGGTTTTTTTGTGTTTGTATCTAGTGAAATTGGTTTGGCGAGTGAAATGCAGACAAAGGGTTTGAATGTATTAGATTATATTGAAAAAGGAAATCACGAAAGAGTTGGAGAAAGACTGCGCACCTGCGTGAGTAAAGCGTTAAAAAGAGTAAAAGCAATTGAAGAGGCTAGAAAAGAAAACAAAATATTTGAGTGGACTACACCAGATTTACAGATTACAGAGCCTTATGATTGGATTTTGTATTTTGAACAAAAAAAAGAAAATTTAATTTGTATGTATACAGAAAATGATGTGATTTTATTTGCTGGGAAACTTTCCGATATTTTTCAGCAGGTTGATCAACGCTTTTATCAATGTAATCGTTTTGTTCTGATCAATTTGGATAATGTTGCAGGTTTTCATGTCAAATCCAGATCGTTGAATATGAAAAATCATTATTCATGCATTCAAATTCCTTTTTTTTCAAAATTTCGTTTAATCAAAGCGTTGAAAGAAAGAAATCAAGCGGATTTGCTTATTCATAAATTATAATGTTTATACATTTTAATCTAAATATATAAATCATTCATCCTTTCTTTTTTTGTAATTTTGAAAAGAATGTTTATAGAAGATTTTAAGCGAAGTTGTTTGTGAAATAGTATATAATATAGATCAGAGTATAGAAATAAAGAAGACTTTTAAACTTCGAGATTTTGAGGTGAAACTGTGGATCAACAATCATTGAAAACAGAGGAAACATTGCCAAAACGAGAATCTTCAACGGGGAAGCCATGTTTTTCTTCGTATCAGATCAATAAACAGATGGAAAAAAATGGTACCATGCTTTTTATTTATCAATTGATTATGCAAGGTTTTGCGTTTTTGGTTGTATTTTATATGATGCTGGGATTTACTTTTTTGGAGAAGACATTCAACTTAGAAAACTTAGAATATATACAGTCTGAGTTTGTTGCGCTAACTTATTTATTAACGATGCTGGCGGTTTTGATCGCTTATATTCCAGTTTATTTTTATATGAAAAAACAGGGGCTTTTGCTTTCGGTGCAGATGCAAAAGACAGATGTATCCAAAAAGATTGTTGGTATTGGTTTGGTACTTTGCTTTGCTGCCAGCAGCGTAGGGAGCTTGGTTTTCTATCCACTAGAGTATGTGGCAAATACGTTTGGATATACACTTTATACAAATATGGAGCAAGATACAACATTTTTATACTATATTATAAGTTTTACATATATCGTGGTAGTTGGACCAATTGTTGAAGAGCTTGTTTATCGTGGTGGGATTTTGATGAGTCTGCGCCGTTTTGGGGATAAATTTGCGATTACTGTATCAGCTATTTTATTTGGCTTGATGCATGGTAATATTTTGCAAGCGATTTTTGCGACCATAGTTGGGTTTGTGTTGGGTTATATTTGTGTGAAAACGAATTCCTTGCGCTATTGTATAATAATTCATATGTTGAACAATTTTGTTTCTTTGCTGCTAAGTGATTGGATATATCCACAAATTCCTGAACAGATGATATGGATGCTGGATATCGTTATGAATGCTGGATTTTTGTTGCTTGGGTTGGGTATTTTATATTATTTCCGTGGAAAAATCCATGTGGAAACCATGGGAGAAATTCCTGTAGATCGACCGTATCGGCGATATTTTACGAGAATTCCTGTCATTTTATTGATTTTGTTTTTTGCTTTTGAAATCATTTTCCTGTCGGTTTCACCGTTGGAATAAGAAAACGGAGGTACCCTTTTTTGTACTCCGTTTTTTTTAGATGAAATGTTTGATCTTTTTACAATCAATTGTCATAAATTCCAGTCAATGTTGCATTTGCCAAAATATGTCCTTGTATTTTTTTGTACAGTTCATTCATATAAAATCCTGGTTGGATATCAAGTAGAGTATCCAGTGCATATACATGGATTTCGTATACATGTGGTTGATCAGGTGGAGCCATACCTCCATAACAGGATGCTTCTTCAATGGATATACCGTTTAGTTTACCAGAACGACTGTTTGTTCCTTGAACGAAGTCTGTACGGGTTTGACTGGCATTTTCCTCAAGTTCGGCAGTAGTTAAATTGGCAACCGTCCAATGAATCCATGAAAATCCGCAAACCGGAATGGCATCTTTGTCTTCCATAATAATTGCAAAGCTTTTGGTTCCAGGTGGTGCATCTTCAATTTTAAGTGGAATGGAATAGTTTGGCATCCCGCTTGGGGAAAATTGTGTTCCACGTTTTCCAAAACGGTCAGCAAATTTTCCATTTTTCAAGCCAGATGAAGTAATTTTCATTTTGCTTCCCTCCTACGTATTAAAAATTTTAAAAAGTCGCTCTAAACCAATTATACTATATCAATTGGTCAAATAATAGTAGAGTAGAGTAGAGAAGATAAAAATGACTGTGCTCCAGATTTGAAATGGTAAGACTCTAAAGGATTCACACAAAAAATGCTCTATTTATCTAGGGGCGTATTTTTTATGTCATTGATTTGGCAATGCAAATGATTCAAGTAAAGACAAAAATCAAAGATGTTTTTTTGTGTTTAACTTGCTTTCCCCTAGGTAAGTCAAATCAATCTGTTGCATAATGCAGATCTTACTCGTTTCTTTTTCTGTAAGTATTTTTTCAGCTTGGAAATTTTAGGAAAGTTGGAGGATTTAAAGTTAGAATTTTTCAGTAAAGAACACTTTTGTCTAAGATTTTATTCTTTCCGGATATAGAAAAATGGAAAAAATAGTCCCCAAGACTTAATAAACATGAAAGGAATGATGGATTTTTGAACCAATCATAAAAAGGAGAAAAACTGTCCTCAGAAATGCTATAATAGTAAAAACTGAAAAAGGGATGGGTGTGAGGTGAAAATTTCCAAAACAAATGCGATACGAATTTTGGATCAGAAAAAGATTCCATATGAAATGCTGACCTATGAGGTAAAGGATGGTGCCATAGACGGCATTAGCGTAGCAAATAAGATTGGTCATTCAATTGAAAACGTATATAAGACACTGGTTACGCAAGGGAATCGTAAAAATTTTTTTGTTTTTGTCATTCCAGTAGATTGTACGTTAGATTTAAAACAAGCAGCAAAGGCAGTTGGAGAAAAGCGTGTGGAGATGCTCCCTGTAAAGGAGATTACAAAACACACAGGATATGTGCGTGGAGGTTGTTCACCAATTGGAATGAAGAAACTTTATCAAACGGTTATACAAGCAGATGCCGAGGCACTTTCGTATATTATTGTTAGTGGCGGGAAAATCGGTCTGCAAATCAAAATGATACCCAATGATTTGCTTCAGTTGACAGAGGCAAAATATGCTCAAGTAATACAGGAGGAATAATTATGGAATTTTATCAGTATCCAAAATGTGGCACTTGTAAAAAAGCTGTAAAATTTTTGGTAGAGAAAGGATGTACATTTACTTCTCATCATATTGTTGAAGAAACACCAACAAAAGAACAACTATTGGAATGGATGGAAAACAGCGGTCTAGAGCCAAAGCGTTTTTTTAATACAAGCGGTAAGGTTTATCAAGAAATGGGTTTGAAAAATCGGGTTAACACATTATCAAAAGAGGAAGCTGCAGAATTGTTAAGTCAAAATGGTATGTTGATTAAACGTCCGCTTCTGATTAATGGGAGTCAAGTTCTTGTCGGATTTAAAGAATCCGACTATGAACGTTTGGTATAAAAATGTTGGCGATTTTGAGTCCAGCAAAAAATTTTCAACAAATCCCGTTTCCTGCTGGCAGTCCGATGATGACAAAACCGAGATTTCTTGAAAAAACCACGCAATTGATTGAGCAAATGCAAAAGTATTTTCCCGATGAGCTTTCTGATTTGATGAATATGTCCTCTCGTCTTGGGGAAGAAAATTATATTCGTTTTCAAAACTTTTTGGATGCAACTGAGTGCGGGCATGCGGCTTTGTTGTCTTATAAAGGTGAGGCATTCAAAGGTGTGGGAGCCGAATCATTTTCTGAGGAAGATTTATGCTATGCGCAGCAGACAATACGTATTTTATCCGGATTGTATGGAGTACTTTGTCCATTGGATGAAATCAAACCATATCGGCTTGAAATGCAGACACAGTTTCATTCTGGTACTGTGCGCAGTTTATACCATTTTTGGCGTGCGGATTTGACTAATGCAATCAAAGAGGCTGTACAAGCTTCTCCAGGTGATTTTGCACTGATTCATGTGGCAAGCCAAGAATATGCGAAGGCATTGGATTTAAAAACGTTGAAAGTACATTTTCCAGTGATTCAAATACATTTTAAAGAGGAGAAGGAAGGAAAGCTGCGTGTAGTGAGTACATATGCGAAACGTGCACGAGGTTTGTTTATTCGTTACTTGGTTCAAAATCGGGTTCACCATATTTCCGAATTGCAAAATTTTGTAGCAGATGGCTATTCTTTTTGTCCAGATTTGTCAACAAAAACAGACTACTTGTTTATTAGATGAAAGTGGTTTTTGTTTAATCAAATTTGTTCTGAAAAGGTTATAAGGAGGGGAAGAAAACATTTAAAATTTGCAAATGGACTTGCCTATTTGTTATGTCATCCATGCCAGTAAGAACATCTTAGCTAAAGGTCTTAGGATGCAATCATTCATGTGAGGGGAACACGAATCATAGAAACTACGGGAGTCGCTTAGTCAATAAGAAAAACCTCTGTATGTAAAGAAATATGTTTGCAAGTAGGCTCTATTCCTAAGAAGGTCTCACTTTAAGATTTAAGAACTGTAGGGTTTAGCAAAGTGGTGAGTCGTTGACATATGAAAACTGTAAAGCCCAGTCTAGCGATAAAGCGTTCATTCAAATCAAAATAGATTTATAGATTGATTGATATATGCGCCAATCCCTCAGATTGGTATGAGGAGAATTATGACATCTATTTATGATCTGTTGCTTTATGATGTAAAGAAGCTAGGATAAAAGTGCTTTTTTGCTAGAGAAAGTCTGATTTAAAGCTATTTTTTGGAGCTTTTATAATTGGCTTGGCTCCTGCAAGAAAAAGAGCCAAGCCAGATCTGCATTTTGCGGCTTGCTTGGCTTGTTTAATGGGGGTGGGTTCAATGCATAGAAGCGATCTTTGCTTTTTGTTCTGGTAAACTTTTTATTTGTTCGATTTTTAGCTTTTGAAATAAAATCATCAGGTGGTCTGTGATTTTACATAAAGAGAAGAATCAGTGTTCCAGCGATAAAACAGTAGTAGGAAAAATATTTT
The DNA here is from genome assembly GCA_904373265.1 of Candidatus Harrysmithiimonas galli. Lineage (GTDB taxonomy): Bacteria > Bacillota > Bacilli > CAJFEE01 > CAJFEE01 > Harrysmithiimonas > Harrysmithiimonas galli. Next base: position 22,277 of record CAJFEE010000009.1, on the reverse strand, counting down.
AAATTGCCACGCGCCATAATGCCCATAAACCATTTTAAAGCAATGTAGCTCATACCAAAGCTTGCGATAAAGGCACATAAATAAGGAAGCCACATTTCTTTTAGCATAGGATCGTTGACAAGATCGGAAAATCCAAGCAGCATTCCTCCTAGACTGACAGGAATATATAATAAAAATGAAAATCGAAGTGCGGTTTCTTGATGTGTTCCTCGTGCAAGAGCAGCTACCAATGTCGCACCTGAGCGGCTAATTCCAGGAATTAAAGCAACCATTTGTGCCAATCCGATAATTACAGCATCCATAAACGTCAGTTGCCTGTCTGATTTTTTCCCTCTTACGTTGCGAATCAGCCAGAGTGCAATCCCCGTAATGAGGAGAGCTCCTCCAATGGTTTTGGCTCCTTTAAAAATATCAGCAATTTGATCAGAAAATAGAACACCTACTAAACCTGCCGGAATGGTTGCAACAATCAATAAAACAATAAAGTGAAAATCTGTTTTTGTTTTCGATGTTCTTTTTCCTGCAATGTAACCGATTCCATTTGTAGCCAGTCGAATGATGTCTGCTTTATAGATTAAGAGTACCGCAAGTAAAGAGGCACTGTTGACAAACAACTCAAAACTTAAGCCTTCAATGTTTAATCCGAGTAGTTCTTGTAAAATGGCTACATGCCCGCTTGAAGAAATCGGAATGGGTTCTGTAAACCCTTGAAATAATCCAAGAAATATATACTTTAGGATTAAAATAAATTCTTCCATCCGGAAATCTCCCTCCTGTTCATTCCTTATCCAACTTTATCACAAAATCTTTAAGATTGCTTCCTTAAAGTGTAAAATGATTCATGGCAAATTATTTTCCCAAATTCTTCTTTTGGTTGAAAGGATGTGTGCCCCCGAATATGAGAGCAGATGGATATCTGAGGAAATGGCAAATAGGCAATCTCTAAAGATAAACTTTGACAGATAAATATGGTAATATATTCATAGGTAAATAAAGAGATTTGCTATGAAAATTATAAATTTTTCTACTTAGAAATTTATTTAGCGAAGAAAATTGCACGACAGTTAAAAAAATGGCTTATTTTTAGCATCGGAGTTTGTTCCAAAAAAAGAAAGGAAAAAATGGGCGCGTTTTGTTTATTGGATTTTTTTCGTTGAAAAAAGGGGTAGGAGACATTCAGAAGACTTTTTGCGATTTGGGTGGGTGAAACCATTCAAATGAAAATGGGTTATCTTTGATAAAAGCCGACGGGATCTAGATGTTTAAAGTATATTATTCCAGGGAGTAGAAGAACGGGTTTTTTATAAGTAAAAATGGACGCTTGTTTGTTGATGTATTTGGCAGTTTTTTTCCGTTTTCGGATGACTTGACTGTTTTTTCAAAATAGGTGTAGCTTATTTTATAAAAAACGAATTTCATTTGTTTATTTCCTAACATATCATGCTATGTAAACATAAATTAAAAGATAAAGTATGGAGGGCGTTTATGATGTATTTTGTAATGGGCATTTTTCGAAAAGAAGAAGGAAAGAACTATATTGTGCCAAAGCTTCAAGTACTAAAGGATAGACAACTTTTTCAGCATGAGGAATTTGAAGAATTTCCAAGTTTTTATCTTCAGGAAATGGTTGATACACCGTTTGATATCTTACATCAAAAAGATCAGCAGCAAGTCATTGATGCATACTGTACTTTGCGAAAGGGGCTCTATGTTTATTTGGTGCCACATACAAAAGATGTACCAAAGGCATTGGAACAGTTAAAGCAAAAATATATTGAAGCGTGCAGCCAAATAATATAAAAAATACGAAATTTTGATTGAATAGTGGCGGATTGTTTGATGAAAATGCGTCCAGGTTATATCTGAGATTTTCCGTTTTGAGTGTTTGAAAAGTTGTTATTACATTTTTGAAACAAGAGTGACTTCTTTTTGTAATTGTTTTTTTGGTTGGAATTATTATTCTTTCCGTTTTGCACATGCTATAATGATCTTGTCTGATTTCGTAAAAAGTGAGGCCGGTGTCAATGGGAAATAAGAGAAATTTGTCGCTATTTGTTTTGGCTGCTGTATTGGCTTTCGGAATGACAGCATGTAGTGGTGGTACAGCTAAGGAAATATCTTTTGAAACGAAGGTACAGGAAGAAGATTTTGCGAGTTTTGAAATTCCAACAGTTTGGGAAAAGAAAAACAGTTTGTCTTCCAGTGAGTTTTTGGTTTATGGACCAAAGGAAACACCGGAGGAAGGAGTTTATTCTGGAATAAGTATTGCGATCAATGTAACGGGTAAAAAGGTGTCGGACATCAATACAGTTCGTGCGCAATTTGAAGCCAACTATGAAAAGGAAATTAAAGCTGAAGTACCAGAGGCAAAGAATTTTAAAATTGTCAGCTATAAAGCGGATATTGGTGATGTACTGATGGTTAGTTATGCAACCGATCAGGTAGTTATTACACAACATTATCCATTGATTGATAATGCAATTATCGCCATCTCTTCAACAGATGCCGGTGAGCAGAGTGAGTTAAATATGGATGAGGTTACCAAGCATGTTGTAGATACGTTTCAATTAAAGGGAAATGAGTCGGAGTAAAATACAAAATGATGATTAGCATATTGATGATGAGTCCTAAATGATTGTGAATTGGCAAATTGTCAAGTGCTTAGTTGAGTAATTAGATGAATCGTTAAAATATTATCCCAAAATAGATCCGATATTCTATTTCATTTTTGTTGTTTATATATCTAAAAAAACATACAAGGATGTATGGGTCGTTTGGTTTGTAATATTGAATATGAAGTTATCCAACTAAAATTTGTCATTTCTTTTTCTTGATTAAAGTGCCTATAATGCTTCCAATAACTGCTATGACAATATAGATGATTAAGAATATGAATGCTGAGGTATTATAAAATATAATCATTGTTGGAATAAATAAACATGCTGTTACAAATATTATCCATATCTGAAATCCATATTTTTTGCTTAAATATAAGGAGCCAATTAATGAATATATTGCATTTGTAATCCATAAATCTGTTAAAAAGGTATATGTTGTACTTTCTGGAATTATGAAGTTTAGAACAGGGATTGTATTATATACAAGCAAAGAAGCAATTATAAAAAGCATTATGTCCTTTTTTATTGATAACATGAATAGAAGTATCTCCTCTTATAATTTTTAATTTTTTGGTTTTGTCAACTGGAATTTGTTAAGCCAATCTTATGTATAAATGGGATATGGATTGTTTTATCTAAAATATACTTGGTGCTTTTTTGTACTTGGAGCCTTGTTTGTTTATAAAATTCTTTTTCTTGTGAAATTTTGTGTCTTTACCCTTAACTTAACTTAATGTACTAAGTTACATGTCTTTTAGTAGCATACGAAACTACTGCCTTTTTTTCAAAATTTTATCTTCATTTTTTAGTACAATCAATAATATCCCAAGTTTCTCTTTGTATCTCTATAGTGTATATCCAGTAATCAACAACAGTCACGGGATTAAAAGTGAGAAAAGACAGGGCGGTAAGATGATCAGAAAGAAACAAAATAAGGTTTTGAAACATCGATAAATGTGACTGAAGACCATTAGCAGAATAATAAATGGATAATAAAATGAATCTTATTCTGCCAACAGAGAGTTATTTGAATAAGGTTGGAGAACCTCGAAATAAATAAAGGTTCTCCTAGTTTTTTATAAAGAAAATCAATATTTAAATTTAACAGAATCTGAAATAAAAATTACTCAAAATCGATGATTACTTTTAAAGCGCTTTCTCTTGCAGCATTTGCAAATGTATCATAAGCATCCATAATCTCGTTGAATTTAAAGTGATGAGTGACCAATCGCTGTGGTTCAATCTTACCAGAAGATACCGTTTTTAGCAGCATAGGGGTTGTATTTGTGCTAACCAAACCCGTAGTAATTGTAATATTTTTAATCCAAAGATCTTCCAAATGAAGTTCGACAGATTTACCATGGACACCTACGTTTGCAATATGACCGCCCTTAGTAATAATTTTTTGACAAATTTCAAATGTCTGAGGAATACCGACTGCTTCGATTGCAACATCAACACCAAGACCGTCTGTCAGATCATATATCTTTTTCATTACAGCATCCATATCTTTGGAGTTGATGATATCTGTAGCTCCAAAGTTTAAAGATTGTTTCAAACGGTTATCATCGAGGTCAATCATAATGATACGTGCAGGCGAGTAGAATTGAGCTGTTAACAATGCAGAAAGTCCAATTGGTCCTGAACCTACAATTGCAACTGTATCACCTGGTTTTACTTGACCATTTAATACACCGATTTCAAATCCTGTTGGAAGAATATCACTGATCATAACTGCTGCATCGTCAGTAATGGTTTCCGGAATGTGGTAAAGACTGTTGTCAGCATAAGGGATGTGTACATATTCTGCTTGAGTACCATCAATCAAATGTCCTAAAATCCAACCGCCGTTCTCACAATGGGCATATAGACTTTTTTTACAATATGAACATGTTCCACATGCCGTAACACAAGAAACAATTACTTTATCCCCAACTTTAAAGTTACTTACATTTTCTCCTACAGACTCTACAATACCAATGCCTTCATGACCCAAAATTAAGCCTTCTGGAACTTCTGGAGTATCCCCTTTTAAAATATGGAGGTCGGTACCACAAATTGTGGTTTTTAGCATTTTTACAATTGCTGCTTTACCATCTTGTAGTGTTGGTTTTGGTCTTTTTACAATTTCTTTTTTCCCTGCACCAAAATACGCTAAAGCTTTCATAGTTTCGCTCATATTTTTATCCTCCTTATAATATAGTATATATGCATATATACATACTATATTATAAGAGGATGGCAGATACCTGTCAAAAATTTGACACAAATATTTTCGTAGTTTTGTTGTTGAATTTTTCTTTACATATATGATATAAAAAGAATTTTCTTGTGGACGATTTTCTTTTTTTTTTCAGATTTACTGCTATGAATGCACAGTTTCATTTATTTTTCATCTTTTCCTCAAATTGAGAAGCATTTAAAAAAAGAGCATAATTCTACTTCAATTTTTATTTAAAAAAGAGGGAGGCAATTATGCTTTTTTATAGAATTGGTAAACAGTTGCTTATTGCTGAAGGGGTATGGTGGACAAAAGTGATTGAAATAAAAATCGCGCATAAAAACGTTGCTGCGTCTAAGAGGAATGCAATGAAGTGGTAAACTTCTAGGTCTCTGGCTGTTTCCATGAAAGAGAAACGTTTTTATGCGTTTATTTTGTACTAGTTTCTTTTTTGTTTTATTTTGGATCCAATGGATTCAGGATGAATCTTTTTCTTTGTTTCTTTTTCTATTACAGTTTGTACTGCTGAACCATTTTTACAAAATAGCGATGAAAAGATAAATCATCTGTTAATTCAGGATGAAATGCAGTCGCTAACATATGTTGTTCACGACAGGCAACAATTTTGCCATCCAGTATATGCAAAATCTCCACCTGGTCTGCTGCTTCTAAAGCAAATGGTGCTCGAATAAAAACAAGTGGGATTGGTTGGTCAGATATAGCAGGAATCGTTTCAAGAATCGAAAAACTTCCAAGCTGTCTGCCATATGCGTTTCGTTTTACCGTTATATGCATTACACCAAGATGGGTCATATCAGAGTCAAGTATTTTCTTGGCAAGCAAAATCATACCCGCACAAGTTCCCCATACAGGTAATCCAGCTGTAATTTTTTTTTGGAGTGATTCAAAGATTTGGAAGTCTTGTAGGATTCGGGCAATAGCTGTACTTTCTCCTCCTGGTAAAATCAAACCATCTATTTGTTGCAGTGCTTCAATGGATTTTACAAGCACAGCTTTGACTTTGGGTAACTGTTCTAATTTTTTTATATGCTCTGTTACAGCCCCTTGAATGCCAAGTACACCAATTGTAACAGTCATGCTACCAACCTCTTGAAGCAAACAATTGTTTTTCATCCATAATGCGAATATCTAAAGAATCCATGGCAAGTCCAAGATCATTCGAAACTTCAGCAAGAATTTCTGGCTTATCAAAATAAGTCGTTGCTTTGACAATAGCTTCGGCGCGTTTTAACGGATTGGCTGATTTAAAGATACCAGATCCAACAAATACACCATCACAACCAAGCTGCATCATTAAAGCGGCATCTGCCGGTGTAGCAATACCTCCGGCTGCAAAATTGACAACGGGTAGTTGACCATGTTCATGAACATAGCAAACTAAATCATACGGAGCTTGATAACACTTAGCTAAAGTCATCAATTCTTCTTTGGAAGCGGATTGAATTTTTCGTATTTGTTGATTCATGGTACGCATGTGGCGGACAGCTTCTACAACGTTACCTGTTCCTGCTTCTCCTTTTGTTCGAATCATAGATGCGCCCTCTCCGATTCGCCGTAAGGCTTCTCCAATGTTTTTGGCGCCACAGACAAATGGAACTTGGAAAGCGGTTTTATCGATATGGAAATCTTCATCTGCTGGTGTGAGTACCTCTGATTCATCAATATAGTCAATTTGCAGTGCTTCCAAAATTTGCGCCTCAACAAAATGTCCAATGCGTACTTTTGCCATCACTGGAATGGAAACGGCAGTTTGGATTTCTTGAATCATTTTTGGATCGCTCATACGAGCTACTCCACCGTCACGACGAATATCAGAGGGTACACGTTCCAATGCCATAACAGCTACTGCTCCGGCTTTTTCTGCAATTTCTGCTTCTTTTGGATTGACAACGTCCATAATGACACCGCCTTTTAACATTTGTGCCAAATTTTTGTTTAAATTGTATCTTTCATTCATTTGTTTTTCTCCTTTACATTTTTGTTTTTTCTTTTTAAAATTGTATGCATACAATTTTAAAGTACTTTAGATTTTCCATGCAATTAAACGAAATTTTTCTGATTTCGTCAATAAAAAAAGAACAAATAGGTGAAAATATGGAATTTGTATCGATACAATTTAATGCGGATGAACCAATTTATCTTCAGCTCTCACAGCAGATTCAGATGGAAATTGATCGCGTCAAACCACCACCAGGTGAAAAGTTGCCTCCAATTCGCAAACTGGCTTTGGCATTGGGGATCAATAATGGTACAGTTGTGCGGGCTTATAAAGATTTAGAGCGCAAAGGATTTGTTTATGCAAAAAAAGGAAGTGGTTATGAAATTATTCGTCATACAGATGCGATTGAGGCACTTCGCTTTTCAGTGAATCATAAGGTTGTATCGAATCTTAAGCATCAGGATATTAATTTTGCAAGTGCAACACCGGATCCGAAAGTATTCCCAGTTGAAACGTTTAAGGCATGTTTAAATCATGTTTTGGATCGGGACCAGGGCTATGCTTTTGAATATCAAGAGGGAGGTGGTTATCCTCCACTTCGAGAAAGTTTGTGCACATATCTGAAAAAAGAAAAAGGAATTGATTTAAATCCGTCACAAATTTTTGTTGTGTCGGGTGCACAGCAAGGACTGGATTTGATCAGTAAAGCCTATATACATCCGGAGGATATCGTTTTGACAGAAATGCCAACTTATCCAGGTGCTGCACATGTGTTTGCATCTAGAGGTGCCAAGGTGATTGGGGTTTCATTAGAACAAGATGGTATCAAAATTTCTGAATTGGAAAACTATGTTGCGATACACCGGCCAAAAATTTTTTATCTAATGAGTCGGTATCAAAATCCGACTGCGTGTTGCTACACACGGCAAAAATTAAAACAAATTTTGAAACTTGCTGAAAAATACCACTTTTTTATTGTAGAGGATGATTCTTTGTCAGAGCTTGTTTATGACAAAAAGAGCCAAGAAGAGACAGCGGACTTATTGTATGGACATTCACAAGTGATTACGATTAAAAGCTTTTCAAAGCTTCTTATGCCAGGGTTACGCATCGGTTTTTTAATTGCACCAGAAACAGAACAAACTTTAATTTTGCAGGCTAAGTATGTTTCGGATATTTCTTCGGCAGGTTTATTGCAAAGGGCGGTAGATATATATTTTCGCAGCGGGCAGTTTTGGTCACATTTGGAAATGATGCGTGCAAATTATTTTGAAAATTATGTAACGATGAAACAGGCTTTGACAATATTTAAACAAAAAGGAATCTCTTTTAATGATTCAAGGGGCGGATTGTTTTTTTGGGTGCATTTTCCCGATACAGTGCCAGTTTATGAGCTACAAAAACGATGCGCCGCTCAAGGTGTACGATTTATTTCTGGGCATCGCTTTTATCATCCAGGAAGTATGAAGAATGGACTGGTCAATGCGGCTCGTTTCAGTTTTGCAGCTGTTCAAACACAAGAAATTGAAACGGGTATAGCTATGGTTCAAAATTGTGTGGAGGAAATATTAGAGGAAAGAAGAAAGGAAAGTTATCAGCTTCCATAACACTAATGTGGAACGGGCTTAAAATTTGGTTTGATGACTATGCATCAAGTTCTATTTTTTCAAAGTGAGTTAAATAAACTGATTAATGTTTACCAGAAATAAAAAATAACCCTGTTTCTATAATGTACGCTAAAATTTTTTCTTTTTTTGGATACGATTAGAGACACATATTACTGGTTTAATTTTTTAGATGGGGATCATGTCTTAGGGGAAATCGTGGATGATGTTTCATGGGATTGTCATAGAACGAACGATAAAGCCACACTAGATAAAACTGAAAAGTGTGGTTTTCCAGCCATGTAAAAAGAATAGGAAAAGACCAGCAGAACGGACGTGAAGAAGTTTCAAGACGTGTATGGTAAGCACATGAACTGTATATTTGCTTATGTTGGGTTTGTGAAGAAAATCGTAGTACATGAAGCTGAGGAAATAAACAGCAGCAGTAGATAGATATTTATGATAGCTTTATTGGCAAGCTAGATTTGTTTAGAGGAAATGGTCCGCACCATCCGGCATAGTGTGCAAGTGCCGGATAAGAGCGGCAAAATTTTTTACATTTCTTTACTTCTTTAATAGTATATCAAAAAAGAACCAAATATTCCCAGTTATTTAAATAAAAAGATTATTTTTAGGGATTTTTCTTCATTTTATGACCAATCCCGTTTTTATAGCTTTTTTATAATTTAAATGAGCTTTTCAAACTGACAATGCGATTGAATACCAGTCGATTCTCGGAGTGATGTTTTGGGTCGACATTGAAGTAGCCATGTCGTAAAAATTGAAATTTTTCTTGTGGCTTTACCTGTTTTAAATTTTCCTCAACAAAACCATGTTTGATCGTTAAAGCTTCTGGATTGACATGATCCAGAAAATGACTGTCTTCATTTTCTTCCTCATCGTCTAAAATGAGTGGATTGTATAAATGAAATTCTGCTAAAACTGCTTGGGAGGCTTCTACCCAATGTAAGGTAGCCTTTACTTTTCGTGCATTAAATCCAGAACCGCTTTTGGTTTCGGGATCATAGGTGCAGTGGATTTCTATAATCTTCCCGTTTTCGTCTTTTATAATTTCTTCACACTTAATAAAATAAGCATGACGCAGGCGAACTTCATTTCCGGGATACAACCGATGATATTTTTTTGGTGGTTCTTCCATAAAGTCTTCACGTTCAATATAAATTTCACGCCCGAAAGGAATTTGACGTATACCCATTTTCTCGTTTTCTGGATTGTTGTCTGCTTCAAGCATTTCAATTTGGTCTTTTGGATAATTGATAATCACAACTTTTAAAGGATCGATAACCGCCATGCTACGTGGTGCTTTCATTTTCAAATCTTCCCGAATAAAATGTTCAAGCATGGCACTGTCTACTACACCGCTTGTTTTGGAAACACCGATTTCCTTGAAAAATGCGATGATTGCTTCAGGCGTATAACCACGTCGGCGCAATCCAGAAATGGTTGGCATGCGTGGATCGTCCCAGCCATCTACGTATCCTTCATCAACCAATTGTTTTAACTTGCGCTTGCTCATTACAGTATGGGTTAAATTTAGGCGACCAAATTCATATTGCCGTGGAACATTTGGCATTTCACAGTTTGCAATGACCCAGTCATAAAATGGACGTTGATCTTCAAATTCCAAGGTACAGATGGAATGTGTCACCCCTTCAATGGCATCCTCTAATGGATGGGCAAATGTGTACATTGGATAAATGCACCACTTGTCACCTGTATTATGATGTGGCACATGTGCGATGCGATAAATGACTGGGTCACGCAGGTTGATGTTTGGTGAGGCCATATCTACTTTAGCGCGCAACACTTTTTCTCCGTCTTGAAATTTTCCGTTTTTCATTGCTTCAAACAATGCAAAATTTTCTTCAACTGAACGATTTCGATAGGGGCTTTCCTTCCCAGGCTCAGTTAATGTTCCACGATATGTTCGAATTTCATCGGCGCTTAAATCGTCAACATATGCGAGTCCTTTTTGAATGAGTAGCACTGCTTTTTCGTACATGGTATCGAAATAATCGGAAGCAAAAAACAAACCGTCCCATTCATAACCGAGCCATTTGACATCTTCTTGAATGGCGGTGACATATTCGGCATCTTCTTTCAACGGATTTGTATCATCAAAGCGAAGATTTGTTCTCCCATGGAACTCATCAGCCAGTCCAAAATTTAAAATAATGGATTTGGCATGTCCAATATGCAAGTAGCCGTTTGGTTCTGGTGGGAATCGTGTAATGACCTCCTTTGTTTTTCCAGATTCTAAATCAGAAATAATAATATTGCGAATAAAGTTTGAGGATGTATTTTCCATATTAACCCTACTTTCTGAAGAAAATAAATACAAGTAAAGTGGAAGCTAGGCGTAAAATAGATTTAAAAAGATAAAATGGTTTTTATAAATTTTTCGCTTGAACCCCGATTCTGGCAAATGAATGAATAGAACAAGTATTTCCTTATATTTTATACCACAATTTACAAATTTTTTCTATGTGTGCCAAATAGATTTCGATATAGAGAAATGAAAAGTGAAAAAATAACAAAAAAAGAAAGGCAGTAATGAAGTATTTGGTTTATGTGATAGGCTTTGTTTGAGTCATTTTTTCGGTTGTCTAAAAATATAAATCATACCTTTGTTTACAAGAAAATAGATCTCGTTTTTTTATTTGCTATTTTTGGATTGAAAAGAGAAGAAATGAACAGCTTTTTTGTTCCTTTTTTGCGATTTATGTTGTTATTTTGTAATATATATCCTGAATTTCATCCAGAATTCAAGGATGTCTAATTTTTAGAAACAGAGATATAACTGCTATAATGTATCAAAACAAGGATATGTGTAAATGAAAGGAAGAGGATGAATTAAAATGCGTGTGGCTTTACATTATATTCGACCCTATACCCGATGGATATTGTTGACTTTTTTGTTTGTGTTTTTACAGGCTATGACCGATTTGTATTTACCCAATTTAATGGGAAAAATCGTTGACCATGGCATTGTCTATGCAGATACGGTCTATATTTTAAAAACAGGTCTTTGGATGCTTTTGGTGTCTTTTGGTGGAATGTTTTTTGCGATTTTGGTTAGTTTTTTGGCAGCACGAATTGGTATGGGTTTCAGCCGAGATGTACGTCAAGCAGTTTTTCGTAAAGTATCTGCTTTTTCGGTTCAGCAATATGATACATTTGGAACCGCTTCTTTAATTACAAGAACAACGAATGATGTGATGCAAGTTCAGCTTTTTGTCATTATGGGGTTGCGCATGCTTGTGATGGCACCATTGCTTGGCATTGGTGGTATTATTATGGCAGTGAATAAAAATCCAGGGTTGTCTTTTATTTTCATATTTATTCTTCCGATTTTGGCACTTGCTGTCGGATTGATTGGAAAAAAGGCAATGCCGCTATTTCGTTCACTTCAAAAGAAATTGGATCATATGACACTTATTTTACGTGAACAGTTTACTGGCATGAAAGTGATTCGAATGTTTAATCGTACAACAGATGAAATTCAACGATATGATCGTTCAAATCAGGATTTTATGCAAGATGCACTAAATGTAAACCGTTTGATGGCTTTGATGATGCCAGTAATGATGTTTTTGATGAATGTAACGATATTACTTATTGTTTGGTTTGGTGCTGGAAAAATTGATGCTGGGAATATGCAGGTTGGGGACTTAATGGCATTTATTCAGTATGCAATGCAAATTATGATGTCGCTTCTCATGATGTCTTTATTGTTTGTGATTATTCCGAGGGCACAAGCTTCGGCACAAAGAATCGAAGAGGTTTTGGAACAAACGGTAGCTGTTTTAGCTCAGGATAAGTATACGCCGATTTTTGCTAAAAAAGAAGCGACCGATCACTTTCTTACAATTGAAAACCAAGGAGGAAAGGATGTAACCAAAGTACTTCAAAGAGGTGAAATTCGTTTTGAACATGTAACTTTTTCTTATCCAGGCGCTGAGCATCCGGCCTTAAATGATCTGACTTTTACGATTCAGCCAGGAAAGATGAATGCGATTATTGGCGGCACTGGATCTGGGAAAACTGCACTGCTTCAGGTTTTGCTTCGATTTTACAATCTGGATGCTGGGAAGATTATCATTGACGGAACAGATATTGCCACAATAGCTCAAGATGATCTCCGGCGTCAAATGGCGTATGTCCCACAAAAGACGGTTTTATTTTCAGGTACCATTGCTGATAATTTACGCTACGGAAATGCAGAGGCCACAGATGCAGAACTGTATAGAGCAGCCAAGATTTCGCAAAGTCTATCTTTTATTGAAGCAACAGAAAACGGTTTTGCAACTGAGGTCTCTCAGGGAGGAAAAAATTTTTCTGGTGGTCAAAAGCAGCGGTTGGCAATTGCACGAGCCTTGGTTCGTAAAACAAATATTTATTTATTTGATGATAGCTTTTCGGCATTGGATTTCAAAACGGATGCGACTTTGCGCCATGCGCTGCAAGAAGAATTACATGAAGCAACGATTGTGATGGTGGCGCAGCGGATCCATACGATTCAAGGTGCTGATCAAATTATTGTTTTGGATGAGGGGAAAATTGTTGGAATCGGAACGCATGATGAACTGATGCAAAGCTGTACAGTGTATCAGGAAACGGCAAAATCTCAAGCTGCAGGGGAGGGATTTGGGAATGCGTGAACAAAGACCTCAAATGAAGGTTCAAATGGGTGGTTCAAGACATGGCAGAGGTCCAGGAGGTATGATTTCTGGTGAAAAGCCAAAAAATTTTAAACAAACTTTAAAGCGGCTCATCAACTATTTGCGTCCATACCGAGTATCATTTACATTGGTGATTCTTGCGGCAGCAGTCGGTACATTGTTTACTGTAATCAGTCCGGTTTTACTTGGATCAGCTACCACACATATTTTTGAAGGCTTGATGAGTAAAAAAAGTGGTCTAGGCGGTATTGATTTTCAGTTTCTTGCACAGTTGTTAATGGTTTTATTGGGACTTTATTTGCTTGCCTCTTTATTTACTTATATTACAGCTTATATTATGGCAGGAATTTCACAAAAGGTCGTATATCAACTGCGAAAAGAAGCGACTGAGAAAGTTTCGCGTCTGCCACTTCAATATTTTGATAAAAATCAAACCGGCGATATTTTAAGTCGGATTGTAAACGATGTGGACAATATCAGCAATACACTTCAGCAAACATTGACACAGATGATTACGTCTGTAATTACGCTTGTCGGTGTAATATTTATGATGATTAAACTTAGTGGACTGTTAACCGTGATTTTGCTTGTTACACTTCCTGTTAGCGTTTTGTTTATTCAAATCATTGTGCGACGATCGCAAAAGTACTTTAAAGGACAGCAGGAAAGTTTAGGAAGAGTCAATGCACATATTGAAGAAATGTATTCTGGCTATCTGGTGGTCAAAGCCTTTGGTCAGGAAAAGAATTCTGAAAAACAATTTCAAGTTTTGAATGATACATTGTATGAAAATGGTTGGAAGGCACAATTTATTTCTGGTATGATTATGCCATTTATGACTTTTGTTGGAAATATCGGCTATGTCTTGATTGCGGTTGTTGGTGGTGTTCTTGTTATGAAAGAAGCCTTAAAGGTTGGGGATATTCAGGCATTTATTCAATATGCCCGACAGTTTAATCAGCCGATCACTCAAGTTGCCAATATTTCCAATATCATTCAGTCAACCATTGCGTCAGCCGAGCGCGTTTTTGAGATACTGGACGAAACTGAAGAGGAAGACGACGGTATGCAAAAAATCAGTAACAACTTACAGCTTGGTGCGCATGTACAGTTTGAGCATGTAACTTTTGGTTATGATGCCAAAGATGTTATCCAAGATTTGAATCTGGAAGTTTTTCCAGGACAAATGGTTGCCATTGTTGGACCGACTGGTGCAGGAAAAACAACATTGGTCAATTTGATGATGCGGTTTTATGAGTTAAAAGATGGGAGAATTTTGTTAAATGGTATAGATATTCGGACATTGAAGCGCAAGGAACTGTATCAAATGTTTGGTATGGTTGTCCAAGATACATGGCTGTTTGAGGGTACAATTGGTGAAAATATTTCATATGGTCACCCGAATGCATCAAAAGAGGAGCTGATTGCAGCTTCAAAAGCAGCTTGTGCGGATTATTTTATTCGAACATTGCCAGACGGATATGACACAAAAATTAATGCCTCTGCTTCCAATCTTTCGGAGGGACAGAAGCAATTGTTGACAATTGCTCGTGCGTTGTTAGCTGATCCGCAAATTTTAATTTTGGATGAAGCAACGAGTAATGTTGATACCCGAACAGAAGTACAAATTCAAAAAGCAATGAATACTTTAATGAAAGGGCGTACCAGCTTTGTGATTGCCCACCGTCTTTCAACGATTCGTGATGCAGATCTGATTTTGGTTATGAAGAAGGGGTGTGTAATTGAACAAGGCAGTCATGATGAATTGATTCGAAAACAAGGATTTTACTATGAACTATATCAGAGCCAATTTTCAAATGGATTAGAATAAATATCACAATAATTCAGATATGTTCCAAGCTATTTCATTAATGAAAGAACCGAGTAAGGAAACTGGAAGTCTCATACATAAATGTAGAGTTGGTAATGCAAGCACTCTTGGTGTGATCTTTGCAAAATCGTAAAAACCATAAGCCTTCAAACAGAAGACAGATGTATTTTATTATAACAGCACGTCAACCAAAGATTGATTGAGTAAAATTTAAGGTTTTTTTATCATAAAGATGAAGATGTTATTTTCAGATAGATTGCAGTGGAAGATGTGTTATGTAGTTGATGGAGCTGTCTGTTCGGTGCTAGAAATAACCATAGTTTTAAGGATAAAATGGCTTGGTGTTTTGTAGTTATTTTTTCAGCTTATGTAACGCCAATTGTACAATTGAATACTTATGCGATAATTTACAGTCATATCTAATATGAAAGAATAAATATTTGTAAGGAAATTTATATAGAAAAAATTCTGCCGCTGTTGAAGTGTTATAAAACCTCATGTAAAATGAAAAGAGTGTAAAAGAGAGGGAGATGGAGATGCTTCGTACAATCATCTGGTTTATTTATTTTTGGTGGACAGCTGCGATTCCTTATCCAACATTAAAAAGAGCCAACCGCTTAAAAGAAGAAGGGAAAAACCAGGAATATGCAGATTTAGTTGAAGCATGCACTCGCAAATGGTCGCTTGGACTTTTAAAAAAGGCAGGTGTTACTGTGCAGGTACAGGGTTTGGAACATGTTCCAAAGAATGAACCGGTTCTGTTTGTTAGCAACCACCAAGGGAATTTTGATATTCCAATTTTGATTGGATGTATTCCGAAATATAAAGGCTTTATTGCTAAAGTTGAACTGGAAAAAATACCAATTATTACGACGTGGATGCGTCATTTACAGTGTGTTTTTATGGATCGCAGCAATTCGCGCCAATCGGTTAAATCTATTATTGAAGGGGCAAATTTACTGAAAAGCGGTCATTCTATGGTAGTTTTTCCAGAGGGAACACGGAGTATGGACGGAACGATGGGAGAATTTAAAGCAGGGGCATTAAAACTGGCGACTCGTGCCAAGGTAAATATTGTACCAGTTACCATTTCAGGTTCTGGTAAAATTATGGAAAAGGGAAGTTGGCTGATCCGTCCACAGAAAGTAAGTTTGACCATCCATCCACTTTTTTCTACGGAATCTTATAAAGATAAGGATACACAGAAGCTGGCGGAGGATGTGGAAACCATTATAAAAAGAGCGTTATAAAAGAGGGGGATTCGGTTATGCAATGGCTTGTAAAAAGCTTTGATACGTTGACATCGCAAGAATTATATGAAATTCTTGCTTTACGCAGTGAAATTTTTATTGTTGAACAAAATGTTCCCTATCAGGATTTAGATGGCAAGGATTTAGATGCGATTCATATTTTTGCTAAGGATAATGGAACGGTTGTAGCCGCCATTCGAATTTTAAAGCCAGGTGTCAGCTATCCGGAGGCCTCATTTGGGCGTGTGGTTGTAAAGGAAAGTTATCGCGGGAAAAAGCTGTCCAGTATAATGATTCAAAAAGGTTTGGAGCTGATGGAAACAAAATGGAATGTGAAACAAGTTCGGATTTCGGCACAGGCATATTTACAGAAATATTACGCAACTTTTGGATTTGAGGTACAGTCTGAAATTTATATTGAAGATCAGCTACCACATATTGAAATGGCAAAGTTGCATTGACAAGGTTGTCTGGCATTGACTTCATGGACAAGCTTGGTATGATTATATATAATTTGAATTACAAAAATATGTGAAAAGCATGGACGATAAGTTTATTGTTTTGTATTTCTTTTAGGAGGAAAAAGTATGTATCAAGATTTACCTCAAGGTGTAAAAAACAGTATTACACGCTCAATTAAAACAGCTTTTGAACTTTATATGTATGGAATCAAGTGGGATCCAGCACTTTATAATATGGATGATTTTATGATTACTTGGAAAAACAGCTTTGAAAATGGTGCTTCATGGTATACAAGAATTGATGCAGATGCCAAAAAAGATCCAGCCTTTCATTCAGCATTGGCTGAAAAAGTCAACCAAGTTATTGAGAAAATTTTAACGGAGGCTGTGACAGAAACGCAAAAAAAAGAATTGGAAGAACGTTTTGGTTCTGCATTTGCCAAGGAGGTTTCCTGTCATATGGAAGCCAAATATTATTTGGAAAACGCCATTCAATAAAAAGCTACAGTGTATTATGATTTAAATAAGGATTGTACAAACATGGCTCTTTACAAGAAAATATTGG
Organism: Candidatus Harrysmithiimonas galli; assembly: GCA_904373265.1. Lineage (GTDB taxonomy): Bacteria > Bacillota > Bacilli > CAJFEE01 > CAJFEE01 > Harrysmithiimonas > Harrysmithiimonas galli. The sequence continues at coordinate 5,064 of CAJFEE010000009.1, read as the reverse complement.
GAGCCATATTTTTTTGGAAAAAATATAGATCGATAATATTTTATGTTGGTGCAAAAATTATGAATGCGTCCAAAAATGAGATGCTATGTTGTATCACTCAATAATCTTTAATTTTTCCTGAATAAAAATAATTGATTTAATTTTATATAATAAATATTTCTTTGGTTTAAACGGTAAATTCATTTAAACTGGTCTGATCAAATGCAATATATAAAATATTATGTAAAATAATAAAGACAAGTCTCTTTTTTGAATTGATTTAGGCATTCATCACGCTTTATAGGTGGGTGATGAATGCCGTTTGGTATAAAGGGTTGCTGTTGGTAACTAGAAAATTGAGAGATAGTCATGTTCATGTTGCCTTTTTATTTTGTTTTACGTTTGTATTTGCCTATATAAAAATGAATTGATATCACAATGGAATTACCTGTAAATTCAGTATTTATTTTTACGACTTTGGGAACTTTGATCACTTTTGCGGTGGAAATTGCAAGTTATTCCAAACAGCTTAGATATGATTCGTAAACTGTGGTGTAAAAGCGGGTCAGATTTTAGTAGATGATTACAAAAAGAAACTGCCAGAACCTGAAAAAACAGATTCTGGCAGTCGACTTTTGAAAGAATGTTTTTCCTTCTCATACCACTGATATACCCGTCTTATTATGGAACAGAAACGATAGGACAAGTCTTTTTTCTTGCTTTTTGATTTCATACGCCTGTCAGCAGCTCCAGATTCAGAGCTGACTTCTTTCTTTTTGGATGGCTTGGTGGCACCCGGATTTTTTTGTCATCGGGTTATAATCCGCTTTTTATTTGGTAAGGAACTGCCGTTCTTTTCAAATCCACCTTTTGAAGGGATAAAATAAGGTGAATTCCCATTTTCTATGATCATTAATCTTCAATTTTTATTGATGTTTTTTTCTTCTTCTACAAAAAATATCTTGTATTTTTTATCCTCATCAACAAAACATCTACCCCACGACTGTACATTTGCAATTTTAAAATATTCATAGGCATCTTGCATATTTCCATTTTCATAGGCGACTTTACCTGCCCAAAATGCTCTCTCTCCTCCTGAATCTAAACGTTCCGGAGCTACAAAAAAGAAGTGTTTTATCCAATAATTCATTTTTTGAAAATTATGTGTAGTAATAGCGTTTATGAGTATTCTCCATACAATTGAATAACTATCCCCATAAGAATATTTATCTCCTGGAATTTTATTCCATGCCTCCTCTAGTAATTGAAAACTTAAATCAACTTCACCTTGGATAAATTTTTGATCAGAAATTTCCATCAGTTCTTCAATTTCTTTTTCCAACTTATCTTTTGAATCTGACATTTATTTTTCCTCCTAAATCATTGGTTGAATACATATAAAATATTTTTCCTCTTCATCTTCAAAAACTTCAGTTCCGTCTAACATATATGCTTTCAATAGAAATTCTCTTGCCTTCATGATATCCTCTAATTCAAAAAAACATTGACCAATCCTCAATTGAATGAAAGGATTTCCTATTGCATCTGGACATTTTAACGCTTCTTGAAACTGGTTTAATGCTTCTTGAAACTGACTTTGTAGAAAATATACATCACCTAAGGCTGTATATATCCATGTACTCGCTTCCCAAATATACTTAGGATTTGGTACCAATTCTAAAGCCGCTTCATATCGAATAATTGCCTCAGGATAACAATCTTCTTCTACAAGTTCATCACCTTCTTCACATAATTCTACAATTCTATCATAAATCTCGTCTTCCATATTCATTAACAAAACCTCTTTTCTTATTTTAATGGTGGTAAATATGTTTCCTTAAGTTTTCCACCTTGAGAACGATTGATTTTATAATACTCAAGATAGTAGTTATCAGGGTCTAACATAAATTCCCGTACTTCCTTAGATTTTGCACCATATTTTCTTCCTACCTTATTCCACCAAGTAACTGCATCTACTTTATGTGCCATATCTGCCTGTCTAATTGGATACCAGTTATTATTACTTGCTTTAAACTCTAACTTTGAACCATAACCACGAATTTTCCCCTCTTGTTTCATTCTTTCTATAACATTCTTTCCTGTTTTAGAAGATTTTCCTGGAGTTCTTCCCATATACTTTAATCTATTACTTTTCGTGTTTTTCTTCTTAGGAGTTAGTTTTGGATTATCTTCTCGTGTAAACCGCTTCCAAACGGTTTTATCTCCTTCTTTTCCTTTCTTAGACCCGGTCTTTCCAACATTTCCTACCGCTTTTATGACCTTGGGAAGTTTGATCACTTTTGCGGTGAGGATTACAAGTTATCCCCAATAGCTTAGATACGATTCGTGAACTGTAGTGTAAAATGGCTGGATTTTGGTAGATGATTACAAAAAGAAACTGCCGGAACCTGAAAAAAATAGATTCTATCAGTCGACTTTTGAAAGAATGTTTCTCCTTCTCATATCACTGATATACCCGCCTTATTATGGAACAGAGGATAGGTCAAGTCTTTTTCTCCTGCTTTTTGGGCTCATGTTCCTGCCAACAGTTTCAAAGTTAGGGATAACTTCTTTCTTTATTGGATAGTTTGACAGCACCCGAATTTTACGAAGAGTCGGATTCGGTCACACAAAATGCCCAAAACACCTTGAAATCAATGGATTTTCAGGTGGGGTAGAAATATTCTGGCGGATAATACGTTTCCGCCTGCAACAGCGTTCTTCATAGCTAGCATCCTGGGAAAGAGATTTTTCCTGCCCCTGAGACATCGCCTGGCAAAGCTAGTCACTAATTCTTAACCTGCCCTGTGTTGAGTTCAAACAAATATTCGTTTCCATTGTTACATACTATTTCAATTTTACTATTATTAATCATCTTAAATCCACATATAATATCTCTAAATCCAATTTCTCATAGCATCTGCTGACGATGAAAACAATATAAATTTAATTCACAAATAACACAAAAGTAGTTTTTATCTTTATCTGATAGTAATTCATAGAATATTGAGGATAATTTTTTTCTAAAATAATATTACCATTGTAAAGATCAATAGCCACTATTTTTTTCCAAAACCAATCCACAGGACACGCACATTTTCTATACTTGCAGAAGGTTTTATCCCATATCCATAGTAAACCATACCACATACAATCTTGCCATTTATTTCTATATAATTATATTTATTTTGAATCTCATCATCAATAAATAACTTTTTACTGTTTAATAGATGCTTTAAATCCTCACTTTCTTTTATCTCTACTGTTATTTTTTGCAAACTTATTGTCCTCCTTTTTCAAAATAACTATGAGTAATCTATTACCGTCCCATAAAAATTCTACTTTTAATGCACCAGCAGGTCCCATTAACAAACTTTCTCTAGTAGTTGTTGTATATTCTACAACTGGTGTACCTGGCAATTCTTTAGCAATATATGTATGGGTCTCTACATTACTAATGTTAGATGGAGCTTTTAATACATTATTGAGATGCTCTGTTAAATAATCTCTTCCAGAAGTTGTGTCTTGAATTCCTATTTTATTCAATTCTGCCTTCATAGCATTAGACCGCTCTATATTATGCTGTGAACCAGTTCCTTTACCAAATAAATAGTCTAATTTATTGCCTAAGTCAGCATTACTTTCCCCCTTTGGGTAGGGGGATTGTTGGCTAGAAAAATTGGTAGAAACATTGCTAGTACCTATTCTACTATATATTTTATAAAATTCGGAAATCTTTATTATAAAAAATCAAAATTTTTATCATTACTGTTATAATCTATTAATAACGAGCCTTCTTCTAAAACATCTAACAACCACGTTTTAAATCCTTCCCATGTACGTGAAATTATTCTATCTTGTGTGTCCCACTGTACAACCACAGCATCTTGTCCATTATTCATATTTAAATCAAAACAAATTGAATCACCATAATTTAAATCAGCAATAATTAATAAATTATTTGGCATTTCCGGTCTTCTACGATTACTATGGAAAGACTCATTTAAATATGCTATCCCTAGTTTCTTTTTTCCAAATAGCGGAGAATAAATTTCTGACTAATACAGTTCCAGGAATAAATAGTTCCCCTCCATTACAAACTTGCAAAAAATCTTTATATATTTTTGGAAAAATAATATTTAACTCCTTTTCAACTTCTTCAATATAACATAATTCCACTCCAGGATTTAATTTATGAATATTACTAGAATATTTATTTATTTCTTCGAAAAAGAAAGAAAAATCCTCGTTTTTACTTGATGCCATTTGATCTTTCCTTTAATTCATTGTATTTACTTCCAAGGTATTTCATCTTCAAAATCAACTATTTTTCCTGTCTTTGGCATTATAGTAGCCATTAGTTGGATTACGATAATCACCCTTATGCGCATCTAGATGTTCATTTTTATCCATTGTTCTTCTCTTTAAAAATTGAATATTACTAGCATCTCCTGCAAAATCAGGATACTCATTAGCAGATTTCATGTGCTGTCCTTCATATCCTTTAACCTTTCCATTTTTAAGTAACTCATCTTTTTCTAATGGTGTCCAATTACGACTACCTCTTCCGGTTTTTTCAACGAATTCTCTTTCATTTTTCCAAGCTTGACGTACAGCTCTTTGTCTAAGAACAGAAAATTGTTTTTCATTTAAATATTTTTTATGTACATTATATTCTTTTTTCATTAACCTGTCTAATTTTTGGTGATGTACTATTTATCTGATGCAAGATAGGCTTACTTCCACTTTTCCCCTTATTCTTCACTTTTGTCTGTTTTGCTTGACTGGATTTTGCTATTTTTTCTCCTTGTTTTCCTTTCTTAGACCCGGTCTTTCCAACATTTCCTATCGCTTTTACGACCATGGAAGTTTGGCCACTTTTGCGGTGGGAATTGCAAGTTATCCCCAATAGCTTAGATACGATTCGTAAACTGTGGTGTAAAAGCGGGTCAGATTTTGGTAGATGATTACAAAAAGAAACTGCCAGAACCTGAAAAAACAGATTCTGGCAGTCGACTTTTGAAAGAAATTTTCTCCCTCTCATCCCCCTGGTATGCGTTGTTTTACTATGGAATAGAACGATAA
>CAJFEE010000008.1 GCA_904373265.1 Candidatus Harrysmithiimonas galli | reverse complement strand
TGGGGAATTATTGAAGAGCTCGAAGAACCGGTTCAAATTGATTTAACAAAAACATTTGGTTTTTTTCATAATGGCATGGGTGGTTACGTAGCAGTTGATGATAGTAATTGTGTGGGTGACAATGCCGTTCTTTGGTTTAGTAATAAAGCACCGATCTATACTTTCGATGCTTGGGATATAGTGGCTGGTAATGGAGATGGAATAAGTAACCCATTAAATATTTAAAAAATCAACTTTTAAATATCAATTTTGCTATTTAAAAGTTGATTTTTTGCTACAAAAAGATAGAAAGTTTAGGATTTCCTTATGTTAGATAAACAAGGGGATGTGCATATTTCGGATAAGTCTTGGGAAAATAAGAACAATTCATTTCGGAATCCATTGGAGGAGAGTATCATGTATATATATGAAAAAACCAAAAAAATTGGTGTGCTCAGCTTTTTATTTTTTTGTTGGTTTGGGCTTGGGATGGCACCACTCCATGTATTCGCAGCTGACCCGCTGTACCAAAAAATTGAAGCCGTGAAAAAAAGCTATGAACAGCCTGCGGAAAATGCTAAGATAGATAAGGTATGGAAGAAAATTCCAGGAAAAAGTGGACGAACTGTTAATGTAAAGAAATCTTATCAAGCAATGAAAAAACAGGCAAAATTTCAGGAAAATTTGCTTGTTTTTGATACAATTAAGCCTGAAATTGGATTGAATGATTTGCCGCCAGAATTGATTTATCGTGGCAATCCAAATAAGCAAATGGTTGCCTTATCTATTAATGTGGCATGGGGTGAGGAGTATATTCCGCAAATGCTGGATATTTTAGATCAACGAGGTGTAAAGGCAACCTTTTATATAGAGGGTCGTTTTGCAAAGGCAAATCCGAAGGTAGTGCAACAAATTGCCAAATCGGGGCATGAAATCGGGAATCATTCTTATACTCATGCAGATTTTGCATCTATTTCAGAAGAGCAGGCAAAAATGGAACTCAAAAAAACAAATGCCATTTTAACCCGTTTAACCAAGCAACGGATTCAACTGTTTGCGCCTCCATCTGGTGCTTTTGGCGCACAAACGGCAGCAATTGCTTCAGAAATGGGGATGTATACGGTTCTATGGACGATGGATACCATTGATTGGCAAAATCCGTCTCCAAGTACAGTTATGCAGCGAATTTTAAAGAAAATGCATCCGGGTGGAATCATTCTCATGCATCCAACGAAGGCGTCGACCTATGCTTTGGATTTAATGATTGAAACTTTGCAGGGAAAAGGATATACAGTTGGGACAGTCGGCTCTTTGCTGGAAATTTATAGTTAACAATTGGGAGGAACAAAGGTTGATACAGAAATATACATGTAAAAATGGTGTACGCATCGTATTTGAACCGATCGATACAGTGCGCTCCGTTTCAATTGGTGTGTGGGTTCGTGTCGGATCTGGAAATGAGCATATAAAGAATAATGGGATTTCACATTTTATTGAGCATATGTTTTTCAAAGGAACAAAAAATCGTACGGCAAAGGAAATTGCGCAAGCTTTTGATAAAATTGGGGGTCAAGTCAATGCATTTACCTCAAAGGAATGTACTTGCTATTATGCAAAGGTAATGGATACGTATGCTCAAACGGCACTGGATATATTGGCTGATATGTTTTTTTGCTCACAGTTTGCACCAGAGGAAATGGCAAAGGAAAAAAATGTCGTTCTTGAAGAAATTAAAATGTATGAGGATTCACCAGATGATTATGTGCATGATTTATTGGCACAGACCATTTTTGGGGATCATCCGCTTGGGTATTCGATCTTGGGACGAGAAGAAAATTTACAGGCGTTGACTTCAGAGGATTTACATCAGTATGTAAAAAAAATGTACCGCCCAGAAGAAGTGGTTATTAGTGTTGCTGGTAATGTTGATGCAGGTTTTGTTCACAAGATTGAGGCTTTGTTCAGTACATTTGAAGCTTCTGATACAAGGGAAGATATGCTGGCTCCACCCATTTTTTTGCCAGAGAAAACAGTGCAAAGAAAGGATACTGAGCAGGCACATTTATGTTTAGGATTTCCAGGAATTCCGTTAAATCATCCCGATATGTATGGTTTAATTGTTTTAAACAATATACTCGGTGGAACGATGAGCAGCCGTTTATTTCAAAATGTTCGAGAGGAAAAAGGTCTGGCTTATGCGATTTATTCCTATCATACTTCATATCAGAGCAACGGTTCAGTAACCATTTATGGTGGAACAGCAGTGAATCAATTGAATGAGTTGTATGAAACGATTTTAATGACATTAAAAGAATTACAAAGAGACAGCGTTACAGATGAAGAGATTAAAAACACAAAAGAGCAGCTAAAGGGGAGTTTGATGCTTAGTTTGGAGAGCACCAACAGCCGAATGAGCCGCAACGGAAAAAATGAATTGCTGATGAATAAACAAATGACTTTGGATGAGGTTGTGACACGGATTGATGCGGTGGATCGACAGATGATTAATCGAATGATCGAGTTTGTATTTGGTGCACCACATGCCATTGCGCTTATTAGTAGCGAAGGTAAGCTGCCAGTTTCGTATGCAGTCTAGGGGGGATCTTATGTTATGTATGGATAAGAAAAATCTTCAATACTATGAAGCACTTTGGAGTGAAATTAAGCAAAAAGAAAACCCGCAGCAATTTTGGGATAAGCGTGCAGCGCATTTCAATCAACCTACACAAACAAAACGCAATCGTTTGACTGAAACGGTTGATTTTTTAAAAAGCATTGGATTGAAAAAGAACGATATGGTTTTGGATATCGGCTGTGCGACTGGAAAGCTCGCTATGCAATTACAAAAATATGTTCATTCAATACATGGTATTGATATTTCACCAAAAATGATTGCCTATGCGGTGGAGAATGCTCAAAAAGGACAGTATACAAATTTAACCTATGAAACAGCAATTTGGGCGGATATTGACCTTTATAAGAAAAAATGGGAAAAGCATTTTGATTGGGTCATTGCATCTATGACGCCGGGTGTATACAATTTCCATACATTGAAAAAAATGAATGAAGCCAGTCGCAAGCACTGTTTTCTTTCTACCATTGTCAATCGAAAAAATGATTGGTTGGAGCAATTGCATCATAAATTTTCGTTTATTCGTCCGCAAACGGAGTTTAAAAATGGGACATATTGTATTTTTAATTTGCTGTGGCTTATGGGGTATATGCCTGAGGTGCGATATATTGAATCCGTCTATACGAATCAGTGGACGATTGAAGAGGCGGAAGATATGCTATGGCTTGGAGAATTACCGCAAGAAAAGCGGCAAGCTGTGCAAATGGATTTAAAGAGAAATGCCAAAGATGGACGAATTTTTGAAACGGTACATACCCACATTGCCTTTATACATTGGCGTGTGGATCAGCATTTGGTATAATCAGGTCAATGGGTATGTGTGTTTATTTTATTTTATTTAAACTAAATGTAAGGGAGTGAATCCGATCAGGATTTCACTTCTTTCTTTTATTTTAAAGAAAATTTTTTATATTTTATATCCATTTATTTGGTTCACATGCGGATTTTGTCATTTATTTTCCACAATTTTCATTGCATTTCAGTTATAATGAAATGGGAGATCAATCAGGAGATATGAGGTGGAAAAATGAATACAGAAAATCAAGAAACAGTAGATTCGTTAAATTTTACGATGCATTTGAAATTATCAAAGCCAGATGCTTGCTTTGGGTTGGGTATGGCAAGGCTGCTGTTGCTTGTTGAAGAAACTGGCTCATTAAATATGGCAGCAGGAAAAATGAATATGGCATATAGTAAAGCAAATAAAATCATTAAAAATGCAGAAAAGAAGTTGGGTTTTAAGCTGCTGGCAAGACGAATTGGTGGGGTAAATGGTGGAGGATCAGAGTTGACACCAAAGGGTAAAGAGTTGACATATCGTTTTATGGAGTTTCAGCTTGAGGCCAATCAAATGGCACAGCAGCTATTTCACAAGCATTTCGGATTATTTGAACTATGACCGTATAGACAATGGAATTGAGAATTATTTGTCAAATTGAAAAGAAGACCTAAGCATGCTATATGCATATGTTTTTTTGAACTGCCAGTATGAAAAAATTTGTAAGCCATCTCCTTTTGCAAAAATGTAACGTTTTTGTTGGAAATAACAGTTTGAGTAAGGTAACTTTGCTTGAACGCAGGATATTTGGGATGAAAAATCATACAGTGTAAAACATTATAATTTCACAATAAAGTCTACCCATGTTGATTTATAGAAATTACATCAAAATCACTAAAATCATTCACACTGTCAATCAACCAAAAATATGTTTTTTGCAGGTAGAAAGCTCCTATCAGAATGCCATGGGCTAAGACAGAATAGTTGGATGTCTCTTTTGGTAAACCAAGTTATTTTCCATATTTTGATAAAAAGTCTTTGCATAATCCATTATATGTTGGAAGTTTTTGGTTTCTTTTTTATATTGTTTTTAGGGTAAGGGCTTGTATCTTTTGGATGAGCTAGAAGTGGTTTTTTCTTCTAATTGTGCCAGTTGATCTTACTTCCATAGTTGCATGATTTGGTGCGAATTTGGTTTCCAATTTTTGATTGTGCTGTATTGATCAATTTTAACGGAGTACCCTGAAGCCGAACCTTATGGGCTGTCTGAACAAGGAATTCCATTGATGGATGTTGCGACTACAATGCATTATAACATAACCAAACATTTTTTACCGATTGGACAAAGATAATGGTGAATTTTGTTTAAGAAGGGAGAGTCAAATGAAACGACATAGAAAGCTGGTTGTACGTGGTTGTAATTTGCTGCTGGGGGTTGTGTTTGTTTTATGGTTGTTGATGGTTGGAACTGATTATATGCAAACGATGAAGCGATTTCATGAGCCGCTATTTGCAAGTATAGATCATGTAAAAAGCAGCGATGAAACAATGGTTTATCAAGGGGTTGGGTACCATATTGAAATGACTGTACAAAAGGAAAATCAGATGAAACTGTCTGCCATCTCATTTTATTTGTTTCAGAAATGGGTTGGTGGTGTTGTCATTGATTGATGATTTGTCATTTGAATGAGGAGGAGTTTTGTGAGTCCAAGAAATTTATTTGCTTATAATTTATCTATGATTACAGGTATGCTCTTATTTTATTTTGGTGGCTTTTTATTGTATCCGACTGAGAACCAAGGCTACGGTATTTTTTGTTTATCACTCGGTGTCGTTATATTTGTCACCAGCATTCAGAAAATCATATATGGCATGGCAAAATTAAAACATTCTGAGCGTTTTAAAACCGAAGGACAAATTTTACATGAGATCAATCAAAAAGGTCATCGCCGCCGTAAATTGAATCAAATTCAGCTTGGGATCGGATTTGTTGGATGGGTAGTTTTGGTGCTAGTGAGTTATATTAAACTTTCATTCACTTGGATTTTGGTGTTAATTGTGTTGTTTTTACTTGCATACTTACATTTTGTTCACCAAATCTATCGTTTGGATCAACTGGACAATCGGAAATAAAAGAAAAGTCTGTGCTTTTTTTACAAAATTTGACAAAAAATATTGTAACGAATAATGGTTAGCGGTATAATGCTAACAATTATAATTTTTTACAGTGACAGATGATGAGGAGGAAAATTATGGGGAGTTTAGACTGGGGAAATCTTGGTTTTACTTATCGAGAAACTGAACAACGATTTATTTGCCGCTATAAAGATGGAAAATGGGATGAAGGTGTTTTATCAACTGACGCAACGGTGCATTTAAATGAATCTGCAACTGTATTGCAATATGCACAGGCTTGTTTTGAAGGTTTAAAGGCTTATACAGCAAAAAACAAAAAGATTGTTTTATTCCGCCCCGATTTAAATGCGAAGCGTTTGCAGGACAGTTGCAGACGTTTGGTAATGCCAGTGCTTCCAATTGAAAAATTTTTAGAAGGAGTAAAGAAAACGGTCTGTGCCAATTTGAAATTTGTTCCACCTTATGGAACTGGTGCGACGTTTTATCTTCGTCCATGTTTGTTTGGAAGTGGTCCAACCATTGGAATTCAACCTTCTTTGGAATATGAATTTCGAGTGTTTGGGATCCCGGTCGGTCCTTATTATAAAGGAGAAGCTAAGTCACTTGTGTTAAGAATTTGTGAATTTGATCGGGCAGCGCCGCATGGAACTGGACATATTAAGGCTGGTTTAAATTATGCAATGAGTCTGTATCCGATTGAAGAAGCACATGAACAAGGTTATGATGAAAATATGTACTTGGATGCAGCAACTCGAACTATGGTAGAGGAAGCTGGCGGAGCGAATTTTATTTTTGTTACAGATGATAATAAAATTATTACACCAAAATCCGACAGCATTTTGCCTTCTATTACAAGACGCTCTTTACTTTACGTGGCACAGCATTATTTTGGGTTTGAGGTAGAGGAACGGGAGGTACCAGTTGCTGAGCTTTCAAGTTTTAAGGAAGCTGCATTATGTGGTACGGCAGCGGTTCTTTCCCCGATTCAAAAAATTGTTGATCACAACAGAGAAATTCAATTTTCTGGTACGCAAAATGGTTTGGGAGCGGTTACGAAAAAATTATATGATACATTGGTGGGAATCCAAATGTGTGAAGTGGAGGCACCAGAGGGATGGATTTATACAGTTGAATAAATTAAGATTACAAAATCCGTTTATAGACAAATTGATTTAATTTGTTTGTAAACGGATTTTTTGTGAAATGAAAAGGTTTCAATCTAAAGTTATCCAAACTGGTTTGTCTGGATTAGATGGATTTGAGTCAATACGCTTTTTTATTTGATCGAAGGAATATAAATATGCGTTTTGAACTGTGTCAATTCCATTTATGACAACGGTTTTACGCAATGATTTCTGCAAAAAAGTCTCTAATGCTTTGATTTTTTATATGAAAATTTAAGGAAGTAAGAATTGAAAGGTGTGTCATGCTGTAAATATGAAGATCCAAAGAAGTAAACAAAAATCAATGGGTTTCATATGTTGCTTTTTTGTTCATGCTCGTGATTTATAGAAATTGAAGAATGGAATAAAGCACTGCCATTGGTAGAATTGCTTATTAGCCCGTCCCATTTTACAAAAGGCAAGCTTGTTTCGGAAATTATAATTGTTAACCGTCCCGAATGGCAAATTTTCATCCGTTGAATTCTCCATGCTGAGGCGCTCTGTATTATAAAGTATTTTTCACGTGTAGATAATATAAAATAATATTTTTTTAAATAATTTTATAAAAAATGATTGATTATATTGGCTTATAGATTCATAAAAAATGGACAGCGCACCAAAAATGAAACTGGTACATATGATAAAAAGGATGGTATGAATGTCAAATCAAGCTTGGCTTTTGTTAATTTCATAGAAAAATAGATAAAACCAACCCAGTGACTTTGTGATTGAAGCTGGAAACATAAAAATTTGACATGCAATTTTTTAAAAAGGAAGTGAGCGAATGTTAGCAAACCAGGAGGTTGTTGTGATTGGTGGAGATGCCCGGCAGCTTGAGGTGATTCATCAATTGATTCGGGCATATGCAAAGGTAACCTTAATTGGTTATTCTGATCTAACGCAATTTCATCATACCTGTACGCTTGCAGACTGGTCAGAAATTGACCCACAAAAATTTGACTTGGTGCTTTTACCAGTTTCCGGTGTACAAAGAGATGGAGCAGTTGAAGCAGTATTTCATTCGGAGCCGATTTTTTTCACGGAGGAAATGATTCGGCAAACGAAACCAGATTGTTTATTTATGTCTGGTGTTGCTTCGGTAGCTTTTCAAGAACAGATGAAAATTTTGAATCGGAAATTAATTTGTTTATTTGATCGTGATGATCTGGCCATATATAATTCCATTCCAACCGTGGAAGGAACCGTTATGATGGTGATCCAAAATACAGATTTTACGATTCATCAAGCTAAAATCGCTATACTTGGTTTTGGTAGAATCGGAATGAGCTTGGCACGTACTTTTGGCTTGCTTGGAGCTCGGGTAAAAGTCGGTACAAGAGATTCTTCTGATGTTGCACGTGTTTTTGAAATGGGATTGTCTGGTTTTTTGATGAAGGATGCCGCTGATCAGTTATCGAATGTTGATGTAATCATTCAAACGATTCCGGCACAGATTTTAGATGCTGATTTATTGTCTGCTGTTCATCCAAAAACATTGATTATTGACCTGGCTTCTCAGCCTGGAGGAACTGATTTTGTATTTGCTAAAAAACGCGGTATGAAGGTGATTCATGCACTTGGTTTACCAGGTATTGTTGCACCGAAAACAGCCGGAAAAATGTTGGCTCAAGTCATTCAAACCGTTTGGGAAGAAGAAAAAGGAGAATAAGGAGTGAACAAAATGGATTTAAAAGGAAAGAAACTTGGTTTTGCATTAACTGGATCGCATTGTACTTTTCTTCAAGTAATAGAGCAATTGAAAAATTTGGCAGCAATCGGTGTGGATCTGTATCCGATCGTCTCACTTCCAGTTTTAAATACAGATACCCGTTTTGGGGCAGCAAAGGAATGGGTTGAACAAATTGAACAAATTGCTGGAAAACCGATTGTGTCTACGATTGCAGAAGCAGAAAAATTTGGACCACAGATTCAATTGGATGCACTAATTATTGCACCAATGACAGGAAATACCATGAGCAAGCTTGCACATGCCATTACGGATTCCCCTGTCTTGATGGCGGCAAAGGCAACGATGCGAAATGGGAAACCGATTGTCCTTGCCATCTCAACAAATGATGCACTCGGCTTGAACGGAAAAAATTTGATGCAATTGGTTTCAACCAAAAATATTTACTTTGTCCCATTTGGTCAGGATAATCCAATTCAAAAGCCGAACTCTTTAATTGCAAAACTGGATTTATTATCAGATACTGTTCGGCAAGCACTGAATGGTAATCAAATACAACCGCTTTTAATTACTTTATAAATAAAATGAAAAATTTTTCTTTAGAAATCTTGCAGGCAGTGATACAATATTGAGCAAAGAGCCGAAAAGAAAACGAATATGTTTTTACAAGTAACAGGCTGTGAAAATGAAATGATTTAGCTGTCTTTAAGTGAATGTAAATCGAGTCAAAATCAGCATCATTTGAAAAGGTTTTTTTAATTCTTGCGGCTTCATTGAAAATTTATTTGCAAAGTAACAAAAGGGGAGAAACAAAATGACGAAAAAATATCATGTAGCAGTATTAGGTGCAACCGGTGCAGTCGGGGAGCAAATGATTCGTACATTGGAAAGAAGAAATTTTCCGGTTGAACAGTTGACATTGCTTTCCTCCGCACGATCTGCAGGAAAAGAAATTACAGCCTTTGGAAAAACACATATTGTAAAAGAAGCAAAACCAGATTCATTTGAGCACGTGGATATTGCATTATTTTCCGCAGGTGGCAGTATTTCCAAACAATTTGCGCCAGAAGCAGTGAAGCGTGGTGCAGTTGTAGTTGACAATACGAGTGCCTTTCGTATGGATAAGGGGACGCCACTTGTTGTCCCGGAGGTAAATGAAGCAGATATTAAAGAGCATCAAGGCATTATTGCAAACCCGAACTGTTCTACCATTCAAATGGTTGCGGCTCTAGAACCCATTCGCCAAAAATTCGGTTTGACCAAAATAATCGTATCCACTTACCAAGCGGTTTCTGGTGCTGGTGCACAAGCAATTGAAGAGCTTCGTACACAAAATGAAGCATATTTAAAGGGAGAAGAGTTGATCGCCAATATTTTGCCTTGTGGAAGTGACAAAAAGCATTATCCGTTGGCATACAATGCTATTCCGCAAATTGATAAATTTACACCAAATGGCTATACCTTTGAAGAAATGAAAATGATAAATGAAACGAAGAAAATTATGCATGATGATTCGCTTCAGGTTGCGGCAACTTGTGTGCGGATTCCGGTTGATATGGGACATTCCGAATCGGTTTATATTGAGGTGGAGGCTTCTGGTGTGACGGTTGAAGAAATCCGGAATGTATTTGTGAATGCGCCAGGTGTGATTTTGCAGGACAATCCAGATGAACAACTGTATCCGATGGCATCAACTGCTAAAGGAAAGTTTGAGGTATTTGTCGGTCGAATTCGCAAGGATTTAAATGAAGATAGAGGTTTTCATTTGTGGATTGTATCGGATAATTTATTAAAAGGAGCGGCTTGGAATTCTGTTCAAATTGCAGAAAGTTTGATTCAATTAAAACTTGTATAAAAGTTATGTCTCGGAAGGAAGTTTTAACATGAAGGTCATTGTGCAAAAATTCGGAGGGACATCGGTTCGCGATGAAGAAGGCAGAAGTCATGCGCTTAGGCATATTCAGAATGCTTGCCAGGATGGATATAAATGTGCGGTTGTTGTTTCAGCAATGGGAAGACGTGGTGATCCGTATGCAACGGATACGCTGCTCGATTTAATTGACGGAAAGCAAACCGTGGTTTCCAAAAGGGAGCAAGATTTATTGATGGCATGTGGTGAAAATATTTCGGCGGTTGTATTTTCACAATTTTTAAATGAAAATGGTGTGCGTGCTGAAGCTTTTACAGGCGGTCAAGCCGGTATTCGAACCAATGATGGATTTACTGAGGCACGAGTGAGTGCCCTGAATCCGGAAAGGATTATAGAAGCTTTCACAAGATTAGATGTAGTTGTGATTACTGGATTTCAAGGTGCGAATCAATGGGGAGATGTTACGACCTTGGGGCGTGGTGGAAGTGATACAAGTGCAGCAATTGTTGGTGTCCTAACCCAGGCTGAACGTATTGATATTTTTACGGATGTGTTGGGTGTGATGACAGCCGATCCAAGGCTTGCCTCCGATGCGAAAATTCTTGAAGAGGTCACTTATGATGAGGTTGCGAATTTAGCACATGAAGGCGCAAAGGTCATTCATCCACGAGCAGTTGAGATTGCAGCAAGTGCTGGTATTCCACTTCGCGTTAGATGCACATATTCTGATGATTTAGGTACGATGATTACACATAAATCTGCAATTATAAAGGTTCATGAGCGTCTGGTTACAGGCATTGCACATGTAGAAAACCTTTCCCAAATCAAAGTACAGGCAAAAGTAGTGCATGAGAATTTTGCCTCACAAATTTTTCAGGCAATGGCAGATGCAAAAATCAGTGTGGATTTTATCAATATTTCCCCAAAGGAAATTGTATATACTGTTCAGGCACATGCAGCGGATCGAGCTGCACAAATTTTACAATCACTTGGCTTTATATTTGAAATGAAGTCATCCTGTGCCAAAGTGGCTGTTGTCGGTGCAGCAATTACTGGTGTTCCGGGTATTATTGCACGCATGGTTACTGCGCTGTCTAAGGAGAATATTGAAATCTTACAGTCTGCTGATAGCCTAACAACGATTTGGGTGCTGGTAGATTCATGTGATTTGAAAAAATCTGTAAATGTGTTGCACCAAGCCTTTGCATTATAATGGTATTGATGCGCTATTTGAGGTAATTTTAAAAAGCATGGATATGATTTAGAAATCATCTCAGTGATATTTTTTGGGGTATGAACATACTTGATCAGCCTTGCCGATTTCGGTGAGGTCTTTTTTGTATGGGTTGGTCACGTTTGTCTAATCTTTTTTGATACATTTAAGTTTTCTATATATTGTGTAATTATTTTTGTTTATCTGTTGTGCAATTTTTGATATTTAAGTATCCTATTTTTCATAACCTTTTGTTTTTTATTGGCTCAGACAGGGTAGATTGACTGAAATGCATAACAAATTTTTCCATTTGAACCATATTATAAATAAAATTTGTTATACGTTTCTCCATTTTTTAGATCTTGACTTCATATTACAATCCAGCAATAAAAAATCATGAATGAGATTTTGTATATACTAAGTGATTGTTCATGATTTTTTATAAACCAACAATTCTAGTTAAAAATCTATCCATGCAGATTCGTGAAATAAAATATGCAAAATATCTTGAAAACCCGCTTTTTTTGTTTTGTATTGTCGAACGGCTTGTAAATCCATTTAAATCCATATATAATGAGTACAAATCATTGTTCGGAAGCCTTGTAGGAGGAACTCTGTGAAGAAAATTGAAAACAATCAGGTTCGTGTGCTTGCGCTTGGTGGAGCAGGTGAAGTCGGTAAAAATATGTTTGTTATTGAGGTCGATGACGAAGCTATTGTTATTGATGCTGGCTTAAAATTTCCTGGGAGTGAAATGTTTGGAATTGACATGGTAATTCCGGATATGTCTTATATTGATGAGATTCAAGACAAAATTAAAGGGATTTTTGTTACACACGGCCATGAAGATCATATTGGTGCTTTAGGTTATTTACTCGGTAAAGTGAATGTGCCGATTTATAGTACGAAGTTGACCAATGCGTTGGTGAAGGATTTTTTATCTTATACGGGTTTGAATCCAAAAGAATTTCAATTCAAAGTAATTAATCCAGATTCAAAAATTCGTTTTGCAGGTACAACTGTAAGCTTTTTCCGTACGTTACATAATATTCCAGGAAGTATTGGGATTGTGGTGCGAACCTCATTTGGTTCTGTGGTTTATACAAGTGATTTTAAATTGGATCCATCTTTGAACCAGATGGAGAAAACCGATATTCATCGGATTTCAACTTTGGGGCAGCAAGGTGTGCTTTGTCTTTTATCGGATAGCACCAATGCAGAACAGCCAGGTTTTACGCCATCAGAATTTATTGTACGTGAAGCTTTGGTGGATGCGATTTATAATGCAAAGGGTCGTGTGATTGTTACAACGTTTGCTACCAATATTTATCGAGTTGTGCAGGTGGTCGAAGCCACCTTACAAAATCATCGAAAAATGGTGATTGTTGGACATTCGATGAAGCGAACCATTGATATTTCACAAAGATTGGGTTATATCCATACGAATAAATCGGATTTTGTTTCTGTTCACGAAATGGATAAGCATGTACCCGAAAGCCTTGTTATTTTAACAACTGGCGCACAAGGAGATCCGATTCAGGCTTTGACAAAAATGGCAAAGGGAACCAATAAGTTCGTGAATGTCGAAAAAGGTGACACAATCATTATCTCGGCAACTGCGCCTGCTGGTGATGAGCTAGATATGTCACGTGCCATTAATCATTTTACAAAAATCGGTGCAGAAGTGATTTATAACACACCAAATATTCATGTGTCTGGTCATGCGTCTCAGGAGGAATTAAAATTGATGATTCAAATGACCAATCCAAAGTATTTCGTTCCGGTACATGGTGAGTACCGCCATCAGAAAATGCACGGAAAACTTGCTTGTCAAGTTGGAATGGACAAGGAGCACATTTTAATTGTTGAGAATGGTGAAATGCTGACTTTTACAAAAGAAGGAATTCAGCCAGTTATGCGTGTACCTGCTGGTCAGGTTATGGTTGATGGACTGGGTGTTGGAGATGTCGGAAGCATTGTATTGCGAGATCGTAAGCTGCTATCCAATGATGGAATTTTGGTTATCGCAATTACATTAAATCGAAAAACCAAGAAATTATGTAAATTACCAGAAATTACTTCGCGTGGATTTGTATATGTTCGGGAATCTGAAGCGTTGATTGAAGAGGCTTGTAAGCTGTCACAAAAAATTGTTGAACAAACAACGAAAAAAGAAAATATGGAATGGTCTTTATTAAAAAATAACGTTAGGGATGCTTTATCATCATTTTTATATGAAAAAACGAAGCGCCGACCAATGATTTTACCTATCGTTCTTGAAGTATAATGAAGATAATAACCTCAAAGCCGTTTCTCATGTTTTTATGAGGAACGGTTTTTTTGTTGCAGATTTAAATTGTATAGGTTTTTCTTTTTTATCAAAAACTAAAGAAAAAGAATGGGGGATTGTATATGTCGGAATGTATGCGCGATGAAGAAGCAAAGAGTTCAGTAGATATGATAAATGAATTTGGACAAGCAGCGCCAGCAGTTCCGGTTGCTAAAATTCATTGCCTGACCATTATTGGACAAGTAGAAGGCCATGTGTTGCTTGCCAGTCAAAATAAAACTACGAAATATGAGCATATTTTGCCGCAGCTCGTTGCTATTGAGCAAGATCCAAATATCGAAGCTCTGCTTATTTTATTGAATACAGTTGGTGGAGATATTGAAGCAGGCCTGGCTATTTCAGAATTAATTGCTTCTATGTCTAAACCAACAGCTTCTATTGTGTTAGGTGGTGGTCACTCGATTGGGATGACGATTGCTGTGTCGGCCAAACGTTCTTTTATTGCGAAAACAGCAACGATGACGATTCATCCAATTCGTTTAACTGGAATGGTCATTGGTGTACCACAAACCTTTGAATATTTGGAGAAAATGCAAGAAAGAATTATTGATTTTACTACAACTCATTCAAATATTACAGAAGAGAGGCTAAAGCAATTGATGTTTACCAAAGGTAACTTAGCGCGAGACATTGGAACCAACGTGATTGGAGAAGATGCAGTCCATGTTGGCTTGATCGATGCCGTTGGTGGTTTAAAAGAGGCACTTGCTTTTTTGGAGCAGGAAATTCGTGATCAAAAAGAGAAGGGATGAATAACAGTTTGATACATACGATTGTTTCTGAAGAATGGCTGTGGAATCAGCAATCTAATACATTAGAATATGAGGTGACCTATGGAGGTATTTTAATGGATATTATAAAAGAAGCAAATGGGCAGAAAAAAATCATACGGATTTATTCCACGAATCCGCAGGCTTACTTGGTTTTCCAACCCGGTCAAATGATACAAGATGGAAATGAAAGCGTTAGATAAGATTATTTTTGAAAATTTTTCACATAAAAATGTAAGAAGTTGATCTGTCTGTAAAAATCGGAAATCGTTTCATTTGTTTACTTTCACAACTATAAAAGGTTTAAAATCCTAGATATGGTATAATGATATAAAATAAAGGAACGTTTGATAGGGGAACAAAGATGGCAAGAAAATCGAAAAAAAGTAAGAAAAAAAATTTAAAAACATTTTTATACTATGAGGTATTGGGACTGGTTTTGCTGCTGCTCAGTATTTTAGGTATTGCCAAACTTGGAATTATTGGCAAGGCTGTATATATGGTTTCAGCCTTTTTTAGCGGAAATTGGGCATTTATTCCACTGTTGTATGTTATATTTGTCGGTGGCTGGATCGTCCTAAAACAAAAGTATCCACCGTTTTTTACAAGAATTATGTTTGGAATATATTTTATTTTTACTTCTATACTTATGTATACACATATTCTTTTATATGACCAAAAAATTGCAGCCAGCAGCTATTCCAGCACTTCGATTTTGCTGAATACATGGGAATCGTTTTATTTGGGAATGTTAGATCCATCTTTAGCCATTGATTATGGTGGGGGAATGATTGGTGGTATTTTGTATGCAGCTTTCTACATTTTATTTGATACAATTGGAACGAAAATTGTTTGCTTATTTATGATTCTATTGGGCACCATTCTTGTCTTGAATCGACCGCTTAAAGATACGATCGAAAAAATGCTTTTACCGTTTGTACGTCTGTTCCAGAAGCTAGCAGAGTGGGGCAAAGAAGATTTACGTGATGTGCAAAACAGAACGAAAGCATTTGTTGATGAAATTAAGCAAAAAGGTGAGGAAAGTCAGAAGCAAAAAGAGCAGGCTGTATCCATGCAGTCAGAGGCAAATGAAGAGGTTCATCAATTATCTTTTCATATGATTGATTCAACAGCAGATCACTTAACACATGAAATATCGATTGATTCAACGGCAGATGGAAGCCAGGGTCTAGCAATGGAAAAGACAGCAACAGGGATGCGAATGAAGTTTGATATCAACTCAAGTAATCCGGTTGATCTGCTAAAAGAGCCAATGCTGATTTCCGAAAAACCAAAGCCATATGTTCTTCCTTCTTTAGATTTGCTACGAGAATTGTCCATAAAAAGTGGAAAGGAAAAATCCAGTGATGTGAAAAAAATGGCAGCGGAGAAGGCAAGAATTTTAGACCGCACGTTTAAAAATTTTAAAGTTGGTGCAACAGTAACCAATGTTTACGTTGGACCTGCTGTTACTAAATTCGAAGTCAACCCGCATGAAGGGGTAAAAGTAAGTAAAATTGTTAGTTTGTCTGATGATATTGCACTGGCTTTGGCGGCAAAAGATATTCGGATTGAAGCACCCATACCAGGAAAAGCTGCGATTGGAATTGAGGTACCAAATGGAGAGATTTCTATGGTTTCCCTCCGTGAAGTTTTGGAAGATAAAAGCTGTATGGAAACAGATGCTAAGCTTGTGTTTGCATTGGGACGAGATATTTCTGGCAAAGTGATTACGGCACAGTTGGAGAAAATGCCTCATTTACTGGTTGCAGGTTCTACAGGTAGCGGAAAAAGTGTATGTATTAACGGAATTATTATCAGTATTTTAATGCATGCCAAGCCAGATGAGGTAAAACTGATGATGGTTGATCCTAAAATGGTTGAATTAAATGTGTATAATGGAATTCCACATTTGCTGACACCTGTTGTAACAGATCCAAAACAAGCGGCAACAGCATTGAAAAAGGTTGTGGTTGAGATGGAACACCGTTATGAGCTGTTTTCTCACTTAGGCGTGCGAAATATTGATGGCTATAATGCACAGGTGATGAAAAGTCAAGAACCAGAGAAAAAAATGCCATATATCGTTGTGATTGTGGACGAACTGGCAGATTTGATGATGGTTGCTTCATCAGAAGTAGAGGATTGTATTATGCGTTTAGCCCAAATGGCACGTGCAGCTGGTATTCATATGATTATTGCTACTCAAAGACCGTCTGTAGATGTGATTACAGGAATTATTAAAGCAAATATCCCATCTCGGATTGCTTTTGCGGTATCATCACAGATTGATTCACGTACGATTTTGGATACAGGTGGCGCTGAGAAATTATTAGGACGTGGCGACATGTTGTATTTACCCATCGGACAAAATAAGCCGATTCGTATACAGGGAGCATATATTTCCGATGCAGAAGTTGAGCGTATTGTCACTTATGTTGCCAGTCAGCAGCAGGTAGAATACGATGAGGAGATGTTACTTCCTTCTGATGAATCTGATGAAAATCCAATGGATTATGATGAGTACTTTGAGGATGCGGTTGCATTGGCAATTCAATTACAGGCTGCTTCTACTTCCATGCTGCAAAGAAGATTTCGTATTGGCTACAGCCGTGCGGCAAGAATCATTGATACAATGGAAACGGTCGGCGTTATTGGACCATATGAAAATGGCAAACCACGCAAAATTTTATGGACAGAAGATGATCTGAGTCGCTTGAACAAAAGAGCTTAATTGACAAAGAAAGGGATTGGCATTGTCCTTGAGTTTGTAAAATCAAAAAGGTAGGAACAAAACGAGAATTTATATCTTTTTGAATAAATATTTTTATTTGAATGATAAAGTTTATTATGTTAAAAAGACGAACAGATGTAAAATTTACATTATTGTTCGTTTTTTTGAATAAAATTTTTTGTACTGGTTTCTTTTTCATCAAAAATAATAAAATTTCAGGTTGGAGGGGATCAGGACAACCCTATGTTTTAAAAATGTGATTAGAACTTTTTTATAGATTTTGTGTTTTGAGATACTTACAGTAGCAAAAAGACAGACAAGCTTTTATAGTAAATTTGTGCTTTCCCAAGGAAAAGAAATTGTTTTTGGTTTTTATCTTTTGCTTTTGCCTTTTCAGTCGTTTTTTTATTTTAATTAAAGTAATTATGCTTTTGAGTATATGAATCATTTTGGAGTGCTTTCTGATCAAAGTTTAAAGTGAAAAATACAATAATTCTATATTTTATTTGCATCCTCCCTATAAATTCCTGGTGCCTCCTAAACCAAAAAACAAAGATATGAAACACTCCAAAGCTTCTTTGTAATAAATTTTTAATTCCATCATAGTTTTATTCTCAGCGAATAATGCCGTATAAAAAATATATTTCAATATGTAAAATGCAGTGTTTCCATTTATCTATATATAAGATTTTTTCAATGTCTTTTGTAAAAATTTCTTTTTCGATGATCTATGTCTCTTTTTATAAAATAGGCTGAGTGCTGTAAAATCATATTGCTAAATGGTTTCATACTCATTTTTCTTTGTTAGGCTTCTTTTCTCTTTAGGCTCAATGGATGAAGCAATATTTTTTATCAGTTTTAAATTTTAAATCTATGTCATGTCGTATTGTCAAAAGAAAAATGAGTATTTTTTGCTTGGATTTTCTAGAATCGGTTTACTTTTTCTGAAATCACACAAACTAAAGCAATCAAAGAAAAAAGTAGGTGTTCATTTTGATTTCGGAAAAAATTGAGCGTTATCCAGGATTTCGGCTGCATTTGTTGCCAACGCAAAAATTTCAAACAATAACTTGTTATTTTCGGTTTATTCATCCATTGGAGAAGCAAGAGATTCATTATGCTCAGATTTTGCCTTTTGTATTACTTCAGGGCAGTCAAAAATTCCCAAATAAAAATGCAATTCAAAAGGAATTGGATCGTTTATCGGGAGCGCTTTTATCGGCACAAGTTACAAAACGTGCCGATAAACAAATCATTAGCTTTTGTTTGGAAATGCTGAATCCGAAATGGGCGGCGGATTCAGCACATATGCAAGAGGATGCTTTTGCTCTTTTAGAAGATATATTGTTTGATCCATTTTTAATAGAGAATCAATTGTCATCGAATTTGATTGCATTGGAAAAAGAAAAAGCCATTGCCCGTTTAAAAGGGCAAAAAGATGATAAAATTCAATATGCAAATGAAAAACTGATTGAAAATTTATATGAAAATCTCCCGTATGGTTTGTCTATTTATGGGACAGAAGAAGGTTTGCAAGCAGTAACATCTGAAAGCTTAACCGCATATTATCAAACATTTTTTCATACACAGCAAATCGAGGTTTACTTGCTTGGGGATTTTGAATCTGAACAAATGAGTCATTGTTTTATGAAATATTTTGCTAAGCATTTTCAAAACGGAAAAGAATTTCAACCTTTTCAAAAAAAAAATTGGCAATTGGATCATCCAAAAGAGATGGTGCAAACTGAGCCCATCGCACAGGCAAAGTTACATTTGGGATTTGAAACGGATGCAACTTTTGCCAGAAATGATTATGAGGCAATGCAAGTATGCAATGGAATTTTCGGTGCATTTACACATTCCAAATGTTTTTTAACTGTTCGGGAAAAATACAGTCTGGCTTATTATATTACTTCAAAACTTGAAAGCCAACATGGTTTTTTAACAGTGATGACTGGAATTGATGCGAAAAATGAATCGAAAACGCGGGAAATGATCTTAAAGGCATTGGATCAAATCCAAAATGGACAAGTTACCGAAAAAGAATTAAAGCAAACAAAAGCGGCATTGAGAAATGAATTGTTATGCGCACTTGATGATCCTAGAGGAATTTTAGAATTGAGCTTGCATCAAATTCTGTCCGGAAAAAAACGGACTTTTCATGAATGGCTGGAAAATTTATCACAAGTTACAAAAGAAGATGTCGTGTGTGTAAGTCGACAAGTCAAATATATTGGAAGTTTTTTCTTAAAAGGAGAAGAATCATGAAAATCGTTGAAATTTCATTTTTACAGTCCAAATTATATAGCAAAATATTACCAAATGGTTTAACGGTGTCTGTTTTACCAAGACCAGAGTTTCATCAAACCTATGGAATTTTTGCTACTGATTTTGGCTCGATTGATTGTGAATTTATCCCGAATGGTCAAAAAGAGTGGATTAGGATTCCAAATGGGACAGCACATTTTTTGGAACATAAAATGTTTGAAAAAAAAACAGGCGATGTATTTCAGCAATTTGCCAAGCAGGGAGCCTCAGCTAATGCATATACTTCCTTTACACGTACGGCTTATTTATTTTCTTGTACCGATGCTGTTTGGGAAAATACTGAAACATTAATTGATTTTGTACAAGAACCCTATTTTACTTCGGAAACTGTACAAAAAGAACAGGGAATTATCGGAGAAGAAATTCAAATGTACCGAGATGATATAAATTGGCAGTTGTATTTCGGTACCATTGGCAGCATGTATCCGACACACCCGGTTCAAATAGATATTGCTGGTACCAAAGATTCGATCGCTGAAATTACCACAGATATTTTATATGCCTGTCATCAAACTTTTTACCATCCGAGCAATATGGTGTTATTTTTAGTTGGAAATGTGTATCCAGAAGAAATTATAGATAGAATTGAAAATAATCAAAGTAAAAAGTTATTTCATCCAACTATGCCAATTGTTCGCAAAATCTATTATGAAGATGGAAAGGTAACATCTAATAAGCTGGAGATGGCTGTTCAAATGCCAAAAATGAATATTGGACTTCGTGCAGATATTGCCTATGAAAAAAATGGTGGACAGCGGATAAAGGATGAATGGATAAAAAGTTTATTGCTTTATTATTTATTTGGACCGCAAAGCCAAAATTATTTGGAACTAATGGAGCAAGAGTTGTTTACCAATCAATTTTCATTTGATTATACGGAGGAAAGAAGCTTCGGTTTTGGGATTATTGGTGGACAAACGAAGCATCCTGAAGCATTAAAAAATAAAATTTTTCAAATTTTGCAAGAAAGCCAAAAAGGAAATTTTGATGTTGAAGATTTTGAACGTTTAATGAAAAAGCAGCATGGACAATTTTTAATGAGTTTTCGCAATCTAGATTGGATCGCCAATCAATCTATTCGTTATATGCTTCAAGGGACTTCTCTTTTTGAGATTCCAGAAATGATTCAAACCATTTGTATAGAAGATTTTGTTACAGCTGCTCAAAATTGGTTTTGCCCAGAAAATTTATCAAGTTTTACAATTTTCCCAAGGAAATAACGTTTAATTCTAAGGCAATATATTGTACAATGGAATATATTTCCAATAGAAAAGAGTATTTGAAATGAAAAAAGCATTGATTACCGGTGCAAGTGGAGAAATCGGTACCGCAATCGTTGAATGTTTAAGAAATGAATATGAAATTTATGCGCATACTTTCCAAAAAGAGGATTTTTTGCAAACAAAATTTGCATCTGAAATTCAGGGTGGCTCCATACATATTGTAAAAGCAGATTTAAGTATATCGACCGGTGTTGCAGATTTGTTACAACAAATTCCATGTGTACCAGATTTACTTATTTATTGTGCTGGAAAAGAGCTTTATGAATTGTTTACTGATACGTCAGAGCATGAATATGCAAAAATGTTGAAACTGCATGTAGAAAATCCGATGAAAATAGTTCAACAGATGTTGCCCTCTATGATTGCCAAAAAATATGGGAATATTATACTGGTTTCAAGCGTTTGGGGACAAGTTGGCGCATCTTGTGAAGTTTTGTATGCAACATGCAAAGGCGCGCAGCAAGCATTTGTAAAATCGTTAGCAAAAGAAACAGCACCCTCAGGAATTCGAGTAAATGCTGTAGCACCAGGAGTTGTAGATACAAGAATGATCAGGGATTTTACAGAAGAAGAACAAAAAAAGTTGATTGAGGAAATTCCAATGGGAAGGTTTGCCCAGCCAAATGAGATTGCCGAAGTCATTCGATTTCTATCATCAGATTTAAGCAGTTATATGACTGGATCGGTTGTAACTGTTTCTGGTGGGTGGCAAATCCCCTAGTTTTCTTTACGCATTCTATATTTTTTGTGTTGTTTCTTTTGTATCAATAGAAATATGTAGTAAAATAACCATGTGCGTATTTTTATGTAAAGAATTATTTATGGAATAACGAAAGGAATACTTCTTGTAAAGGGTGAAAAATCTGTGCCGGATTTAGGAAATAAATTAAGAGAAAAAAGAATTTCGCTTGGTTACTCACTAGACGATATCCAAGAAAAAACAAAAATTCAAAAGCGTTATTTAGAAGCGATTGAAGACAGCGATTTTGCACGGTTGCCCGGGAGCTTTTATGTACGGGCTTTTATTCGTCAATATGCTGAATCTTTAAATATGGATGCAGACGAATTGTTAAATGAACTTGATCCACATCGTAAAGTAGCCGATGTTGTTCATGAGCAGCCGCGCAGCTATAGGAAAGAAGCAAAAGAGGCAGTATCTTCTCAACCTTCACTGTCAAGAATTCGAAATGAGAAGGAACGTTTGAATCATAAATATAGTAAGATCATTGATTTGATTCCTAAGATTTTACTCATTTTATCTATCTTGGGAATTGTATTTTGCATTTGGAAGTTTTCTCCGTTTTTTAAAGAAAATGGAAAGGAAAACCCAAATCAAACTCAGCAAGAAGATGGACCACAAATGAATGTAAATGATCAGTTAGACCCTGCAGATCAGCTTGATCAAAATCTGGATGATACAAAAGACAATCCAGAAGATCAGTCAAAAGACAATCCAGATGATATTGTACCTCCATCAGAAAACGTTGAAGCTTCACTAACGGCAGTAAAAACAGAGGAAAATGTGACAACCTATGAATTAAAAGGTGCCAATCAGTTTCAAGTGCGTGTGGTTTCAAATGGGCTGAGTTATATAGATATTAAAGATTCTGCTGGAGAAATGGTATATTCCGGTGAAATTACTGAAGGTGATGAAGTGAGCTATGATTTTAGTGAAGAACGTTCCATTCAATTAAATTTAGGGCGTTCAACCGATGTAATCGTATATGTAAACGATGAAGAATTGGCTTATGAAATTCCACCGACCGAAGCTGTTCATCAAAAAATTGTGATTAACTTTATTCCGTTGGAAAGTTAATGGGGGGAGGCAAAATTGAATTTACCTAATCGAATTACCATTGCTAGAATTTGTCTAATTCCTTTGTTTTTAGTTATTATGTTATTGGATTTTGGCAATTTTGAAGTGGCAGATGTGAGTTATCCGGTTTCCCATTTTATCGGAGCGTGTATTTTTATTTTTGCTTCCGCGACAGATTGGGTAGACGGATATTATGCACGAAAATATAATTTGGTTACAAATATGGGAAAGTTTCTTGATCCATTAGCTGATAAGCTATTGGTAACTGCAGCATTTGTGCTGCTTGTAGAGCTTCAGTATGTACCAGCTTGGATTGTTGTTTTGATTTTAAGCCGTGAATTTGCTGTAACCGGTCTTAGACTTTTATTGGTTGAGGGTGGGGAAGTTTGTGCTGCTAGCATGCTTGGAAAAATTAAAACAGTAACTCAGATTGTAGCAATATCTGCTTATTTGCTGCATGATTTTCCTTTATCATTCATTCCAGGTTATTTGAATTTATCGGTTTCTTTTTCAGATTTGATGATATATATTGCACTGTTTTTTACCGTTTATTCTGGCTATGATTATTTTGTGAAAAACCGTGCAGTATTTCAAAATTCGAAATAAAAGTTTGTAATTTATCAATTTATAATGATTGATAGTTGGTAATTTGATTAGAGAAATAAAAGCTTATGGTATGTTTGAAAAATCGGTTTGTTAAATGCAAAAATAAACAGTGTTAAAAAGAGCGTATAGAACATTTTTTGTTCTTATACGTTCTCGTTTTATGTATAAACAATTTTTGGTTTGATGAGGAGAGAGTTGAATGCGAGCAGAACTAATTTGTGTTGGTACAGAATTGCTTTTGGGGCAGATTGTCAATACAAATGCACAGTTTATCAGTCAAAAACTTGCAGAAATTGGTATTGATGTTTATTTTCATACAGTGGTTGGAGACAACATAAAACGAATTCAACAGGCCATCACAATTGCCAAAACGCGTGCAGATGTGTTAATCTTCTCTGGCGGTTTGGGTCCTACAGAAGATGATTTAACAAAAGATGCAATTGCTGATTACTTACAAATCCCACTGATTGAGCATACAGCGTCCGCAGAAAAAATCATTCGTTTTTTTCAAAAAAGAAACATCGAAATGCCTGAGAATAATTTAAAGCAGGCTACAATTTTTCAGCATGCCGAACCGTTTGCCAATCCCAATGGACTGGCGGTTGGATGTGGTTTGAAAATAGAAAAACATATCTATTTGGTCTTTCCAGGTCCTCCATCTGAGATGCAAACAATGTTGGTGCAAGAAGGGATCCCTTATCTTTTAAAAATAAAAGAAGATCATTGTCTCATTTTTTCTAAGATTTTGCGTTTTTTTGGCTATGGAGAATCTAAAATTGTCAATGATATTCAAGATATTATTGCCCAGCAAGATGAAGTAACGATTGCTCCTTTACTGGATGACGGTGAGGTGACACTTCGTTTAACAACAAAGACGAATACAAAAGCAGAGGCAGAAAATCAATTTGCCCCGATTCAAACGCGAATTTTAATGGTACTAAAAAATTATTATATTGGTGAAGGAAATATGCGTTTACCAGAACGACTCTTACATTTTTTGTGTGAAAATCATTGGACGATTGGAAGTGCAGAGAGTTTTACTGGGGGGCAGTTTTTAGCAGAATTAATTAAACTTTCCGGTGCCTCAAAAGTAGTAAAAGGTGGATTGATTACTTATACCAATGAAATGAAGCAAAAATTATTGGGTGTATCAGATGAGACACTTCGTACTTTTGGTGCGGTAAGTGCTGCGTGTGCTAGGGAAATGGCATTTGGTGTAGCGAAAAATCTGGGTGTGCATATTGCAGTAAGCTTTACTGGGGTTGCAGGTCCAAATCAGAGTGAAGAAAAAAAAATCGGCACAATTTTTATTGGTTATTTGATTCATGGGGAAACATATGAACAATCATTATACTTATCTGGTACTCGAGAGGCCATTCAAAAGCAGGCTGTTTTGCATGCTTGTGCTTTTATTTATCGATGTTTAAAAAATGATTTTCAAGCAAAAAAAGGTTAGTTTACTTCATTTTTATTAAGATCATTTCTTTTTTCTTATAAAAAAAACGAATAGATGTTCGTGTTTTTGTTGCGAACTGATTGAAAAACATGTATAGTATAGTTAATATAACGAAGGGAGAGCATAAAAAATGTCCGATCGTAAGGAAGCATTAGCAAATGCATTGAAACAAATAGAAAAACAGTTCGGGAAAGGCTCCATTATGAAATTGGGTGAGCAGACGGATCGAAGAGTTTCTACAATCTCAACTGGCTCTTTATCTATAGATATAGCCCTAGGAGTAGGTGGATATCCACGTGGTAGAATTATTGAAATTTACGGACCAGAAAGTTCTGGTAAAACAACAGTTGCGCTCCATGCCATTGCAGAAGTTCAAAAGCAAGGTGGTACGGCTGCTTTTATTGATGCAGAACATGCACTGGATCCCTCTTATGCGGAGAAGTTGGGTGTTAATATTGATGAATTGCTTTTATCACAACCTGATACCGGTGAACAAGCATTAGAAATTGCCGAGGCTTTGGTTCGTTCTGGTGCGATTGATATCATTGTTATTGACTCTGTTGCGGCACTTGTACCGAAAGCGGAAATTGATGGAGAAATGGGAGATACACATGTCGGGCTACAAGCACGTTTGATGTCACAGGCATTGAGAAAACTTTCTGGTGCAATTAATAAATCCAATACCATTTCAATTTTTATCAATCAAGTGCGGGAAAAAGTCGGTGTAATGTTTGGAAATCCAGAAGTGACACCTGGTGGTCGCGCGTTGAAATTTTATTCAACCGTTCGTCTGGAGGTTCGCCGCAGTGAGCAATTGAAACTGGGAAATGATCTGGTTGGAAATCGTACAAAAGTTAAAGTCGTAAAAAATAAAGTTGCACCTCCATTTAAAGTAGCAGAGGTAGATATTATGTATGGCGAAGGAATTTCAAAGGAAGGTGAATTATTGGATATCGGTTCTGCGTTGGATATTGTTCAAAAAAGTGGTGCTTGGTATTCCTATAACAATGAAAAACTGGGACAAGGTCGAGAAAATTCCAAAGTATTTTTAAAAGAAAATCCAGATGTTGCAAAACAAATTGAGAAAAGTATTCGGGATTATTATAAGCTGGACGGAGAGCCTACTCCTGTTGAAAAAATAGACGATGTATTTGATTTATTGGGTGGAGATTCAGAATAAGCATATTAAGTGGTTTTGATAAAAGTTAAGCCAGTACAAATGAAACAATTTTTCATTTGTACTGGCTTTTTATAGTTTTTTTGTTAAATCATCTCGGGAATATAGTACAGAATAAAAGGGATTTGATGTTGTAAAGAGATTATGGAACTATGAATGTCTGGGAAACTTTATGAGCAATAATTTTTCTTATGTTTTTATTATACTAAGCTAAGGTCGTAATGTATTTTGGTTTTAATAGACAAATCTGTCTAGGTTTTTAAGACCATATTTACAATGGGAAATGACATAATTTGTAAAAAATCTTGATTGAATTGGATTCCAAGATTTTACTATAACGATTATAAATAATATTTCTATGATCAACAGCAAAATAAATACGAATGGATAAGTTTTTCTCTTTTGTCTGCCTAATTTGGGAGATTGGTAAAAGTTTATTCATCTTTTTTTATTCTAGCCACATCTTTCCAAATACTTATTGCTTAAAGATTTCCGCTTCCTTTAAAAAATATATGTAAAAAAATCATTTATATATAAATATATATTATATTTTAAATAAAACAATAAAAATGATAAATTTATTTAAATGATATAAAAAAATTCTTCTTATTTTTTATGGAATTTTATGCAGTGATGTTTTTAGACAGTTGTAAAATAAATTTTTTTGATAAAACATGAAATGTGTAAGATACGGGGAAACTATATCATAAATAGGGTAAGAATAAACAGCAGGAGGCATATTATGAACGAAAAATATCCTGAATTGATTCGTGAATCAGAAAGAATCGGAAAGCCAATGGATCTGTTTTGGAGTTGGTTTTCTTTAAACATTGGAATTATGGGGTTGGTTTATGGTGGAACGATTGTCAGTTTTGGATTAAGTTTCATACAAGCACTGGTTGCGGCATTTTTTGGAGCGGCATCTTTTTTATTGATTGGTTATTTAAGTTTACCAGGTAAAAAAGGCGGGGCGGTTACTTTTATTTTATCACGTGCATCATTTGGAAAAAAAGGAAACATCATTCCAGCAATTTTATGTTGGATTTGTCTGGTTGGTTGGCTTGCAGTCAATGTAGCAACTGGAACCTTTTCACTAAATACGTTAATTGGAGCTTTTGGTGTGACAATTACCGATATCACAACGATGGTTAGCTTAGTGATTTTGGTTGTTTTTATTTTGGGTGCAGCAGTTGTCAAGCAGGATATTTTAGTAAAAGCACAGACCTTTTTTTCTTATATATTTGGCGCGTTAACAGTTGTAATTTTAGCGGTTTTGATTCCAAAAACAGATTGGTCCGTTTTGTTTGCCATGGAAAACGGTTCTTGGCTTGGTGGAGTTTTACCAGCCATTTCTATTGTGATTGCTGGCTCTGCGCTAAGTTGGGCAATGGTTGCTAGCGATTATTCCGTTTATCAAAATCCGAAAACTACATCTGATCGTCAAATTTTTTGGTATACGGCGCTTGGCTCAGCGATACCGTTGTTTATTTTGATGGTTTTGGGAATTTTAATGACTTCGAATGCACCAGAAGCAATGGCATCGGATGATCCGATTGCTGGATTGGCTCGACAAATGCCCTCTTGGATGGTTATTCCGTATTTTTTCACTGCTTTAGGCAGCATTATTCCTCCAGCCGTAATTTCGTTACGCTCAGCACGTCTAAGTTTGGATGCAATGAATATTCAAGTTTCTGACCGTATTTCTGTTGTGATACATGGTCTAATTATGATTATTTTGCCAGTGTACGTAATTTTCATTAACGGTGATTTTCTGGGTGCATTTTATATGTTTCTTGGCTATGTTGGGATTTGTTTGGCTGCATGGGCTTCAATATTTATGGCAGACTATATGGTATTGCGGAAAAAACAAGGCTATTTTCCGGATGATATTTCTGGTGATCAGACATACAATCCAGTCAATTGGATTACAATCGGGATTTGGTCACTTAGTGTGTTGATTGGTTTTCTTTTTACCAATACACCATGGTTTAATGGACCATTTGCCAAAGGAATTTTCCAGGATAACAGTTTAGGTGTTCTGTTGGCGTTTGCAGTTGGTTTTATATTGTATTTTGTTTATGCGAAAAAACAGGTGAAAAATAATGAAAATGTGAGGGAAGTAAAATGAGTATTCATATTGGAGCCCAAAAAGATGAGATTGCAGAAAATATATTGTTGCCAGGTGATCCGTTACGTGCAAAATATATTGCAAAAAATTTTTTAACCGATGTAGTTCAGTATAACGAAGTACGAGGGATGTATGGGTATACAGGTGTGTATAAAGGAGAAAAAATTTCTGTACAAGGCACCGGTATGGGTATCCCGTCAATTTCCATTTATGTGACTGAGCTTATTCAAGCTTATGAATGTAAAAATTTGATTCGCATTGGAACTTTAGGTGGAATGAAACGTGAGGTGAAAATTCGAGATATTGTATTGGCGATGGCAGCTTCACATGATTCAAATGCCAATACAAGAGTTTTCCCGTTTATGACGTATGCACCGCATGCTTCTTTTTCCTTGCTTGAAAAAGCGTATCAAATTTCTAAAAAATATGAAACGGTGCCGGTTCATGTCGGTGCAGTTTATACAGGTGATTTGTTTTATGAAGAAGATGAAAGTCATATTGAAAAGCTAGCAGATTATGGCGTACTCGGTGTGGATATGGAAACAAGCGGTTTGTATACATTGGGTGCTAAATATGGAGTAAACACGCTCAGTATTATGACGGTTAGTGATCATTTATTAACTGGAGAAGAAACCACTTCTGATGAGCGGCAAACCACCTTCCATGATATGATTACAATTGCTTTAGAAACGTTATTATGAATGTAAAAAAATCCGGTGCTTCTACCTTGGTTTTACATGGTGCAGTAGCCGGATTTGCTCTTTTATAACAAGAAAAGAGGCTTGGTTTTATCTATAACCGATATATTTGACATTGATTGTTAATACGGATACATTGCATGTGGAAATGGATCGGCATATACCCAAAATCGTTCGTTTTGTATGTTTGGTTTGTCCTTTGCTTTTTTTTGCTTTTACTTTTAGTTTATCTAAAGTTTCTGATTTAAGCTGTTTGATTTGCTGTGTATATAACTCCAAAATTTTTTCACAAAACATATATGCAGAAAAATCAAGTTTTCCTTTCAAAATGTGGATATCCAAAAATAATTATTTTATATTTTTTGATATTTTGATGATTAAAAAATGAGATTGGGCTACCGTATTTGGTCTTGCGAAGTTGAATTTTTGCTTCATTGTTTACTTTTCTAGGATGGTATACGATTTTGTCGATTATCGGGTCGGTTCTGGCAAGTGGATGAATAGCAATCATGCCATTTTTTCGAAAAAGAAATTTCGAGGAGTAAAAGACAAGGCATTGGTTTTTAATAAGATGGTTGCACGTTCCTATAGAACCGTTATCATTGTCCCTGATGTGTCGGATGTGATAGTTTTCGCTTGTGTGCACACCCTTTTTAAGTAAGAAGCAAAATAAAAAACTGTTTTCTCTAAATTTTATATAATATTTCTAAAATTTTATGAAAAATATTTATAGTCACCACGATTCCTTATAAAAAAAATAATTTTAAAAAATATATTAAAAATTAAATAAAAATAACGAATTTTGATTGAGAAGTAAATATTTTGTGCATAATTGGTCGTTTTTCGTTCATAATTGGTAGAAATTATAATAAATAAATATATGGGCTAAGCACCGAATCACTCTTTTTTCATACGTTAATAAAAACGATGAAAGGAGCAAACCAATGAAAAAATATATCGTCGGTCTAGTCTCTATTTTTTTGTTCATTATGCTTAGTGCATGTGATCAGGAGAATAGTCAGCAAGAGAAAATACATGTTGCGGAAGTTACTCATTCTCTGTTTTATGCACCATTTTATGTTGCGCTGTCAGAAGGGTTTTTTACCGAAGAAGGGCTGAATGTATCGTATCAAACTGTGCCAGGCGGAGATAAAACTATGACTGCACTTCTTTCTGATGCGGTTGATATTGCACTGGTTGGTCCCGAAACTTCCATTTATGTATATGGGCAAAATGCCAAAGATCCAGTTGTCAGCTTTGCACAGTTGACCCAAAAGGACGGTACGTTTCTCGTTGCAAGAAATCCACAATCTGAATTTTCGTTTTCACAACTAAAAGATTCTGTTTTTTTGGGACAACGTCAAGGTGGGATGCCACAAATGGTTGGGGAGTTTGTTTTACGGAAACATCAGATTGATCCACAAAGAGATTTAACACTCATTCAGAACATTGATTTTGGCAATATTCCGTCTGCGTTTATTTCCGGAACTGGAGATTACGTTCAATTGTTTGAACCAACTGCAACGATTTTTGAAGAAGAAGGAAGGGGACAAATTGTAGCTTCTTTTGGCGAGGCATCAGGGTTGATTCCATACACGGTATTTATGGCCAAAACAAGTTATGTGAATCAAAATTCTGAGCTTGTTTCTCGTTTTACCAAAGCAATTTACAAGGCAGAACAATTTGTTGCTCAAAAGGATGCAGCAACCATTGCAAAAGCTGTCTACCCATATTTTAAAGAAACGGATTTGGCAACCATTACGAAAGTAATCAAACGTTATCAGATACAGGATACTTATGCAAAAAATCCAATCATTGATGAAACGGAATGGCAAAATTTACTTGAAATTATGAAGCAATCAGGTGTTATCCAAGCGGACGTACCATATCAAGTTCTCGTGAATACCGAAATTGCAAAGACGAGCATGAAGTAAGTGAAAAAAGTGAGCATTTTAACTGTTGAAAATGTTTCGCATGCATTTTTTACCAAAGAAAATTGTCGCATTGTTTTAACAGATATTTATTTCCAACTGAAGGAAGGAGAGCGAGTAGCTTTTCTCGGACCGAGTGGATGCGGAAAATCGACATTGCTTTCTGTGATATGTGGAATGTTAAAGCCCACACAAGGAACAGTTTACTTTGATGGTGTACCTGTAACTGCTCCAGATGGACAAATTGGATATATGTTGCAGCAAGATTATTTATATCCGTGGTTGACGGTTAAAGAAAACGTGATACTTGGGCTGAAGATTCGAAAGTCTTTTACTCAAGAAAACCGTGTATATGTTGAACAATTGCTAGAGTCGGTTGGCCTGTCAGATACAAAGGAACAAATGCCTAGTGAATTATCTGGTGGCATGCGCCAAAGAATTGCATTGGTTCAAACAATGGCAACACAACCAAAGTTGTTACTTTTAGATGAGCCGTTTTCTGCTTTAGACTATCAAACAAAGATTAAATTAGAAAAAATGGTTTTCTCAATTTTAAATCAAATGGGAAAATCTGCTATTTTAGTTACACATGATATCGAAGAGGCTGTTGCAACCAGTGATCGGGTGTTATTGTTTAAACGCAATCCGGGAGAAATTGTGCAGGTATTTGAAATCCCAGAGGAAATTCGCAAGGCTGATCCGTTGGAAGCAAGAGGACTTCCGAGCTTTCAGAAGCATTTCCGTCAAATTTGGAAGGAGATGGAACAGCTTGAATCAGAAAATTAAGTTACAATACCAAACTTTTTTAAAAGAACGGCGGAAAATCAAAGGTTTGATTTTAGGCTGTCAAGTATTGATTTTTTTCGGTTTTATTTTTCTCTGGCAGTTGGCAAGCATGAGAGGTTGGATCGATCCGCTTTTATTTTCCTCGCCAAGTCGGATCTTTACTTTACTGAAGCAATATGTTGCTCAAGAGATTATTTTCAATCATATGTATGTAACGGTCATGGAAACGGTTGTTGCATTTTTATTCAGTACAATTATAGGTACATTGATTGCCATGTTGCTTTGGTGGAGTCGGACTTTAGCGCAGATTATGGATCCGTATTTGGTTGTATTAAATGCTATGCCAAAAGTTGCACTGGGCCCCATTGTCATTGTGATTTTTGGACCAAATATGACTTCCTCAATTGCCATGGGGGTATTTATTTGTTTAATTGTTACCATTCTCGTAGTTTATGACCGTTTTGCTGGAACAGATGAAAATTACACAAAGGTGCTGCGTACATTTGGCGCAAGCAAACGACAAATTTTTCAAAAGTGTATTTTTCCGTCCTCGTTGCCAACGATTATTTCCACTTTAAAGGTCAATGTTGGTTTAGCGTGGGTCGGAGTGATTGTTGGTGAGTTTCTGGTTTCCAAGGAGGGTCTGGGGTATTTAATTGTTTATGGTTTTCAGGTATTTGATTTTACTTTAGTATTAATGAGTACTTTATTGATTTTATTTTTTGCAGCAGCGATGTACTTTATCGTTGAGCGTATCGAATTCTTCTTATTGAAATCTCGTAAAATATCTAAGTAAAAAAATAAATTTTCTTAGAGATGTCTCATTTTTAGAAAGGTCTTCTCAAAAGCCAAATATTTTATTTATTTGACGATATGACTGTGTTTTGAGACAATCGGTATTGTATTAAAATCTGCGTTTAAATGCTTGGATTTTGCTTGATTTTGAAGGGAAATACGACAGAAAATTGAGAAATGTTGACGATAAACAGTGATAAGGAGTATTTAACAGCAACTTACTATGCTCCCCATTTATCTATTTTTTAATAAGGAAAGCAGACATTGCGTATAGACTGGTGGTGTGCTAGAGATAAGGAAATAGATGAAAATGGAATAAATTTTACGAATTTTTCGTAATAAATATTTTGAATATGGATATGAAAATTAGCCATGTTTATTCTGCTAATGATGGGAGAGGAAGAAATAACAGATCACGGTCCATTTCAGTTTTCTAAAATCGTAAATGAAAACCTATTAAAAATAATGTCATGGGGTAAGGAAACTTTTCCTTACCCTCTAAAAGATGTTATTGTCATTAAATCAAAGTGAGATCACTTCCCATTTTTAGAGAGATAGCAAAGTCAGCCAAGTCAATCAACGGTCGAGGTTGGGTGTAAGTCCGTTCATTTTAATCCTGATAGTTGCCTACTATCTCTGCTGTGATAAATGTCTGACTGGAGTTCTACAAGCTTAGAGAATTCAGATGAATATATTTGAACCAGCAGTAAGCTACCATCATCATATGTATGGCAGTAAACATCACAGGAAGGTTACGGCTGTGTCAGATTTGGTGTGAAAGGAGCTTTCTGCCCCAAAGTCACATCATAATTTAAAGAGGATATTGAGAAGAGGGTTAGAAGGCAGCAACGAAACACTGCTTGTCATAGGTAGAAAAGAGTAAATTTTGATTTATGGAGGAGTCTTATTGAAACATACTATGAGTTGTGCCGCTATATGGATTGTTATGTTTTTATTTATGCTTGTTATAGTGCCGTGTGCGGCTTTTGCATATGATGTGCCGGATTTTGATACAATTAGCGAACAGCTCGAAGCAGATGTCAAGGCGTATCATATTCCAGGGATGGCGGTGATTGTAGTTAATAAGGACGATGTGTTATTTGCCAAAGCCTATGGCAATTGCGAGAGTATTGATATGCCCTTTATCATAGGATCTATGAGCAAATCTTTCACGGCATTGGCAATCATGCAACTTGTCGAGCAAGATAAGATTGATTTGGACACGCCAATTTCAGACTACATTGATGTGTCGTTATACCTAAAAGACGCATTGGATGGTAACAGGATTACAGTTAGGCAGTTGCTTAATCATACAAGCGGACTTGGTACTTACCAAAGATTTGGGTCTGCAAAAATTACCGATAGCTACGGTAAATATGAATATGCAAATGTAAATTACGGTTTGCTCGGAAAGATTATAGAATCAGTAAGCGGTAAAAGCTATTCAGATTATGTAGAGCAGCATATCTTTTCTCCGCTTGAAATGGAGCATTCATCAGCTACATTCGATAACAGCAAAGCTGATGGACTTATTACCGGATATAGAAATTA
Source organism: Candidatus Harrysmithiimonas galli (assembly GCA_904373265.1). Lineage (GTDB taxonomy): Bacteria > Bacillota > Bacilli > CAJFEE01 > CAJFEE01 > Harrysmithiimonas > Harrysmithiimonas galli. The sequence continues at coordinate 64,778 of CAJFEE010000008.1, read as the reverse complement.
TTTCGGTATACCTATTGCAGGAGGATCTGACTATCCCAATGACCGTTCATGGTCAACCGTTCCAGCCGGATACATAAGTTCTTGCGCCTCAGATATGGGGAATTATTTGCAGATGTATCTGAATAACGGCAACGGCATTATCAGCAAAGACAGTCTTGACACTATGTTTTACGATAATGTGCCGCAAGATGAAAACAATCTGTATTTCTATGGAATGGGTTGGGTTTTATCTTATGACTTTGATGAACCAGTTCTCAATCATTCTGGATTAGTTGAAAATTACACATCTAATATGTTTATTTTTCCAGAAAGCGGAATTGGTATCGCAGTTTTAGTGAATATGAATGACTACTTTGTGGGCAATAATCTGATAAACAATATTATAATGCCTCTTTTTGGAGAAGAAATGTCGGAAGTTTCAGATAATATTTATGTCAGATACCATATTTTGCTCAATCTAATCTATCTTTTGATTATGATAATTGCTGTGTTCCCGATACTCGTTATTAGGAGATGGAAGAAAAAGAATCATACAAAGAAACAAATTGTTATAGATATTCTAATACATGGCATTCTGCCTATTATTCTATTGCTCTTACCGTATTTACTGGGTGTTCCTCTTTGGGTGGTGTGGTACTTTGTAAAAGATTTGTTCTTTGTTTTAGTTGTAAGTGCGTTCTTGTTGCTATTCATCGGAATATATAAAGTTTTTTTAACATTGAAATAAAAATAGCACTGAATTTTAATTTGGAGGACTATAGCAAAGCCAGCCGAGCCAATCAACGGTCAAGATGAACGGCGCATTTGCGCCACCATAGGATCAATCACATTTTCTTGTTTTAAAGCATGATCGATCGCCATATTGTGGTATTTTCTGTTTTCCATATTTTAAAGGAACATCTCAAGTGACTTTTATACAAAGTACACAAGCAAGAAAGTTCGCATAATCAAACGGGTGCAGGGACAGGAAAGAGACATTCGGGCAAGCTGCATTTTGCTTACCTGTAAGCGTTTTGATGGCTCACAAGACCATTATTGTGCGAATTATAAGAGCAATACAGGAAGCTATACGGGTTACTTTATCTGTCGAGGAAGTCTTAAAGCAAGACTGTCTGCCCATGGATATTTGACGTGATGGCGTTGTTTTATAGGAACATTACTGCATTTATGGAATTGATACAAAAGCAGCGGGAATTGACAGAAAAGGTAAAAGTCGAACAAAAAGAAACCGACATCTATGTGCAGAATAAAAACAATTTTGACAGCTTCGCCATTATTATCTGCATGTATGTTAAGATAATCAGAATGGACATTTACAATCATCAACGAGTTTATAAAGAGAATCATCGTCCATGTGTAAGAAAAGGTAAACGGGAAGCAGTGGATATTGTGTTTAACTTTGTTGGAGAAATCCTCTTTTATACCAAACCGCAGACAACAGAAGTAGGAAGAAGACAACAAACAGTTTAATTGGAAATTACTTCCTTGTGACCGGAAATCTAAAATTTTCAAAATATATTGGTCATTGTGTAATCCAGTTTGATGCCTTTTGCCATCAAGGAAAACCATTATCGCATTGTTAATGAATAGATGGCTTAAAAACAGCAGATTTTCTGTTTTTTATAGATTTATCTTAATTTTTATGGCTGCTTGAGCTTTTTTAGAGAATAAATTAAGATTTTTATATAATTAAGTACATAAGACTATCGTGAACCTGTTAGGAACTTTCATTTTTCCTGATAACAAACTTTATATTTTAAAAGATAAGTTACAAACGTTTTTTCAATGGGTCTGTTCACTTATCTTTTTTTATGTATAATGGAAGAAAAAAGAAGAGCTAAGGATGTGTGGACATTGCAAAAGCAAAGAAAAAAAGGGCTGATACATCGTATTGTGATTGGTTTGGTCAGTGCTGGAGCAGTTTTTGGAATTTTTTATTTTTCCACTTCCTCGCAGACAAAATTATTGGAAGCGATTGGGAATTATGATTTTGTTTTTAATCCAATTCAGATTTCTGATCCAAAAACTTCTGTTGTATCTATGGCTTCTGTTGGGGATGTTTTGATCCACAATTCGGTTTATGAGGATGCCCAAGTCGGTGATACGTATGATTTTAAGCCAATGTTTCGATTGATTCAGCCATATATTGAACAAGCAGATATTGCCATTGCCAATTCAGAAACAATCATAGGTGGATCAGAGCTTGGGCTGTCCTCTTATCCAACCTTTAATAGTCCATATGAGCTTGGTAATGATTTGAAAGCCATCGGTTTTGACGTTGTGAGTATGGCAAATAATCATACGCTGGACCGTGGGGAAAAAGCGATTCAAAATGCCATCAATCATTGGAACAAAATCGGTGTCATACAAACTGGAGCTTCTAGAAATGACAAGGAACGGCAAGAAATTCGGACATTGACCAAAAATGGGATTACGTTTAGTTTTTTAAGCTATACTTATGGTACCAATGGAATTCCGATTCCAGATGGAAAGAATTATTTGGTGAATTTGATTGATAAAGACCAAATAAAAAAAGATGTAAAAGCTGCTCAGGCTGTTAGCGATGTAGTTGTTGCTTCTATGCACTTTGGCAATGAATATGAGAAGATGCCAAATGATTCACAAAAGTCAATGGCACAGTATTTGGCAAATTTAGGTGTGGATATTATTTTAGGTGCTCATCCACATGTATTGCAGCCGGTTGATTGGATTACTGGAAAAAATGGAAATCAGACCTATGTTATTTATTCGGCAGGGAATTTTATTTCTGCACAAGATCAAATTGACCGCCTTATCGGGGGCATATTCGGGATTGATATAAAGAAAACAGAATATATGGGAGAAAGTTGGATTGAGCTAGAAAATCCAAGTTTTTTGCCGATCTATACATCTTATGATCGTTTTCGGAATTTCAAATTATATCCTTTAAAGGATGTACCATCGACTTTGCTTGCCAATCAAGAACAATTGTATAAAGAAAGCATTGCACATGTAAGAAAATATATGAAAGATGCTTTAACAATCAAAATAAATCCTTAATTTAAGGTTTTTTACGTTTTTATTTAAAAAGGCTTTTATACTTTGTATATCCTGTTTGAATCTTCTAGAGAAATTGTGTGGCGGCTATCGAATGGAAATCCCAGATATTGAACAGTGGACAAAATACAATATGTATGGATTTATTTATACATGTAATTTTTAAGCTACTGATATTCAGTCTGTAAATATAGTATTTTCTATTTATAGCATTAGCGCATGCTTAGGGTTAAAAAATGCAGAAAAATGTATTTTATTAAAAATTATAAAATATTTATATAATAAAGTTTTTGAGTTGATAAATGGTATATTCAAAGATACCTTGTAATTGATGGAAAAAATGTATAGAATCATTGAATTGAAATATTTTAATAGATTTGCTAGTTGTCCGCAGAAAAATCGGAAATAACAAAGGAAATTTCTTCTTTTTTATGGTATGATAAACTGAAATGAAAAGAAAATTTTTCAAAAGAAAAGGTGGTTCAAATGGAAATTAAAGTATTGGAAAGTGTGTCAAATGTCCAATCGCGTATACAGGCTATTGAAGAAAAAATCAGCGGATTTTCGACTATTTTTCAAAATGAATTGAATCAGGCACAAGCAGCAGAAAAGGTGTCTGGTACAGAGGAGGCTGCTTCTACTTCAACGATTCGCACCGATCAAACAGATTATTCAACGCTGCTAAATCTTTTGAATTCCGACTCAAATGTAAACAGTTTGTTGGTCAATACTGATCAAACAACCGATACCAAGTTAAATACATTACAGCAACTATCAGGTAGTTCTACAACGGATGTTAGTTCCATACTTTCTACTTATTTACAAAATATGAATGGAACGAATACATTACTTGGATCAAGTGGTTATAATTTATTAGGCAATTTGTCTTTTACTGATGTTTTGGAAAAATATGCCAGTCAAATGATTGGTGATAAGCAGGATGCTTCAACAAAGGAATAATGAACAAATAGAATGAGATATTTTAGAAGTAGAATGAAACAAAAGGTTATGCAGATTGAAAGAATTTGTGGATAATTTTTGAAAAAAAGGTATTGATTTTCTATAAAAATCTCATTATGCTATTATATAACACTTATCAGTTTACAAATAAAGTTTTTGTAAAGAAATTGGAATGATTGTATTTGATATAGAAGGAACGGTGATTATTTTGAGAAGTGACATGATCAAGAAGGGTATTGATCGCGCACCACATCGAAGTTTGTTGCGTGCTGCCGGAGTAAAAGAAGAAGATATGAACAAACCGTTCATTGCTGTATGTAATTCTTACATAGATATTGTTCCTGGTCATGTACATTTGCGGGAATTTTCTGAATATGTAAAAGAAGCAATTCGAGAGGCAGGAGGAGTGCCGTTTGAATTTAACACAATTGGAATTGATGATGGAATTGCTATGGGACATATCGGTATGCGTTATTCGCTTCCAAGTCGTGAATTGATTGCAGATTGTGCGGAATCTGTTATACAGGCGCACTGGTTTGACGGTGTTTTTTATATTCCAAACTGTGATAAGATTACACCAGGTATGCTGATGGCGGCTGTTCGTACAAATGTTCCAGCGGTATTTGTATCTGGTGGTCCGATGCAGGCTGGAAAGGCAAAAGATGGAAAAACGTTAACCTTGACTTCAGTTTTTGAGGGAGTCGGTTCTTATACATCTGGTCAAATTTCTGAAGCAGATTTATTTGAACTTGAATCTTTGGCTTGTCCATCCTGTGGCTCATGTGCTGGAATGTTTACAGCAAATTCTATGAATTGTATTATGGAAATGCTTGGCATGGCTTTACCTGGTAATGGTACCATTTTAGCGACCAGTGATAATCGAAAACAACTTATTCGTGATGCGGCAAATCATTTAATGAATTGTATTAAAAATGATCTTAAGCCACGTGATATTATAACGGAAGAAGCCATTGATGATGCGTTTGCATTGGATATGGCAATGGGGGGCTCTACCAATACAGTGCTTCATCTTCTTGCGATTGCCAATGAAGCGGAATTAAACTATGATATTAACCGTATTAATGAAGTAGCAAAACGTATCCCTTATCTGGCAAAAATTTCTCCGGCATCTGATTATTCTATGAATGATGTTCAGCAAGCTGGTGGAATTTCTGCGATTATTCGCGAACTTGTGAAGATTCCAGGTGCAATTCATCCGGAACGAATTACAATTACAGGGAATTCGATTGGTGAGAATGTAAAGAATGCACAAATTACAAATTTACAAGTGATTCGTTCAAAAGATGACCCATATTTAAAAACGGGTGGTCTTGCTATTTTGAACGGAAATTTGGCACCAGATGGTGGAGTCATTAAAGTAGGCGCTGTTGATCCTTCTATTCAACAATTTACAGGTAAAGCCATTTGTTTCAATTCACATGATGAGGCAGTTGAGGCAATTCATACGGGGGTTGTAAAAGAAGGACATGTTGTTGTCATTCGTTATGAAGGTCCAAAAGGTGGTCCAGGTATGCCGGAAATGCTCGCACCAACTTCTGCGATTGTGGGTCGTGGTTTAGGAACAAAGGTTGCTTTAATTACAGACGGCAGGTTTTCTGGTGCATCTCGTGGAATCGCAGTTGGACATATTTCTCCAGAAGCTGCAGAAGGTGGTCCTATTGCTTATGTGGAAGATGGAGACGAGATTTCTATTAATTTAATCGAGCGAACGATCCATCATGTTGTTTCTGATGAGGAGTTGAATGCCCGAAAAGAAAAATTTATCATACCAGAACCAAAGGTAAAAAAAGGATATCTTGCCAGATATTCTAAACTTGTAACCAATGCAAGTACTGGCGGTGTGATGAAGTATGAATAAAAATATACAAAGAAAACATTGATTTGGAAAGTAGTTGTTTTAGAAGACATCCAGAGAGCCGACGGAGGTGTGAGTCGGTGCTTCTATTCCAATGAAAATCACCAAGGAGTGCTATAACAAACGGCTGAGATTTGCCAAAATTATAGACGTTACGCTGCGTTAAGGCGGATCTATTTATGTGTTTTAAGTAAATAGAGAGATGTGGACAGTTTGTCCATAAGAAGGGTGGTACCGCGGTCTTTCGCCCCTTTAGCGCTGAAGCTATGGGGCGAAAGACTGTTTTTATTTATATAAATGGATTATGATTGTAAAAAGGAATAGTTTTAAAGGGGGTCATGTCATGAAATTGAAGGAAAAACAACGAACGGGTGCACAGCTATTGATTGATGCGTTAAAGGAAGAGCAGGTTGAAATTGTATTCGGTTATCCGGGAGGAGCTGTTCTACCACTCTATGATTGCATTTATGATTCAGATTTGCGTCATATTTTAACGAGACATGAGCAAGGAGCTATACATGCAGCAGAAGGTTATGCACGTGTAACTGGTAAAGCAGGTGTTGTGATTGTTACAAGTGGACCTGGTGCAACCAATATATTGACTGGTCTTGCGGATGCCATGATCGACTCCTTGCCGCTTGTTGTATTTACTGGACAGGTAAATACAAATGTAATTGGATCTGATGCCTTTCAAGAAGGGGATTTAATCGGTCTAACGATGCCTATTACAAAGCATAACTATCAAATACGGAATGTAGCTGATATTCCTCAAGTGATCAAAGAAGCGTTTCATATTGCGACAACTGGCAGACCTGGACCGGTTGTGATTGACTTACCGAAAGATATGATGACCAATGGTGTCAATGAAGTACCAGAAAAAATTGAAATTCATTTACCAGGTTATCAGCCGACATTAGAGCCAAATAAACATCAATTAGAAAAATTGGTGAAAGCACTGGAACAAAGTGAACGTCCGCTTGTTGCGGTTGGTGCGGGAGTTTTACATGCTAAAGCAAGCGCTGCATTGTTAAAATTTGTTGAGTATTATCAATTACCAGTTGTATATACGTTACACGGAATGGGTGCTTTTCCTGCTGACCATCCATTGTCTTTGGGAATGGGAGGAATGCATGGCACTTATGCAGCCAATATGGCTTTATATGATTGTGATTATTTAATGGTTTTTGGTGCGCGCCTAGATGACCGTTTTACGGCAAATCTAGATCACTTTGCAAAAAAATCCAAAATTGCACATATTGATATTGATCCAGTAGAAATCAGTAAAAATGTTTATGCAGATATTCCAGTTGTTGGGGATGTTGGACGTGCATTGAATTACTTAAATGAAATTGTGGGTAAACATCCCGAGTGTAAAGAATGGATGGATTTGAATATGAAACGGAAAAAAGATCATCCATTAAAATATGAACCAAGTGACATAGTTTTGAAACCACAATATGTATTGGAAATCTTAAATCGTTTGGCGGCAAAAGATGCGATTGTCGTTACCGATGTTGGGCAACATCAAATGTGGGCGGCACAGTTTTTTGCCAGAAATTGCCCAGATACATTTGTAACCTCTGGTGGGTTTGGTACAATGGGATTTGGTATACCAGCAGCGATTGGTGCACAATTTGCCTATCCAGATAAAGAAGTATATTTGATTGTTGGTGATGGTGGATTCCAAATGACTTTACAAGAACTGGCAATTATAATAGAGCATAAACTACCAATTCGTATTGTTCTTTTAAACAACTATGCTTTAGGGATGGTTCGTCAGTGGCAAGAATTAATTTATAAAGAGCGCTATTCACATTCCTTGATACCTGGACAACCGGATTTTATGAAAATTGCTGAAGCATATGGTATAAAAGGTGTACGAATTTCTGATCCAAAACAAATTGAATCTCAACTGAAGGAAGCTGTAGCATATGAAGGGCCGATTTTAATTGAATGTATTATTGCCCCAAAAGAATTGGTTTACCCGATGGTTCAAGCCGGAAAAGGGATTCATGAAATGGAGGGCGTGTAATCATGAAAAGAATCATTGTTGCGACATTAAATAATACAGCTGGAGTTTTAAATCGTGTGACTGGTGTTATGGCACGCAGAAGATTTAACATTGAAAGTATTTCAGTCGGGCATTCTGAAAAGGAAGGAATTTCTCGTTTAACCTTTATTGTGAATGTGGAAAACGAAAACCAAACAGAGCAGTTAACGAAGCATTTAAATAAACAAGTTGATGTGATTAAAGTACTTGATATTACAGAAGATGATGTTGTGGAACGTGAACTGGCTCTGATTAAAGTGAGCTGTAATAGCACCAATCGTATGGAAATTTTTGGATTTTTGGATCCGTTTCGTGCACAAGTCGTTGATGTAGGGAAAGATACGTTAATTATACAAATTGTTGGTGCACAAAATAAAGTTGATGCGTTGATTGATCTATTAAAGCCATTTGGCATTAGAGAAATTTCACGTACAGGCGTTATTGCATCTGTCAGAGGTACAAAAAGGCAAGAAAAAACAAACAAACTTCTTGCTTATTAATAAATTTATATGATTTTATTTAAGAAATTAGGAGGAAAAACAAATGGCAAAAGTTTACTATCAAAAAGATGTACAAGAAAATGTATTGCAAGGAAAAACAATTGCAATTATTGGGTATGGTTCCCAAGGTCATGCACATGCACAAAACCTAAAAGAATCTGGATTTGAAGTCATCGTTGGTGGACGTCCAGGAAAATCATGGGATGCGGCACAAAAAGACGGTTTAAAAGTTGCGACTGTAGATGAAGCAGCAAAAGCCGCAGATGTTATTATGATTTTGCTACCAGATGAACATCAAGCGAAAATATATAAAGAATCTATTGAGCCGAACTTGGTGGCAGGAAATGCTTTGGCATTTGCACATGGATTTAACATTCATTTTGGACAAATTCAACCACCAGCAGATGTGGATGTATTTTTGGTCGCACCGAAAGGTCCAGGACATTTGGTTCGCCGTACTTTCCAAGAAGGTGGAGCTGTACCAGCCTTGTTTGCAGTGTATCAGGATGCAACAGGTAATGCAAAAAATGTTGCGCTTTCTTATGCAGACGGAATCGGTGCCACACGCGCAGGCGTATTGGAAACAACCTTTAAAGAAGAAACAGAAACCGATTTATTTGGTGAACAAGCAGTATTATGTGGTGGAACTTCTGAGTTGGTCAAAGCGGGTTTTGAAACATTGGTGGCAGCTGGATATCAACCAGAAATTGCTTACTTTGAATGTTTGCATGAGTTAAAGCTTATTGTTGATTTAATGTATGAAGGCGGATTGACCAATATGCGTTATTCTATTTCTGATACAGCACAATGGGGTGACTTTGAAGTAGGTCGACGTATCATTACCGATCAAACACGTGAAGAAATGAAAAAAGTATTATCTGAAATTCAAGACGGAACATTTGCCAAACGTTGGATCAAAGAAAATGAAGACGGTCGTCCAGTATTTAATGCACGTGATCAAGAAGAAAGACAAAGTCAGCTAGAAGAAGTCGGAAAACAGCTTCGCAGCATGATGCCATTTATTAAACAAAAAGCAATTTGTGAAGAATAAAAGGATATATAAAGAGGCTGGGGGTGCTAGCCTCTTTTATATATCTGAATGATAAAGGAGAGAAAAATGAAAAAGAAAATTATTTGTTTGCCAGGAGATGGGATTGGTCCTGAAATTATGGACAGTGCACTGCAAATTTTACAGGCTATTGCTAACAAACACCAATATGAATTTGAAGTTGAAACGTATGATTTTGGTGGAATTGCTATAGATAGAAAGGGGAGCTCTTTACCAGAGGAAACCTTAAAGGCTTGTTTAAATAGTGATGCAGTACTTTTGGCAGCTGTTGGAGGACCAAAGTGGAGTGGAGATGGGGATCGCCCAGAGAAAGGTTTACTTGCAATCCGTAAAGCATTGAATTTATATGCCAATGTTCGTGGATTGGAAGTATTTCCACAGCTTGCTACATTTTCGCCGTTGAAAGAAGAAAATGTAAAAAATGTAGATTTTATTGTGGTTCGAGAGTTGATTGGTGGCATTTATTTTGGTGAGCCGAAAAAGTTTACACATGAAGAGGCAATGGATACGTTAATGTATACACGTGAGGAAATTGAACGTATTATCACATTTGCTTTTGAAACCGCAAGAAAACGGAGAAAAAAGGTAACATCTATTGATAAGGAAAATGTGCTCAGTTCCAGTAAGCTATGGCGTGAAGTGGCATTGGAGACTGCCAAGAAATACCCAGATGTGGAATTGGAGCATTTGTTGGTTGATGCGGCTGCAATGGAATTGATTCGTTGTCCATCACGTTTTGATGTTATTGTAACAGAAAATATGTTTGGTGATATTTTAAGTGATGAAGCATCTATGATTGCAGGTTCTTTAGGTCTTTTACCTTCTGCCAGCTATTCAACTGCAGGACCGACATTATATGAGCCGATTCATGGCTCTGCGCCAGATATTGCTGGTCAAAATATTGCCAATCCAATCGGCATGATCCGTTCCATGGCAATGATGCTAAATGATTTTGATTTAAAAGCAGGCTATGTGGATGTGGAAAAAGCACTTCATTTTGTACTGGATCAAGGTATTCGCACAAAAGATTTAGGTGGTACGGCATCTACAACAGAATTTACACAAGCTATGATTGCTGTATTAAAATAAAGGAGGATTTTTCGTGGGAAAAACATTATATGATAAACTTTGGGAACAGCATGTTGTTTCTGGAAAAGATGGAGAAAGCCAACTTTTATATATTGATTTACATTTGTTGCATGAAGTGACTTCTCCGCAAGCATTTGAAGGCTTAAGATTAGCAAATCGAAAAGTCCGTCGTCCGGATAAGGCGTTTGCAACAATGGATCATAACGTTCCAACAGATGATCAACTTGTTGTTAAGGATGAAATTTCCAAGCAACAATTGGATGCATTAAAAAGAAACTGTACAGATTTCGGTGTAGAGTTGGCAGATGTAACAGATGCTCGTGTTGGGATTGTACATGTCATTGGGCCAGAGCTCGGTTTAACTTTGCCAGGAAAAACAATTGTGTGTGGTGACAGTCATACAGCAACACATGGAGCGTTTGGTGCACTTGCTTTCGGGATTGGTACAAGTGAAGTTGAACATGTTTTGGCAACTCAAACTTTGTATCAAAAGAAAGCAAAATCTATGGGTGTAAAGATTACCGGAAAATTGCAAAAGGGTGTTTTTGCAAAAGATGTTATTTTGAAATTGCTTGCAACATATGGTGTAGATATGGGAACTGGGCATGTTATTGAATTTTATGGTGAAACCATTTCCAATATGAGCATGGAGGAACGGATGACGATTTGTAACATGGTTATTGAAGGTGGAGCAAAGGCTGGGCTGATTGCACCAGATGAAACAACTTTTCAGTACGTCTCTGGTAGAAAATATGCACCAAAGGATATGGAGAAAGCCATTGCAATTTGGAAAGAACTGTATACTGATGCAGATGCGAAATTTGATAAAGAAATTTCGCTTGATGTATCTGATCTTGCACCTATGATTACATGGGGAACCAATCCAGGCATGGGAATGGAAATTACTGAGAAAATGCCAGAAATCAAGGACTCAAATGATGCTCGTGCTTATGAATATATGGGATTGAAGCCGGGGATGACTGGGCGGGATATTCCAATTCGGCATGTATTTATTGGTTCATGTACAAATTCACGTTTATCGGATTTACAGGTTGCAGCAAATTATTTAAAAGGAAAAAAAGTAAAAGAAGGTATACGCGTTTTGGTTGTTCCAGGATCAAAAACGGTTCGTCAACAAGCGATGAATCTTGGATTGGATAAGATTTTTGAGGCAGCGGGTTGTGAATGGAGGGAACCGGGTTGTTCCATGTGCTTGGGTATGAATCCTGACCAAGTTCCTGGTGGTGAGCATTGTGCTTCTACTTCAAATCGGAATTTTGAAGGACGTCAGGGAAAGGGTGCACGTACACATTTATGTAGTCCACTTATGGCTGCAGCAGCGGCTGTACATGGCTATTTTATTGATGTTCGAAAGGAGGAGTTTTAATGGAACCATTACGTATACACAAAGGAACAACTGTTTCATTTATGCTGGATCATATTGATACTGACCAAATTATTCCAAAACAATATTTAAAGCGAATTGAGCGAACTGGGTTTGGTGTGTATTTATTTGATGAATGGCGGTATTTGGAAGATCGTTCTGATAATATGGCGTTTTCTTTAAATGCACCAGACCGAAAAGGCGCAAGTATTTTAATTTCAGGAGAGAATTTTGGCTGTGGCTCTTCACGTGAGCATGCACCATGGGCTTTAAATGACTATGGATTTAAAATCATTATTGCTGGGAGTTTTGCGGATATTTTTTATATGAATTGTTTAAAAAACGGAATGCTTCCGATTGTTGCTTCCAAGGAAATTCGTGAAAATCTCGCAGAATTGCCAGGTGATGTGGAAATTACAGTGAATCTAGAGGAGCAAACTGTTTATACACCAGATTTTTCTTTTACATTTGAGATTGATCCAGCATGGAAGGATAAATTGTTAAATGGTTTAGATGATATTTCAATTACATTGCAAAATGAGGATAAAATTATTGCATTTGAAGAAAATCAACTGAAATTCTAATTTAAAACATACTGAACTTCAAGAAATAAATGGAAAATGAACAGCAAGGATTAAAATAAAATCTGCCATATTAAATAGCTAGAAAATTATTTTCATGTTTTATGGGGATGATTTGAATAAGCTTTAAGATAAAAGTGCTTTTTGATGTCATTTGCAGAAAATCTTCTCAACAAAGAGAGAGAGGAAATTAGCTGTTTCTTATAGAAAGATTGTAGATTGAGACCATAGGAAATTCTAATCCATTTTTTGTTTGCTATTTTGTCGTTTTGAACTGCTAGGTTCTTTGTTTTGTTATAGGGTTCAATAGGACATTTGTAGATAAGTCTAAAAAACAGTCAATTTTCTGTTTTCTATAATCTTTTCCATTTATTTTCTTGAAGTTTTTCTTATTTAAAATGAAAGCATAATAAATTTGACTATTCTATCTTAATTTTTTGCATTTGATTTTTGAGTAAATATTATCGTAAGATATTTAAATTTAAATATAAAAAAATTTAGCAGATTATAAAGTTCTTTTCTGTTCCGTGTTAAAAAACAACTTTGGTTTTGAAAATATAAAAATACTTATGGAGTTTTTTAAAATTTTTATTCAGAAATTATAAAATATTAAAAAATATATTTGAAATTTAGTTTAATAAAAATAATTATTTAATAACAGGGAAATATAATATATATATTAATTTTGCTTTTTGATAATGTAAATTTTATATAAATAAAGTAACGGTAATGTAAATAAAAAATGAATTTTTTGTAAAAAAAACTTGTGTTATAACAGATCATCGTTTATACTTCATGTAAAAAAGGGGGATTGAAATCATATGGTTAGTACAACATGGAGGAGAATGTGGAAGTGGCACTATCAAATTAAAGATTTATTTATGAAATTTGCGCCACACACACCAGATACTGTTTTACAACAAGATGAAGACAAACTTGATTTAAGTCAAGATCATGAACCGCCACATATGACACCGTTGCGTTGGACGGGTTTGATTTTAGGTCCAATATTATTTTTATTGATTTTATTATTTTTAAAACCAGAGGGTCTCTCACCTGAAGGTGTAGCTGTTTTGGCTTCTACTGTTTGGATTGCAATTTGGTGGGTGACAGAAGCCATTCCAATTCCGGCAACTTCTTTATTGCCAATCATTTTATTTCCGCTGACCAACGCTGTAACAACAAGTGTTGTAACGGGTGCTTATGCAGATAATAATATTTACTTGTTTATGGGTGGATTTATGTTGGCGCTTGCATTGGAGAAATGGAATTTACATAAACGAATTGCACTTACAATTATTTCAGTCGTTGGAACTTCACCAAATGCCTTAATCGGTGGATTTATGATTGCGACTGCATTTTTATCCATGTGGGTATCTAATACAGCGACTGCTATGATGATGTTGCCAATTGCAACTGCAGTTATTTTTAAAATGAACGAATCTTTAAAAGAGACCAAAGATCCGCGCATTGCAGAAAACTTCTCAAAAGCATTGCTGTTGGGAGTCGGTTATGCTGCCTCCATTGGTGGTTTGGCGACTTTAATCGGTACACCACCAAATTTGATTTTCGCTACCTATGCCAAAGAGATTTTTGGTGTTGAAATTTCATTTGCAAAATGGATGTTGTTTGGTTTACCATTATCACTTGTTATTTTAATCTTTTGCTGGTTTTATTTGACTAAAATTGCTTTTCGTGTCAATGTAAAAAATATTCCAGGTGGATTGGAAGTGATTCGTGAAGAAAAGAAGGCACTTGGAAAAGCTGGATTGGAAGAAAAAATTGTTTTAACCATATTTGTCGCTACAGCACTTTTATGGGTATTACGTTCTTTCATTTTCGGGGAAGGAAAATTGTTTGAACTTGCGCTTGATGATACGATTATTGCCATCTTGGCTGCAATTGTATTGTTTATTATCCCAGCTCGTGATGGTAAAGTGTTGCTTGGCTGGGAAGATGCTGTAAAATTACCTTGGGGAATTTTATTGCTGTTTGGTGGCGGTCTTGCTATTGCCAAAGGCTTTACAGAAACTGGATTGGCAACTTGGTTAGGTACACAGTTGGAAGTTTTAAAAGGTGCACCGATGATTTTGGTGGTTTTGGCTGTTACAACATTGGTTATTTTCTTAACAGAATTTACGTCCAATACCGCAACGGCAACAATGATGTTTCCAATTATGGGCGCATTGGCTGTTGCAATCGATGTACATCCATATACATTATGTATTGCTGCAGGGATTGCTGCAAGCTGTGCATTTATGTTTCCAGTTGCTACACCGCCCAATGCCGTTGTATTCAGTAGCGGTTATATTAAAATGATGGATATGGCAAAAGCAGGTTTATGGCTTAACATCGTATGTATCTTTATTATAACTGGCTTTTTGTATTTCTTATTGGGAAGTATTTGGGGCATTGATATTGGTTCATATCCAGTAGATTTTCCAAAACCATAGGTTATAAGTAATTATTTTTTTGACATCCCGTAGTCTTACTCTACGGTTTTTTTTGTGTATAATGAAGTTTTGATCCAGCGATTGAAAAGGTATGCAAGTGGATATTATGCAAAATGAACATGTACATCCTAAGTCTTTAGGATAAACCCAATGATTGGTTTCATAGCATTTGAATGATTTTCCTTAGATGAATTGCAATTTTCCTGCTAAATATCAGTTTTATATGACTCTTTTCTTCTACAAATGTTTTTCCTATATAGAGTCTTAGATAAAATAAATTTTAGCCATATTTTTTAGAAAAAAACGCTTTTACACCAAAATTATTATAATTTGTAATTCAAAAGTTTACTGTTTTTCGATAGTCAGTCATTTACTTTGCTGGAAACCAGATTATGGGTATTTCAAAAGAATTTTTTGTTTATGCCAAAGAGCGAAAGAGGTACAGGAGGTTGGGACAAAGAAGATTGAATTCAAAGAAAAAAGAACGATGATGCAAAATTTACATGTAATTTTACATCTGTTCGTCTTTTTGGATTTATATATTTTATTATTGAAAATAATTTATTTATAACAATATATATATATATATTGTTTTTATCAAAAATTTTAATTTATTGGAAAATAATATTATTATTTTATTTTTTGATATAATAGATTCAGTTCATTTTCTGTATAAATTTCAATATGATGATTTAGTAATACATCAGCCGTTATACCGTTTCCGTCTGTTAATTGTCCGTCAAATTTTCCATTGTAAATTTTTTTATAACCACAAGAGGGGCTCTTGCTTTTTAAAATGGCGTATTGACATTGGTTCAGTTGTGCAATTTTTAACGTTTCTTTTGCTCCTTGAAAAAACTGATTGGTATAATCTTTACCTGATTTTGTTTTGGCACGGATTTGATTTTGTTTGGTCATCAATTCTACGGGTTCTCTAGGCGTGCTAAGACCACCAAGCTGTTCAGGACAGATTGGAATGAGTGTATATTTTTTGGACTGCTCAAACAATTGCTTTTGCAGGCAATTTTTTCCATCATATCGACAATTTATTCCGATTAAACAGGCACTGACTAGAATATTCATGATTTGTTCTTTCCTTTCAATTTTTTTATTGTAACATTTGTGACTATTTTTTGGTATCTGGTTCTTGTATATTATAAGAAAAAACATAAAGTTGAGGGTTGATTTTAAGTGAAACGTATGGAAAGAGAACGTGAAACCATGAAAGTAATGGTGGAAATTTATTGTAAAGATCATCACCATCCCTTTGAAACGCCTTGCAAGGAATGTCAGGAATTTTTAGACTTTGCACTTTTTCGTTTAACGCAATGTCCATTTCAGGAAAAGAAACCAGCATGTCAAAATTGTCAAATTCATTGTTATCGATCGAATCAAGAAATGCGTAGAAAAGCCAAACAGGTAATGGGTTATGCAGGTCCGCGCATGCTCATGAAACATCCATATTTTTCCTTGATGCATGTGATCGATAAATTTAGAAAGACACCGAATTTGAAAGAAATCAAGAAAGTAAGAAAACAATAAGGTTTAAAAGAAATTTCAGCTATAAATTTTTTCATAAAACCATTATACTGGTATTATGTGTGAAAAAGAAATAAGGGGGGATCATAATGCCGATTAAGATTCCGGATCATCTGCCGGCAAAAGAAATTTTAGAAGCGGAAAATATTTTTGTTATGGCGGAATCTAGAGCTTATCATCAAGATATTCGTCCACTGAAAATTTTAATTTTAAACTTGATGCCTACAAAAATTGAAACTGAAACACAGCTTTTGCGATTGCTAGGCAATACACCTTTACAAGTAGAAATTACATTCATTCATCCCAAAAGCCATGTATCCAAAAATACATCTTCTGCTCATCTTTCAAATTTTTATTCGTATTTTAATGAAGTACAACATCAAAATTTTGATGGCATGGTGATAACTGGTGCGCCAGTGGAGACTTTGTCTTTTGAAGAGGTCGACTACTGGAAAGAACTTGTGGAAATTATGGAATGGTCAAAAACACATGTTTTTTCTACGCTTCATATTTGCTGGGCTGCACAGGCTGGGTTATATTATCATTTTGGAATTCCGAAGTATGAACTGCCTGAGAAGCACTTTGGAGTGTTTCAATATTATGTCAATTTGAAATATGAAAAGCTATTTCGTGGTTTTGATGATTTTTTTTATATGCCACAATCTCGTCATACTGAAGTTCGTTATGCGGATATTATGAAATGTGCTGATTTGGAGATTTTATCGCTTTCAGATGATCAGGATATCAATATTGTTGCGGTAAAGGATAGAAGTCAATTTTTCATTACCTCTCATTCAGAATATGATGCACTGACGTTAAAGGCAGAATATGATCGAGATATTCATCGTGGCTTAAGCATTCCGGTTCCAAAAAATTATTATCCTGAAGATGATCCCACAAGAACACCACATGTATTGTGGCGAGCTCATGCAAACTTATTGTTTTCCAATTGGCTGAATTATTATGTATATCAGGAAACACCGTATGAAATCGGAAAATTGCAAAGTAAGGAGCAAGAAAAATGAAGATAGATTATCATGTGCATTTGGAAGAAGGTCCATACAATTTAAGTTGGTTGAATAAAGCAAATGGTAAGCTCGCACCTATTTTTTTAGAGAAATCTGGTCTGATTCCAGGAACAAAAGAAGCCATCATTGCACATACTGAGCAATTTTTACGCTATTTAAAAGAGGGGCCATTTACGGAAAATTTTTTCGATCATTATTTAAAATCTGCAAAGGAAAAAGGATTAAAGCAGGTCGGACTTGTAGATCATTTATATCGTTTTAAAGAAACAAGGGCTTATTTTGATCAATTTGTGATTGTGGATGACACACCACTTGGAAAAGAACAAAGATATTTTTTTGATACCATTATGATCGAAGAAATGGATGTGTTTATTG
Source organism: Candidatus Harrysmithiimonas galli (assembly GCA_904373265.1). Taxonomy (GTDB): domain Bacteria; phylum Bacillota; class Bacilli; order CAJFEE01; family CAJFEE01; genus Harrysmithiimonas; species Harrysmithiimonas galli. The sequence continues at coordinate 46,838 of CAJFEE010000008.1, read as the reverse complement.
CATTTGTTCAATCGCAAAAAGAAAAATGGAAGCAAGAAGGAATAGAGCTGCGTTTGGGCATTGAAGCTGATTACTTTGTCGGTGGTGAAGAGATGCTTCGTCCATGGCTGGAGGAAAAACCTTGGGATTTTGTGATTGGATCGGTGCATTTCAATCAAGGCTGGGGCTTTGATAATCCAGATACCATTGATCGTTATAATGATCTAGATTTACTTGCACTGTATAAAGATCATTTCCACACCGTTGAAAAATTGATTCAATCCGGTTTGTTTGATTTTGTGGCACATCTAGATAATCTAAAAGTATTTAATTTTCGTCCAAATGAAGATGAACTGATTTCCATGTATGAAAAAATTGGAGATCTGTTAATGCAACACAATATGGCAACAGAATTGAGTACTGGATTGAAATATCGTTATCCCATCCAGGAATGTTGTCCCAGTCCAACCTTTTTAGAAGTTTTGGTTAAAAAGGGCGTCCCGTTTACATTATCTTCTGATGCGCATTTTGCAGTTGATTTGGGAATGTTGATACCCGAAGCTGTGCAGCAACTAAAAGATTTGGGTGTAACAGAAATTGCAACGTTTAAAAATCGGAAGAGAATAATGTTGCCAATAGAATAAAATTCAAATATATGGAACCAATAAAAAAACGTTGAAGGAATATGAAAGGATAAACTTCAACGTTTTTTGTTTATACTGTTTCGTTTCACCTTTAGATAGGTTTATGGAAAAATAAGAGCAATGATGGAATTCGTTTCTTTGTGATTTTTAATATAAAAAATCAAATGATATTTTGATGAACAAAAAAATTGGAAACTGTGGGATATTATCTAGCTACAAGGTTTTTGATAATTTTATTTATCTTGCAATTCCTGCTTTTTTGATACTTCGATGTTTTTATGGTCATAATACTTGATTTTCCAAAACTATATAATATAAGGATGTATGCCACAAATATAGAGATATGGGGAAGATCCAATATTCAAACTGTTTTTATGCGTTTTTCTATTGGCACCTATAGAGTTTTTTTTGTCTATTTACCAATAAAAATGGTGTTTTTTCTAATCTGATTGGCATAAAAGCGCTGTTTTAAGAGAAAATACATGGTCCTAAAACAGTTTTGTGATGTTTTAGACAGCATTTGTATGGTTTTCATATATTAGATTGTCCAAGTTGTATGAGAAATGGAATGATTGAATAGCATATAGGAATAAAAATACAAGAGATTTTTCAAAAATGATTGTAAAGAAACATTTTAAAACCAAGATAAGAATAAGAAATAGATAGACACTTACAAAAGTGGTAAATTAAATCAGATATTTGGGATGAAGATGTTTTATAAAAGTAGCTGATGCTATGTTTTTTATGGTTTCACCCAATTCTCTTTATCGTTTATGTAGATGAATTTCTATAGTTTGTTTTTTATGTCTTTTATACGTCTTACAAAATCTTATATATAAAGAATTTGCTTTACATCCCATTATTTCCCTTATAAAATTAAAAGAATAGATGATTCATTGTAAAAATGGAGAAAGTCAATTTAGCAGGTGATGCAAATGAATAATTATAAAAGTGTAACATTGGAAGGCTTTCAGGATCATTTGTATCCGGAAAGCCATGAAAAACGTCAGCTTGTCGATGCGTTTCGTTCTGTTTTTTATTCTTTTGGGTACGAAGAAACAGAATCTCCGATTTTAGAATACTATGATATGTTTGAAGATGCGTTTATCAATAAAGAAAATACATTTAAGTTTTTTGATGGAAAAGGTCGAATTATTGTTCTTCGCCCAGATTTAACGATGCCAATGGCACGAATTGCTACAACGAAGTTAAAGGATGTACCTCGTCCACTGAGACTGTCTTATTCTGGGAATTTGTATCGTTTTATAGAGGCTTATGGCAAATCAAAAGAAATTTATGAAACTGGTGTAGAATTGATTGGAGCAACGGGTGTTTTTGCAGATGCTGAGGTTTTGATTTTGGCTATTGAGGCTTTGCAAAAAAGTGGGTTAACCTCTTTTCAAATTGAAATTGGTCATGCAGATATTTTTCATTCGATTGTAGCTGATTCTAATTTGACTGGTGAACAGATTTCGGAAATTCAGGAATTTATTGATAAAAAGGACCTGATGGCTGTGCAAAAAATGGTTAGATCAGACAACGTTCAAGTGAAAAATCATCAATTGCTGGTTGAGCTTGGGGCGTTATATGGCGATCATGATGTTTTGGAAAAGGCGCGCCATTTGGCGGTAGATCATACTTGTAAAGCCGCAATTTCACATATTGAAAACGTTGTTGAGTTGTTAAACCAGCGTGGATATGGTGATTATATTTCAATTGATTTGGGATTTTTGCACCACTTGAACTATTATACAGGAATTATTTTTAAAGGTATTACATATGGTGTTGGTTATCCAATTTTAAACGGTGGACGTTATGATCGACTTTTGCAAAAATATGGACAAGACGATCCAGCGGTTGGTTTTGCGATTAATGTTAATGAGCTATTGGCCGCCATTTACAGCCAGAAAATTCGATTGAAATGGGGTGAAAAACCGGCTGTTTATTTCGGATCGGATGCTTTGAGAATAAAGCAACTTTTTTCCATTGCACAGCGTCTACGTCAAATGGGCTGGGTTGTATGTGAGGACTTGCTTCCGGGAAGTAAAGCACAAATTTATCGAAATGCTGAACTTCGCCGCTATACCAATGTGGCTTATTTAACTGTGCAAGGTACACTGATTTGGATGCAAAAGGAAGAAGCTACTCAAGACATAAAAGAAACAGAAATAACAGAACTGAATGATTTAGAGGAGATTTTTCAATGGAATATTTGAATGTTGCGCTTCCGAAAGGACGAATTGGAAATTTAACTGCAGAAATGTTTACGAAATTGGGATTTAAAGGTTTAGATGAAATCGGTCATACACGTAAGCTTATTTTAGAAGATGAAAAAAACAAGATTCGTTTTTTTCTTGTCAAGCCGTCCGATGTAACAACTTATGTTGAATATGGCAGTGCCGATATCGGGGTTGTCGGAAAGGATGTTATTTTAGAAGAAAATCGAAATTTATATGAGGTACTTGATTTGGGGTTTGGAAAATGTAAGGTTGTCGTTGCAGGACCAAAAGATTTGGTAGGTAAATGGCAGGATGTCAATCATAAGCGGGTTGCAACAAAGTATCCAAATATTACAAGAAGTTTTTTTGAACAGACAAAAAAAGAATCCATTGAAATTATTAAATTGAATGGCTCTATTGAGCTGGCTCCATTGATTGGATTGTCAGAAATTATTGTAGATATTGTGGAAACTGGAACAACTTTAAAGGAAAATGGACTGGTTGTGTTAGAAACCATTACCGATGTTAGTGCTAGACTTGTCGTCAATCGTGTCAGTCTAAAAATGAAGCAAAATGCGATTGAGTCGGTGATTTTAGGATTCAAAAAACAATTGGAGGTTGTAGGTTGATGAGTCGATTTTGGAATGAACGATTGTCTTTTTTGTCTCCGTATATTCCGGGGGAACAGCCAAAAAACGAACAGATAATCAAACTAAATACAAATGAAAATCCGTATGGTCCATCGCCAAAAGTACTCCAAGCTGTTCAGACTGCAGTAAATGACACGCTCCGCTTATATCCAGATCCTCTGGCAGTTGAACTTCGGCAAGCAATCGCCAGACGAAATAAATTAACTGTAGAACAAGTTTTTGTCGGTAATGGATCGGATGAAGTACTTGCACTTAGTTTTATGGCATTTTTTTCTTCAAAAAGGAAAATTTGTTTTCCAAATATTACATATAGCTTTTATCAAGTATATGCCAATTTATTTGGTATTCCATATACTTGTCCGAAGCTTAGTCCAGATTTTCAAATTTGCTTGGAGGATTATATGCAAGTACCAGGTGGTGTGCTTATTGCCAACCCGAATGCACCCACTGGAATTTTACTATCCTGTGTAGAAATTGAGCAGCTTTTACAGCAAAATCCAGATTGTGTGGTAATTGTTGATGAAGCTTATATTGATTTTGGCGGGGAATCGGCAGTTTCTTTGATTCCAAACTATGAAAATTTACTCGTGGTTCAAACTTTTTCAAAATCACGTGCACTGGCAGGACTCCGTATTGGATTTGCAATGGGTCATCCAGCGTTGATTCAAGGCTTGGAGATTGTCAAGAATTCTTTTAACTCTTATCCGCTGGATCGATTGGCATTGGTAGCTGGAAAAGCTTCGATAAAAGATGAACTGTATTTTCAGTCTGTAGTACAAAAAATTATTCAGACGCGTGAATGGACGGTACAACAAATGGTGCAACTAGGTTTTACAGTTTTGCCTTCCCAAGCCAATTTTATTTTTGTTACACATCCTAAAAAGGAAGCCAAGACATTATTTCTTGCTCTTCGTGAACAGAATATATTTGTGCGTTATTTTGCACAGGAGTTGCTTTCAGATTATTTACGAATCACCATTGGTACTCAAAAGGAGATGGAAGCACTGATTGCAACTTTGAAAACATGGATGGTTTAAAAGGAGGAGGTCTTATGAGAAAAGCTGAAATTCAGAGAAAAACAAATGAAACTGACATTCGATTAGAACTTTCTTTAGATGGAGAAGGCGCACTGAATGGTTTAACGCATATCGGTTTTTTTGATCATATGCTACATTCTTTTGTTCGGATCGGGTTGTTTGACTTGAAGCTAGAAGTAACCGGAGACACATATATTGATGACCATCATACAGTAGAAGATGTTGGAATTGTACTTGGACAAGGGATACGGAAAGCTATAGGAGATAAAAAAGGCATTCAAAGATATGGTTCCACAATTTTACCAATGGATGAGGTGCTTGTATTGGTTGCGGTTGATTTAGGTGGTCGCCCATATTTTTCATTTGATGTGGATCTTCCGTTTGGAAAGGTTGGCTCGTTTGATACAGAGTTGGTTGAGGAGTTTTTCAAATCGGTTGCATTCAATGCGCAAATGAATTTGCACATGAAAGTTTTGAGTGGTTCAAATGTACATCACATAATTGAAGCACTGTTTAAAGCATTTGGAAAAGCTTTAGATCAGGCAACGCAAAAAGATGAACGAATTAAGCATGTGATGAGTACAAAGGGCGTGATATAGTTATATTTTTATGTTTGAAATAACAATCCGAGCGAAAGCTTTGTAAATAGCTGTTTTAGAATTGCATGAGTGCATTCTAACGGATATGTAAAATGTGGAGTCAGAATAGTAGAATTATTGTAAAAACATTCAGATCATTGTAGTAAAAGTCATCTGCTGCACTTACCATAAAATAAGGAAAGAAGGAACAGCCATGATAGCCATTATTGATTACGGTGCAGGGAATCTTGGAAGTGTCGAAAAAGCCTTCCGCATGCTTGGTGCCGAGGTATTGATTACAGCCAATCCAAATGATGTGCTTCAGGCAGACGGTGTAGTTTTGCCGGGTGTCGGTCATTTCAAGGATTGCATGGATAAAATAACATGTTCAAATATGGATCAAGCCATTGCTGAAGTTATTCAAAATCAACGTCCCTTTTTGGGGATTTGTGTCGGTTTACAAATGTTATTTGAATCCAGTGAGGAAGGGAAAGAACCAGTTGCAGGTCTTGGCATTTTAAAAGGGAAGATCAAAAAATTTTGTTTGCCTAAAAGCTATAAAGTTCCGCATATGGGATGGAATCAAGTGCAAATCAAAAAAAATTCTCCGATTTTTGCTGAAATTGCAGATGCTTCATATTTTTATTTTGTACATACATATTATTTAGAGGCAGAAGACCCAGAAATGGTCATTGGAACGACAGATTATGGCATAATCTTTGATGCAGTCATACAACAAAATGCATTGTTTGCTTGCCAATTCCATCCGGAAAAAAGTGGAAAAACAGGACTAAAGTTTCTTCGGAATTTTGTTGAGTTTGTAAAAGAAGGTGGGGAAAATGAATGATTATATATCCAGCAATTGATATTCGAAATGGAAATTGTGTGCGTTTATTTAAAGGAGATTACACACAGGAGACGATTTATTCTGATGCACCGCTTACGATGGCCAAGGCGTTTGAACAGTCTGGAGCTGAATTTTTGCACGTGGTTGATTTAGATGGTGCCAAGGATGGAGATTCACCGAATGTTCAAATTGTAATGGAAATTGCAAATGCATTACAAATTCCGGTTCAATTTGGTGGTGGCATTCGTTCCCTTGAAAAAATTGATCGGCTGATTGAGGCGGGAGTTGCACGTGTAATTTTAGGTACCTCTGCAGTAAAAAATAAATCGCTTGTGATAGAAGCTGTGAAAAAGCATGGCGAAAAAATTGCAGTTGGTATCGACGCCAAAGATGGCTATGTTGCGGTTGCAGGCTGGAAGGAAACCAGTGAATTTCAAGCGGTAGAATTTGCAAAAATTATGGAAAAAATCGGTGTAAAAACAATAATTTATACAGATATTTCGCGTGATGGGACTTTAGAAGGGCCAAATGCAGTTGCCATGAAAGAAATGGTACAGGCTGTTTCTTGTCAGGTCATTGCCTCTGGTGGTGTTGGAAAAATTTCAGATATTGAAGCATTAAAAACAACAGGTGTATCCGGCATTATTATTGGAAAAGCAATCTATACCGGCTCTGTTCGTTTAGAAGATGCGATTCAAGCAGCGAAGGAGTGTTAAAACATGCTGACCAAACGAATCATTCCTTGCCTAGATATTAAAGGTGGGCGTGTTGTAAAGGGTGTACAGTTTGAAAATATTGTTGATGCAGGCGATCCAGTTGAAAATGCAAAATTTTATGATGCACAAGGTGCCGATGAGTTGGTTTTGTTGGATATTATGGCTTCTGCAGACACTAGAAGCATTTTATTGGATGTTGTAAAAGGTGTTGCACAGGCAGTATTTATTCCGTTTACGGTTGGTGGTGGGATTCGCTGTGTGGAGGATTTTCGAACGCTTTTAAACGCAGGTGCTGATAAGGTTGCTGTGAATTCTGCTGCGATTAAACGTCCAGAACTGATTTCAGAAGCGGCCAAGAAATTTGGCAGTCAATGTGTGGTGCTGGCAATTGATGCGAAAAAGCGCTTGGATGGTTCTGGATGGGATGTCTATTTAAATGGTGGTCGAGTGAATACTGGTCTGGATGCAGTTCAATGGGCAATTGAAGGATACAAACACGGTGCTGGTGAAGTTTTGCTGACCAGTATGGATGGTGATGGCACGAAAGATGGATATGATATTGCCTTGACTGCGGCCATTTCCTCTGCTGTGCCGATTCCAGTTATTGCTTCTGGTGGTGCGGGTACTTTGGCACATTTTAAAGAAGCAATTGTACAAGGAAAAGCCGATGCGGTTTTGGCAGCTTCATTATTTCATTACCGTGTACTAACCATTCAAGCATTAAAAGAATACTTACAATCAGAAAATATTCCAGTTCGGATAGAGCCAAGGGAGGTTCCGAAATGAATATTCCAATATTAAAATATGATGAAAAAGGTTTGATTCCTGCGATTGCACAAGACTTTGAAACGGGTCAAATTTTGATGCAGGCTTTTATGAATGAAGAAGCTCTTCGTCGGACTATTGAGACCGGCTTTGTACATTATTATAGTCGCAGCCGACAGGCTTTATGGATGAAAGGTGAAACTTCAGGCAATAGGCAGATTTTACGACGGATTTTAGTGGATTGTGATTTGGATTCTTTGATTATTAAAGTGGTGCAACAGGGACCAGCTTGCCATACTGGAGAACCAAGCTGTTTTTATCGGGAATTAAATGGTATCGGAGAAATTCAGAAGATTGATACCTCCGTTCAAGATATGTTAAAAAACTGGACGTTAAAAATTCCAATATCAGAAGCCCAGGAAGTCGAGTTGAAAAAATCAGAAAAACTAGTGTATACAGAAGCGATCGATCCAAGATTTAAGGATAAGTCCAATCAGGATGATTCCTTACTCATTCAAGGTGAGGGACATATTTTGGACAGACTTTATGACTTGATTCAGGAACGTAAATCACATCCTGTTGAAGGCTCTTATACAAACTATTTATTTGAAAAAGGATTGGATAAAATTTTAAAGAAAGTCGGTGAGGAAAGCACAGAAGTTGTAGTTGCTGCGAAAAATCATGATGTCAAAGAGTTGAGTATGGAAGTAGCAGATTTGTTTTATCATGTGTTGGTTGGTCTGGTCGAAACAGGTGTAACACTTGAACAGGTTTATGAGGTGTTGCGTGAAAGACATAAAGGCTAAGTAAACCATCAATACAAAAAGGTTTGTTCAATACACTTTTAACTTAGTAATTAATCTTATAAGATTTTATCAAGCGACTCATTGCTTTTTTATATCTTTAATATCCATATTGTGTATCTATTTACAGGTATAGAAACATTTGAGGTAAGATGCATTGGAAAAGGTTGTATAACTGCCTAAACAAGTTTGTTTTCCTGCATTGAAAATAGCCGAGTGTTATCCTTTATATTGCTATTTCATTTTAATTATAAAAAGAAATTTCTCTGTGATACGAGTCACAGAGAAATTTCTTTCTTATTATCACCATCGCAAATGAAAATGCGAGTGGGATATTATTATTTCATCATCATAAAAGTACAGTTTATAAAGGAGTACACAAAGTAACGATCTGACGGGTGGTGTTCTTCTTTTCAGAATTTCCATGTCATGTTCAAACTGTTAACTTGTGGCGACTATGGTGGTTATCATCAAATCCATCCTCGCCACTTGTCATCAAAGCACGTGCTGTCCCAAGTGCTTAGGTAGGGAAATCTGATTGACACCTATTCTGAGCTGATCTTCCACATATAGCTTAGCCATCTGTTTCACAAGTTCTTGCTAGCGTTCCGTCCAGTTTCCCCATCATATATCTTCAACATTCATATAAGAGAGCAGGACATTGTTTGCTTGCCTTTGTCAGGGGCCCCCATCCACCAGATTTTCAATCTCGCATCTATATGGACGAGTTTCACTTGTAAAGTAGCGATTTTCGGATTGGTCTTTGCTGCTTTCACTTTTCTTCTTTCTTGCTTCCATTCGTTTTATAAAATATTAATTATTTACTAAGAATTTTAAAAATATGAATATTATATGGGGTTTTATATCTAGATTGAATGTGACAAATTATATTGTTTGTTGAGTTAGTTTCTAAATGTAATATTCAAAATTTCTTGTTATAATTTAACTTTCCATATCATTTCTCAAGATGTAGGTGACTGGCTTATGGAAAGTCGCCTGGCATATTGCATAGGAATAATGGGGATAACCTAAAATATTTCCTACTATTTGATCTTTGATTTATGTAAATTCTAAGTCATGGATTTAAGTTAAGATAAAAGATAAGTATCATAAATGATATAGATTCATAATATTTAAATTTTAATTATTTAATATTCAAAAATAAAATTATTTTATATTATATATCATTTAATAAAATTTTATTTTTAATTATATAATATTTTATAAAATTGCATATAGTCAAAATATATGTTATAAAGTCACTGTCTTAGTAGGTTTTTTATGAAAAAAATCAGATACATACAAAAAAGTAAGTAATTTACATATGATGGAATTTGTTTAGAATAGAGAAGGTAATCAATTTATTTATAAAAAGGAGAGAAGAAGATGAAAAGGAACACATCAATCATTGGATTTTTAGCTGTAATTATATTTGTCTTGATAATGTCAGGTTGTCAAGAAAAGGAGGATACGCCACAAGTTTCATCAAATGAAAAAGAACAAACTATGACAGTTACAAGTAGTGGCATTGTAAATGGTGTTATTGAAGATAAATATGGAAAAAGAGGCACGGAGTTTAATGAAAATGGTATACCTACCTATTCTTTACCATTAAAAATTGAGAATGCACCTGAAGGCACAGTTTCATATGCCTTACTACTTGAAGACAAAGATGCATTTCCTGTTAGTGGAGGGTTTTCTTGGGTTCATTGGACAGCAGCGAATATTACCAAAACAGAATTAAAAGAAAATGAAAGCCAGACAGCAAAAGATTTTGTACAAGGCGTAAATAGTTGGATGAGTATTCAAGGTGGAGAGCAAAGTAAAGAACTTTCTAGTTTTTATGGTGGAATGGCTCCGCCTGATGCAGAACACACATATGAACTACATGTTTATGCATTGGATACAATGTTAAATTTAGAAAATGGTTTTTTAATGAACGATATGTATAAACAGATGGATGGTCATATTCTAGCAGAGTATACTTTGAAAGGTACATATAAAAATTAATTCAGGATATTGCTTGTTTTATATGGAATTTCTTTCAAAAGATAGATAAACAATTTTAATCCAATTGTTGTGGATTGTATGAATAAGAGAAATGGCTCCTCATTGTAAATCGGGAATTTAGGCGGTTTATGATGGGGTTTTTTCATGGATGGATTAACATGTTGTAGACTTTTTGGTTACAAACTTGTGGTAGCATATATTTTGTATGTACGATGTGAATTTTTTTGAAGAAATATTTTTCAAAAGAGATGTGTATCTTTTCTTTTTTTCATAGAGATATATAAAATACATAAGCCTTTCAAAGTAAAGTAAAAGTTTTATTTTTATAAAAAAATGATTTATACTTAAATTATATGTACTTTATTGAGAAATATAAAGTGTCGGGATGAATCTATAATATAGAGGTGAGATGTATGCTGATTCGAGAAAATTATACTTGTCCATTGGAACTGATTCATGACATGATGAAAGGAAAATGGAAATGTATTATTATTTGGCGTTTACGTCTTGGGGCAACAACCCCTTCTCAGCTCCGCCGTGATATTAATGGAATTACAGAAAAAATGTTAATGCAGCATTTAAAAGAGCTTCAGACTTATGGGCTTGTAGATAAAATTAGCCAGGATACCTATCCTTTGCGAACAGAGTATTTTTTAACAGAAAACGGAAAAGAGGTTTTGCGTGCCTTAGAAATTTATCAAAAGTTAGGTATCAAATTTATGTTGCAAAATGGACAAAAAGAAATTTTACTAAAGAAAGGTTTACTAGATGAATAAGCTTAAATACAAACCAAAAAGTAAGTATATACCTACAAAAAAGTAAGTAATTTACTTTATAAAGCGACTCTTGATATATTGAACTTAGAGAATTACTAAGTTATTTGTATCAAGAGTTTTTCTATTTTTATGTTTTATTTAAGTAAGTACAAAGATGAGAGGATTTATCTATGCATAACTTATGCATAAAAATAAATTTTAATTTTGTATAAAGTAGGTTATGAATAAACTGGCTAACAAAATTAGCACAGCAATATGAAAAAAGGAGGTTTTCTATATGCAAAGCAGACGAGGTTTACTTAGTGGCGTAAAAGTTTTAGATTTATCTAGAGTATTAGCCGGCCCATACTGTGCAATGATGCTTGCGGATATGGGGGCCGATGTTTTGAAAATTGAACTACCAGGAAAAGGAGATGATTCACGTTCAAATTATCCGATTGTTGGCGGAGAAAGTGCGTATTATATGAACCTCAATCGAAATAAGCGAGGGATGACGTTAAATTTAAAATCTGAAAAAGGGAAAGAAATTTTTAGAGAGCTTGTAAAGAAAAGTGATATCATAATTGAAAATTATCGTCCAGGTGTAATGGAGAAGCTAGGACTTGGTTATGAAGAGTTAAAGAAAATCAATCCAAGCATTATCTATGGTTCTATTTCTGGTTTTGGACACTACGGGCCTTACAGCAAGCGGGCTGGCTATGACATTATTGGTCAGGCAATGAGTGGGCTTATGAGCACAACAGGTTGGCCTGGTGGAGAAGCTACAAGAACAGGAACAGCCATTGCAGATGTTATGGCAGGATTGTCTTGCTGTGTAGGTGTTTTAGCTGCTTATATTAATCGTTTAAAAACAGGAGAAGGTGAGAAAGTCGATGTGGCTTTGGTTGACTCCATGGTTTCTTCTCTTGAAATCATTAATATTATTTATTTGTGTACAGGAAAAGTTCCTAATCGTATTGGAAACCGTTATGAAGCAATTTACCCATACGATTCTTTTAAAGCACAGGATGGTAGTCTTGTAATTGGTGCAGGAAATGATAAGTTATTTTCCTTATTATGTGATGTAATGGGAACACCAGAGCTTTTAGAAGATGATAGATTTTCTTGTAATAATGAGCGTGTTTTAAATCATGCAGAGTTAAAACCAATTATCGAAGAATGGTTAAAAGACAAAAAAATTGATGAAACCGTTGAGGCATTACTCGCAGTAGGGATTCCTGCTGCGCCGATTAACACCATTGATCGAGTAGTTGCAGATCCGCATATTGCAGGTGCAAGGGAAATGTTTGTAGAAATTGACCATCCGAAGGCTGGAAAACTTAAAATGACAGGCAATCAGATCAAGTTAACCAATCATAAGATTGATACATTTACACATGCACCAATTCTTGGAGAGCATACGGTAGAAATTTTACAAAAAGAGCTTGGATTCACAAAAGAAGAGATCGACAAACTCATAGAAGAAAAAGTATTGTAAGGAGTCGATTCGAATGGGGATGACGATGACTGAAAAAATTCTGGCAAGAGCATCTGGAAAAGATTATGCAAAAGCTGGAGATATTTTATGGATAAAGGTTGACCAAGCAATGATGGATGATATTCTTGGACCACGTGTACAAATTTCAGAGCAGATGGAGCTTTTAGGTGCAAAAGTTTGGGATTCATCAAAGGTAACCATTATTTCAGATCACTATACACCACCAGCGAATGCAAGGCAGGCAGAAATTGTAAAGTTTACAAGAGAATGGGCTATGAAAAACGGAATTGAAAATTATCATGAATTTGAAGGACCTTGTCATCAAGTGATGGTTGAAAAAGGAAGGGTAGCACCAGGAGATGTTGTTGTTGGAACAGATTCACATACTTGTATGTACGGTGCACTTGGCGCGTTTTCAACAGGGATTGGTTCTACAGAAATGGTAGGCGTTTTGGCAACAGGAGAAATTTGGTTAAAAGTTCCTCAAACCATTCGCTTTCAATTTGAAGGTAAACTTTCTAAAGGTGTCATGGCAAAAGATGTGATTCTTCGTTCAATCGGGATCATTGGACATCATGGAGCAACTTATAAGGCAATCGAATTTACTGGCAGTACATTTGACAGTATGTTGATGGATGAGCGACTTTGTGTAACCAATATGGCAGTTGAAGCAGGAGCAAAAAATGGGATTATTGCATATGATCAGATTACAAAGCAATATTTAGATTCCATTGGTGTAAAAGGTGGACATATTTTTACAAGTGATGTAGATGCTGAGTATTGTGAATCATACAACTTACGTGCAGAAGAAATTGAACCATTATGTGCTTGTCCACATGAGGTAGACAATGTAACAGAAATTAAAAATGTACAGGGAAGACAGATTCATCAGGCTTATATTGGCTCTTGTACAGGTGGAAGATATAATGATTTGAAACTTGCAGCAAAGCTATTAAAAGGACATAAGGTTGCCAAAGGGGTTCGTCTGCTTGTTTCCCCCGCTTCTCGTGAGATATGGGATCGTTGTGCAAAAGAAGGAATTTTATCTGATTTGTCTGAGGCAGGTGCAGTTGTTTTGGCATCCAGCTGTGGGGCTTGCTTAGGTATACACTCAGGTGCGATTGGTGCGGGAGAAGTTTGTATTTCTTCGACCAATCGAAACTTTATTGGACGTATGGGAAGTAAGCAAGGAGAAGTTTATTTAGCCTCACCATTATCTGTAGCAGCCTCTGCAATTACTGGAGAGTTAACAGACCCACGTCAATTTTTGTAAAATAAAAAAATAATAATTTACGGAGGATGGTCATGATTGGTAGAGTAGGTAAAGCCTTGAAATATGGAGATAATATCAATACAGATATTATTTCTCCACCTGCATATATGGAATTACCGATTGAAGAGGCTGCAAAATATGCAATGTATCCAATTGATCCAGATTTTGCAAAACGGTGTAATCCTGGAGATATTTTTGTAACGGAAAATAACTGTGGTTCAGGGTCAAGTCGTGAAACAGCTCCACTGGCTTTACGACAACTAGGGATTCGAACCATCCTGGCAAAATCCTATGCAAGAATTTTTTATCGAAATTGTATCAATTTAGGAATTCTTGCGATTGAGTGCAAAGATACACATGAAATTTCAGCAGACGATAAACTGCAAGTTGATTATGAAAAAGGGATTATCCAAAATTTAACTACAGGGAAATCATATGTTTGTGATAAAATTCCGCCGCACATTATTGAGTTGGTATCATCAGGAGGACTTATTTCATATTTGAAAAAAAAATTATGAGTCTTTTATTGTACAGGAATTTGATCATAAGAATTTAGGAGGAGAAAATATGCATTCAGAGATGGAAATGCTTCGTTGTGCCATTGTTCGAGGTGGAACGAGTAAAGGAATTTTTATTTTAGAAAATGCATTACCAAAAGATCCAATACTTCGAGATCAAGTCATTCTTGCAATTTATGGGAGTCCTGATTTGCGACAAATTGATGGCTTAGGTGGAGGTGATACACTGACAAGTAAGCTTGCTATTATTGGTTCGGCTACCCATCCGGATGCTGACATTGATTATACATTTGGACAAGTAAGTATAACCGATGCATTTGTTGATTATGGTGGAAATTGTGGAAATATTTCTTCAGCTGTAGGACCTTTCGCAATTGATATGGGATTGGTTCGGATTCAAGAGCCAGTTACAACGATTCGGATTCATTTAACCAATACTGGGAGAATATTAGTAGCTGAAGTTCCTGTAAAAAATGGTCGTGCAGCAGTACAAGGAGATTTTTCCATTGACGGTGTACCAGGTACAGGTGCGAAAATTACATTAGATTGGTCAGATGTTGTCGGTGGAATTACTGGACATCTATTACCAACAGGTCAAGCCAAAGATTTTATTGAAGCAGGTGGAGAAACATATAGTGTATCCATTGTAGATGCAGGAAATGTTGTTATTTTTATCCGTGCAGAGGAGCTTGGATTAAAAGGTACGGAAACACCTATGGAAATTGATAGCGATGAAAAATTGCTGGAGCGAATTGAAGAAATTCGTGGAAAAGTATGTGAGAAAATCGGGATGGTCAAACATTGGCAAGATGCAAAAGTTGAAACACCTTACCAACCATTTTTTGCAATGGTAAGTGCTCCAACGACACATAAATGTTTCAATGGTGTTCAAATCTGTCCAGATGATGTAGATGTGATTTCTAGATTGACATTTATGTTAAAAATGCATAAAGCTTATCCTGTAACAGGTACGGTTGCTACAGGTGCAGCTGCAAGAATCAAAGGAAGTATTGTATGGGATTTATTATCTGATCAAGCAAAGCAGGCAGATATTTTAAAAATTGGTCACCCATCAGGTGTAATTCCGATTGAAGCCAAATGTGTTGGAGATAAGATTACAAAGCTAGGGGTATATCGAACAGCAAGAATGATTATGGATGGTTATGTATATGTAAGAAAATCTGTATATAAGGAGTGATGTTGGTGGAAATTCAAATTTTTGAGGTTGGACCACGTGACGGATTTCAAAACATATGCGATTATATCCCTGTTGAAACAAAATTAAAAATCATTGACAAGCTCGTAGATGCTGGTATACAGCATATGCAAATTACATCGTTTGTAAGCCCCAAAGCCATTCCACAAATGCGGGATGCAAAAGAAATTGTAGAAATTTGTTTAAAAAAGTATCCGACACTTGATTTATTTGCGCTTGTACCCAATTTGCGTGGTGCACAAATGGCATATGAAACGGGTCTAAAAAAGGTGACAAATGTTATTTCATTAAGTGAAAGCCATAATCGTGCCAATATCAATCGGTCACGAGAACAATCGTTGGAAGAGCTAGAGCGTATTTTACATACGTATCCACAGCTTGAGGTATGTGTAGATATTGCGACTGTTTTTGGTTGTCCATTTGAAGGGGATCTAGGTATTGTTGCTTTATTAGATTTCTTACAAAACTTATATGAAAAGGGGATTCGTTTATTTAATCTTTGCGACACAATTGGTGTTGCCCATCCAAAACAAGTCCGAGAAATTATAAAGAAAGTTTTGGAAATTTATCCAGATTGTACATTTCAAATCCATATTCATGATACACGTAATATGGGGATGGTAAATACATTGGCAGCCATTGAGTGTGGGATAACTGAAGTTCAGTCTACATTGGGGGGACTTGGAGGATGTCCATTTGCACCAGGTGCATCTGGGAATACAGCAACAGAAGATTTGGTTTATATGTTAGAGAAAATGGGATATGAGACAAATATTAATTTCCAAAAATTATTGGATCTGTCAAAATGGCAAACAACGATTATTCAAGGAAATTATAGTGGTCATCATATTCATATTAAATAAAAAAATCATAAAGGAGAAATGACAAATGAAAGTAACAAGTAGTGCAATCGTTAACGGAGTATTCGAAGATAAGTATGGTAAGCGTGGAGAATTAAATGCATTAGGTATGCCAACGTATTCCATTCCTGTAAAAATTGAAGATGCACCAGCTGGAACAAAAAGTTACGCACTGGTTTTAGATGACAAAGATGCATTTCCAGTCAGCGGTGGATTTGTTTGGGTGCACTGGGTAGCAGCAAATATTCAGCGCGATGAATTGCAAGAAAACGAAAGTCAAACTGCAAAAGATTTTGTACAAGGTGTAAACAGTTGGTTAAGTATTCAAGGAGGGTCACATCCAGCTGAATCATGTAGCTACTATGGAGGGATGGCACCACCAGATGCACCACATATTTATGAACTTCGTGTATATGCATTAGACACAGTTCTTGACTTAAAACCTGGTTTTTATATGAATGAAATGTTTAGACAAATGGAAGGGCATGTTTTAGAAGAAGTTGTGATTAAGGGTGAGTATAAAAACTAATTGTATTCGGTCTATGAACATTACTGCTAAAAATCGTTGAGAAAGAGACTGAGATAAAATGCAAAATCAATTGATGAATGATCATTGATTTTGCATTTTTTTAATTTTTCAATAAAATAGAGAAACCGTTCTTAACTAAAGTGAAAATTATATCACAAAAATTTTAAGAATAATTTTTTATATATAATTTATTGCAATATGAAATAACTATACTTATGCATAATTAAAGATTATCAGGATTGTCTTTATGGTTGTTATGTTTCTTATTACAAGGCATGCATAATTAACAGATAAATGTGGAAAACGTAAAGAATTTAAATGATATTTATGTGAACGTTTATAGATTGCTTGATCTGAGAAACGTGAATGAAAGCAAAGTCAGATAGATAAATGAAAGGGAATTGAAAAGAATCCAACAAGGAGTATTTTAAACTCTAGACCATCAAATGGCTTTTAAAATAAGAAACTAGAAACATCTATAAAAATAGAAAAATTGGTGTAGAGCTTGTATTCGTTTTTGTGAAGGTTCATTTGTTTTTTTATCATAAGTATGGGAAAAGCCAAAAATAAATCCAAATTTATATTTATAATATTTAATTTAATAAAAAATAAATTATATTTTTATTTTATATCAATTTAAATGTACACATAAAATCATATAAATTTTTATCATTTAATTTAAATATATACAATGATCGCAGATTTTTGTGAAATTTATATGAATGATATATGTTGATAAAAGGATTATTTTGGTAGATATAGAAGAATAAATACTGAAAGGAGGAGATTTTATGATGAGAAAGATTATTTATGAAATACTGAAAGGAGAGATTTTATAATGAAAAAGATTATTTATGTTTTTTTTGCTTGTATTGTAACATTTTGTGTTACAAGTTATGAAAATACATTTGCTGAAAGTTCTAGTATTGTAGAAACGAGAAATAAAGTTTCTATAACAAATATTTCACAGGCACCATATTCTAACATTGTAAATATTATTTCGCAATTTTCCGATGGTCAAACATCTGGAAGTGGTTTTTTTATTAATGATCATATAATCGTTACAGCTGCACATTGTGTTTATGATGCAGATAAAAAAGAATATGCAAAATCTGTATCTGTTTATGTGCCAACTAAAAATAATACATGGGGAGGACCTTATAAAATTGACCAAATTGAGGTAAATCCGAGATATGTAAGTTGGACAGTAGATAATATAGACTTATCTGGGAGTTTAACACAAGATTATGCAGCACTTATTTTAAATGCTCCTTTAGATAAGGATGTCTATCCGAATTATTGGGTAAATTTCTTTTTGAGTAATCAATCTTTAACAGTAGGGGAAGAATTAAACTTAGCGGGTGTATTACCTAAGGGGAATGGAAGAGAAATGTACCAATTAACGGGTAATTTATTAAGAAGTAATAATCAAACTATGATTTATAATTTAGAGACAGGTCCAGGGCTTAGTGGTGCCCCAGTATATAGAGCGGAAAAAGGCGGGATTTATGAAGTTTTAGGAATTCATAATGCAGCATATGGGCCAAATAACGAAAATGGTGGCGTGAAAATTAATGAAAAAGTTTACAATTGGTATATGGGAATTGTAGACAAAAAGTATCAACCATCTATTTTAGATGGTGGTTATGCGATTTGTCCACTCAGTTCAAGTGACAAAGCATTAACGGTTCCAAACAATGAATCAAGTGAGCATGTATACCAATATACCTATGCAGATAGTCCTAACTGGGAAAATTATCAATATTGGACGATTGTTCACGTTGGAAATGGAAAATATAAAATTACCAATAATAAATCTGGTAAAGTGCTAGAAGTTGCACGAGGAGACATGGCAAAAGAAACACCTATTATTCAATTTCCATATACAGGTCAGGATGAACAGCTATGGCGGATTTCTCTTGTCAGAACCATCTCAGATGGCTGGCTTAAACAGTATGAATGTGTAATTACAAATGTCAAAACGGGACAAGTATTGGATATGTCTGATAATTCTACAAGTAATTATACAGAGGCAATTCAATATCCTTATCATGGTGGAAACAATCAAAGATTCAAGTTGATTAGAAAGTGGGCATAGCTGACTAAAAAGTTCTTATGAAATATAGAGCCAAGGTGAAGACAAGATACCTTAAAAGATGGGTTTTTTGAGGTATTTTGTTATTTTTAATATAAACTATATTTATCAAATCACAAAATGATTGATTCATAGATGATTATTTTTCATTATAGAAATCTCCTACGTTCAGTTAATTTTTAACTAGATTCAATATCATAGTTCCTTTTTAACATGTTCAAGCAATTACACGATCTTGTTTTCCAGTATGCCTTGTTACAAGAAGTCTCCCTTTTCTTATAACTGATATAGGAAAAACCTGCTTCTATATATCTGACAGCAAGAGTGCAACTCTCTGAAACCTATGCTATCGTTTCATGGTATGTTTGGTACGAACAGTAAGAAAGAATCACTGTGTTCATTTTCACAAACTATGTTGATTTCCATATTCAATTTTACCATCTACATATGTAAAAATCATGCAAGCACAATCCAAAGTAGTTTGTGCCATTTTCATAAATTCATGGTATCCTATCCAATCATCAATCTGTTTTCTACATTCTTATTTTTTGAAAATTATAATTTATCGTTTTATTTCTTCTGTTATATTACAATTTTGAGAGTGTAAAAACATCCTCTTTTCCAGTTAGATTTCCCATCTTAATGAATTAGGGTTTGTCCTTATGACAATAAATGTAAGGAAAATTTTCCAAATGGGATTTATTTTCTTAGATTGCATAGAAAAATCCAACATAAATTTGAATTTACATAGATTATATTGGATTTTTTCATTATATTTTTATTATTTTATCCTAGCCTCTGTCTGTCATCGTGAATAATAAGTTCTCTTCAATATTTCCCTATCGGTATTTATCTAATTATCAAAGCTCTTTTTTTCTGTCATTGTTTAACAAAATGAGTAAAAATTGGTTCCTATTATTGGAAGTCCATGAAAATCATAAAACTTTGATAACTTGAAATATATTGGTACATAAGCGTTTGCAGAAATAGATTTGAAATGATAGAATTCTATTGGTAGTTCTTTACAAAAGATAATGGGAAGTAATGAAAAAGGACAAAAAACGATGAAAATCAATTTAACTCAAAATTCCAGTTTTCAAAAGTCAATTGTTGGTGAAAAACAATAATCTGGAAAAATTTTGTGAAGAAAAATGAAAAATAAAATAAGATCCTTGTTGTTGATGAATAGAGTAAAAGAATAAACTGATCCAAGACAAAACATGAAGCCTGTATCAGAGAATCTGTTAAATCATAAGTGTCTGGAACAAATCAAGGCCAGTAAAGAAACAGGTAAAATGGTTTAAAAAATGATCAATATTGACAAGGATGATCAAGAAGTACAAAAATCTAAAAGAAGAGTTTTAAAAAATTCAGAATAAAAATACATGATTTAGAATAAATTGTAGTAAAAAGATATCAATAATATACGAATGTGAACAGAGAGCTTATTTGTCAATTTTTGGGATGATTTTCTAAAAAAGTTTTCAAAGTGTTTTGGTACAAGGCTGCATCCATTCATGTATGAAGTAGTGATTTTCTGATTTGTGTAAAATCTACAATTAAACATCAAATATATTTTTTATAATTAAGAAAGTTTTGCATTCTTTATTTTCCGAGTGTGAGACTTCTTTTTTCTATTTTTCATGACAGAAAATAATATTTTGTCAGACTAGATAAAAGCGGTTGGTAAAGATAAATTCTATTTCCTTATTCCATAAATAGGATGAAGTAAAACACGTAAAAATTTAGAGAGGAGAGGTAATTTGAGAAAAGAATGGATGTACTATTTTCTAGCCTTTTTTACAATTATGGTATGGAGTTTTACTTTTGTTTCAACAAAAGCTTTACTTTTGTATTTAAGTCCTGAGGAAATCATGTTTTTTCGTTTTGTGATTGCCTATATAGTCTTATTGCTTTTGCATCCGAAGTTTTATCCAGTTCAAAACAAAAAAACAGAATTCTATTATGGATTAGCTGGCTTTTTTGGCGGTAGTTTATATTTTTTTACAGAAAATTATGCGTTAAAATATACGCTCGCCACCAATGTAGGACTAATTACAGCAGGAATTCCAATTATCACTGCATTTTTGGCACATTTTATGGTACGTGGAGAGCCATTAAAAAAGCAACTATTCATAGGTGGTATTTTAGCTTTTATCGGTGTAGCTTTTGTGATTTTTAATGGGCAAGTTGTTTTGCAGATCAGCCCGATCGGTGATTTGCTTGCTGGTGTAGCAGCGTTGTCCTTTGCGTTTTATTCGATTTTTATTAAGTTAATTCAAACCGGGCATTCGGCAATTTATGTGACGCGAAAAGTTTTCTTTTATAGTGTATTGACATCATTTCCGTTTCTTATCTTTGGAGAGTTTACTTGGGATCTGGAACGATGGATACAGCCAGTTGTTTTGGGGAATTTGTTTTTTTTGGGAATTGTTGCATCGGGGCTATGTTTTGTAGTTTGGAATCAGGCCATTTATGTGTTGGGTGCTGTAAAAACGAATCATTTTATTTATTTTGTTCCATTTTTAACGATGCTTTTCGCTTGGTTGTTTTTAAATGAGTCAATTACCATTTATGCTTTGCTTGGTTCGGTTTTTATTATTTGTGGTGTTTATATTGCAGAGAGACCAGAAAAGCAGTTACCCAAAAAAAGAATCAATCATCTGAAGAATGATACATAAATCGACATAGAATGACATTTTTTCGAAAAACTTTCTATACATTAAGAAATCGTTTGATATAATAGAAAGATAGTGAATGAGTATGGGGGATTGAAAAATGGAAGACCAATTGAAACATGGAGAGCATTTGCTGTCCATTGAGGATATTATGATCAGCTATCAGCGCTTAAAGGATGTGGTACAGCAGACACCTTTGCAAAAAGATGAGCGCTTGTCTGAAAAGTACAGTTGTAATGTATACTTAAAACGTGAAGATCTGCAAATCGTTCGATCCTTCAAATTGCGTGGTGCATTGAATTTTATGAAGTCGTTGTCGGCAGATGAGTTAAAAAGAGGAGTAGTTTGTGCCAGTGCAGGCAATCATGCACAAGGAGTTGCGTTTTCTTGTGCTCTGCTTCAAACAAAAGGAATGATTTTTATGCCATCTACAACACCCCGACAAAAGGTGGCACAGGTCGAGCTGCATGGTAGAGGTTATGTGGAAATTGTACTAACTGGAGATACTTTTGATGAATCTTATAAGGAAGCTGTAAAGTATTGTGAAGAACATTCTGCGGTATTTGTACATCCTTTTGATGATGTGCGTGTGATGGCTGGGCAAGGTACAGTTGCAGTGGAAATTTTAAATCAATGCGATACAACATTGGATTATTTGTTTGCCAGTGTTGGTGGTGGAGGCTTGATTTCCGGAATTGGTACCTATATGAAAACTCTTTCTCCAACAACAAAAATTATTGGTGTTGAGCCTGCTGGAGCTGCCTCATTATTCACTTCGCTAAAGGAAGGAAAAGTTGTTGAACTACCAAGCATTGATAAATTTGTGGATGGTGCGGCTGTAGCGAAAATTGGTGACAAAACCTTTGCAGTTTGCTCAGAGGTGGTTGACGACATTGTTGTCGTTCCAGAAGGGCGTGTTTGTACAACCATTTTATCGTTATATAATGAAAATGCCATTGTTGCTGAGCCTGCTGGAGCACTGACTGTTTCTGCCTTGGAGGATTACAAGGATAAAATTGTCGGAAAAAATATTGTTTGTATTATCAGCGGAGGAAACAATGATATTGCCCGCATGCAGGAAATGAAAGAACGCTCTATGATTTATGAGGGACTTCAGCATTATTTTATTGTAGATTTTCCACAGCGAGCTGGCGCTTTGCGTGAGTTTTTGGTTGAAGTGCTCGGTCCCACAGATGATATTACACGTTTTGAATATACGAAAAACAATAATAAAGCACAAGGCCCTGCTCTGGTCGGTATTGAATTAAAGCATCGAAAAGATTATTCTGCTTTGATTCAGCGCATGAAGGATAAAGGGTTCACCTTCAAAGAGGTCAATAAAGATGAACAGCTGTTCCAATTATTGATATAAAAATACGAAATATGGTATATAGGAATCAATATTTAGCTTTTAAATTTTAAGGTATTGTGTAAAAATATCTAAAAAAGCCTGTAAATCGTTTTGGATAACGAATTGCAGGCTTAAAATATTTGTTTACAGAAGTAGCTGTAAATCGTTTTGTTTGAGGGTAATTTGTCAGATTTCTTTTTTGCTTTTACATACTGTGTAACGATATTTATCAATTTCTTGCTTTGGCAGATAATCTGTCTCTATTAAATATTTTTATAATATGTGTTTAAAATATAATAAAGAAGATGCACCTTTATTCGCTTCACTATCAAACTTTTGTATAGTAGCTTTATTTTGTGTTATAAGGTTAAATGATCGGATCATATTAAATATTCCAATTTTCTATAGCAAAATAGCTCCCTGTAAACGATTGGGAGCTGTTGTAATATTCTCCTTTTTCTCTGTAATTTAAGCGGTATATTTGTTTATCCAATTGGACATTGATTTAAAAGTGAGTACATATAATCTTTATAGGCTTCTACCCCAGGTTGATTAAACGGGTCAACTTTATTGAGATAGCTGCTAAGAGTCACAGCAAGCTCGAAAAAATATACAAGATAGCCAAAAGAAAAAGCATCTTTTTTTGGAATGGTAAGAATAAAGTTTGGTACGCCACCTTCAACATGAGCTTGAAGTGTTCCTAAAAAAGCTTTTTTATTGATATTTTGCAAGGTTTGTCCAGCTAAATCATTTAAACCATCTAGGTTTTCAAAATCTGCTTCGATTGTAATATTTGATAATGTATTTTCAAACCAAAGAACGGTTTCAAATAGATGGCGTTCACCTTCTTGAATATATTGACCGATTGTGTGTAAGTCAGTTGAAAAAATTACTGTAGATGGAAAAATTCCTTTATGGTTTTTTCCTTCACTTTCGGCAAAAAGCTGCGACCACCATTTGCCGAATGCAAGCATATCTGGATCATAGTTTACAAACAATTCTATTTTCTTTCCAGATTGATAAAGTAAATTACGATATAAAACGTATTGATATACAGGATTATTGAAATTGAATATTTGTGAAAATAATTCTTTATACGCTGTTGTTGCGCCTTTTTGTACATATTCAATATCAATTCCAGCTACAGCCATAGGCAGTAACCCAACAGATGTCAACACAGAAAATCTTCCGCAAATATTTTCAGGCAGTGCAAATATTGTGTATTTTTTCTTTTGGCTTAGTTTCAATAGATTTCCATCATTTGGGTTTGTTGTAACAAAAATCCTTTCCTGTGCACCATTTTCTCCATACTTTTTTTCCAAAAAGGTACGAAAAATCCGAAAAGCTAAAGCAGGTTCAAGAGTAGAACCAGATTTAGAGATCATATGAATGGCAAAGTCTTTATCATGTAGCTGTTCTAAAATTTGATGAATATAGGAAGAGCTCATATTTTGTCCAACAAATAAAATTTTTGTTCCATGATTCATTGTTCCCTGTAGCATTTCAATGGCTGCTTTTGCGCCCGCATAAGAACCACCAATTCCAATAACTACTAAGAATTGGAAACGATTTCTAATTTTTTTTGCAAGCTCCTGAATTTTGAAATTGTCCTCGGTTTGATGGATATTCATCCAGTCTAAACATGGATTCTTTTGTTGTTTTTGTACGCAAAGTTTATGATGAATATTTTTTAATTGTTGTTGGAATTTTATCATTTGTGTTTCTTTAAAAATAATTGGATTTTGAAAATCAAATTGAATGTATGTCATAACTTCACCTTCTTTATCTATAGTATAATATTTGTTAACGATTAGATTCAATATTTTCTTTTTGGTTTCCTCATTTTTGTATAGAGGATTCCTTTTTTATTCCAGAAACAAAAGTTTTCTTATGGAAGGAGAAATTTGGATGAATGATTTATTTAACATAAAAGATTGGTACTATAAATTTAGGATGGGATTTGCCGATACATCTTATGTAGGATAGGTTTTTTTAAATGTAAGGTTTTAGATGGAAAATTTTATTTGTATAGTAGGTTTGATTGGTAATTTATTTTTGACGGAAAGGAAGTACGTTATTTATGGATGCTCTTTTGCAGCAACTAGAAAAAATTTGTCACATTGAAAATACTCAACAAGCTTTGGAAGCGTATCAACAATTAGAGCGAGTCTTGGTTTATGCTTCTAACGATCAAAAAGCAGAGTTTTATTTACATTATGCTTTTTTTATGTTTCGTTTAGAAAATTATGATCAATGTATGAATTTTTTTGCACAGGCACAAGAATATGGCTTTCCAAAAGAGGAGATTCGTCAAATTGTGTACGAAGCATTTATTGAGCCGAATTTAGAAGAATGTAAAGAAAATTATGAAACAACTATAGAACAGTTGAAGGATAATATTTATATAGATGAAGATGTTTCTTTTGAAGATTTAGACTTGTGGTTTATTCCGACTTTAACCACAAAAAAATATTTTTATAATCGCCTAGAAGAAAAAATTATCAGTATAGATGTTGATGATAAAAGAGCAGTAGAATTGCCAAGAAAAACCAACCCATTTGCTGACTACTTATTCGCAAATGACGGAAATATCTATGAGATAATTTCTTATATTAGAAGAATACCTAATGAGAAAAAATTGTATGTTTACACAGAAAAGATAAAGTATTTATTTTCCTTTTTTCAACTACCTGATATGTCACGTTTTTTATTTTTTATGCAGCAGACCAAAATTTTTGGAAATCAACAGGATGTTGTAAGTTATTTTATAGGATGCAATGCATATTTACCACGAAATTTTATCAGTACAAGTCAAAGTTTTACTAAAAAGGATATAGAGGATTTAATTCATGAAATCCATAATCAACGTATTCATGATTTAACAAGAAAACGGGATAATATTTTATTGACAATCGGAATCCCAAGTTACAATCGGGGTCATCGAGCGTATGAAAGTGTCATACATCATTTACAATCAGAGTATGATGATGAAATTGAGATTGTGGTTTCAAATAACGGTACAGATAATTATACAGCAAAATTTTATGAAAAAATTTCAAAAATAGAAGACGCAAGAATTACCTATTTTTCTTTTGAAAGTAACCAATTTTCTACACTGAATTTTGCTCAAGTTATTAATTTGGCAAAAGGGAAGTTTGTCTTTATGCTGAGTGATGAAGATACTATATTTATTAAAAAACTGGATATTCTATTGCAGGTGATTGTCTCAAACAGAAATTTGTCAATGATTAAAGCATATGGCGATGGTCAACAAAGAATTCAGAGTACAGGATTGGCAAGCCAAGGTGAAGATGCGATTAGACAGTATGGATTTACTGCAAACTATTTATCTGGGAATGTTTTTCGAAGAGATTTACTATTAAAAGTGGAGGCTATTTCTTATGTGAAGGAAAATTATACAAAGAAATTGTGTATAAATTTCTATTCACATATATTCTATGAGTTATTGTTATGTATGTTGGGAGATGTTTATGGAATTAATGTTATTGTAATCCATGAGGGTGCTTCTGAGCAAGAAGAAGATTTTAAAAGTCTATCTAAAGAGGTTATAGAGGAGTATTATATTAATGATTTCCCAAAATTTGCTTTGTATAAGGAACGTTTAAAGCAACATTTGTGTTTTTTATCTGTTTTTCAACAATTTCAATTTTTTTATAAAAACAAGCGAATTTTACGTTTGCTTTATCTTCTACTTTGTGGTAAAACGTTTCATTTAGTCAAAATTTCTATTGCTTATTATCATAAGAAAAATAATGATGATATTCAAATGATTTTAAAAGATACATATGAAACCTGCATAATTGGCTTGAAGGAAATATATGAAGTGGAGGATGAAAATTATCATAGGGAGTATAAAGAAATTACAAATTTATATTATAACACCTTAAAAGAATATGGTTATGGAAGATTGGAGGAACAAATTTGAAAGTCGTCATTTTAGCAGGTGGTCTTGGAACACGTATTTCTGAGGAATCTCATCTAAAACCGAAGCCAATGATTGAAATCGGGGGCAAACCCATACTCTGGCATATTATGAAAAGCTACGCGCATTACGGTTATACAGAGTTTATCATTTGTTTGGGATATAAAGGTTATGTTATTAAAGAGTTTTTTTCTGACTATTTCTTACATATGTCAGATGTAACTTTTGATTTGAAAAATAATAAAATGCAAATTCATAATAATACATCTGAGCCTTGGAAGGTCACTTTAATTGATACAGGATTACATACAAGTACAGGTGGACGTGTGAAAAAAATTGAGCCTTATATTGGCAATGAACCGTTTCTGCTTACCTATGGTGACGGAGTGAGTGATGTGAATATTACAGAGGTTGTGAAGTTTCATAAAAAACATGGTAAACTTGCAACGATTACTTCCGTTCAACCGGGAGGAAGATTCGGTGTACTTGATATTGAAGAAGACGATCGAATTCAAAGTTTTCGTGAAAAAAGTAAGGAAGACGGTGGGTGGATCAATGCCGGATTTATGATACTGCAACCGGATGTTTTTTCGTATATTCGAGATGAAAATGAATCATTTGAAGGCTATCCATTGGAAACTCTAGCAAATACAAACCAGCTTATGGCATATCGCCATACTGGATTTTGGCAATGTATGGACACATTGCGGGATAAAAATATTTTAGAGGAACTTTGGGAAAGAGGACAAGCTCCATGGAAACAATGGGCATGAGTCTTGTAAATTTTTATCAAGGAAAAACGGTTCTTGTTACAGGTCATACAGGATTTAAAGGAAGCTGGATTTGTGAAACTTTACATTTGCTTGGTGCAAATGTTGTAGGTTATGCCTTACAACCGAATGATAAAAATAATTTGTATGATTTATTACAGCTGGATCAAAAGCTACAAAGCCATCTTGCACCTATGCAGGATTTCAAACGGTTAAATAAAGTTTTCCAAGAAGTACAGCCGGAAATTGTGTTTCATATGGCGGCACAGCCATTGGTGCGAGAATCGTATAAAAATCCGGTATATACCTATGAAACAAATGTGATGGGAACGGTTCATTTAATGGAATGTGTTCGTTTGAATTCGTGTGTGCGTTCGGTTGTCAATATTACAACGGATAAGGTATATGAAAATAAGGAATGGCAGCGAGGTTATCGAGAAGAAGATCGGTTAAACGGTTATGATCCGTATTCAAATTCCAAATCTTGTTCTGAGCTGGTAACAGATGCCTATCGAAAATCCTTCTTTTCACAGCGTGAAAATTTATCTGTCAGTACAGTTCGTTCTGGAAATGTAATTGGTGGCGGAGATTTTGCAAAAGACCGTATTATTCCGGATTGCTTTCGTGCGGTGCAAAATCAGGAAAAAATTATCTTGCGTTCGCCGTACTCGGTTCGCCCGTATCAGCATGTATTGGAGCCAATTTTTGTGTATTTACGACTTGCAGAACTTCAGCACAGAAATCAGGTATATGCGGGTGCGTATAATGTAGGACCTAATGATTCAGATTGCTTACAGACAAAAGAATTGGTTCAAGCATTTTGTGACCAATGGAATGATTTGAATGATGTTTCTCTAGTATGGGAAGTGACAAAGGAAGCAAATCCTCTACATGAAGCAAATCTTTTACGTTTAGACTGTGATAAAATTAAAAAGGTATTAAATTGGCATCCTGTTTGGGAAATACAAGTTGGAATGAAAAAAACTGTCGAATGGTATGATGCATACAGAAAAAATCAAGATATGTGTAAATTTACTACCCGACAAATTTTGGAATACGTGGAGAATATGAAATATGGAAAATAAAAATCAAGCGCAGGCGAAGGAAGCAATTTTGTCGCTTGTTAAGCAGTATTATCAAAATTATATGCAGCCGAAAAGCTATCAAATCGGGGAAAAAATTTCTTATGCTGGTCGTGTTTTTGATGAAGATGAAATGGTGAATTTGGTTGATAGTAGCCTTGAATTTTGGTTAACTGCAGGGAAATATGCTGATCGGTTTGAAAAAAGTTTAGCAGAGTTTTTACAAGTCCGGTATTGTTTACTTACCAACTCAGGTTCCTCTGCAAATCTCCTTGCATTTTGGGCCTTGACTTCTTCAAAATTAGGAAAGAAACGAATTTGTCGAGGAGATGAAGTCATTACAGTTGCTGCAGGGTTTCCAACAACGGTTGCGCCAATCGTACAATATGGTGCGGTTCCAGTATTTGTTGATGTAACGTTACCACAATATAATATTGATGTGACGTATCTTGAAAAGGCCTATTCTTCAAAGACAAAAGCAGTGATGATTGCACATACATTAGGAAATCCTTTTGATTTAAAGGCTGTCAAAGCTTTTTGTGATAAATATGATTTATGGTTAATTGAGGATAATTGTGATGCACTTGGCAGTCAATATGAACTGGATGGAGAATGGAAATATACAGGAACAATCGGACATATTGGTACTTCTAGCTTTTATCCACCACATCATATGACAATGGGCGAAGGAGGAGCGCTTTATACGAATGATCGGAAGTTGTATCAGATTATTAAGTCTTTTCGTGATTGGGGCAGAGATTGTTGGTGTCCGTCAGGGAAAGACAACACTTGTCAATGTCGTTTCACGCAGCAATTTGGTTCTTTACCGGTTGGATATGACCATAAATATGTATATGCCCATTTTGGCTTTAATTTAAAAGTGACAGATATGCAAGCGGCAATTGGTTATGCACAGCTAAAAAAACTTCCACAATTTATTGAACAACGTAGGGAAAATTGGCTGTTGTTAAAAGAGGGATTAAAAGATCTGCAAGATTTTTTGCTTTTACCTGAACAAGCACCTTGTGCAAATCCAAGTTGGTTTGGCTTTTTAATTACCGTAAAGGAGAATTGTCCAGTCACACGAGATGAATTGGTTCAATTTCTGGAAGAAAATCAAATTCAAACAAGAATGTTGTTTGCAGGTAACTTGTTGCGTCATCCATGTATGGAGAATTTGACAGAAACAGAATATCGTGTTGTAGGTAATTTAGAAAATACAGATCAAATTATGAAAGATAGTTTTTGGATTGGTGTATACCCAGGTATGACAGAAGAGATGATTGGGGTTATGGTAGAGAAGATTAGAAAAAGAGTAAAAAAGGGTGATAATATATGGTGAAAAAATGTAAAGCGAGAAAATGTCCGATTTGTAACAGTGAAACAGTTGAATTTATTCGCGAAATAAAGATGACGGTTCCGGAAGAATTTCGTTTACCGAATGGTTATGATGTTGTTTCCTGTGTAGAATGTGGATTTGTATATGCAGATACTACAGCTACAAAAGAAGATTACGATTATTATTATGAGAATTGTAATTGGTATGGTGAAGATGTAAAGGAACATGAGTTCAGCAATTACAAGATTTGTCAAAAGTATTTGTCAGAAAATTCAGTCCTCGGGGGGGAGCTTTTAAATATTGGTGTCGGAAATGCTCATTTTGAATTAGAATTGAAAAAAGCAGGATATAAAAATATTCAAGGTTTAGATCCTTCTTTAACAAGTATTAAAATTCTGAAAGAATATGGACTAAAAGGTGTGCAAGGAAGTGTTTATGATGAGGTTCCGGATGATTTAAAGGGGAAATTTGATGTGGTTTTTTTAATGTGTGTTGCTGAACATTTATATCATCCTGATAAAGCAATTTTGAAAATCAAGGAATATTTATGTGAAAATGGGCTTTTGATTATTAATGTACCAGATTATTCTAGAGTAAATAAAGTTATAACTCCAGTAGCGGATCAATTTAATATAGAGCATATTAATTATTTTTCACCGATGTCTTTAAAGAATTTATGTGCAAGTTGTGGTTTAATAAAGATTGATGGAAATAATTTTACTTATTATCATAAAGAGTTTCCATCACCACTCACTATAGGTGTATTTAAAAAATGCAGTGTAGCTGAAGAAATTTGTAAGGATAATGAGACTGCTTTGGCTGTTAAAGAATATTTGTCTTGTCAAGAAGATGACTTAAAAGAAATTCAAGAAAAAATTAATTTAATTATACAAAAAGGCAAAGATGTTATTGTGTGGGGCACAGGTGCTTTTACAATGAATTTATTAACTACAACAAATCTTGGAAAGTGTAATATAAAATGCTTTGTAGATAATAATAGCAGTAAAATTGATAAAATGTTTTTTGATAAAACAATTAAAGCTCCCAATGTTCTTTATAAGAATCAAAATGCAGATGCAATTATTATTGTATGCTCGATGCTGCATTCTAATAATATTATTGAACAAATAGAAAGTATGGGATTGAAAAATGAGGTTTTATCGTTTACATAAATAAAAATATGGAGGCTATGAAGAATTGGTGTGAAAATTTTAATTTTAGGATCATCAGGTTTTATTGGGAAAAATATACAAGAATATTTTGAAGATAAGTATGAAATTGTTGCACCTAGTCATCAAGAGCTAGATGTATTGGACGAAAATGCAATATTTCAGTGTCTTTCTAAAGGAAATTTTGATATTGTTATCAATGCATTGGATGTAAGAGATGGTTCGATTGATTATTTTGAAAAGCGTTTGCGTATGTTTACCAATCTGGCAACCCATCATAATTTGTATGGAAAGATGCTTTATTTTGGAAGTGGCGCAGAATATGGCAAGCAGAAAGATATCGTACAGGTTTCTGAGGACGATTTGGGTCAAGTGATTCCTTCGGATACTTATGGACTTTGCATGTATACAATGCAGCAATTGGCAAGTCAACTCCCGAATGTATATAACTTCCGTTTATTCGGAATTTTCGGTAAGTATGAAATTTGGCAGCGTAGATTTATCTCAAATGCAATTTGTAAAGCCATATACGGATTTCCGATTACCATTCGTCAAAATACGAAATTTGATTATTTATTCATTGATGATTTGTGTAAAATGGTTGCTTATTTTATAGAAAATAAGATGAAATATCAAAACTATAATGCAACATCAGGTCGAATATATGAGCTATATGAGTTGGCGCAAATTGTGAAAGAAACAGTAGGGCTGGATTATCCGATTTTTGTGGCAAAAGACGGATATGGATTGGAGTACACATCGAATAATGATAGAATTGTAAAAGAAATAAGATTAGACATTGAAGAGATTATGCATTCTATAAATCAACTGACTGAGTGGTATCAGAATCATAGAAAACAAATTTGTTTGGGTCAGTTACTTTATTAAGGAGAGAATAGAATATGGGAGATACTTTGGAAAGTAGAATAATTTTAAGTGAAGAGAAAACCAAATTTGAACTGTTTTTAGAACGCTATCAAAATACTTCTCCTGTGCGTGTTATTATTTTTGGTGCGGGAGATCAAGGGTTTCTCGCTTTAAAATTGCTAAAAGAAAATGGTGTTGAGATCTATGCATTTTGTGATAATGATCCGAATAAGCAAGGTACAACAATTAAAGAGTTACCAGTATTGGCTCCAAATGAGTTGAAACATATGGAACAAGAAGTATTTGTAATTATAAATGACAGCTTTTATAAAGAAAAACAAGAGCAGATTAAGCAGTTGAATATGTCGCATATTCATACATTTCGTTTTGATGTATTTAACCCGTTGTTTAAAGGGTTTACAAAAAAATATGTACTTGATCATTTAAAGATGTTTGAAAAAAGCTATCAGCTGCTTGAAGATGAGGAGTCAAGAAATGTATTTTGTGGTGTGTTAAATAGTGTGTTAACAGGTGATTTGTCTTATTATGAGGAGGTGATGACTTCAACACAGCAGTATTTTTTAAAAAATTTAATTCCTAAATTAGAGAACCATATTTTCGTGGACATAGGTGCATATAACGGTGATACAATAGAACAGTTTTTAGAATTTACAGATGGAAAGTATGAACGAATTTATGCATTTGAACCCATTCATTCTTCAGCAGAGCTTATTAAAGAAAATCTTAAGGGGTTACCAAATTTTGAATTATATGAAGTAGCTGCTTCAAATAAAAAAGATAAATGCGCATATTATTGTAATGATTATGGTGAATTAACAATGGCAACAACCATTCAGAGCCAAGGTGCAAATGATGATATACAATATTTTTATACAGACACCATTGATAAAGTAATTAATGGGAAACGAGTAACATTTATGAAAATGGACATAGAAGGTAGTGAATTAGAGGCATTACAAGGTGCGTCTGAAACAATAAAGACCAATCATCCTTATTTAGCAATTTGTGTATATCATAAAAAAGAAGATTTAATAGACATTATTTCTTATTGTAAAAAATTGGTTCCGAAGTATAAATTATACTTGAGACATCATTCAATTACACCATGTGATACGGTTTTATATTGTTTATATGAAGAGGAGGAGATTGTACAATGAAAGAAATCAAAGCAAAGTTTCAACCCGTTTTTAATCCAAACCGTGTAAATTTACATGAGGTACTTCCTTTAGATACACCATATGCAGTTACTATCTGTCCTTCTCAAATCTGTAATATTGGATGTAAATATTGTATTCATTCTCTTGGTGGAGAAGAGTTAAAGAAAAAAGGATTTGTATATAAACATATGGATTGGGAAATTTTTATAAAAACAGTTGAACAATTAAAACAGTTTCCTAGGAAAGTGAAGTCTATTAGTTTATCAGGACAAGGTGAATCGTTAGCAAATCCGAGATTTTCCGAAATGGTTCGGATTGTCAAAGATGAAAAAGTTTCAGAAGAAGTTTCTTTTATTACAAACGGGATACTTTTGACAAAGAAAAAGAGTGAAGAAATTATTGATGCCGGATTGGATCGGATTTTTATTTCTTTACAAGGATTGACAGCAGAAAAATATAAAGAAGTATGTGGAGTAAAGATTAATTTTGATAAATATGTAGAAAATTTAACATATTTTTATGAATATAGCAGAGGAAAATGTCAAGTGAATATTAAAATTGCAGATATTGCATTAGAAGATGGGGAGAAAGAAAAGTTTTTTGAAATATTTGGTAATATTTGCGATTCAATTCACATTGAAACCATTAAGCCATTATATGCAGATGTAGATTATACAAATATTTTAGGAGATAATGAATCCAATATGACAACTAGCCGTTTTGGAAGACCACATCTAAAACAAAAAGCTTGTTATTTAAGTTTTTATATGCTAAGTATTGCCCCAGATGGGGATATTCGACCTTGTGGTGCACCATTTAATCCATGTAAAGAGCTTGGGAATGTTCGGACTACAACATTGTTACAAGCGTGGAATAGTCAGGATCATAATCGCTTTTTAATTGGTATGTTGGAAGGGAAGCGTTTTGAAAATTCTGCTTGCAAAGACTGTGATTATCCTAATGATGTTCCATATGAGGGAGATGAAATTGATCCTCATGTAGAGAAATTGCTAGAAAAATATAAGGAACTGTTATACTGATTGTTAGAAAGGAGGGAATGCTTCATGAAAGAAAAATATGCATCCTCTAAGGAATCCCATAATAGAACTGTTTTATACAAGGAGCTTCCTATAGATACACCATATGTTGTAGGATTTTATATGGGAGATTTTTGTAACTTCAGCTGTGAGTATTGTGCGCAATCTTTACCTACTGGGCACGAAGAAAGAAAACACCTTATTCGAAAATATTTCTCTTATGAAGATTTTACTAAGGCGATAGATCAGTTGGTGTATTTTCCTAAAAAAATTAAAACACTTGTCCTGACAAGTATTGGAGAACCTACATTAAATCGTTATTTGTCGGAGATGATTGAGTATGCATATAAAAAGGACATAGCAGAATGTATTCAATTAGTTACTAATGGATCTTTACTCACTAGAGACTTGTCTAAAAAAATAATAGATGCAGGTTTATCGAAAATTGTAATATCTATTCAAGGAGTTACAGAAGAAAAGTATAAGAGAGTATGTAATTATAATATAAATATGGAGAAATTTATAGAAAATTTGACTTTTTTATATACTTATTCCAGAAATGCGGGGGGGGGTGTAAAATTCATATAAAAACTGTAGATGTCGCTTTGGATAAAGGAGAAGAAGATGTTTTTATAAATATGTTTAAAAATATTTGTGATACGATTCATATTGACAACATCATTCCAGCATTTTTAGGGGTGGATTATGAAGGAATGGTCTCAGGATTGAAGAAATGCGAAGATACAGTATCAGAAAAGTTAGAATGTTGTCCAACTCCGTTCTATATGCTGTATGTTTTACCTAACGGAAATGTTGTTCCTTGTTGTATTGCGCATCAACCGATTATATATGGAAATTTCCACAAAAGAAAAATAACTGAGATTTGGAATTCCAAAATAAGAAACAATTTTTTGAGGTTGCATTTATGTCATAATAGAGGAATGCATCCAGTATGTAAAGTATGTGAAGTTCCTGATCATAGTGTTTCACAAGAAGATATTCTAGATGATCATACAGAAGAACTTTTAAAAAAGTTTAGTTTTGTAGAAAAATGAGGTAATTCTAAAATGAAATTATCAGATTATGTAATTCATTATCTAGAACAAATTGGAGTAAGAGATGTATTTTTACTTTCAGGTGGAGGTATGATGCATCTTTTAGATTCCGTTTCTAGAAGCGAACAAATTTCGACTTACTATAATTTAAATGAACAAGCGACATCAATTTGTGCCGATGCTTACGGGCAATATACAAACCATTTAGGCGTTTGTATGGTAACAACAGGACCAGGAGCAACGAATGCGATTACTGGAGTTGTCTCTGCTTTTCAAGATAGCACACCAATGCTGGTAATTTCTGGGCAAGTTAAAACAACAGAGCTTGCGCCAGAAGGTGTGCGTGTGAAGGGTCTACAAGAAGTACAAATTACAAAATTGGTGAAAGATGTTACAAAATATGCAGTTACAGTAATGAATAAAGAAGATATTCGTTATCATTTAGAGAAAGCCATACATTTGGCAACGACAGGAAGAAAAGGACCAGTATGGATTGATATCCCTCTAGATATTCAAGCTGCTGATGTTGATATAGAAACATTAAAAGGATTTTGTCCACATTTGGAAAAGGGTGCCCAAACCATTGTAAAACAAGAAGACTTTGAAGAAATATACTGTGAACTTATACAGGCTAAGAGTCCAATTGTCTTGTTTGGTCAAGGTGTAATTTCGGGACAAGCAGAACGAGAAGCAAGACTATTAGTTGAACAATTAAAAATTCCAACATTGTTGACATGGCGTGCCAAAGGCTTATTTAAAGATAATGATTCATTATTTTTTGGATATCCGGGCTCTCCCGCACCACGCTATTCCAATTTTATTTTGCAAAATGCTGATTTTTTATTGATCATTGGTGCAAGGATTAATGCACATTTAACAGCGTATAATGAGAAGAACTTCGCGAAGAAGGCAAAAAAATATATTGTAGATATAGATGAAAACGAATTAAATATATCATCTATCGACTTTCAGAAGAAAATTTGTTGTCATGCAAAAGATTTTATGCGAGGATTTTTGGTGTTTTATTCTGAACAAAAATTTGTTAATACAAAAACTAAATGGCTGAATTTTTGTGAACAAATGAAAGAAAAATACCCGATTTATTCAGAAAGACCGCCTGTTCAGTCTGAAGGAATTTATGGGTTAGATTTTTCATATGAGTTATCCAAACAATCAGACGATCAAGATGTTTTTGTTGTGAGTCCAACAGGTCGTGTATTTACTTCGTCTGTTTTGGGAATACAATTAAAAGAAAATCAAAGAGTTGTTTCATCAAGCGGTTTAGGCTCTATGGGTTATGGTTTACCTTCTGTAATTGGTGCATGTATTGCAAGTGGAAAGAGAAGAACCATTATTTTTGAAGGTGACGGAAGTTTGCAACATAATTTACAAGAACTTCAACTGCTGACAACTTACCAATTACCAATCAAACTATTTATTTATAATAACAATGGATATTCGTCCATATATAGTATGCAACATAATCATTTTAAAGGAAATTTGGCAGGTTGTAATGCAGACAGTGGGGTTAGATTGCCGGATTTAAAAGAGATTGCGAAACTATACGGATTACCTTATTTGAAAATTGAACATACAAATCAATTGAGTGAAGGGTTGAAAATGGCTTTGTCAGATAACCGTCCAATGATTTGTGAAATAATTGGAGATATTAGATTTGAGGAGATTCCAAGAGCACAAACAAAAGTAAACCAAGATGGTACATTAAGCTCTTCGTCATTAGAAGAATTATATCCGTTTATAGATGTTGTTGAACAATTTGAGTGAGAATAGAGATAGGTATAAGAATAATGAAAATATTATTACTAGGTTCTACAGGTATGCTTGGGCAAGCACTTTATGTTACACTAAGCAAGAAGTATGAGAATGTATTAACCATGTCAAGAAAAGATGCACAGTATTGTTTAGATGTACGGACAGATGAGAAGGAAATTTGTGAAATAATCTTACAAGAACAGCCTGATATTGTTATTAACGCAATTGCAATTGTTGATTTAAAATATTGCGAAGAAAATAAAGAGCAGGCTTATATAGTAAATGCAAGATTTCCAGGAATTTTAGCAAATGTGTGTAAAGAAGTGGGGAGCTATTTTATTCAAATTTCTACAGATCATTATTTTTTAGAAAAAGAGAATACGCTGCATTGTGAAGATGCAGATGTGAAATTGGTGAATGAATATGCAAGAACGAAATATATCGGTGAATGTTTAGCACAAACTTATAAAGAATCTCTTATTGTTCGAACTAATATTGTCGGGTTTAGGAATCAAAAAGGGCGTCCTACATTTATTGAATGGGTTATTCAACAAGCACAAGAAAAACAGTCAATTATTGGATATGCAGACTATTTTACTTCTAGTATTGATATTTACTGTTTTTCCAAAATTTTATTGGAATTATTAGATATAAAATATACAGGTGTACTAAATATTGCATCGACAACAGCTATTTCAAAATATGATTTTATTTGTAGATTTCTTTCTGTATTTGGTTTGCAGGCATCGATAACCGAAGGGAGGATGGAAAAAAGTTCTCCGATAATTCGCGCAAATACTTTAGGATTGGATACACAAAAATTAGCAAAAATCCTTAGAAAAAATAAGGTTCCGTCAATCGATGAGGTAATTGAAAATCTATATACATATTATTTGGAGGAATTGTTATGAATTATGATTCAAGTATTAAGATAGGTAATCGAAATATTTCTTTACAATCCCCTACGTATTTTATTGCCGATATTGCTTCAAATCATGATGGAGAGTTATCCCGAGCAAAAGATTTGATATGGTTGGCAAAAGAAGCTGGTGCAGATGCAGTGAAATTTCAGCATTTTAAGGCGGATCAAATTATAAGTGATGCAGGTTTTAAACGATTAGGGGTTCAAGTCTCGCACCAAGCCAATTGGGAAAAATCTGTATACGAGGTTTTTAAACAGTACGAATTAAATCGAGAATGGAACTTCATTTTAATTGAGGAAGCTAAAAAAGCAAAGATTGATTTTTTTACGACACCATACGACTATGAAGTGATTGATATGCTTGACTCATACATCCCTGCTTACAAAATCGGTTCAGGAGACATAACTTGGATAGAGTTTATTGAAACGATTTCACAAAAGGGAAAGCCAGTTCTTTTAGCAACAGGAGCTTCTACAATGTCGGATGTAGAAAGAGCAGTCGAAAAAATTCTTAATTGGAATCGACAAATTGTGCTTATGCAATGTAATACAAATTATACAGGTAGCTTGGAAAACTTTAAATATATTCAATTGAATGTATTACGTGCATTTGCAAAAAAGTATCCAAAAATGATACTTGGACTATCTGATCATACACCCGGTCATTCGACAGTTTTGGGTGCGATTACTTTAGGGGCACGTGTTATAGAAAAGCATTTTACAGATGACAATAACCGGATAGGACCTGATCATCCTTTTTCTATGAATCCAAAAACATGGAAAGAAATGGTTGCTCGTTCAAAAGAACTTGAGTTAGCACTTGGATCTGATATAAAAAAAGTGGAAGAAAATGAAAAAGAAACTGTGGTTGTACAAAGAAGAGCACTTTATATGAAAGTAGATAAAAATAAAGGGGATGTGTTACTGCCAGAAGATGTAGTTGCTTTACGTCCTGCACCAAGGGATGGGATTTTTCCTTATCAAATGGAGGAGATTGTTGGAAAAATATTTTTATGTAATAAAAATTCTGGAGAAATATTGAGGAACTGTGATTTAGATATTTTTAAATCATAAAATTACGTTATAATAGATGTAGATAAAATGTTTTTTAAGTTTAGGAGTGAAAGTCTATGTTAAACAATCAAACCATACTTATTACAGGTGGGACAGGCTCCTTCGGAAAAAAATGTATTGAGATGATTTTTGAATCATTCCAACCCAAAAAAATCATTATTTTCTCACGTGATGAGTTCAAACAATCTCAGGTTAAGCTATTATTCCAAAAAAAATTAAAGGAAAGTCAAATGGCTCGACTTTCCTTTTTTCTTGGAGATGTTCGTGATCAAAATCGTTTATATCGGGCATTCAATGGTGTTGATTATGTTATTCACGCAGCGGCGATGAAACAAGTACCTGCTTGTGAATACAATCCAACAGAGGCGATTTATACGAATATTCATGGCGCAATGAATGTGATTGATGCAGCAATAGATCAAGGTGTGAAAAAGGTTGTTGCCTTATCGACAGATAAGGCAGTAAATCCGATTAATTTATACGGGGCAACAAAATTAACTTCTGACAAGCTCTTTGTATCTGCAAATGGATATTTGAAACAAGAAGGACCAATTTTTTCTGTCGTTCGTTATGGGAATGTAGCTGGTAGCCGAGGTTCGGTGATTCCTTTTTTTACAAAGCTTATTGAAACGGGGGCAGATGCGCTCCCAATTACAGATTATGAGATGACAAGATTTTGGATTACTCTTGAAGAAGGGGTTCAGCTTGTGTTTAAAGCATTAGAGGAATCTAAAGGAGGAGAAACCTATATTTCCAAGATTCCATCTTTTAAAATTATAGATCTGGCAGAAGCGATGGCTCCTACATTACTAACGAAGGAAATTGGAATTCGTGAAGGTGAGAAAATTCATGAAGTTATGATTACAATGGATGATTCACGAAATACCTATGAATATGATAAGCACTATATTATTTATCCAAACTTTGAGTGGTGGGATTTTGATAAGTGTTTCACACCAGGTGGAAAACAGATTGAATGTGGATTTGAATACAGTTCTGGAAAAAATTCAGAGTGGCTAGATGTGAAAGCGTTACGTGAGAAAATTAAACAGTTAGAAATGGGATTTTGATATGCAGAAAATTTATATTCTAACCGAAGGTGGTTTAGGAATTGGGCTAGGGCATGTCACACGCTGTCTAGCCATCCATAAAGAATTGCAAAAACATCAAGTAGAAGTAAAAATAATCATAGATAAAATGTCTGAACTTCCATTACAAATTGAGGGAGAGTATCAATATACAGATTGGAAAAACATTGATTTTTTACAAGGTTTTCTTACCGAAGATGATCAGGTAGTTATAGATTCATATTTAGCTTCAATAAATGTGTATGAATGGTTGGCCAAAAAAGTAAAGAGACTGTGGGTTATTGATGATAATTGTCGTTTGAAATTTCCAGAGACAGCAACGATTATCAATCCATCATTAAATGCCAAAAGTCTAGGCTATTCGAGAAAGGTTATTGAAAATGATCTGCTTGGAGTAGCCTATGCGATTTTAAGAGAACCATTTCAAAAATGTGTAAATGATGTAAATTCATTGAAAGTTAAAAATCAATGGTTAGTCACACTTGGAGGAATGGATATATTAAATTTAATTCCAAGAATAATAAAAGAAATTTGTACGAAACATACAGAAAAAAATTTTAAGATTATTATAGGTGCAGATGATACATGTTTAGATGAGATTGAAATGGAAAAGCAATTTGTTTCAAATATAGAATTGGTATCTTATTCATCTGCAGATGAAATGAAACAATTTATGCAGCAAAGTGAGGGTGTTATTTCAGCTTGTGGTCAAACGGTTTATGAATTGTTATGTACAGGTACACCATTTATTCCAATTCAAGTTGTTGATAATCAAGTAAATAATGCGAAAGGTCTTGAACAGTTTAATATACCTGTTTGTTATTGTTTTGAAGATTTACAACAGAGATTTGAAGAAATTTTGAAAAATGGTTTCAAAAAACTACCCAATCTAGTAGATGGACAAGGTGTGAAGAGAATTGTTAAGCATATTGTGGAGAGCTAGAATTATACAAGTGTTATTTTAGGTGAGGAAGAGAGTTGGGTATAGAAGCTTTATATCGTCAATATATTGATGAATATAGTATTCAAATGATTAATTATTGGATAGATTTATCTTTGAGGAACACTACGCATTAGGTTTTGAAATGTTTTCCAACGATTTGCACATATATCGTTTATTTCCGCTTCAAGTAAAGGATAAAAATAAACGAAAGTCATTATTTTGAATACTTAGTTGAAGCAAAGAGTTTATATGTAAGTTCATTATATTCTGGTTTATCAATTTCCGTTTTATCAAAAGAATTTTGAAGTACTTGCGGCTGAATAGCCTGTGTCCCAACATTTTTATGAAAGAGAGCTGAGTTTATCAATGTTCCCAATATTACCAGATGGGGAGCAGGATTATGTAATTTAGAAGATCAGATATTAAAAAAGTGTAGAGAAAAAAATCTTATATTTTTACAAAAAGATCTTAAACTTTTTCAACATCTTCCGATATAATTAATGTGAAGATGATACAATTGAATGAGTCCGGAATCGTTTAAGTGTAGAGCTTCAAATACTCCTTCACATGGATGTGTAGGATGAAAAATAACATTATAAAACATGGAGGTTTATTATCATGAGAATCAATCACAATATTAGTGCATTAAACACCTACAATAAATTGGGTGCAAATCAATTAAATGCTTCAAAAAATATGGAGAAATTGTCTTCAGGTTTACGTATTAACCGTGCGGGCGATGATGCTGCAGGTTTAGCAATTTCCGAAAAAATGCGTGCGCAAATCCGTGGTTTGGATATGGCAACTAAAAATGCGAACGACTCTATCTCTCTAATCCAAACAGCTGAGGGTGCGTTAAACGAAACTCATTCCATTTTGCAACGTATGCGTGAGCTTGCTGTTCAAGCAACAAACGATACAAACACAGACGCTGACCGTACAGAGTTGCAAGCTGAGATTAATCAGTTGATTGCTGAAGTTGACCGTATCGGAAATACAACAGAATTTAATACGAAAAAATTATTGGATGGTACAGCTAAAGGGGTTGTTGAAAAAAGAGATGGTAGTGGCGTAGTGAATAACAACTCAAATCTAACCATTACCCAAGATGAACTACAGGTTTTCCAAGAACAAGCAAAAGATGCACAAGTAAATGGTTCTTATACGTTAATAAAAACGAATGAGACTATGTCTGGAACCACTACAGTTCTCGAGTTTAAAGTTTATGATAATGATGGAGTTGAAAGTACAATTAAATTGCAAGCTGGTGGAGGCAGTGGGACTACTGACTTTAAAGTAAGTGGTGGTAGTTTTACCTTCTTGTCAGGTTCTGCAGTATTTGCATCTGGAACAGGAAATAAAGCTGTTTCTATTGATATTTCTGGTCTTGCTAATGCTGCTGCATCTGGTGGATTAAAAGTTGGAGAATCCATTACTTTTGTATTCGGTGCAAAACAAGATGCAGAAGCAGATGTAAATTCAGCGATTTTAACACAAATTGGTGCAAATGGTGGTCAAACATCGTTCTTGTCTATGAATGATATGCGTTCCAAAGCACTAGATATTGATCAAATTGATGTAACAGATAAATGGTCAGCAAGTGCTGCAATTGAAAGAGTCAATGCTGCATTAACAAAAGTATCTGCGCAAAGAAGTAGCTTAGGGGCAGTACAAAACCGTTTGGAACACACAATTAATAACTTAACTACAGCTTCTGAAAACTTATCTTCTGCAGAATCTCGTATTCGCGATGTAGATATGGCGAAGGAAATGATGGAGTTAACGAAAAACAACATCCTTTCTCAAGCGTCTCAAGCTATGCTTGCACAAGCCAACCAAGTACCACAAGGTGTACTGCAATTATTACAATAATTGTAAAATCTTCAAAAGAGTTGAGAGTTTCTCAACTCTTTTTTTTATGTTAAAATATACGATGTAGGGAGGAAGATATTATGCTTGAAAAAAATTTAAAACTTTTAGCAAAAAAAAGTCCCAGTTTATATCAAAGGATATTAGAGTACCATAATCAAGAAAATTCATTATCCAAGAAGTTTTCTGTTAAAAAAGGAAAAAAAGGTTATCATTATTTACAGGAAAATTATAGTGAGAAAATTCGTATACATAGTTTATATGATCCAATGAATGAATCCAAAGCATTCTTAGAAAAATATAAAGAAGAAATAGAGGCTCATGATTTTATTTTATTTTTTGGTGCGGGATTGGGCTATCCCATTGAAGTACTGAAAGAAATATACCCAAAGAAAACGGTATATCTTTATGAGCCAAATATCGAAATTTTTAATTATTTATTGAATCAATTTGATTTGCAAAAAATCAATGCATATATGGTTGGTGATTTGTATGGAGATATACAAAATATTTTGAAAAGAGATGTACTTGTACTTATCCTTCCCATCTATCAACAATATTTTCAAAAAGAATATGAACAATTCTTAAGCCAATATAAAAAGTTTTTGCAAGACTGGAAAATAAATAAAACTGCAATTGCACTTTATCAAACCCGTTGGATGGGGAATACCATTTTAAATTTTGAAAAAACATATCGAACACCTTGTTTTTTGGATACAAAGATCAAAGAATTTTTTCAAAATAAAAGTGTATTGATTGTTTCTGCTGGTCCATCATTAAACTTTGAAATTGAAAATTTACAGAAAATTAAACGCGATAAAACAGCCTATATTTTTGCAGTCGGTTCTGCGATTCATACACTGCTGGCTCATGGAATTGAACCGGATGCTTTATTTAGTTTTGATCCGTCTGCTAAAAATATGGAAGTGGTATTTCAACCGATACTGGATAAGGAAAAAAATATTCCGCTTGTATTTGGCACTACGATTGGCTTTGAAATTCTACAAAAATATCGT
Source organism: Candidatus Harrysmithiimonas galli (assembly GCA_904373265.1). Lineage (GTDB taxonomy): Bacteria > Bacillota > Bacilli > CAJFEE01 > CAJFEE01 > Harrysmithiimonas > Harrysmithiimonas galli. Next base: position 2,692 of record CAJFEE010000008.1, on the reverse strand, counting down.
GGAAAAATGGCACATATTCATATTAATCGTGGTTGGCTGTCTTCTTATTTATTTCAAGTGGATTCACTAGATATTGTGCAGGATTCTCCAACAATAGCAGCTGTATTATTGCAAGTATTATTAAAATTGAACACGAAGAATATTATTTTTGTGGGACAAAATTTGGCCTTATTTGATAAACAAGAGTATGCAAAAGCGATTATGCAGTATAAAGATTTAGGAAGTTCTGATGAAATTGAAAAATTCCCAACAACCATTGGTGTTACAGGAGAAATAGTATATACGAGAGAATCTTATTTGATAATGAAATCTATGCTTGAATATTTTATACAGATTTATAATCGCAAAGATATTATCAATACAACCATTGGTGGTGCCAAAATTGAAGGAACAGTATTTATTCCTCTTAAAACGGTGATGGAAAAAAAATTAACGGAACCCATTGTAGAGGAAAATTGGTTTGAAGAAATTGTTGAATCTACATTAACAGAGAAAAAGAAAGAAGAACGTTATGAAACCGTTTCTTTACAATACAAAAATTTATTAAGAGAAAAGAATCGTTTCTATAAACGGATTACAAATATTCAAGATTGTTTGGTGAAAATTGGAAAAGCACTTGAAAATAATCGAATGGAAAGAGTAGAGAATCTTTTTGGGGTATATGATGATCATATGATAAAGGTGGAAAAAAATCCATATTATATCCATGTAATTATGCCAGTTATTGAAGGTGTTTTACAGCAGGAATCAGATCGTGCCAAAACATTGTTTGAAAAGCACTTAACCAAGAAACAACTTGCTACAGAAAAATGGAAGCTACTAACGAACGTCATTGATATGATTGAAAAAGCACATTTCTTAATGGAACCGGAGTTAAGATTTATTCAAGCTGTAGTAGATGAGGAAACGAAAAAATATCAAACAAATATGGAAAAAGAGGTATAAAGGTTCATTATAACCTTTTATACCTCTTTTAGATTCTTCTTTAAATGATAAAGAGGCTTATTGGTTTATCTGATTTTGTGAGCGATTCCAGTATAAATCTGCCATGTAACAGGAAATATTTTTGATTGTTTTGTCTATTTTTGTAGGATGTAGCTTTGGAATTAATGGTATATTTTTTCTGTATGGTTGCTTAGCAATATAGTACAATGAGATATGGAAATGATTCTATCTTTATAACACTTATACATTGGGTGTTTTTTCGTTTTAGATTTGGGGGATTGTCCAATATGGATATTTGTATGTAAAGGCGATATTGGGATGAAGCCTATTAAGATAATCATAGTCTTTTAAAGTTATTCATCATAATGAAAGTGATACATCCATACTAGAAGTTGCATTTGTAGTAAAAAGACCTAGGAGATTACGTCATTATATTTTCTAGCGATCGCTGGTACCTATAGTTATCAGAAGACACGAGAGGATTTGTAATATATTTTGATTTTTGTGCCGCCTCAATTGTCCATGAAAGCAAAAGTTTTTCACATAGGTCTTTTTTATTTGTGGAACTCCTTTGCTCCTCTATACGTCAGGATAATGGTTAAAAGCTTCAGCATTTTTTCCTTATAATTTTAAGTGGAAATAGGGTTTCAAATTTCTCTTCTTCATTGACTTTCTTGTAAGTTAACATCTTTTTAATATCCAACCGATCTTCACGAGTTGGAAAAATATTTACAATTTTTCCTGCTTGGATGAGTTTATTCAATACTTATATGCTATAAAGTAATATATATTGGATAGACAGTTATCCCTACAATTTTGCGAATAAAAGGAGAAAATAAGATATAAAAATTGATAATTATATGATAAATAAAATAACAGAACGATAAATCAGAATGGGAGGTGTAGAAAATGGGATTGTTTTTGAACGTATTAATTGTAAAAAACAGCACAGAGGAAAATGTGAGAAAGACATTGGAGAGAATGGAGGACAGTAATTTGGACTGGAATTTAATTTCTGCGAAGTGTCGATACCAAGAATGTCATAATGGAGTAAAAGTTTTGTTAAGTGATATGTGTGCTGGTTATGAGGATATGACACAAAAACTCTCCAAAGAACTGATGTGTCCTGTTCTATTGTGTTATATCTATGATGAGGATTATTGGGGATATTATTTTTATGAAAAAGGAATAGAACTGGATAGTTTTAATCCTATGCCTGATTATTTTGAAGAGGTTTCTGAAGAAAAGAGACAACGGTTTGCTGGAAATGGCAGGGTCATTGCTGAATATTTCAATGTAGAGGAATCAAAAATTAAAAATTATCTTCAACAATGGTCTTATGATATATTAGATAGCATGGAAGGTACCTATGCCTATGATGGAGATGAATTCTGCATGGGAGATGCTTGGCAGATGGCAGATTTTATGAAGGCAATTGGTTATCCTTATGGATGGTAAAACATAATCATTAGGTTACTATATGGTTAAATAGAACAAAACATTTTATATATCTAGGGGAGACAGGAAAGATCGGTGGGGTTTGTCAATGGGAAACTGAACAGATCTGTGAGTTGTCCTTGACTGTTTCGCCTGTATTTTCTGTAGGTAGTTATGGGAGTGACAGCTTATAGTGCTGTTGCTCCTTTCATTTTAACTTAATTTCGGCAGAAGTCGCCCATCCTCTATAGGTGGGTGATGAATGTCGTTCGGTATGAGGGTTATCTTTGGTAACTCGCAAACTGATAAA
>CAJFEE010000007.1 GCA_904373265.1 Candidatus Harrysmithiimonas galli | reverse complement strand
TCCTCCACCATCATTTGTTTATGCCGGCTTAGCTCAATTGGTAGAGCAACTGACTTGTAATCAGTAGGTTGAGGGTTCAAGTCCTTTAGCCGGCACCATAGAAAATTTTTGGAGGGGTAGCGAAGTGGCTAAACGCGACGGACTGTAAATCCGTTCCTTCGGGTTCGGCGGTTCGAATCCGTCCCCCTCCACCATCTTTATTGGGCTATAGCCAAGCGGTAAGGCAACGGACTTTGACTCCGTCATTCGTTGGTTCGAATCCAGCTAGCCCAGCCACTTGATGAGCCATTAGCTCAGTCGGTAGAGCATCTGACTTTTAATCAGAGGGTCGAAGGTTCAAGTCCTTCATGGCTCATTTTTATTTCAATGCAACAATTATGTTTAAACCTGTCAATCTGACGGGTTTTCTTTTTTTCTATAGTTTTCCTTCATTTTTTATGATGTTTTTTGTTTTACTATGTGTATTCCGTATAATAAAGGTAAAAAACATTTTTCAACTTTTGTATTTGTTTTGTGATTAAAGAAAGTCTATCATTGGATTCTATCTATATTTGCTTTATAATTAAGAAAATGGTTTGAATGAGGTGCGTAAATGGGACAACGTTTAAGCATTTTAGGTGTTGAATTAAATAATTTGCTGCATCCGTTTATCGGCGTGGATTTGGCACCCAGAGCGTTTCGTTATGCCGGATTGCATCATATGCTGCAAAATTGTTGTGGTATAAATGGTATTGTTTTTGATTATGGAGATATTGTTTTAGACAAAACAGAACGAATTCAAGTATATCTTCCCGAGCCTCCAAATTTATCTATTGTTTCTAGTATTTTACAAAAAACACAAGAACTTACATATTATATAACTTTAAAAAGGCAAATTCCAATTGTGTTGGGAGGAGATGAATTGGTTTCCTTAGGGGTTGTCGAAGGTTTATCTAGACATTATAAGAAAATGGGAATGATATGTTTTGACGCTCATTTGAATTTAGGTGATGAGAATACGATATCGATGTTTTCTTTTTTAAAAAAGTCCTTTCGTAAATTGCAAATTGGAAGGGATTTAGATAAAATCAGCGAAGAAATAAGTTTAGACAATCCTTTATCGCCCCAAAGTTTGGTATTTATTGGTGCGAGAGATTATAGCCGGTTGGAAATATTGGCAGCAAAAGAATATCAAGTTAAAATTTATTCGATTATGGATGTTGAAAAAATGGGTATTTCAAAAATTATCGATGAAACAATTGATTATTTAGCAGATTGTGACGGAGTCCATCTTTCCTTTGATTTTGATTGTCTGGATGGGGAGATGTTGCCTGGGATCAGCGATCCAATTTCTATGGGATTGACACCAAAAGAAACAATGATTGCAATGAATCTGTTGTATCAGGCAGGATTGATTACATCTTCTGAATTTTTTGGGATTGATTGTTGTAAAGATATCAATAATCATTCTGGCAAAGTTGCTGTTCAATTGATTGGAACTTTGTTTGGTGCAAAAAGTTTATAAGGAGAAATGCTGTAGAAAATGGAGGATAGCACATGAATTTGATGGAATGGTCTCCACTAGATGTTTTATTGGTTACAATTGATATATTTGTTGTCTGGTTTATATTGTATAAATTATTAGGAATTATTAAAGGAACGCGTTCAGTACAATTGTTAAAAGGAATTGCATTGGTTGTGGTCGTTCGGCTTGCCAGTTTGTTTTTTGATCTGCCAACCTTATCATGGTTAACAGATCAAGTAATGACATGGGGTTTCTTAGCTATTATTATTATTTTTCAGCCAGAAATTCGACGTGCACTGGAGCATTTGGGACGTGGAAAGATTTTTACACGTCATTCACATCAGGAAGAAGAAAAGAAACGTGATTTTATTCAACAGATTGCAACGGCAAGCAGTTATTTGGCAAAACGGCGAATTGGTGCTTTAATTTCGATTGAGAAAGAAACAGGAATGGGTGATTATATAGAAACGGGGATCCGTCTGGATAGCAAAATCTCTTCTGAGTTACTGATTAATATTTTTATTCCCAATACACCACTGCATGATGGTGCTGTTATTATTCAGGATAAACGTGTAGCTGCTGCAGCCTGTTATTTACCATTGTCAGAAAATCCGTTTATTTCAAAGGAGCTTGGCACAAGACATCGTGCAGCAATTGGGATTAGTGAAGTAACTGATAGTTTTACCATTGTTATTTCTGAGGAAACAGGTGCAATTTCTGTAACACGAAACGGTGAAATTAACCGTAATATTACGATTGAACGATTAAAAGAACTTTTGGATATGGAAATTTTTGCAAATGTTAAACAAGAAATACAATTTAAATGGAATTGGATGGGTAAACGTGATGAATAGGAATACATGGGATAAATGGGTTGATAGCAATTGGTTTTTAAGGGTTGTTGCACTATTGCTAGCCATAATGCTTTTTATTTCGGCTACATGGGAGGGGCAAATTGAAGAAAAAAGTTTGCTTGGCAGTAGATCGGGAACAGAAACGGTCACGAATGTACCATTGGAACTATACTATGATCAAGAAAATTTAGTTGTAACAGGTGCGCCGACAAATGTAACGGTTGATTTAACAGGTCCGACCAATATTACGAAGTCAGCAAGTTTACAGAAACAATTTTCAGTTTTTGCAGATTTACGTGATTTACCGCTTGGTACACATACGGTCAATTTAGGTTACAGAAATATATCAGAAAAGTTGTCTGTCAATATTAGTCCTGAAAGCATTACCGTTAATATTCAGGAGAAGATTACAAAAGAATTTGAAATTGAAGTTGATTATATAAATCGAAACCAAATGGAAGCAGGGTTTTCAGTTGGTTCAGCAAAGGTAAATCCGGAGCGTATCAATATTACTGGTGCAAAGGACAGGGTGGAAAAAATTGCATTGGTTAAAAGTATCGTTGACTTAGATGGAGTAAATGAGAGTTTTAAAACAAATGCAAAGGTATTGGTTTATGATGCAGAAGGCAATCAAGTGGATGTTGAATTAGAATATGAAACTGTAGAAATTCAAGTGGAGGTGATTCATCCATATAAGGAGTTTCCATTGGAGCTGACGATAGACAAGCCATTAGCAGATGCATATGCTCTTGTTTCTGTTCATCCAGAAACAGAGATTGTAACAATGTATGGACGGACGCAGAAAATTTTAGAGGATTTGGAACCGAATGTAAAAGTTGGGTTGGATTTAAGTGCTGTGAAGAAAACCGGAAATATTGAGGTAAGCATCCCGGTTCCCAAAGGTGTTGTTTCTGTTTCACCACAAAAATTAACGGTTTTGGTAACGGTTGAGAAAAAAGTAGAAAAAGTATTTAAAAATATAAAAATTCAAGTGGATGATTTGTCCTCTGATTACTCGATTGAATTTTTACAGCCTCAAAAGGGGACGGTTGATGTGACTGTAGTTGGTGCACCGACAGTTGTGAATAACTTAGAATCAAAGGATATTGTCGTGTATTTTTCAGTTATTGGAAAGGGGACTGGAACACATCAATCTGAGTTGAAAATAAAAACATTAGATCAGGTTGAATTAAAATTAGCGAACAATCAGGTTGAATATGAGTTAAAATAGATGTAGGCATCAGAAAGGGGTATAAAAGTGGGTAAATATTTCGGAACTGATGGTGTTCGAGGGATAGCCAATCAGGAATTGACACCTGAGCTTGCGTTTAAGCTTGGACGTGTGGGAGGATATGTTTTAACCAAAAATCAAGAAAAAGCCAAGGTCGTTGTTGGGAGGGATACACGGATTTCTGGTTATATGCTTGAAAGTGCTTTGATTGCTGGACTTCTGTCCATTGGCATTGAGGTTGCACGTTTGGGTGTGATTACAACACCTGGAGTCGCTTATTTAACAAAAGCTCTAGGTGCAGAAGCGGGGATCATGATTTCAGCTTCCCACAATCCGTTTGCCGATAATGGGATTAAATTTTTCGGTGCAGATGGTTTTAAATTATCAGATGCGCAAGAAGATGAGATTGAACGTTTTATGGATATGCAAGAGGATAGCTTGCCACGACCAACTGGTGAAAAGGTAGGAACAGTCTATGATTTTTTTGAGGGTGCCCAAAAATATATGAACTACATTAAACAAGCTGTAGATGGCGATTTTACTGACTTGGTGATCGCATTGGACTGTGCAAACGGTGCAACTTCAACAATTGGTCCTTATTTATTTGGTGATTTGGAGGCAGAGGTATTGACCATTGGGAATTCTCCAGATGGCGAGAATATCAATAGCGGCGTCGGCTCAACGCACCCAGAGGCACTGGTCGCCTATGTGAAGGAAAAAGGAGCAGATATTGGCCTTTCATTTGACGGAGATGGCGATCGTTTAATTGCGATTGATGAAAATGGTGAGGTTGTAGATGGGGATCAACTTCTTTATATCATTGGTAAGTATATGAAGCAGGAAGGTATGCTTAAACAAGACATGATTGTTTCAACAGTAATGAGCAATCTTGGTTTTCATAAAGCATTAGAAACCCAAGGAATAAAAAGTGTTACAACAGCCGTTGGTGATCGTTATGTTGTCGAAGAAATGCGCAAGAATGGCTATAATTTAGGCGGAGAACAATCTGGACATATTGTAAATTTGGATTATAATACAACGGGGGATGGTCTTTTAACTGGATTATTATTAACCAATATTGTAAGAAAGTCTGGCAAGCCTCTTTCGGTTTTAGCTGGTGAAATGAAAAAATTCCCACAGGTACTGGTCAATGTAAAGGTTTCCGATAAACAGACTGTTATGAATCATCCACGTCTTGCAGAAATTATGCAAAAAATCAAAACAGAAATGAATGGTGATGGTCGTTTACTTGTGCGTCCGTCAGGCACTGAACCGCTAATTCGTGTTATGGCAGAGGCGGCAACAGAGCAGCTATGTCAAAAGTATGTGGACCAAATTGTAACGGTGATTCAGGAAATTGGTTAAGAAGAAAAAAGCAAAACGATTTTCCAAATGGAAAATCGTTTTTTGTTAAGTAAGACATGTGTATCCATTTTTAGACCGCAGATTCCACACCCCGTTTCCAAACAGCAAAGGATAAAAAAGACAAAGTTTGTTGCGGTAAAGAATTTACCAAAAACCAAATAGGGCATCTGTTCTGATGAGTAGAAAAATCACATATTATGTTTGTATGCAGCAGTAAGAGAGCTAAGCAAATTGATTGTATTTTTACGTTTATAAAGGTGAAGCGGGGATAAAAATTAAAAATGGCTTCTTTGTCTCTTCAAGCGATACTGTAAATCGTTGGTTTTGTTTGGATTTTTTTCCTGTTGACATTTCATCAATACGAAAATTTTGAAGAATATGAGTAATAGCTGAACTTTCTTGATAGAAAATATTTTTATTCTGGATTTCCATATGAAAGAGGTTTGCCTGGGAAAGGTTAAGAGTTGGTGGAATTGCACCAAATAGGATATAATATAAACGTCACACATCAAATACGTTAGGAAAGGGATGAAGAGTAAAGATTAGATAATCATAAAAAAGCGCCAGTGCTTTTACATTTGTAAAAGCAGACGAGGTGGAGGAAGATCGAATTTTCGGCGGATGCCTCCTAGCTGCGCATCTCAGCTATAAAGAACTTTTACAAAACGGAAGAGTGATTTTTCGGACAAAGAGGGTTTTAGATGCACAGAACTATCGAATACAGGAGGATACAAGCATGTGTGGGATTGTAGGATATATCGGTCAAAGTGACTGTAAAGAAATTTTACTGCATGGATTGGAAAAGCTGGAGTATCGTGGATATGATTCTGCGGGCATTGCTGGTATTGATCATACGGGTCTGCATATTTCAAAAGAAAAAGGAAGAATTGCTGATTTACGTCAGATTGTAGTAGACAGTTTTCATCCATTTATCGGTATCGGGCATACGCGTTGGGCGACACATGGTGCACCAAGCAAAAAAAATGCACATCCACATCAATCAAGCAGCAAACGCTTTACTTTGGTGCATAATGGTGTTATTGAAAACTATGATTTAATTAAACATTCAAATCTGGATCATATTCATTTTATATCCGATACAGATACAGAGGTTATCGTACAGCTTGTTGAAAAATATGTCGAGCAAGGTATGTATGTTGAGGAAGCATTTCGTCATAGTTTAAAGCGTCTGCATGGATCATATGCAATTGGTTTAATCGATGCGCAAGATTCAGATACTTTGTATGCAGCAAAAAATCGAAGCCCACTGCTTGTCGGTTTGGGTGACGGATTTAATGTGATTACATCGGATGCCATTGCTGTACTACAAATTACCAATCAGTTTCTGGAATTAAAAGACCAAGAAGTTGTGATTTTAAAAAAGGATCGTGTCATTATTACCGATTTGTACGGTGAAATCCAAGAAAGAAAGCCGTTTACAACACAATTGGATCCAAGTGATATTGATAAAGGGACGTATCCACATTATATGTTGAAGGAAATTGATGAACAACCGATGGTTTTGCGTAAAATTGTGCAGCGATATCAGGATGAAAATGGACAACTGATCATAGATCGTGAAATTCGGGAAGCGATGCAAAAAGCAGATCGCATTTATATGATTGCCTGCGGAACAAGCTATCATGCTGGTTTGGTTGGGAAAGACTACTTAGAAAAATTTTCAGGAATTCCAACTGAGGTACATATTGCAAGTGAGTTCTCTTACAATCTGCCGTTGTTAAGTCAAAACCCTTTGTTTATTTTGATTTCACAAAGTGGAGAAACGGCAGACAGCCGTTCCGTTTTAGTAAAAGTAAAGGAAAAAGGCTACCCAACGTTGGCCATTACAAATGTTCCGGATTCGACATTGTCTCGTGAATCAGATTGTACATTGCTTTTACATGCGGGTCCGGAAATAGCAGTTGCCTCAACAAAGGCTTATACGGCTCAAATTGCTGTTTTAGCACTTCTTGCAGTGGATACAGCGATACAAAAAGGTTTACCATTAGATTTTGATATTTTCTCAGAGTTTGGAAAAATTGCAACAGTAATGGATGGATTGATTCATAATAAGGAAATTATAGCAAAAATTGCCTTGAATTATTTACAGCATACAAGAAATTGTTTCTTCATCGGTAGAGGTTTGGATTATTATGTGGGTCTGGAAGGCGCATTGAAATTGAAAGAAATTTCCTATATTCAATGTGAAGGCTTTGCCGGTGGAGAATTAAAACATGGAACCATTGCTTTGATTGAGGAAAAAACACCAGTAATCGTACTTGTGACACAGGAATCTGTGAATTTAAATATTCGTGGAAATGCTAAAGAGGTGGCTGCACGTGGCGCTCATGTTTGTGTTATTGCTACAGAGAATTTAACGATGGATGGGGATGCTTATGTTCTGCCAAAGGTATATGAGCCGCTTTCTCCACTTGTATCTGTCATTCCTTTACAGCTTCTGGCCTATTATGCTGCGCTGCAAAGAGGATGTGATGTTGATAAACCACGTAATCTGGCCAAAAGTGTAACAGTGGAATAAAATAGAAAAACATTTGGCTTAGGTTGCAAAAATATTTAGAAGCTAAAATTGAAATCAGAGCGCGCTTATGTTCCAAAGTATAAACGACTTTTTATCTTTTGTATTATGAAAGATTTATATCAGGAATATAGGCGCATTTTAGGTGGTTGGGATAAGTTTAAATAAACATATGATATGTATTTTATTTCAAGATATAATGTAGATCAAGAAAAGAGAGTTTAAAAGATTACTGTGCCTTTATTGTTATTGGATTGGTTTGCTTTTTTGGTAGAATAAAGATAACAACTGAGAAAATATTAGACTTTGAGAACCGATATGAATACAATATATAACAGGAAAATAGTAAGGAGAAAAACATGCCAGTAGAAAAATTAAAGGCAGCACATGTATATGCAACTAGAAATCGAGCAGAATTGGAGAAGGATGTATTATGTGGCTGTTTCTCATGTCGTACCATTTTCCATCCAAAGGAGATCACGAAATGGATAGATGAGGGAGAAACAGCGCTTTGTCCATATTGTGGGGCAAATACGGTGCTAGGCTCATATAGCCGTTTTCCAATTACCAATGAATTTTTGAAGAGGATGCAAAAGTATTGGTTCTCATATTAAAGCGAAAAAGAAAGCCGGTGCTTTTATTTTAGTCATTTGACTTGACTGTTAACAAAATATTTATAAAATTTTTACACGATATTTACATGAGATTGCTATAATAAAAAGTTGATATATATAATTGAAGGTTAAAGGAGCGTATACATGTTTGAAGCATTTATTTTGTCAGTGCTAGAAACACTAAAAGGATTCGGATATTTTGGGATTTTGTTTGCGCTCTGTTTTGAATTTGTTCCAGCAGAAATTGTGCTCCCGCTTGCCGGGTTTTGGGTAGCGGAAGGTGACTTTCATTATGCACTAACTGTATTGGCAGGTTCTGTTGGTGGTACAATTGGTCCCATTACTTTATATGCGCTGGGAAAGTATGGTGGTCGTCCAATGGTAATAAAATATGGGAAATATTTTCTAATCCAAGAAAAACAAATCCGTGCTGCCGATCGTTTTTTTGAAAAATATGGTGCAAGTGTTGCCTTTTTTGCTCGCTTTTTTCCAGTGGTTCGTACGGCTGTGTCCGTTCCGTGTGGAGTTGCTCGAATGAGTTTTTGGAAATTTACATTGTATACATTTTTAGCGATGCTTCCGATTACAGCATTGTATGTGTATTTGGGAAAAAAGCTCGGAGAAAATTGGCAAAGTGCAGGTGCATTGTTTGCAGCATATACTGAGCCAATATTGATAGTATTGGGAATCGGTTTGCTTCTTTATATCATATATTTATTTTGGAAAAGAAGATCTTGAATTTGTTTTTGGTGTCCATAGAATGTCAATTTAGAGTTTACAAAGAATAAGGGCTGTTAGTTGGGCTGATAAAACTGTTTTGTCTGTTTAAGCGAATTGTCTGTTCAAACTTCTTTTTTAAAAAGAGCTTCTTTATATTCTATTTAGGCAAGTTGATTGATAAGTTTTATATGTAGAAAAAATGTTTATATTTAGCTAAGATCAGTTGAGCATTCAATTGTTTTATATAAAAAATCCTTTCGTTTTTTCGGGAGGATTTTTTATATAGTCATTTGATTGATAAAAAGACTGAGTCAAATGTCGTTGCATTTCATGAAGAAATCTTTCATTTCTTTATTGTTAATGTCAATGAGAAAACCAATCTTAAAACACCATTTGGCAAACAAAAATCAAAAATTTTTGTACAAGATTTAAATAAATTAAAAATGTGAAATTTTATTTCAACCGAACCGTAACAATATAGTATGCTTCTTTACAGAAAATACAGATGGAATATAAGGTATTTTGCAAGTAGACCATTACGATGCAGTTTGCGTGTACAGTTTCAAAATCCCACGTTGTTTTTTCATTATAAGATGCAAAAATGAATAGTAGTTTCTTAGCGTTTATTCGATACAGAATTTCTGAAACATTTGGTTTTTGGTTTTCAGATGCTTACTTAATATGCAGTGAAATGATTTATACGCAAAACGTAAAAAGAACGAAAATGGTATATTTTATTCTCTATACTTTGTCTATATATGCTATGATAGATCTGTGTTATATTTTGCTAACTAAAAAGGAGCGCATATGTTAGAACCAGTTTTACAAATCAAAGATGTAATCTTCCAAAATATAGAGTATCCATCCTTTGAAATTCAAAAAGGAAATATGGTTGTTTTTTATGGAGAAAGCGGCAGTGGCAAAAGTACATTGTTTAAACTGCTAAATGCTACAGAAACTGTGAGTGCTGGTGAAATTTTATATTATGGGCAACCGCTTGAGTTTCAGCCAACTTTGGAGCTACGTAAAAAAATTTTGCTCGTTTCACAAATGGTTTATTTGTTTGGGGGCAGCATTGCAGACAATTTCCGGATTTTTTATGAATATCGTGAGGAAGCTCTGCCCAGTTTGGAAAAGATGCGAAAATATTTATCTGCTTGCTGTATAGATTTTCCGCCGGATACGTCTTGTGTCAATTTATCTGGTGGCGAACGACAACGGGTTTTTGTTGCAATCGGGCTGTCTTTTTTACCAGATGTATTGCTTTTGGATGAACCAACGGCTGCATTGGACGAATGGACAGCAACTTGTTTGATTGAAAATGTATCGAAAGTTTGTAAGGAAAAGGGAATCACTTTATTGGTGATTACACATGATCTGCACACAGTGGAAAAATTTGCAGATGTTAAAATTGAATTGCAGAAAGCGAGGCGGTCATGATGCAGGAAGTGGTTGAGCTGCAAATTGGGCAGTTTGCTCTGATTTATTTATTGTTGCTGATTGTCCTTTTTGTAATGAGGAAATGCCGAATTCATCAGACGAAGCTGCTTTTTGTTGCAAGCATTCGTATGACTGTACAGCTTGTTTTGGCAGGTTTGATTTTAACGTATATTTTTGAGTACCCACATCCGATTTTTACAGTGCTGTATTTTGTGGTAATGACAGGATTTGCCATTCACCGAGTGCTTTCCAAAAATAAAGGGTTGAACCGTCGTTTTCAGTGGGCGATTGCTTGTTCGCTTACTGTTTCAGGTCTGTTTGTGCTTGTCTTCTTTATTGTGGTTGTTGTTGGGGAATCCATTTTTAACCCACAATATGTCATTCCGATTGGCGGTATGATTATGGGAAATGCGATGACAGGTATGACACTTGGAATCAAAACTTTTCAAGAGAGCTTTCAGGGACAGCGGTCGAAAATTGAAGCCTTGTTAAATTTTGGAGTTTCCCCAAAAAAGATTTTATTGCCGCATGTGAATCAATCTTTGGAAACTGCGCTGCTTCCGACTTTGAATTCTATGGTGGGAATGGGGATTGTTTCCTTACCTGGCATGATGACTGGACAAATTTTGTCAGGAACTCTACCAATGACAAGTATTTTTTACCAAATTGCGATTATGATTGCGATGTGTACAGTTGTTTGTGTATCTGTGTTTGGTGCGCTGTATTTCGGCTACCAGTCATTATATAACGAGAAAAATCAAATTTTGTTGTTCCAGAAAGATCAAGGCTTACGGTAAGTCAATGGTTTCTGTGTTTAACCGTAAGCTTCTTAAAATGGAAGGTTGCTATAAAAGAATTCTTTGTCTATAAAATGGTTGTTAATTGATTACAGTCCATAAAAATTTCTTCATTTCTTTTCAAAAGATAAAGAGTGAGACTGCTATGGGTGTTTTACTGTTGTCTATTCTTGATTGTTTACGAATTTAACTAGATTTGCGATTTATTTTGAGTGAATCTATTTCATTCATCGGTTTTTTATGATGGGAAGGCTGATGATTGTTTGGCAGTATGATTGTTGAGGGGATATGGCTCTATAAAATCGTTTTTCCAGAGGATGTATCAGCATATTTTTATAGAAGGCGTACATATTTTTCAATCAAAGAAACGGTTGCATCGTTTAAAGAAGAGACTGTCAAAAAAATGTGCAAACAGAAAGAATTCCCAAAAAGAAATGAAACAATAAGCTTTATTTGCTTTTGTAAAACCAAGCTTATAATTTATTGTATAAAAATTTTAAGAGGCTTACTCATTGCATAAGAAAATGATTGTCAAAATGGGCGAGAAGTCTGCTACAATTTTGTTTTCATATCCAGCGGTTGAATAAGAATATTTGTGGCAGATAAAATATAAGGTTAAGTGAAATCCAGTCATTTGATTCAAAAATAAAGTGAGATACAATTTTTCAATTCAAAAAGGATAACTTATTTATGATATGATTGAAGTAACCGGAATTTAAGTCTGTGAAAATGAAAATCTATGTAGCAAGAATCTCTCAAAAAAAGACTTAGATCATGAACAAATAAAGATCTTTCTTGAACATGATGGGGCTAGAGACCGTCATGTTTTTTATGGAGAAAAGATTTTTCTCCATAAATTAAATCTATGCTACAATAGCCATAAATGAGGTGGATAAATGATTCAAGTAGTGGATGTGTCTTTTGGTTACCCGGGTCAATCAAAAGATCTTTTGACAGATATATCCTTTTGTGTATCGAAAGGAGAATGGTTAAGTGTTGTTGGACAAAATGGATCAGGAAAGTCTACATTAATCAGAATGTTAAATGGTTTGATTTTACCCAATCACGGTCAAGTTATTATTGATAATCTGAGGGTAGAGCCAAACAATTTGTGGGAAATCCGCAAGAAAATCGGAATGGTTTTTCAAAATCCGGATCATCAGTTTGTTGGAACAACCGTTTTTGATGATATGGCATTCAGTATGGAAAATTTTCAAATTCCAAGAGAGGAAATGCTCCTTCGAATTGATGAATCATTGGAAGCTCTGCAAATTTCAGATTTAAAATATCGATCGCCAGAGGAGTTGTCTGGTGGACAAAAGCAGCGGGTTGCATTGGCTGGTATTTGGGCTTTGCGTCCAGATATTCTTGTGCTGGATGAGGCTACCTCTATGCTGGATGCAGTCAGTCGAATTGATTTTTTTCTGCAATTACAGCGTTTAAGAGCGGAGCGTGAAATAACTGTCGTTTCAGTTACACATGACTTATCTGAGTTGGAAATTTCTGATCGTACATTAATTTTAGCAGAGGGAAAATGTGTAGGTTGTTTTTCATCGCTATCGGTTCTGAGAAATGTGATATTGCGAGAAAAATATGCGTTAGGCTCAACTTTTTTGGATGTATTTTGCAGAGCACTTCGCAAAGAAGGGATTGTGGTTCGTTCTTCGTATGCCAGTCTGTCAGAGCTTGTGGAGGATGTATGTCAATTATTTGTAAAAATGTAGACTTTACCTACGGTATCGGAACACCGTTTGAATCAACTGTATTGCAAAATGTGAACTTGCAAATTGAACCAGGAAAATTTTATGTAATCACAGGACAGACAGGTGCTGGAAAGTCTACGCTGATTCAGTTGTTTTCTGGACTATTGCGTCCAACATCAGGAAGTGTTGAAGTTATGGGTGTTTGTATAGACGAAAAAACCAATGCTACTGATTTACAGCGTGTACGAAGAAATATCGGATTGGTTTTTCAATTTCCCGAAAGTCAACTGTTTGCTGAAACGGTTGAAATGGATTTATGCTTTGGACCAATTAATTTTGGATTTTCAAAGACAGAAGCGAAAATTCAGGCAAGAAAGGCTTTGCAGGCAGTTGGTTTGTCCGAAAATTTTCTATGTCGCTCACCGTTTACGCTTAGTGGTGGAGAAATGCGAAAGATTGCAATTGCTGGTGTATTGGCATATATGCCACAGCTGCTTGTGTTAGATGAACCAACTGTTGGTTTGGATGCAAAAAGTAAGGAAGAGTTGTTGAATTTGTTTAGAAATCTGCATCAGCAAGGGATGACAATTGTTTTGGTTACGCATGAGATGGATATAGCGGCAAATGATGCAGAGGAAATGCTTGTTCTTGCCAATCAAACGGTGATTCGGCAAGCACCACCACGTGAAATTTTTCACGATGATGTACTTTTACAACAAACCGGTCTTCTTTTACCAACTGTTACTCATTTGCAGCAAGAAATCGAAGCGCGCTGCGGATTTCGATTGCAAAAACGTTGTCTGTGTGCAGATGAACTTGCCATGGCTTTAGCCAAGCAAAAAGAAGTGATATGGGAATGAAGGCGACGTTCGGACGTTATATTGAGGTAGATTCGTTTTTGCATCACTTGGATGCACGTGCCAAAATTTTAAGTATTACATTATATACGGTTATTATTTTTGGAGCAAATAATTTTTGGACAACCGCTTTGTTGTTTGCCTTTACATTTTTGATTTTTTGGTTAACAGGTGTTCGGCTGCGATATATTTTTGGCAGCATTCGGTATGCATTACATATGGTTTTGTTTGTCTTTTTGTTGCATATTTTGACAGTGAAAACTGGTGTAGTGCTTTGGGATTTTGGTTGGATTGAAATTTATCAAGCTGGAGTCATTTCCGGGTTTTATATGGGTGTTCGCTTGCTTATCATTATAGGAATTTCTTCGATCTTAACGATTACTACACCGCCGATGCAAATTACGGATGGGTTGGTTTCTTTGCTATATCCATTTCGGAAAATCGGTTTCCCAGTTCATGAATGGGCACTGATGTTGAGTTTGGCACTGCGGTTTATTCCGATGCTTTCGGATGAGATGAATCGGATTGCAAAGGCACAAGCAGCAAGAGGGCTAGATCTTCGTTTGGGGACATTTTCGGTTCGACAGCGGATTCACTTGGCAACAGTTTTTTTGATTCCGTTGTTTGCACAAGCATTTCGCAGTGCAGACATGTTGGCACTGGCGATGGATGCCCGAGGATATGAGACGGGGCGATCGCGTACGAAGGCGCGACAGTTTCATTGGCGAACGCAGGATACCTTGGTTATTTTAACAGTCGTTGGTTTGGGAATTGGGATATGGTTTTTGCGTGATTCATAGTGGTTTGTTTTTCATGTTCTGGAGGTTGTTAAAAGCAAGCTGCTTTTGGATGATGTGCGATAAAGAAGTAATAGAAGTGTAAAAATTTTGCTGTTTTTATCTGAAACTTGTGCGTTGTGTTGGATAGTCGAGCTTTAGCTTCGGTCAAGTCAATCTTTCTGGTACAGCTATAATAAATCTCAATGTCCTGCCTGTGGGTTTCGTTCTCGCCATAGATGCACACATGCATGACGATTTTTCCTACCATTTCTGGCAAGGAAGGTGGGAATAAGTTTCTCAAAGGGTAGGTGCTTGCGAGCCATCCCCATAAACTTTTTTGCGTGGCTGATGGCGCTTTGAGACTTGTGCAGTTCGGGCTGCAAGGCGGCAGCGCGGTTTTTCAGTTCTCGCTGTTTCCGCTCATAGTCTGCTGACAATTCCATGAAACGCTTGTCGCTGATTTTGCCGTTCACATTGTCCTCATATAGCCGCTTAATAATACAGTTCACTTCGAGAATGCGTTCTTGGGTTTGTTCAAGCTTTTTGTGACTGCGGCGGTCTTCTCGCTGCTGATTTCGTTTCTGCTGGTTAAGCAGCTTCACAAAGCGGTATCCGTGCTTGATGGCATACTCGGTCACTTTGCGAAAATTGGTAAGGGCACTGGCGATCAAGCAGGTCAGCGCGGATAAAGTGTACCATACAGTCGCAGGTGCGATTTTTGTAGCTGATTCAGATGTCACCGTCTTGTTTCCACTTGTCGATCTGGTATTTTTTGCTGATAGAGAACACTGTCGCAGTCGGTGCAAAACAGCATACCAGAGAACTGCTCCACTCTTCATCATAGTGGCTCAGGCGTTTGCGCAGCTTGCATAACTTTTGCACATGCTCCCATGTTTCTGTGTTGATAATCGGCTCATGGTGGTTCTAGAAAATCGCCTGTTTCTCAATGGGATTTTCCACATTGTGCTTGACCTTGTAAGAGGGCTTTTTCGTCTTGAAGTTCACCAGACAGCCAGTGTACTCCTGGTTTTTCAACAGATGAACGATGGTGTTCTTTGCCCACTTGCATTTATAGCCAGGGGGGTAGCGGCGGGTGCTTGTCCATTTTGTGGTATTTTAGTGTCTTTGGTGTGTAGATTTGTTGCTCCGTTAGCATACGGGCAATCTTGGTTGGGTCGTTCCCGGCAGGGTAAAGCTGGTATATCTGCCAAACACGGATGCGGTATGCGCTGTTCATCTTGCCCGCCCACTGGCTCGGATGGTTTTGCCATTTTTCACTTATGTTCAGTTACTATTATATGACAGAAAACATTGAGATGAATGCTGAAAACAAATTTGCTATACCATGAATGATCCATCCCGGTATAATAGACCCATTTGCCTTGCTTTCATTTATGTAACCAATACACCATGCAATAGCACCAGTAAATACGACAATCAAAAGTAACTTCATAGTTTCGACAACAGAAACAAACATTACACCATGCAGCAAACCAAAAAGAACACTCTGAATAATATTACCAATCTTAAAACCCAATTTGTTTGAAAGTCGTTTCAGTATAAAACCTCGGAATAAAATTTCTTCTGAAAGTGCAGTTTTGACAAAAGCATATATGAATGCAGATGGCAATGCAGCAATTTTCCTTTCCATAAAACTGGAAGTTACTGTATCAACATCTTTTAGGATAAATAAAATTCCAATAGAAACAATGCTAAATCCTATAACAGCAATTGAAACAAATTTCCATATTGATTTATCTGTGTCTATGGGTGTTTTCAATCCTAACCATTGAAAAAAACCAGTTATTTTTTTATGGGTTACTACATACCAAAGAAACGGAATCGTAGTAAAAATCAAAAGTTGTAACAATGCGCTTAAAAGCTGACCAAAAAAGTTCATATTTTTTTCCTTTCTACATCAGTGAAATGGCAATTACAACTCCGATTGCGCCTAAAGCTAAAAATACAATTCCAACCCCAGCTCTTTTCTTTCTTGCCTCAATTTCTCTGTGAGTTTCCATCGACATATCTACGATTGGATATTTTCTTCTGGCGATGAAGTACATAATCAATCCAGAAGAGTTGTTTCCACTTGCAGAGAGAAGTCCCCATAACTTAGGGTGTTTTAACCTTCTGGCTTCAGAATCCAAAACAATAATTTTGAAAAGCTGAAATCCAATATGTAGTGCTCCCACAATCATTGCTGCAAAGCACACAATAAACAGCAGAATGACAGGTGTAGACATATTCAATACCTCCTATATTTTTTTGATGATTTGATAGAGCAGTATGGAAAAACTCATAATCGCCAGCACAAAGACAAAAGTTAAAAATATGATATTTTCTGGTACCACACTATAAGACAATATCAAAATAAGCAGAAGCACAATGTTAATGGTAATTGCTGCAATCAGTTTTTTGTTGCTCTTTACAACATTGGTGCTTTCTTCTAAATGTTCAAGCATATTTCTGTCTTCCTTTAGTAATTCATCCAGACTAATATTGTAAAGATTGCTCAAATGAACAATACTCACAATATCAGGATATGATCTCGCATTTTCCCAATTTGAGATTGTCTGACGAGACACTTGAATTTTATCGGCGACAGATTCCTGAGTGAGTTCCGCTTTGAGCCGGGCACTCTTTAATTTTTTCCCTATTTCCATTTTGGTGACCTCCTTGGCTTCTTTCCTATCATATGATAAGCAGAAATAATATGTCTATCAAATTCCATTGACATTGCCTAAAAACAACGTCAAAATGCTTTTACATCCTGTCTATTTATATATTTCATGAATTTTATAGAAATATGTCATAATTTTGCAAACATTAGATTATGGAATAGCGGGGTGCTTGTCTGTTATATTCTCGTGTTACTTATGGTATATCAGCATTGTTTTAAGGGATAACATGATTGCACGATGGTGATTATTTTTTAGAGAGGTATTTTCATTTGTATCGGTTGGAATCTGTTACAAAAATAACACGTGTTGGATTGGTGGAAAGCTGCTATACTTCATTTGCCAATTTTTTTGCAATTGAAACTTTATTTTCTCAAAAGGTTTGGTTGTACATTTTGTATTGTATGACAACATTAAGAAATTCTGTGTGTTGGTAAAGGAATTGTTTTTCGCTTCTATGGAGCAATCAGGAAGATGAGTAGATAAGTTGGGCGGTTATGTTTGAAAAGAAGCCATTATGATATATAGCTATCTTAAAGAATGTGGACCAATTGGCTTTTTGGAGGGCTGGTTTGGTTTTAATTTCTGAAT
This sequence comes from Candidatus Harrysmithiimonas galli, assembly GCA_904373265.1. Lineage (GTDB taxonomy): Bacteria > Bacillota > Bacilli > CAJFEE01 > CAJFEE01 > Harrysmithiimonas > Harrysmithiimonas galli. The sequence continues at coordinate 89,435 of CAJFEE010000007.1, read as the reverse complement.
TTGTGAATATGCGCTAAATTAGGAGAGGTATTTGGATAATGGGTTATGTTCGTGATATATGAACCGTTCTGAGCGTTATTTTCAAAGATTTCCCGTTGTTGGTTGTAGTAATTGGGGAAGTCTACAAGAACGCTATTTTTATTAAGAGGAAAGAAGAAAAATCAAGATTTCCATTTGCTGTAGTGTCTGTGGCTTTTTTGTATATGGAAAAAAGTTGTTACAATAGAAATGGTGAAAACAGGTGATTCTTTGTTTTTTACAAAAAAAAGCTGGATGTCGTTTTTTAAACAAACGTTTGTACTATTGTAAAGTTATTTTTTCTGTATTATGCTAAAGGTTCATAATAAAAATGTTTAGGTGGAAGCGAAAATAAAAAAGTTTAACAGTTTCTCTGATTGGCTACTTATTTATTTTTTGTTTCATAATAGGGAAATACGTTATGTTGCAGCCCCCGCTACTGTAAGTGACAAGTTCCGTATTCACAAATGCCACTGTGAATTTTTGTTTATGGGAAGGCGAATCGGTATGTTTGAGTCATGAGCCAGGAGACCTGCCTAAACATAGTATGGACTTTTCGGAGGGGAAAGGAGGAAATACAATGGAAAAAAGTATGGATTTTATATCCTATCCTTTTTTACATGAGAAAGAACGGATTGTCGATCATGAAGTACTAACTGATGAATTGGCCTCTTATTTGGGGTTGATTTTGGCGATGGGAACCTCTTTGCATGCTGAAACAGAATGGTTGATGGATAAGGTTTTGCATTTAAATGGTTCTGTTCGAGGAATGGTTGCGATAACGCCAGCAGATACCAAATGGTTGTTACAAGATTATCGTCGGTTAAAGGAGCAGAATTTGATGCGGTTAGATGGCTTTGTTTATCCAACTGGACATGTGATTGCTTGTCATTATCATGTAGCACGTGGCATGGCGAAGCGTGTGACACGAAATCTTCATTTGATTCGGCACAGTGTCCCACAGTCGTTGGATGAATTGATTGATTTTTCTGAATTAATGACCAACTATTTATTTGTTTGTGCATTGGAAATCAATCGGTTGAATCACATAGATGAAGTCCGTTTTCATTCAAAATCATATAAAAAAGGAGAATAGATATGAAGAAAAAATTATGGTTTGCAATTGGCGCGGTTATTCTTGTAGTTGCCGCATTTTTTATTTTTCAAACCGATTTTTTTTCCGGGGAGAAAGGAGAAAAAGAAGTTTTTGTGACGGTAAAGGATGAGGTAAAAAATGTTGTTTTACTGGAAAGAGCTCGCTTTCATACGGATGCAGAGACACTTGGTGATTTTTTGGAAGAGAAAAAAGAGACGCTTGGCGTTGTAATGGTTGATTCTGAATATGGGCGCTTTGTAACAACTGTAAAGAATTTGGCATCAACTGATATGCAAAACGGTCCGTGGTGGATGTATGCATATGAATCACCCAGTAAAAATTTGACCATGGAGGTCGGACAGGCACCTGGTGTAGATGAGGTTGGTTTATCTGATCAAGATGAAGTAATTTTTGTTTTTACGCAAGATATGGGCTTTTAGATTATGCGTACCTATGAATTAACGACAACGGCTTTGCTTACAGCGGTTTTATATATTGTGTATACGATGGGATCGTTTGTGATGTATGTGGAGCTATTCAATTTTATGCTTGTGGTTTATGGTCTATATTTTAAAAGAAAGCAAGCATGGACAGCGACGGTGTTGTTTACATTATTATTGATCATTACGCGTGGTCTTGCGCCGTGGACATTGATGTATTTGCTGCTGTTTCCACAATATGTATTGATTTATGCATGGATCAAAAAGAAGACAAGTTCTGAAATAGTATTTGCCATAGTTGGTGGTATGCTTGCATTTTGTTGTGGTACAATCATTGATTTACCGTATATTTTGATTGCGAACTTAGGTTATGAGGCGTTGCTTGCTCGGTTATTGCTCGGGTTTCAGGTTTCACTTGGCAATTTACTTTGTACGTTTTTGGCAGTTTTATTTTTGTTAAAGCCACTTGGCAAGGCGTTGGCACGAATTGCACCCCATACAGTGGATAGGTAACTGTCAATCACTTGGAAAAACGTTTCAGAAATATAAAATAAAAAATGGGAACAAAGTTCGAAAGTGAAAGGAGTCGATCAGAAAAAATTTTTTCTGATTGACTGTGCAAAGAAACATTGAAGGATATGAATAAGTATGTAAAAATATGGCGATATGAAAGGAATGTGTATAAAAGAGTGACAGGAAATTACAGGAATATGTCCTAGGCAAGTGTGATGTTTTTCCATACGATTTTTCATTTGAATAATTTTTGTCCCAAGCTTAATTTTTTCGGTATAGGAAAGAGAAAAGCTATCTAGCTGTTGCTCATACTGTCTGAGTTTATGAAGTTTTGATAGGAAAGCCTTAGTGCAAAACATAAATATTGATTCGATGGTAAAAGTCTTGCTCTTTATAGCGTGGGCATAACCATTGATGATAGAATATTTTCTGCAAAAGATAAAGTTTTTTCCAACTAAGAATCTGTTGGGGTTTAGGTACATGTTGGTATTTCAATGGTTTTGGAGCATTTTTTCCTTTGGTAAAAAACTTGATCTTTATTGGAAAAATCTATGCCAAATGTTGCAATCTCAATGCTATTCAGGTATGATGAAAAATATAAATCACATAACACCAATGGTTGAACCGTAACATAGGATGTATTGAAATCCCATTACAACAGCAACAGGCAGTCAGAATGGTAAAGGTTGAACCGTAACATAGGATGTATTGAAATTTTGTAAAAAGTTTAGGTGGTGAAGAAATTAATATAGTTGAACCGTAACATAGGATGTATTGAAATCCTGTATTTTTATATTAACATTATTCGGGTAATCCTTGTTGAACCGTAACATAGGATGTATTGAAATTCTATTCGAAAACGATATTGTTTTTTCTCGCTTCCGTTGAACCGTAACATAGGATGTATTGAAATGAAGTGGAGAGGTAAATATAATATTTTTTATAGTTGTTGAACCGTAACATAGGATGTATTGAAATATTTTCGGGATATGCACGGCATTATTGAAATGAAATGTTGAACCGTAACATAGGATGTATTGAAATGTTGATGTTTCACTAAACCCTGTAACATCCGAACCGTTGAACCGTAACATAGGATGTATTGAAATTTTGGAAGAAGTCGGTGATAATTTTTATGCTTTAAGTTGAACCGTAACATAGGATGTATTGAAATATGGGTTTAGATAACCCGTTAAATTACGATGATGGATGTTGAACCGTAACATAGGATGTATTGAAATATTGATTAAGAATACTTTTGTAAAGTGAGAGTTGCGGTTGAACCGTAACATAGGATGTATTGAAATTTTGTTAGTCCAATAGTTTTTCCGGCTAATAAATTAGTTGAACCGTAACATAGGATGTATTGAAATAAAGGTGGTAGAAAAATAGTGAAAGCAAATTTAACGTTGAACCGTAACATAGGATGTATTGAAATTATGTACCTAATGGAAAATCCACTGTTATTGTAGGTTGAACCGTAACATAGGATGTATTGAAATACATTATAGATAGATTTTAAAAATAAAAAAACCGGGTTGAACCGTAACATAGGATGTATTGAAATCTTTGTCCCAACTTTATTTTCCGTAGATGTTAAAGGCGTTGAACCGTAACATAGGATGTATTGAAATTACAAGAGCACAGTACACTGACTATAAAGGGTTAAAGTTGAACCGTAACATAGGATGTATTGAAATTTCGTAATCCGAATCGAACCGTCCGGATTATTGATGTTGAACCGTAACATAGGATGTATTGAAATTTTACTTTGATATCGCAATTACCAATTACGATCCAAGTTGAACCGTAACATAGGATGTATTGAAATTGGTGAAATTTATCAAGCTTTATTAAGTGCTGGTGTACCTACTTTTTATGCTAGAAATATAGCTTGGGCAATAGATGCATTTCTTTTATAAGTGGGGGATAATGGTTGCTCGAAAATAATGAATACCAAAATTTAATTAACGAAATAGAAAAAGTTAAATTTCATAACAGAAGTCTTTTGACATTAATAGGGTCGTTAAACGATGACAAAATGCAAAAAACAACAATTTATGAAACTACAGTTATGTATGATTTATCAAAAAAAGATTTAAGAGATCTTAGAATTCTTATCCAGAATTATAATGGAAATAACTTTGCTTTTGAGCAAAATGCTATGAAAATTAATCCTGTTTTTATTAGAGATAATTTGATTTTTATTTTAAGATCATTTGTAAATACTGGTATGTTTGTAGAAAAGGGTAATGAAATTTTGAAAAATTATGAGCAGGAATAGGTTTGTATTGTGATAATATGGTGTAGACCTACTTTTAATTTGGCTGATGATGAAGAAATAAAGAAGATATAAAGGATATTAGAATCAAATTGAATTTGTCAGGAATCAGATTTTTAAACGAGTATGACTTGCTATTTTTGCTTAGATAGCAGAGGGCAGTTTTTTTGTTTCTTTTTTCTTGATTGCAGTAACTAGAAGTTGATTGATTTAAAGTTTAAGTGTTTCACTTTTGTTGGAGCGAAAAAAATTCACAGAGGCAAAACCTTTAGGAAAGGGACAGCCCTGTTGAACCGTGACATAGGATGTATTGAAATTTTTTATTTTTTCCATTTTTGATTTTCATGTTTTTTGTTGAACCGTAACATAGGATGTATTGAAATGCAACAGGCTGCTTTGGACGGGGTGAGCTCAGACAGTCCTCTACTCCAAAATATGAAGATAAATGAGTACAATGATAGATTGGCTATTATTACATCAGAGTTAGCTAACAGAAGAAAAGTTAAAGAATTTATCTGGAGGTACTTTTCATCTTCCTGATGGTGTTCGTGCCTTGACAGAGTTGGATTATATGGCAAGTAAATCTACTCATTCTAACCTGTCCTTTTAGACAGGAGATATGTATGTAAATATTACTTTACCTAATGTGACTTCTAATATGAGTAGCCAAGAAATAGCGAGTATAGGGTCAACCCTTGGGTGGAGCATAGCACAAGGAAGGAATGTTCAACTAAGGAGTCAATTAAGCAGAAATTCTTACGGATACCGGATTTTCTAAAATAAGGGAAGGAAAATACCTTCCCTTTTCTTATTTTTTAGCTTAAACAAGCTATATAAAATACGCACGGCTAATTGTACGTGTTTTAAAAGTTATCTTCATACGACATTCGTGCAATATTTGTGTAACATATATTAAAAAAGCTTTAAAAAAAATAAATGTAACTTCTGATATCACAATTTATCAATTTTAAAAAAGGAGAGGACACTTTATGTTAGTCTGGAAAAAAAGCTAGTAATGGTGAAGTTTCAAAGGGTGCAATTGTATGTGGAAACGAGGAGAACGACACACCGCTTTATGTGACTAGAGCAAATTATAAAGGTGGTGTTCACCCAGGAAAAGTTAGACCTACATTTGGAGCAGCAAACATCCCTTGGAGTAGAGAAGAAGTAAAGGTTAAAGATTATGAAGTACTGGTTTTGGGTGCAACGATACAATAAGTAAATAAAAAGTATTCAATATGCGTATACTTTTGTTGAGCACATATGTTATAATGTGCTTAGAAGACGATTTCAGTAGTGACAAAGCTCGCTCCCCCTTCCTGTTGCAGGAATGGAGTAGGCAACGAAAATATTATATCACTTTTTTAAAGTCTTGCTAGAGCAGGGCTTTTTATTTTGGAAAAAATCCCGAGAAAATAATATTCTCGGGTGACCAGAAAGTGACTCAATGTATTATTTTTTAGATATTGTTTTCTGTTTTTGTACTTGTTGTTTGGGCAATACTCTCTGAAGTACAGGATTATTCTTACTTACTCTAGTACTTTGTCCACAAGACTGGCATAAGATGTATTCTTTCCTTAGATATATCCTATAAGCTATGTATATATTCAGTGATATCAATAATAGAGCAACTACCACACCTAACAAGTTAATAATAAATATAAATGCTTCGCGGTTATAGACCAGAACATAAAAAATGGCAGTAGTGTATAATGTGCCAGTTAATAAAAGTACGATAAGTATTGAAATAGGGGTTGCAAACGAAAATATTACCAAAGCCACCAGATCACTACCTCGCACCAACTCAATCCTAGTATTATCACTCTTGCATTTTGGACATATCAATGCTCTCTCCTTCCCTATTTTCTTTTACCATGTATTACCATAAATATTTGAGGATTAGTATATAAAATAGTCAATATACTTTAACATATTGCATTCTTTATGAGTTTTGTGTTGAACCGTAACATAGGATGTATTGAAATTACTTAATTTCTGAAGACTGTTCCAACCACACTACATTTAACCGCATTAACATCAAAATATTTTAGAAATAACAAAATAAAAATATAGTATAAAAAATAGAAAGCAAGAGAGTAAAAAGTAAATACTTAAATAAAAAAATCCGTATTTATTACGGATTTTTTATTTTTATGAAAGTCTAGCAAGAAACGATAGCTTTTAAAATTAAAATGAATTTAACCGAAAGTATTGCATCATTCATTATGGTAGCAATCAGTAATAAATATACATGCATTTTTATTTTATTATCCTTTCAATTAGAAGTTATTTTAAAAGCTTATACTTTATAAAAAACATAATTTTTTTACTTTAATCCTTTATAGTTTTTTAACTACTCAATTATATAGATAATTGATCAAAAAAATAAATTTTTCTTTTTGAATAAAAAATATCAAAAACTGTTAAAAAACAATTCAAAAAGACGATATAAAAATAAGAAAGAGCGTTAGCTATCCCTGATAACTGAAAAGAAATAGAGGTAATGACTACGATAAGAAAATCGTTAACGATGTTACCCTCAGTGATTATGCTATTTGGAGTAAGTACAACAGCCTTCGCTGCGGAACAGAGAGAATTGTCAGCAACTGAAAGTTGAGGATAAAGTTACCTCCAACCGCAAATTGATATAAAAAATGTCACAAGAAGCAGCTCTAATTCTTCTGGGTGGTATACTATTACTGTGTCTTGGTGGGGTGGTGGAAATACCAGTTTGTTGTCAAGAACAAATGCTCAAATTAGATTTTATTACAGTAATAGCGGAGGCGGTAGAGTTTCAAATATTACTGTTAACAATTCATATATGACAGGTCTTGTGGGAGCTACATGGACACATAGAAGCGGTTATGGTACTGCGCTGGGTGGAATGAATACAAAATATTCTGTGACAGGTACTTGGTTCATTGGTCTTGATATATTAGGATTCCCTATCGGAGCTTCTTTTGATTCAACAATTGAATCGCCTACAATTACTATAAATTTATAAAGGTTGAGAGATAACAAATGACAAAGACAAAACTCATAACAGGCGTTGTGTTAGTAATTTTTGGGCTTCTAGTTTTTATAGCAGCTTTAATTTTTCCGTTTCCGACAGAGTTCCCAGGAGCAATATGGAGAATTGTAATAGCTGTATTCGGCTGTTTTTTTGCTGCTTTAGGTGCCTATACTATGACATATGCCAAAAACAAGTGATCATAAAATGGTAGGTGGTAGTGTGACCTCTTTCTCCAATTCTTTCATCTCAAGAAGTATCATGCGCCATTGTAGAAAAATGAAAAACCAGAGGACTCATCCTCTGGTTTTTCTATTCTTTCCTTACCCCTTGCCAGCTGGTGCGCGGCTTGTCAGAAGGCAGCAGGAGCCTTTTCTCCTTTTTTTAGAAATAGTTTAGAAGTTTTTTTGCCTAAAAATCCCATTTCTAAGGTTGTGAATTTTTGAAAATTTAGTCATAATCGTAGCCTTATTATATTTTTATGAAAGTCTAGTAAGAAACGATAGCTTTTAAAATTAAAATGAATTTAACCGAAAGTATTGAACCATTCATTTTGATTTTATAAATAGTCTTTCGGGAAACACCTGTTTTTCTGTGCAACATCATTACAGATTCACCGTTTTGTACTCCTTTTACAATAGTGTCATAAATGAGTTTTTTAGCTCCAACTGCATTTTCATGTTGAACCGTAACATGGGATGTATTGAAATTTGAATATTTTTTCAATATCATATCGGTTCTATAATAAGGTTTTTTGTTTGAATGGGTCTATCTACGGTAAATAATGGGGAAAATCCGTTGTTATAATTAATCGACAGGCTATTTATGACAATGTTTTCTATGAAAAAGTAAAAAAATGGAATAATAAATTTATAGATGGAATTTGGTATAAACTAGAAAAGTTAGACTATCCTTATACTTGAAAAATGATGAAGCTTCCATGTACACTGGATTGAAAGGATCTTATATTTTATTTGCATAAGAAGGTGGGCAATGAAAAACATAATCTATACTTTGATTCTTCATTTTGCTTTGCTCTTTCTCTATTTGATTTTATGTGTCAAAAAAGTAGATGGTCAGGAAATTATCAATCCGTTCATTATTTTTGCATGCAGCATTTTATTATTTTATACACTTGCAAAATATTTTCCACTTTTTTATTCCAAGAAAATGAGACCGGTGATTCGTTGGGTAGGTTGTGTGGTTTTTTCGGAGTTGTTGGCGTATAGTTATCTATTGTTTTTTAGCCATATTTTTGCGGTGGATGCAATGCTGAGCTACATGCTTCCTGTTTTTTTGGCTGCTTTCTGTTTGAGCTTTGTTGCACATTGGCAGTTGTATCGTTTTTTTGGCAAAAACCGTTTGGTATGGAAGGAAATTAATCAATTTTTCATGCACAGCACAAAAGAAGCAGAAGAAGCCATTCGGAATATGTATGTTTGGCTGTTTTTATTTTTTTTGGCACTTTTATATGTTGATATTTATTTATGTGTATTGCTATTTTTCATCTTTAGCTATAGAGATATGGAGCAGATTCTTGAGTCCTTGAAACAATCTCCATATGTTACGGCTTGGCAACTTCGTTTTTCTATGTGCATGTATGGAGGGTTTTTATTGTTGTCGATCATTTGTGACAATTATTTTTATCCAACGACGCTTGTGTTTATTTTTGCATTGTTCAGTGTGTTTTTTTTGCAGGTGAATTTAAATACCATATCGCTTTTGCAACAAGAACAGTCGACCGGTTAGGTAGTTGTCATTGATTGTATTAAAATGTAGATATGAATTAAGATAGGAAAAATTCCTTGCAGAAGTTATGATGTTTTGGTCAGAAACTTTTCTTTATGAAGATTTTGTCTCGTAATAAATTTTTCGTACAGCTTGTACAATATGCTGAAATGGGATATCTGGATATTTTTCTTGTAAAATGCTGATGCAAGATATCATGTCATTTTCTTTCAAAAGTAGGCGGATTTCGTTTTGGAGCTCAACAGAAAGCTGAATTTCTGGTATGATGTCGTCTGCTTGCTCTGATTTTGGGGCGGAAAAGTTTTCAATAAGTAAAAACAGTAACGCATGTATGGAAATAAGCACAATTTTAGCGGCTGCAGATAAGTTGACAAAGGTAAATAAAGCATCTAATGAGAAAATTACAAGACAACTGCCAAAGAATTCAAATAGGAAAAACAGCATTTCTTGTTTTTTTCGAGATAGGCTGTATGCAATTGACAGAGCATGTGCAATTCCTTCCAGAAACAATCCGAAAATAAAGTCTAATACATAAAATAAAATAAAAAAGATAAAAAGTAAGGGGAAGCTTGTATAGCTGCCGTTCATCCAATACACCAAAAAACCATCAAGTACCAACAAGGGTATGGCTAAAAATCCTAAAAATGCAAATGACAAAACCAGTTTTTTCATAATAGATGAATTAAACCTCCATTAATAGATTGGTTTTCCTTTAACCTCTTTTTGTAGAGTGAATCTTGTAGGTTATAGATCTTTTCAAATCATAACAGGTATTTGTGCTTCTGACAAATTTTGTATTGGAAGTCGTTTTTGAAAGGCAAATGGGTTTAAAATAAGCAATCGGATGAACAACAGGATGAGGGAGATCATTTCCTTTTCGTTTTATTTTTCTTTCAAACAGATTATTTGCAGCTATGGCTAATATCATTTTAGGATAGGTTTAAGACAGAGAAAACACCATGATCTAAGTAATGGAGTTGCTAGCAATCCATAGATCAAATTATTTTCTGATTTTAGGAGGTATTTAGTCATGAAGATTGTTATTATTGGAGCACAAGCTGCAGGGATGAGTGCAGCGGCAAAGGCAAAACGTATGATGAAAGAGGCAGAGATTCATGTGTATGATGCGACAGATATTGTATCGTTTGGCGCTTGTGGATTGCCGTATTTTGTTGGAGGTTTTTTTCAGGAAAAGGAGAAAATGATTGCGCGAACTGCAGAGCAATTTCAGAAAAGTGGTATAGTGATACATCAGCATCAATTGGTTGAAACGGTTGATGTAAAACAAAAGCAACTTACAGTAAAAGATTTATTGACAGAAAAAAAGGATATTGTTGATTATGACCGTTTGTTGATTGCAACAGGTGCTTCGGCTGTTCGTCCGACTTGGTTATGTGCAGATTATCAAAATGTACACATGCTCAAAACAATGTCAGATGGTGTGAAACTTAAGGAACAAATAACCGATCCAGATAAGAAAAATATTGTCATTGTTGGTGCGGGATATATTGGTTTGGAAACGGTTGAAGCAATGAAAAATCTTGGGAAAAATGTAACCTTGCTTCAACGTTCAGAACATGTATTATCCAAAACTTTCGATGTAGAAATTGCAGAAAAATTGGAGGAAGAATTGAGACAGCATATTGACTATCGAACGGGTGAAACGATTGTTTCGTTGGTAGGCGATGAGGTTGTTTCGGAAGTTGTAACGAATAAAGGGAGATATGCTGCAGATGTAGTTATTGTTGCTGCAGGGATTCGCCCCAATACAGAATTTTTGCAAAATACCGGAATAAAAATGTTGGAAAATGGTGCAGTGGTTATTAATGAATATGGTGAAACCAGTATACCAGATATTTATGCTGCCGGAGATTGTGCGACGGTTTATCATTTGCTCAGTCAGACACATAAGTATATTCCATTGGCAACAACAGCCAATAAAATCGGTCGTATTGTCGGAGAAAATTTAACCGGTGCAAAAACAAGTTTTGAAGGTACGCTTGGCTCTGCCTGTTTAAAGGTGATGAATTTGGAAGCAGCTCGAACTGGATTGACAGAAAAAGAGGCAAAAGAACTGGGAATTTTGTATCAGACCACTTTTATCTCAGATAAAAATCAAACACATTATTATCCAGGGCAGGTTGATTTATGGTTGAAGTTGATTTATCATGCAGATACCAAAAAACTGCTCGGTGCACAAATGGTTGGAAAGAAACAAGTTGTTCACCGAGTGGATGCACTTGCAGTTGCGATTTATGCCGGATTAACGACAGAGCAGCTCGGAATGTTGGATTTCTGCTATGCTCCACCGTTTGCCCGTGCATGGGATATTTTAAATGTTGCAGGGAATGCATCAAAATAATTTTTGATGGATGGATAAGTTTAGACAGCTTAAATGAAAACAAAATATATATGAAGAATTTTCCCTTTTGTAATTTCTTTGATTGAAAGAACAAGAAAATATGAAATTTTGAGTTGACTGAGATATTGATCTATATTAAGGGGCGGAATAAAATTTTTTCCGATGGGTTTTGTTTTCTTGGAGTGGTTGGTAAGCCAAGAGCCTTATTTTGCTCTTTTTTATAAGGGGTTTTCTCCATGTGAAAGTGTTGGAAAAAATGGATTTAAACCAGGCTTTTCATTATGGACATTTTTGTCTTACTTTTACATTTTCATTGATAATGCGCATAAGAATAGATGAAACGATGAAATAAGGATAATCAATTGTCCGTTTTTCAAGAGAGAAAGTTATAATGTATCAAACCGGATTTATTTTTTTACAAAGTATATCCGGTTTTCTTTATCATTTCATAAGTATGTACAAGCAGTAAGTTTTTTGATGGTATAAAATGCCTCGTTTTTTTCTTGCTGGCCAAAAGAAGAAAATTGAGAAGGGGTAGTATTGTGTTGATAGGAAATATTTGATTATGTTTATCAAAATATGACATCAAAAGCTTTCTGTCGTTGAATCAAATGGTTAAGCACCGGGTTTCTATCTTATTTCCTCTTTTTTTTGTTTAAATGAATGGATGTGGGTCGATCAATGATTGAAAAATCCAATTTTATTTCGCATATTGTAGCTGGAATGGTATGATAAAGAGGAAAAACATATAGAGCAGTTGCTTTATTCTGCAGATTGAGGAGGAAAACGAATTTGAATTTGGATAAGAAGAATATATGGAAGATCTTGGGAATCATTACATTTGGGATTGTTTTATATTTTGCATTGAATCAATTTGATAGCGTTATGAATTTTATCCGCTTTTTTGTCGGATTGTTAATGCCTGTAATTGTCGGGATTTGTATTGCGTTTGTTGCCAATGTTCCGCTTCGCTTTTTTGAACGTAAACTATTTGGTTTAAAAGCACTACAAGGAAAAAAGTATATAGAGAAATTCAAACGTCCATTCAGTATTACGCTCAGTTTCTTATTGATTTTGGGCATTATTTTGTTTGTCATTTTTATGGTCGTGCCAGAGTTTGCGCGTACATTGGCTGCTTTAACTGAAAGAATTCCGGAATTTTTTCGTCAAGTACAAGGGAAAGTAAATGAGCTTTTATCTGAATATCCGGAATTGGCTTCCAGTGTCATTGCGCTTGATTTAGACTGGAACAATATTGGAACAAAAGTTTTGGAATTTGTACAATCGGGTGCATCCAGCGTTTTGAATTCAACCGTTACAGTTGCCACCTCTGTTTTCAGTGCAGCATTTAATTTGGTTATCGGGTTTGTCTTTGCCATTTATTTCTTGTATGATAAGGAAACATTAATTCGACAATTAAAGCAAATTTTATATGCATATTTTTCTGAAAAACGTGGGGATTATTTGATCTATGTTGGTAAAGTTTCCAACAAAGTGTTTTCAAATTTTATTACGGGTCAATGTACAGATGCCGTGATTTTAGGTGTGCTATGTTATATTGGAATGTTGATTTTTCAATTTCCATATGCTTTGATGATCAGTGTGCTTGTTGGGTTTACGGCATTGATTCCAGTATTTGGTGCATTTATCGGCGCATTTATCGGCGCATTCTTGATTTTGGTCACCGATCCGATTTTGGCGGTGTGGTTTATTATTTATTTGGTGGTATTGCAACAAATTGAGGGCAATTTAATTTATCCGCGTGTAGTTGGGACTTCAGTCGGTCTTCCTGCACTATGGGTGTTGTTTGCTGTAACGGTCGGGGGTAGTGCTATGGGAGTTTTAGGCATGTTAATTGGTGTACCACTTTGTTCACTTGCATATACCTTATTTCGTGAAGCCATTTACGGCAGATTGGAATTTAGAAAGATCGAAAAAGAAAAATTTATGCAGTAAATTTTATTAGGTCTTGTTATAGTTTGATACAAAGAATGGATACTCTGATTTTTCAGCTTAGCACATGCTTTTCCATCATTGTCAAGTCTATTTTTTATGATAAAGTTGTTTACACGGTTACTTGGTGTCTAAAATCAAATGGGAAACAAATAATGATTTTTCCTTTTGTCTTAGACCTTTTGTTTAGTCATTTATAAAAGAATGCAATTTGTATTTTTGTATACCTGCTATGGTTTTTATTTGTTTTGTTGGTGATCTGGCTTTTTTGTAATTGGGAGCATACTAAAACACGGAGGCGCAAAAATGAAGAAAATTTTAAAGTTACTGTTTCATCGCATATTTTTAATTGGCTTCCTAATTTTTCTGCAAGCTTCCATACTTATTTTCATTATTATTCGTTTTAGTGAGTATTTTATTTATTTTTATAGTTTTAGTCTGGTTTTAAGTATGGTAGTCGTTTTGTGGATTTTAAACAATCGAAGCAATCCAAGCTATAAGATTGCGTGGATTATCCCAATTTTTCTTTTTCCCATTTTTGGAGGTTTGTTTTATCTGTTATTTGGCGGATCTGCGTTGACACGACGGCAAAAGCGTCGTATGGAGCAGGTAGGGGATACTTATATTCGTACATTGACAAGAAATTCTACTGTGGTACAAAGTTTAAAAGAAGAAAATATGAATGCATATCACCAAAGTCATTATATTTCTGAATATGCATATTCACCAATTTATCAAAATACATATTCTGAGTATTATCCCATTGGGGAAGCAAAATTTGCTTCTATGATTCAGGAATTAAAACAGGCCAAGCATTATATTTTCCTAGAATATTTTATTATTCGAGAAGGGAAAATGTGGAATACCATTTTGGATATTTTGGTAGAAAAAGCACGTTCAGGGGTAGATGTGCGAGTCATTTATGATGATTTTGGTTGCATGATGACTTTGCCGTATCACTATCCCAAAAAATTGGAGGCATTAGGGATTCAATGCTGTATATTTAATCCTTTTGTCCCGATTTTGTCAAAAAAGTTTAATAACCGTGATCATCGAAAAATTACCGTAATTGATGGACATACTGGATTTATCGGCGGAATTAATTTAGCAGATGAGTATATTAACGCTTTTGAACGCTTTGGTCATTGGAAGGATTCGGCTGTTATGCTAAAAGGGGATGCGGTTTGGAATTTGACCGTTATGTTTTTATCAGTTTGGGATTATTTGAAAAATGTTCAAAGTGATTTTGCTGCTTATCGTCCCGAAGTTTATCAAGAGGAGCAATATCAAAGCGATGGATATGTACAGCCATTTGATGACAGTCCATTAGATCATGAAACTGTTGGAGAAACCGTTTATTTAAATTTAATTAATAAAGCAGAAAAATATGTGTATATTACAAGTCCATATTTGGTCATTGACAACGAAATGGTGCAAGCGTTATGTATTGCGGCAAAATCTGGTATAGATGTTCGCATTATGACGCCGTATATTCCCGATAAGAAATATGTTCATCACTTGACACGTTCATATTATCAGCAATTAATTGAAAGCGGTGTGCGAATCTATGAATATACGCCTGGTTTTATTCATGCCAAAAATTATGTTGTGGATGATCTATATGCCGTTGTTGGAACAATTAATATGGATTATCGCAGTCTGTACCTTCATTATGAATGTGCGGTATGGCTGTATCGAACCCAAAGTGTTCATGCTGTATACCAGGACTTTGTTGAAACATTAAAGCTTTGCCGAGAGGTTACCCTTGAGGACTGCAAACAAGTGAAATGGCGCACGCGAATGCTTCGCAGTGTGCTACGCTTATTTGCGCCATTAATGTAGTTTTGATGGTAAAGAGAGAGGAGTTCTATTTTAGGTAATGCAAAAATGTCGTCTGAAACTTTTTTGGTGTAAAAGAACATATTTTTTGTGAAGATAAAGCTGTTTAAGATTGAATCAAATAAAAAATAATACTTTTGATATTTGGCTAAGGATATAAAAGAATAAATGGGTGTTCTGATTTCTAATATACAAAATTCGGAGAAAAAACATGCAGACTAGAAATAAAGTTCTTTGTAGGAGATTTGAAGGTTACGGTTGAAAAATATTTGGCTTTTGTTTTGAGAATAATTGTTTTATAGCTTCCTATTTTTAAGGAAATGGGTTTGTGAATGATCAGTGGAATTTCTTAAAGGATTTTTGTAATCAGATGGGTACACAGTTTTTTAACATTTATGTAAATCTGCTTTTTTTGCTCTATTTTTCTATTAATATTAGAGATAATGATAGTAGATAGGGAGGATGTATGGATGAAACGGAAAATGGTTTTATTGGGGATGGCATTTTTACTGGGATTTTGGTTCCAAGCGGACAGTGTGCCTTTAGCTTCAGCGGCAACAAACACTATAGAAAAAATCGGTGACAGCTATGTTTATGAATTTCGTTCCTCAGAGGAAAATGCTGGGAATCTTATAGCGTTTCAAAGCCCGACTGCACAAAACGCGTATATTTCTAAATCATACAGTTATGGGTATCAAATTCGCAATAATCCTGTTGCATGGGCAGTATATAATGCTTTACAAAATAATATTGAAAAATTGAAAACTGGAAAGGATTCCATTCGGTTTTCGTTTGTGCTTGGAAGTTTTCACATTGATTCTGATGAATTTGGACAAAGCCTACAAGCTGGAATGGATGCATTTGACCGCGATTATTCTGAGGTATTCTGGATTGAGGCCACAAAAATGGTTTTTCAATATACAACACTTGGTCGTACCATTAGAGGGGAAATTGCTTTGGCACCTGATTATTCTAATTATTTTACAGACGATTACCAGACACCCGCAGAGGTAGAAACAGATATTCGTTTCATGGATGAGGCAATTGCGTCTTTGACCGCAGATCTACCAAAGACCGATTACGAACGTGTGAAATTTTTTCATGATTATTTGATAGATAAAAATGAATATAATCGATATGAATTCTCCAAAATGAGTCCGAAAGCGTGGAAAATTACCAGTGGATTACATTATGGAAGTACAGATGCAGGCAATATGAATAATCCGGTTTGTGAAGGCTATGCCCGTTCTTTAAAAGTATTGTGTGATGCGGTTCAGATTCCAAATATGATTGTAAGCGGAGACGGTGACGGAGAACCGCATATGTGGAATTATGTAATGCTTGAAGGCAAGTGGTACGCAGTCGATGTGACTTGGGATGATCCGATATACTTACGAGTGCCTTCTGAAACGTTACGTATTCAGGATAAATATGCCTTTTTCTTAAAAGGATTAGAAAATTTCCCCGGTCATGTAAATGACGGAAGTATAGTGACAGGTGGCTATGTATTCAGCTATCCAACATTAAGTTTAACCGATTATGTATTTGATCCAAATCAAGCAGAAACATCAGAAAAGGTTATAGATCTATCAGAGCCTGCTGACGAAACACAAGTAACAGATTCTTTGTTGGTAAAAGAAGTAAAAACGCCAACTATTTCTACAGCATATAGTGTGTATCGTGGTAAGACAAAAGTATTAAAAATCTATGGGTTAACATCAGATGCAAAAGTTGTATATACATCTGGGAATAAAAATATTGTCTATGTGTACCAAAATGGTAAGATAAAAGGCATGAATAAAGGAACAACAAAAATTACTGCAACAGTAACACAAGGTGGTAAAACTTTTAAAATTTCAACAAAAGTGACGTGCAGAGCATAAAGTTGTGCATCCAAGATAACAAAATTTTTCCATGTATAGGCTAGATCAATTCTGCTATGGAATCCAAGATTTGGTCAAATCAATATCCGATTGGCTTTGATGTAAAAACCCAATCGGATATTTTTGTGGCGTCAGATTGAGAAATACAAAATGATTCAGCAGCTTGGCTGTCAAAATTTGGAAATGTAGGGTTTTGTGAATACAGATGGAAAAAATCCAGATGTTTTTTTGAAGGTTATTTTACTTGGAGGGAAGGTTTTTTGGATGATGGTGAACGTATTTTCTTTGAAAATCATTGAGCTAGGTACTTGATTCATAATTACGAAGATCCATACGGATGTATAAAACCATTTTACTGTTTGAAGTGTAACTGAAAATATTTTGTAATTTAATCTCATTTTTTGTTTCATATAAAGCATTGATTTATTCCATCTGAGTAGAGGGATTGAATTCTTTTGTATAATGATTTGTTAAAGTCCCTGTGATAGCTCATACTTGTCTGGTTTGAATATTTGTAAAAACGCATGGATAAGTTTTAGAATATAGACTGAAAATTATTCCATACAGTTGGGATTCTCCCAAGTTCCTCTATCTCACTGGTATCGGGGAAAAGGTAGCCAAAATTAGTCGTTGTATGTGCTAATGTTCCAGTTGAATTTCTGTTTAGAAAAACAGGTGTCCGACATAGTTGACCATTGTTGAGGAAATTTTTGTAAAAAACGTAAAAAATGATTATGTTGAGCTGATAACATGGAGAAAGTTTGTACATGTATCTCAAAAAATAAAATCGGTTACAACACAAGGAATGTAAGTTTTTGCTGTATGCTGCTCAAAATAAAATAAGATGGTTATTTTGAGGAACCAAGGCGTATACCATCTTGGATATAAATGATGAAGGAAACAGGTGTAATGGATAAAAAAGCCGCTCAAATCTATTTATACAATATACAGGAATAAAAGTGTTTTTGCTGGCTAAGCTTTGGTTTAAATCTTTTTGGAAAATTATGGATTAATGAGACGTCTATGGAAGAAAGGAATGAGGTAAGCTCAGTACTTTATGGTAAATTTATGAGTCATATAAGAAAAGTCAATCAGATGCAAAAGAAGCCATTTTTGATTTTTGGCTCAACCTTGGCATTGGTTTTTATGAATGAAAATGGGAGGTTGTTTCTTTTGGAAATGATGATAAAATGAATGAAGATAAATGAAATCAAAGTAAAAAGGGGTAGAATGATGGAAAAGATTTATGTATTTGGGCATAAAAATCCAGACACAGACACCATTTGCTCTGCGATTGCCTATGCCAATTTAAAACAAAAGTTAGGAATGAATGTTGAAGCGATACGTTTGGGTGAGATAGGTGCTGAAACGGCTTATGTCTTAAACCATTTTAATGTTTTAGAACCAAGGCTTGTTGAGAAAGTTTCAAAAGATGTGAGTCAGGTGATCTTGGTTGATCACAATGAGTTTCAACAAAGTGCAGATGATATTCGTGATGTAGAGATTTTGGAAGTTATTGATCATCATCGTATTGCGAATTTTGAAACGGCGGGTCCGTTATATTATCGAGCAGAACCGGTTGGATGTACAGCGACAATTTTATATAAAATATATCAAGAAAACAATGTGGACATTTCTAAAGAAATGGCAGGTTTGATGTGTTCTGCCATTGTTTCAGATTCCTTGTTGTTTAAAAGTCCAACTTGTACACAGGCAGATGTAGAGGCAGCCAAACAACTGGCTGAAATAGCAGGTATTGATGTAAAGCAGTATGGTTTGGACATGTTAAAAGCTGGAGCAGATTTAAGTGATAAAACGGCGCACCAATTGATTAACTTGGATGCCAAATCATTTACAATGGGAAAAAGTACAGTCAGAGTTGCACAGGTGAATACAGTTGATGAGGCAGAAGTTTTATCAAAGAAAGCAGCTTTGGAAAAAGAGATGCAAGCAGCAATTCAAGAACAAAGCTATGATCTATTTTTGCTCGTGATTACAAATATTTTAACCAATGACTCTGTTGGCTTAGCGTTTGGTCCAAAAGCTGAAGCAGTAGAGAAAGCATTCGACGTAAAATTGGAAAACCATACCGCCATTTTAAAGGGTGTTGTTTCTAGAAAGAAACAGGTTGTCCCCAATTTAACCGATGTATTCAGCAATTAAACAGTGAAAATTCAATCCCTCAGAATCGATTTCCAAGGGATTTGATTCAGCCAAGGATTTGTATTTTGTGATTTTGATTTTGTAAATATGGAATTTAAGGTTATGCAGTTGGTTTCAAATAAATAGCGAAAACATGGCGGTCTTGATCGGTTTCGCTACTGATTACTTCATATTCTTTACCGTGTAGAAGAAGATAAGTTGTGTAGAGATAAGGTAAAATTTCTTCATGATTATGGCAGGCGACAAATTCCAATATGGGATGACCGGCTCGCTCGTTAAATAAACGAAGTTCTATGCCAAGTTGCATGTGTGTCGTTTCTGTTTCAAAGGCAATTTCATCGAGACTGTTTTCAACATATACAACCATAACAGCTCCTTCAAGTAATGTGCTGATTTGTTCGTATACCTTGTTTGCGAGTATAAAATAGTCTGTGCTTCTTCTGCATAGAATTTCTAATGTTGGAATATTTTCCAGATGATAAATGGCAGGGTATCGGTTTTTGGGATCGTTGAGCCGATACTCCATTTTGGTTAATGGTGTTGGGAACATTAGGATTTACCACCTTTCCTGAATTTTTG
The DNA here is from genome assembly GCA_904373265.1 of Candidatus Harrysmithiimonas galli. Lineage (GTDB taxonomy): Bacteria > Bacillota > Bacilli > CAJFEE01 > CAJFEE01 > Harrysmithiimonas > Harrysmithiimonas galli. The sequence continues at coordinate 69,549 of CAJFEE010000007.1, read as the reverse complement.
TATGATTATTATATCACTAATGGAGGGAGATTCAGTGAAAAAGACACAAAAAATGTTACGTACAGCAACGGCGGCACTGCTTTGTATATCTGCGGCAGGATGTAACAGTTCTAAGGCTACAACTAATGAGATTTCTCCTGATTTATATCCAGAAGAGAAAGGGGGATGCCGAGAGTGGGAATGGGATGATGAAACAGGTACTTATGTATGTGATGACGACTCCAGTTCTTATCGTGGATACTATTATTATGGAGGAACTTTGTATCGCTCAGCAACCGCACTGATGTCCAATAGCAAGTATAAAAAATATTTTTCACAGTATACGCCTGGACTTGGAGGCAATCCTCGAATCACTTCTTCGATTGGAACATCGGGAAAAAGTACAGGGACAACAAGCTCGAATTCTGGTAGTTCGGGATTTGGGAAAGGATTTTTTGGTGGAACAGGCGGATAAACATATGGGAAATTTCATACAGCAAGAAAAGCGTCGGCAGTTTTATAAACAGTTTTGTCCGTTTTGGTATGATTTGGCAGATGAACCTTATGCACTGTATGATGTCCTATATTTTTCGCAAGCGGATTTATTGCGCATACAGCAAGCAGCTACAGCAATTATTCATGTGTATCATAAAACTGCTGGACTTTTGCAGCAAATGAAGAGTGATACTTATCGGGATTTGGGATTTCCAAAAGCAGCTTTTCCGTTTTTGTCACATACAACTTTATCTGTACCTTCAATCATTCAGCGTTTGGATATGGTACCTGAAGGAACGAAGTGGAAGCATTATGAATTAAACAGTGATACACCAACTTTTATTATGGAGTGCTATCAAATCAATGATCAGGTTGCCAAGCATTTTGGTTATTTGCCAATAAATGATGGAAAGAAGCAAGAGTTGGTGCAAATCATCTCAGCGGCAATTCAGGAAAGTTTGGCAATTTGTGGATTTTCTCAAACCAATGCCAAAATTGTGTTTACTGCACATCGAGAATCGGTTGAAGATTGGGAGACAACTTGTTATTTGGCGGGCTTGTTTTCCAATCTTTCTCCCGAGGTTCTTGCATTAAATGATTTACGCATTGTTACTGGGGAAGGTTTATATACGCCAAAAGGAGAACGAATTCATTTGTTGTATCGTCAAACTTATCCGTTGGAATTTCTTATGCAAGATCAAGATGAGAAAACGGGTGAAGCAGTTGGTGTTGAACTTTTACATCTGGTTTTACAAAAAAAGTTAGCGATTTGTAATCCGATTTCTGCTTTTTTGTTGCAATCTAAAGCAGTGCAAGCTTTGATTTGGGGACTGCATGAAATGGGACACACCTGTTACACGGAAGCTGAGCATCAAATGATTCAAGATCATTTTTTGCCTACGTATTTAGATGCGGATTACTTTTTGTCTACACGAATTCCCTATGTAAAAAAACCAGTGTTTGGTCGGGAAGGTGCCGCGGTGCAAATTTATCAAAGTGATTGCAACAATCATGCTCAGCAATTTGGTGATTATGACAAGCAATTAAAAGTGTATCAAAAGTTTGTCTCTTCCCCGCAAAAAGAAATTCAATCTCCTGTTGGTCGGTGTATGGCACATATTTTAGTGGGCTGCTTTGTCATTGGAAATCAGGTCGGTGCAATGGGTGCAAGAGCTGGGAATTTAATTACGGGAAATGAATCGTATTTTTTGCCGATTGGTACAAAGTAATTCAGAGGAGAAGGGAAAAATGAGTATTGTTTATACATTATGTTATTTAGGTTTGGCAGTTGTTTTTACGATTGTTGGAACGGTTTTGTTTTGCTATTCAACAAAAATGCGTGAGCGAAAGGAAATCGTCGAAAATCAAAATGTGGCTGCTGCTTTAATGCTGGGTGGTAAAATGGTCGGAATGACGATTGTGATTATGTCTGCAGCTAAGTATTCAGTCGGTTTGCTGGATTTTAGCATTTGGAGTGCAGCTGGAATTGTACTGCAAATCGTTTCATATTGGGTTGTTGAGCATTTAATTTTTATGAAAGTCAGCCTTGTACAAAAGGTTGAAGAGGGAAATATTGCAGTGGGTGTGTTTTTGGCAGCCATATCCATTGGAGTTGGCATGTTGGTCAGCGGTGCCATTTCTTATTGATTTTGCAACAGATAGAAAATTTAGACGCATATGCAGGTTCGTTTGGAAGAGCGATCTTGTATATGCTTTTTTCTTGGACAAAATTCGGAAATATTTATTCCAATGTCAATAAATTTATAAAAAAGGTATTGCAAAATGGCTAAGGTCATGTATAATGAGTTTTGACCATTCTAATTGTAAACCTTAAGTTTAAAAATATTAAACTTTGTTTACTTGTAGTTTACTAAATATAAACAAGATTTCCTTAAGGTTTACCATATATAAACATGCATAAAAATGCAGGAAAAATGGGGAAGAGGACGCGAAATGATGCAAATCGGGAAAAAAATTAAAAATTTACGTTTGAAAAAGGGACTGACACAAGAAGAGCTTGGTGAACGAACAGATTTAAGCAAGGGGTATATTTCACAGTTGGAACGGGATTTAAGCTCACCATCCATTGAAACCTTTTTTAATATTTTAGAAGTACTAGGCTGCTCACCGAAGCAATTTTTTGATGAAGAGGAGCAAGTGCAAAAGGTTGTTTATGATGAAAATGAGAAAACCTTTTTTGTAGATGAGGAAAAAGGTTATGAGATACAATGGCTTGTCCCTGAATCCAATGAAAAAGAAATGGAACCCATATATTTGACTTTTAAAAAAAACGGAATGTTCAAAGAATTCGAGCCTTCTTTATCGGAAACTTTCGCGTATGTGCTGTCTGGTCGGGTTATGGTCAAACTTGGAAACCGGACTTATGTCGCAAAAAAAGGAGAATCTATTTATTATGACGCCAGTCAAAAGCACCAGATTATCAATGATTTTGATGGAAAATCTGAATTAATTTTGGTTGTGACTGAGTCTTATTTATAACTGAAATTACAATGAATCTGGGAGGGAACAAAATTGTCTGAGGCAATTATTCGTTTTGAAAATGTATCCAAATTTTATGATGATACATTGATTTTAGATCGTGTCAGTTTTGAAATTGAAAGAGGAAAATTTTATACATTGCTGGGACCGTCTGGCTGTGGAAAGACAACCATTTTACGTTTGATTGCTGGATTTACTGAGGCAACAGAAGGAAAAATTTATTTTAACAATCAGTTGCTCAATGGTGTTCCGGCACATCAAAGGCAGGTCAATACGGTGTTTCAGGATTATGCTTTGTTCCCACATTTGAATGTTTACGAAAATGTTGCATTCGGGCTTCGGATTAAGAAAGTGAAAGAAGCTGAGATTCGTGCAAAGGTAAAGAAGGCTTTGGAATTTGTGAATTTAGGTGGTTATGAAGATCGTGAGATAGAGGAAATGTCTGGTGGTCAGAAACAGCGTGTAGCAATTGCTAGAGCCATTGTCAACGAGCCACAAATTATTTTGTTAGACGAGCCATTAAGCGCATTGGATTTGAAGCTGCGTACAGAAATGCAGTACGAGCTGCGTGAACTTCAGCAGAGCTTAGGGATTACATTTATTTTTGTAACACATGATCAAGAGGAAGCACTTGCTATGAGTGATGAAATTTTTGTGCTAAATGAAGGACAAATTCAACAAAGTGGTACACCAATGGATATTTATGATGAGCCAATTAACCGCTTTGTGGCTGATTTTATCGGAGAATCAAATATTGTACCAGGCGTGATGCTTGAGGATTATTTGGTGGAGTTTAACAATAAGAAATTTAAATGTTTAGATGCTGGATTGAATCCGAATGAAGCGGTTGAAATTATGATTCGTCCAGAAGATTTGGAAATTACAGAACCGGATAAAGGGAAGGTAAAGGTTCGTGTTGATTCACAGCTTTTCCGTGGGGTACATTATGAAATTTGCTGCTATGATGAGGAAGGTTATGAATGGTTGGTGCATTCGACGAAAAAAGTTGCGGTTGGGGACGAAATTGGTCTGTTTTTTGCTGATGATGCCATTCACGTAATGCGTTTTAATGAAACAGAAGAAGAATTTGACAAGCGTTTAGAAGCATATGGGGAACAGTAAAATGAGACAAAAAAAACCTGGAAAAATTTTTCTTGTCCCCTATGTAGTATGGATTGCCATTTTTGTTGTTGCACCCATTGTACTTGTTTTATATTATTCGTTTTTGGATATTGATGGGAACTTTACACTGTCAAACTATGTGAATTTCTTTACCCCTGTTTATTTGAAAATGACGTTTAGCTCATTTTATTATGCCTTTTTAATCACATTGTTTTGTTTGTTGATTGCTTATCCGACAGCTTATCTGTTGACTAAGCTTAAGCATAGCCGGCTTTGGCTAATGCTCATTATTTTACCAACATGGATTAATTTATTGTTAAAGGCTTATGCCTTTATTGGAATTTTCGGCACATATGGTGCAGCGAATGCATTTTTACAAGTGTTTGGTATAGAACCGAAGCAAATTTTGTTTACAGATTTTAGCTTTATTTTCGTTGCGGTGTATATTTTTATTCCGTTTATGATTTTGCCGATTTACAATGCACTGGAGAAAATGAATCCGACTTTGTTGGATGCCTCAAGAGATTTAGGAGCTTCCAGTCTGCGAACATTTCAAAAGGTGATTGTTCCACTGACCTTAGATGGTGTGAAATCTGGTGTTCAGGTCGTTTTTATTCCGGCACTCAGTTTATTTATGCTGACACGTTTAATTGCTGGAAATCGTGTGATTACGTTGGGTACAGCGATTGAACAGCATTTTTTGGTAACGCAAGATTGGGGAATGGGTGCAACCATTGCGGTATTTTTAATTCTTGCGATGGCGATTATTATGTTTGTTACAAAAAATAGAAAGCGGGGGTACTAGAGTGAGAAAACTTGGACTTCTTTCAAAAGCTTATTTGGTTATTGTGTTTTTCATTTTGTATGCTCCGATTTTCTATTTAATTTATTATTCCTTTAACAGCGGTGGAAATATGAGTGGCTTTGAAAGTTTTACACTGGATTATTACCGAGATTTAACGGAAAACACACGCTTGATTATTATTGTGATCAATACATTGATTATTGCCTTACTTTCGGCAGTTATTTCAACGATTCTTGGTGTGTTTGGCGCACTTGCAATTGTGGAAGTGAAGCGCAATCGGATGAAAAGTACATTGCTTGCCTTAAACAATGTATTGATCGTAAGTCCGGATGTGATTATTGGTGCCTCTTTCCTGATTTTATTTACCATAGTTGGGATTCAGCTTGGATTTACTTCGGTTTTGTTATCGCATGTTGCGTTTTGCATTCCGATTGTTGTGATTATGGTTCTTCCGAAACTTCAGGAAATGAGTCCTTCGTTGGTAGATGCTGCACGGGATTTGGGTGCAACAAAGCGTGATGTGTTGATGAAGGTTATTATCCCATATATTTCACCAGGAATTTTTGCTGGCTTTTTTATGGCGCTAACTTATTCACTGGATGATTTTGCTGTTACTTTCTTTGTTACAGGAAACGGTTTTTCGACTTTGGCAGTAGAAATTTATTCGATGGCTCGCATGGGAATTTCTTTGGAGATCAATGCTTTAACTACCATTATTTTTATTATTACTGTAATTGTTGTTTTAGCGGTCTATATATTTACACGTGATAAACGAAAGAAAGGAGGTACAGTGAGATCATGAAAGCATTGTTTCAAACATTGGTTGTCGTTTTGATTTTGGTTGTTGGCTTGTTTTTTGTTAATCACCGCTTGAATGTTTCTGAGGGATTTTCCGGGAGTGATACATTGACCATTTACAATTGGGGCGATTATTTGGATCCAGATCTTTTGGCAAAATTTAAGGAAGAGACCGGATTAACCGTTGTATATGAAACCTTTGACTCCAATGAAGCTATGCTTGTGAAAATTGAGCAGGGTGGAACAAATTATGATATCGCTGTTCCTTCGGAATATATGATTAACAAAATGATTGAGGAGGATTTGCTATTGCCACTGGATCATAACAAGTTGCCAAATTTAAAACATATTGACCCGCGGTTTATGGATTTGGTATTCGATCCAGGCAATCAATATTCAATTCCTTATTTTTGGGGTACTGTCGGGATTGTGTATAATTCGGAATTATTGGATGAAAATATTGTATTGGAACATTGGGATGATTTATGGAATCCGAAGTTGGAAAATGAAATCTTTTTGGTAGACAGTGCACGTGAAGTACTGGGTTTTTCTTTAAACAGCTTACATCATTCTTTGAATACAACGGATAAAGAGAAGCTGATTGCAGCAAAGGAGAAGTTGGATTTATTGACACCAAATATTAAGGCCATTATTGGCGATGAAATGAAATTGTTGATGGTTAATAATGAGGCAGGAATTGGTGTAACTTGGTCAGGGGATGCCGCTGAAATGATGTGGGACAATGAAGCATTGGACTATGTTTTGCCGCCAGAAGGTTCCAATATTTTCTTTGATAATATGGTTATTCCGAAAACGGCAAAAAATGTAGAAGCTGCACATCAGTTTATTGATTTTATGCTGCGTCCGGAAAATGCGGCACAAAATGCAGAGTACATCGGTTACTCTACACCGAATTTGTCTGCACTGGAATTGATGGATCCCGAAATTGTCAACGACGAGCGTTTTTATCCGCCCGATGCAGTAGTTGAACGTCTGGAGGTTTATGAAAATCTGGGCAAACGCAATTTGGCTTATTATAACGAATTGTTTTTGGAGTTTAAAATGCACCGGAAATAAATGAGACTTCCATTTCCATATGCTTTGTTGTTAAAATAACAAAGCGAAAAAATGGTGTGGTTTTGGCAGATCAGATCAAAGATAAAGTTTTATAAAAGCTTGATTATGGATTCAATCAGGATGGAATGATCGTGTTTTTTGTTATGAAAATTTCGCTTTGCCTTTTTTCTTAGGTTTTTTATCGGAAAGACTTCTATCAAAAGAAAAGATCCAGAAAAGGCTGACAGTTTATAGCAGGCTTTTCTGGTTTACTTAGGGAAAAGGCTTCAATAGGAAAAAGCCATTTTGTTTTTTGCTCTAACTTCCCTTGATTGGCTAGGAAATCAAAATATTGTTTTGAATGATTCCATGCAGAGTTTTGATGTGATAGGATGTTTTTTTGTGTAAAAAACAAAGACTTGAAATCAGAAAAGAATCCTGGCATAATTTAAGATAGTAATGAACCCTAACACATAGGTGTATTTAAATTATGTTTTTTTAAATTATTATATTTTTGTTGAACCGTAACATTGGATGTATTTTTATGAATATTGTTGGAATATATATTTTAATAAGCAAGTGCTAAAAAACGAATTTGGCACTTGCTTTTTTGTTGCAAAAAACAGTTCTTTCTGATATAATTTAAAAATACATACGAGAATTTGTTGGCTGCTTTTTGTCATTAAAATATTTTTATATTTATAATCATTAAAAATCAAAGAAAGGAGACTAAAATGAAACTATTTATCTCATTTTGCTGTAGAATACCTGTACTTTAACATGAAACATGAAAGTTTCTTTAAAGATGGATTCGGGATCTATGAAAGAAGAAAAGCAAGCGGTGTAAAAGTTTTTAGAAGCAGCTTATTTTTGTTTTATTTGATAGAAGTAGACAGCATCTTAGTTCTTATATTTTAGAGGGTGTGATACAATTGTTTATTTAGATATTATTTTCTGAAAATATATTTTAATATAAAATAGAAATAGAAGTTATAAAAATGATTGAAAGCTACTTTTTAATAAATTACAATTGATATAAGATTTATGATTTTGGAGGTGCTGTATGTTAGATGTTTTTCAAATTCGTTGTAAGATTTTGCCCAAAAAAGAACTTTTGTGGGAAGTATTACAACAAGCATTAATTCAATTTATGGATTCATCTTTATTTTTTGATGAAAGTATTGGCGAGTTACATCATCAACGAAGATTTAAGTTTTATTGCTTTGATCAGTTGTACCCGATGGAGAGCAATAAAATTTATCAAGTGGGCAAGCCATATACTTTAACCATTCGTACCATTAAGAAAGACTTAGCGATATATTTTGACCGCGTTTTATCACATCATGAAAGCTCTTTACTACAAGGAAAATCTACAGAAATTCGCACTGTCCCTTATCGTCCGATTGATCGTCTCTACTCCATTACACCGGTTGTGTTAAAGAATGATAAAGGCTATTGGCGAGATTGGATGACCCTATCAGAATATGAAAATCAACTTTTTATTAATCTTGTCAAAAAATATAATGAGTCCACTGGAAAAAAATTGGATGAAAATTTCACATGGACAAATTCCATTACTTTTTCCAATCGTAAGCCAATTGCTGTAAAACAAAAAAATATTATTTTACTTGGGGATAAATTAGAACTGAAAATTTCTGAACATTCTTCTGCCCAAATTTTGGCTCATTTTGCATTAGGTGTAGGCTTAGGGGGAAATAACGCTAGGGGCAGTGGATTTGTCAATGTCAAGTGGAAATAGGGAGGTGTAATGATGCTAAAAGATTGCTTAGAAGTGTTTGAACAGGAATTGAAACAAAAAGGAATGGCGCTGATTTTTGATAATTATATTCCTGTAGATGGCAGTTATCTTTTGGTTCCGGTTAAAGATGATGGTTTTGGTGAGCCAACTATCATTGAAGTGAAACAAGATAAAAAAGCAAAAGAATTGGCAGCCAGAGCCAATCCTAAATTTCGGGATATTTGTCGGTATGACTTCTATAGTAAGTTGCGAGATATGAATAAGCCTGTAGATAAACAAAAGATCATTCACAGCAACAATTATTGCTCGTTTTTTGTGAAAAAAGAGAGCCTAAAAGGCGGCAAGTTAACGTCTGAAGGGATTGTAAATTATTATGATACATTAAAAGATTTTTCAGTAAAGTATGCTAAGAAATCGAAGTCATTGGAGCTTTATCAAGCTTTTGAAGAAAAGAATGGTCCAGTTGATTGTACAAGTTTGGAGAAAGCTAAAACGTGGATACTGCAAAATATTTTTTCTTTGGAGAAGTGGTGTGCAATAGAAGGAAAAGATTATTTGAAAATATTTTTTGAATTTCCGTTGGCGGTGTATGAGCAAGAGTTTGAAAGATATCTCTATCCAACGATTTACAATAAAAATGATTTTAACATAAAAACTGAGACTGGTATTTTGGGTTTGCCAAATCAAAATATGAGCATGAATGATAAAAAACCGTTTTTGGAAAACAAAAGTCGCAAAACAAAGATTCCGTACTTAATCTCAATCAAAGAAGCCATTTTGCAACTGGAATTTTTTGAGTATTTGTTAAGCTTCGCTGATCGAAGAGAATTTAATATCTATATTGATCCAGATACAGCAACCATTCAGTCTTATCAAGATGGGAAATGCCCAGCGCATTTTAGCGGCTATTTTTTGCGCATTCAAAAAGGGAAGGAAGGAGCAGAGATTCATCGGTTTGATGTGATTTCTGGTTATTATGAGGAATTATCTAAATCTTTTGAGCAGAATAATCATTTACATATAAAAAGGTTGGAAGATTACCCATATGGGTCCATTTGGAAACGTCGGGAAATGGAAGATCTATTGGAGAAATATTTATTTCCTTTTTTATCCAACAATTATTTTACACCAGCAAAAGATGTTCCGCTGAAAGATTCAATAGAAAAGCAGCTATTTGTGCTGACAAGAGATAGCTTGTTTGAATGGTTATATAAGGGAAATGCTGTATTATTTCGAGGTCTATATGATCAGGTTGTATTTTTATTGCTAAGGAATTCTTTACTAAAAGGAAATGTAAAGAAAGCTGCACATCAATTTAATTTATGGCTTTCATTAAAAATTTATTTTGAAGGAGGAGAAAATATGGGGGACCGGGTTAATGAAATAAAGAAAAATTTGAAACAAAAGATGTATGCGAAAGAAACAGACCAAATTCAGAGTGATCATGAATATTACTTTGTAGTAGGACAATTGATTTATTACTTATTTTCAAAAAGTCAAAGCAAAAAGATTCCACAATCTTTGTTAAACGGCTTTTTAACTGTGAAAACCGATCGACTTTTAAAAGAAAAACTGGAGAAATTATATATGAAATACAACTATGACATTACGATATATGAAAAACGTTTCAATCATTTGTACGCTATGGCAACAGCATATGAACCGGGAAGTCATATCGTTGACCGAAGTATGTTAATTAATGGTTTTTTGCATAGCAATTTGTTCTACGAAAAAAAGGAGGAAATAGAAAATGAATAAAAGAGTGTATGGAATAATTGGAATTTCTTCGATTTTATCAAATTGGAATGCGGATTTTAGTGGATATCCGAAAACCCTTTCAGATGGGACAACGTTTGGAAGCGATAAAGCTTTGAAATATCCTATGAAGAAAATGTGGGAAGATCAGGGTGAGAAAGTTTTATACATAAAATCTTTCAAACTATCCACAGAGAAAAAGGGTGGAGTGAATCTTGTTCCCCGTACATTAAGTGAACGATACGAATATTTATTCAATGTACCAGATTTGGAGAATACGTCTGCCAAGGAAATATTGGAAAATCTGTTTTGTGCAATTGATGTGAAAAATTTTGGTGCCACTTTTGCAGCAAAAAAGAAAAATATTTCCATTACTGGGGCAGTACAAATTGGTCAAGGATTGAATTTTTATGCCGATACCAATCCAGAAGAACAGCAAATTTTATCCCCGTTTCGTGATGGAACAAAAGATAAAAAAGAAAATTCAGAAGAAGCGAAGAATTCTACACTTGGAACGAAAATAGTCAGCAATGAAGCGCATTATTTTTATCCGTTTGTGGTCAATCCACTTGCATATAAAGAATATCAAGAGTTGGGAGTAACCGACGGTTATACCGAAGACGATTATGCCAAATTTAAAGCGGTCGCTTTAAAAAGTGCTACAGCTTTTGCAACGAATGCCAAAATTGGCTGTGAAAATGAATTTGCTTTATTTGTGGAAACCGATCCAGATGTATATTTACCGAATTTGTCTGCTTATATGGAATTTGAAAAAGGTGAGGAGAAAAATACGATTGGTTTTTCTATTGGGGGGCTGCTGAATTCATTGCAAAACCAGATTCAAAAGGTTGAAATTTATTATAATCCAAACACAACCGAAATCAAAACGGATGTGGAGAATGTCAAACAATACCATATTTTTACACAAAAAGAGGTTTAAACATGAGAGTGCTCAAATTTCGTTTAAGCGGAGAAACAGCCTTTTTTAAAAAACCAGATGTCAACACGTATTTTTATTTTACATATGGTCACTTGCATAAAATTGCATTGCTCGGTTTATTTGGAGCAATCCTTGGTTATGGGGGGTATGCACAGCAAAAAAAAGACGAGATGTTTCCAGCGTTTTATGAACGATTAAAGAATTTGCAGCTATCTGTGGTTCCAATTGGGGCTGTAGGTGGCGTATTTCCCAAAAAAATTCAAGTTTTTAACAATTCGGTTGGTTATGCTTCACAAGAACAAGGTGGGAATCTTGTGGTTAGGGAGCAATGGTTGGAAAGTCCAGCATGGGATATTTATGTACAAGTTGCTTGTGAAGAAAGTGAGAAGCTAGCAGATTATTTAAATATTAGGAAAAGCATTTTTATTCCATATTTAGGGAAAAATGATCATCTGGCATCCATTTCAGATGTAGAAATTTTTTCAGATGTCATAAGATATGAACAACCAGAACGATTGGACAGCCTATTTTTAAAGCAGGATTTTGCCATTCATTTTCCGGATTATGATGATTACGATGAAGATGAAGAAGATATGAATCCGTATAAATATGAGGAAAAATTGCCTGTTGCATTAAATGCACAGACCAATTTATATGAAGTAAAGACTTTTGTTTTGACCAATATGAAAGTAAGCGAACGAAAAAAAGTGGCTTATTCGGTAGGTGGTCGTATTCTGACTTTTTATTAAATAAAAAGCCACTTTTTTCCAAAATGGTAGAAAGTGGCTTTTGTATTTTGGGGGTGTAATTATGGCTTTTAGGCAAACAGATTTTGTTGACATAGCAGATTGTATCAATGCACAAAAGTATATATTTTATGCACATCGGCAAAAAGAAACAAATCAAAAAGAAACTTTACAAGCACATACAAAAAAATGCCAAATGTATTTTTTGGAACTCATTGAGAAAAAACAGTTATTTCCAGTTTTTGATCGATTTCTTTCATATTATTTCGAACAGTCACTGTCGGATTCGGGACGGACATTTTTTTATCGGATGACTGCAAATGTAATTACTTTCCATGATTTGGGAAAAATTAATCCCCAGTTTCAAAGTGAGAAAATGGATCATCATTTAAAAGGTCATTTTCAAGATTTTTTAAAAGAAGGCTCAAAACATTCCAATTTATCCTCATTGATATATATAGATTATTTTATGACAAATTTAAAAGTACTTGAAAAAAAGGAAAAAGGTTTGCTTCTCCCGTTTGTATTTTTATATGCTTACTTAATTAGCAAGCATCATGGATCGTTACAGGCATTCCAGAATTATTTAGAAAAATTTACAAATGGTACGATGAGAATAAGTGGCGAAAAATTACAACAAAATGATTTGTACTTATTTCAGTCGCAGCTCCAATGGGGAAAAATGCAAAAAATATGTCGGACAGTGGATTCTCGTTTAAGAAAAAATACACCTGAAAAAGCTTTATTTTTATCTGGATATTTGCGATTTTTGTTCTCGTTGCTTATCGCTTCGGATTATTATGCTACAACTGCATATATGAATGATGTGGAAATCCACGATTTTGGTAATTTGGCGGATATCGCCACTTTCCAGCAAGCTTATCAAGAAACAACGGTCTTGCAGCAAATTCGTAAGTATGAAAAAGAGCGGTACAAGCAAATAGAAGTTTCTCCAAATGAGAAAGATATTTTTGTTTTGCGAAATGAATTGTTTTTAGATATTGAATCGAAGCTGGAACGGCATATGGACGACCTTATATTTTTTATTGAGGCACCAACTGGAAGTGGAAAGAGCAATGTTGCTTTCAATTGTAGTTTCAAGCTGATTCAGGAAAAAACAGAGTTAAACAAAATTTTGTACGTTTATCCGTTTAACACATTGGTTGAACAAAATTTAAATAACCTGGAGAAAATATTTGGAAACAATCCGGAATTATTTCAGCAGATTGCGGTTGTAAATGCATTGACGCCAATGAAAGTAAAGGGATATGATCAAAAACTCAAAGAGGAAGAAATGTATACAGAACATTACGAAAAAATTTTGCTTGATCGACAGTTTTTAAATTATCCATTTGTTTTAACAACACATGTGAGTTTGTTTGATATTTTATTTGGTGTGCGTCGTGAGTCAGCGTTTGCCTTTCACCAAATTGCAAATAGTGTCATTGTGTTAGATGAGATTCAAAGCTATAAAAACCAAATTTGGACGGAGATCATCTTATTTTTGGAAGCGTTTTCTAAATTATTTCATTGCAAAGTTATTGTGATGTCAGCAACATTGCCAGATTTTACATACTTATTAAACCAAAAAAGCGAGATATATTCGAGGTATATGAATAATGATCATATTTGTACACATCTTGTTGACAATCGTGAAAAATATTTTGCTCATCCGATTTTTAAAAAACGAGTTCAATTGAATTTTGAGTTGCTAGAGCAAAAAGTAGATATGGACACTCTGCATGTACATATTGCAGAGCAAGTGGAAAAGAACAGGAAGATTTTGGTTGAATTTATATGTAAGAAAACAGCAGTAAATTTTTTTCAGCTTTTAAAAGAAGATGAAGAATTAGAATGTGTCATAGAATTAATGACTGGCGATGATAGTTTCATTGAACGCAACCGTATTTTGAAAGAAGTAACTTCAGAACAACCAAATGGTTTAATTTTGATTGCAACACAGGTTGTTGAAGCGGGTATAGACATTGATATGGATATTGGGTATAAGAATATTTCTAAACTGGATAGCGAAGAACAATTTTTGGGACGGATCAATCGCTCAGGGAAAAAATTGGGTAGGGTGTATTTTTTTAAAGTAGATGAGCCGAGTAAAGTTTATCACAAAGATGTGCGCATTAGCTCAGATTATTTGTTGGAACAAGTCAAGATGCAAGAAATTCTGAATGAAAAACGGTTTTCGGACTATTATGATCTGATTATGGAAAGTTTGAAAAATAATTTCAATGATTCATGGGGGCCAGAAGGCTTGAGAAAGTTTTTTGAAGATGAATTGATGCTGCTTGACTACGCTGGGATTGCCAAACGTATGGAATTAATTGAAGATAATCGTCAATTGATTTGGGTGTTCTTTAATGGAGAAATTATAGATGAGAAAACGGGTGAAGTTTTTTACGGGAAAGAAATTTGGGATACCTATGTTCAACTGTTGGAAAATGAGCAAATTTCATTTGCAAAGAAGAAGGTGAAGCTTGCTGCAATCCGGGCAAAAATGAATTATTTTTTATATCAACTGCCTTCAATGGCTGCCATTGCCTATTATGATGAACAAGTCGGTGAAATTTATTATATTGCAGATCGGGAGAATTATTTTAAAGAGGGGAAGCTGAATCTTGTCAGAAATGTAGATTTTATTTATTAGTGGGGTGAATCATTTGATAAATGTTACTGGTACGATAATCAATTATTATTTTCATTGCAAAAGGCAATGCTACTTGTCTATGCATAAACTCAACCTAGAAGAGAATAGCCAGCATGTACAAATGGGGAAAATATTGCATGCACAAAAAGCAGATGACATTCATATTGAGTCCATTGTTGTGGATAAATTGGGAAAGGAATATGTAACAGAAATTAAAAAATCAGATGCAGATGTAGAGGCGGCAAAATGGCAGCTTATGTTCTATTTAAAGGTTTTAAAAGACAAGGGTTTGGAACGGAAGGGGAAACTGGAATTTATTGAAAAGAAGAAACAAACGAAAAAAGTGTTGGTTTTTGAATTAACGAAGGAAAATGAAGAAATGCTTGCACAATATATAGAAGAAATTCAAAAGTTGGTTCAAAGTGAGGATGTCCCGCCAATCATACATGCAAAAAAATGTAAGAAATGTGCGTACTATGAATATTGCTATATTTAATTTTTATCATGAAGGGTGGAAAAAGGCATGGGAACGACAAAATATATTCGTTCAATGGGCGAATTGACAAGAAAAGACCATTCAATTTGCTTTCGAAAGAATGGGAAAAATGTGTACATCCCAATTGAGAATACAAAGGAAATTTATTGTTTAAATGAGGTGAGTATCAATACAAAATTGCTTGATTTTTTATCTCAAAACCATGTTGTGGTTCATTTTTTTCATTATTATAAAGGTTATACAGGGACATTCTATCCTAAAAATCAATATAACAGTGGGAAAGTATTGATTAAGCAGGTGGAAACATTTAAAGATCCCGTGCGGCGTTTAAAAATTGCAAAATCCATTGTTTTAGGAATTGGGAAAAATATTTATGAAGCATTGTATCATTATTATAGACATGGAAAATCTGATTTAAAACCATTTTTGGATTGGATCCATCAAGATTTTTCAGAAGCTGTGAAGACCGCAAATTCTATTCCTGAGATTATGGCCTATGAAGGAAATTTATGGGAAGGTTTCTACCGTTCTTTGGTCTATTTTTTGCCAGAGGATTTTATATTAAATAAAAGAGTGAAGCGTCCGCCGGATAACCCTATGAATGCATTGATTTCATTTGGGAATATGCTGTTGTATACAAAGATGATCTCTGCCATCTATCGTACACATTTGGATCAACGTATTAGTTTTTTACATGATCCATCTGAACGTAGATTTTCGTTGAGCCTGGATTTAAGTGAGGCATTTAAACCAGTCATTGTGTATCGTACGATTTTTGAATTGGTCAATCGAAAACGTTTGAAAGTTGAAAAGCATTTTGATAAAAAAGTAAACTATTGTTTGCTCAATGAAGAAGGAAGAGATATTTTTATTGAAGCGTTTGAAGCGCGACTGCAATCTGTTTTTACACATAAAAAATTGAAAAGAAAAATTAGTTATCAAACAGCGATGAAACTGGATGCATATAAGCTCATTAAGATGATTATGGAAGGGCAGGATTTTAAACCATTTGACTTAAAGGAGAATCTGTGATGAAGAAAAATATAAATTTTAATTATATGTTTCTGTTTTATGATGTCAATGAGAAACGTGTGCAGAAGGTTTTTAAGATTTGTAAGAAATATTTATCGCATTTCCAGAAATCTGTCTTTCGTGGTGAAATTACACCATCAAATATGATTGCGCTGAGAAATGATTTAAAAAGAGTCATTGATAAAGAGGAAGATTTTGTATGTATGATTAAAATGATGAATGAAACAGTTTTCGGAGAAGAAATTTTAGGAAATAAACGAGAAAATGGAGAATCTTTAATTTTATAATTTTCCAATTACAAGATGGCAATCGGGCAATTATATGTTGAGATTTCAATGTTTATCGTATTCTTTTTCTTTTTTCTAAAAAAATCATAAATCATTGGAAAAAATTATAAAAATTGTTGATGTTTCAACGTTATGCCTGTATAATGAAAGGCATAGATCATATGAACCGCAATGGTTGAACCGTAACATAGGATGTATTGAAATGCAACAGCAATCTTTGTTCCATTTACAACACAGGGTTGAACCGTAACATAGGATGTATTGAAATCCAAAAAGAAATGCCTGTATCTGTTTGGGAGACAGTGTTGAACCGTAACATAGGATGTATTGAAATAGTATAAATATAACTTCTCTATGACATTTCCCACCTGTTGAACCGTAACATAGGATGTATTGAAATTATCTTTTTTATTTGCATGGTATTGCTGTGAGAGATGTTGAACCGTAACATAGGATGTATTGAAATTTTTTTGATTCGCGTTTTGAGGTATTACCGTGGTTGTTGAACCGTAACATAGGATGTATTGAAATTTAATTGCCATAGCCTGTGAAAGTTATAGGAAAGAGGTTGAACCGTAACATAGGATGTATTGAAATGAAGGGGATAGGTAAATATAATATTTTTTATAGTTGTTGAACCGTAACATAGGATGTATTGAAATGTTGTTAGTCCAATAGTTTTTCCGGCTGATAAATTAGGTTGAACCGTAACATAGGATGTATTGAAATTTCTTTAGATTCTTGGGCTAAATACAGGGAAGATGTTGAACCGTAACATAGGATGTATTGAAATACAAAAACGAAGATTTTACAAGCAACCAGGTCATTGTTGAACCGTAACATAGGATGTATTGAAATCCGTGACCTTAACGACAAGCGGAGCCAACACAAGAGGTTGAACCGTAACATAGGATGTATTGAAATCTGAAAACATCGAATTAACAACACAGCGACTAAAAGTTGAACCGTAACATAGGATGTATTGAAATGGTTAAATTTAAAGTTATAAAAAACGATATGTGTAAGTTGAACCGTAACATAGGATGTATTGAAATCTTTTAGCGGTTCTGGTTTGCCAATGCCAGAATATGTTGAACCGTAACATAGGATGTATTGAAATATCAAAACGCTGACCAAACAGATCGGGTACATCGCGGTTGAACCGTAACATAGGATGTATTGAAATTATGTTTGAGATTACAAGTTTATCAGAAATGGCTAAGTTGAACCGTAACATAGGATGTATTGAAATACAACCTTGTTTCTTTCCCAGTAGATAGGGTCGTGGTTGAACCGTAACATAGGATGTATTGAAATCCTCTTGAATTTCCAGAGGATAGGAATGGTTTTGTGTTGAACCGTAACATAGGATGTATTGAAATTGGAAGAAAATGCAAAAGTGAGAAAGGCGAATTTAGTTGAACCGTAACATAGGATGTATTGAAATTCTTGCTGTATTTTTAAAATTCCTTTTATTTTATTTGTTGAACCGTAACATAGGATGTATTGAAATTCTCCAACATAACTCTTAGTGTCGATTGACGATAGGGTTGAACCGTAACATAGGATGTATTGAAATTTTGATTACCTGTTACATTAGCATCTGGATTAGTCCGTTGAACCGTAACATAGGATGTATTGAAATTTCACGGACATTGGCTCCGCATAACTGGGCAATCTCGTTGAACCGTAACATAGGATGTATGGATATGAAATGATCATCCTTGGTTGTGAACAATGAAATAAATTGGGTTCAAAAATTCTTCAAACAATTTTTTTAAAAACTATTGACTTTTATAGTGAACCTTTCTATAATACACATAACACTTTAATGCGATAAAGTAAATAAAACGATGAAGAGTCAAAAGTAGCATGTTCAGCTCCCTTCAAAATGGATGCAGAGAGCCAATGGTGGTGGAAATTGGTGAAAAGCTGACTGCGAATTACAGCTTGGAGTTTTCCTTTGTCATTTGTTTTATCAGATGAAAAGGGCGGTTCACGCCGGTATTCGTGATGAGATGAAACATTTTGCTTCATGAACAAGGGTGGTACCACGATATATTCGTCCCTTGCGGTATTTTCAAAAGAAACCGCAAGGGACTTTTATTATTTTGATATGGAAATTTAGGGAGGAATAGGAATGGAAAACAACAAAACAATTGAAAAAATTCGTGAAGAAATTGACGCCTTAGATTTACAGCTTTTGGAGCTTTTTAATAAACGTGGGCAATTGGTAAAAGAGGTTGGAGAGTATAAAGATAAAAAAGGTTTAAAATATCATGATCCGAAGCGAGAACGGCAGGTATTGGATCGTTTGGCGGCACATAATAAAGGACCTTACTCAGATACAATGCTTCGTCATATTTTTAAAATTTTATTTAAAGAAAGCATTGATTTGCAAGTTGAAAAATCAAAGAAAGTATTGCTTGTATCTCGTAGAGCAAAGTTGGAAGATACCGTTGTTATGGTTGGAGATGTGCCAGTTGGTGACGGTACACAAACCATTATTTCTGGACCATGTTCAGTGGAGTCTTTAGAACAAGTTCGTGAAGTGGCAGCGGTTTTAAAATCAAAAGGATTGAAATTTATTCGCGGAGGTGCGTTTAAGCCACGTACCTCACCATATGATTTCCAAGGGTTAGGTATAGAAGGGTTAAAAATTTTGCGCCAAGTCGGTGATGAATACGGCTTGAAAGTTGTTTCAGAAATTGTTACACCAGCCGATATTGAACCTGCATTGACCTATGTAGATGTTATTCAGATTGGCGCACGAAATATGCAAAATTTTGAGTTGTTAAAAGCAGCCGGGCGTGTGCATAAACCGATTCTTTTAAAACGAGGTTTATCTGCAACCATTGAAGAATTTGTTCATGCAGCGGAGTATATTATGAGTCAAGGCAATCCAAATATTATTTTATGTGAACGAGGCATTCGAACTTACGAAAAAGCAACACGAAATACTTTGGATATTAACGCAGTTCCAATTTTAAAGAAGGAAACACATTTGCCAGTTATGGTTGATGTGACCCATGCAGCCGGACGTAAAGATATTTTAATCCCATCTGCACGTGCAGCACTTGCGATTGGAGCAGATGCTGTTATGGTTGAAGTGCATCCAAATCCGCCAGAAGCTTTGTCTGATTCACAGCAACAATTAAATTTTACAGAATTTGATGAATTTATGGATGCAGTCGGTCCTTTAATGAACCAGGAAAAAAAGTAAGAATTTAAAATGAATGCGCATGTTCATTTGAATATGTGCATTTCATTATTTATTAGATGATCAACTTTATGATTTTGCCCTGTTGATGGTTTGTCTTTTATTTATATTGAGTACGATTGGGGAAGTAAAGTTTTTCTATAGCTGGAACGTCTATTTTTTAGCAGGAATTTTAACGATTGTAAAATAGGATGTAATGCCACCATCTCTTTTGTTTGCCAAGTGGTGGTAAATGCCAAAAATAGCAAAGTAAAAGAACATCGATGGAATGGCCATATATAATTTGATAAAAAGGGTGTGATCATTATGAAAGTAAAGCCGCAATTTGCAAAGCTGTCAGCATATGTTCCAGGTCGTTCAATAGAAACGATTCAAAAAACATATCAGTTGGATACAATCCACAAGCTGGCATCCAATGAAAATCCATTCGGTTGTTCAAAAAAAGTTGAAAAAGCAATCAGAAAATATTTTCATACACCGAATATTTATCCAGATGGTGCAGCGATGAATTTGCGGATTGCATTGAGTGCACATTTAAATGTTCAAGAGGAACAGATTTTGTTTGGTGCGGGTGTGGATGAAATCATTCAAATGATCAGTCGTGCGCTTCTTTTGCCTGGAGACAATATTGTACAAGCTGATTTGACTTTTTCTCAATATGCGCATCATGCAGTGATTGAGGGCGCTGATGTGAAGCGTGTCCCTTTAATTGCTGGTGTACATGATTTACCAGGCATGCTTCAGGCGATTGATGAAAGAACAAAAATTGTCTGGATATGTAATCCAAACAATCCGACGGGCACAATTGTTGATCAAACCAATTTGTTTAACTTTGTTAAGCAAGTTCCTCCAGATGTTTTAATTGTGTTGGATGAAGCGTACTATGAATATGTAACAACGGATTGTTTTGCCGAAACAATTCCATGGATTCAAGAATTTGAAAATATTGTGGTTACACGTACATTTTCCAAAGCTTACGGTTTGGCGGCCTATCGAATTGGCTATGCGGTCGCTCGTAAAGAATTCATTACTCAGCTGAATCTTGCTCGGCTGCCGTTTAATACAAGTACAATTGCTCAAGTTGCAGCTTTTGGTGCGTTAAAAGGTCAAAAATTTATTCAAAAATGTGTAAAAGAAAATGAAAAAGGCAGACAAATGCTGGAAAGCTATTGTAGAACGATGGGAATCAAATCTTATCCATCACAAGCCAATTTTGTTTATATGAAGCTTTCCAATGCAGAACAGCTTTCAATCCGTTTGGAACAAAAAGGCTTTATTGTTCGTGCATTTCCAAATGGAATCCGTGTGACCATACCAAAACAAAAAGTTTTAGAGCAGTTTATTAAAGTATTCTCCAAAGTTTATAAGAAGAGAAAGTGATAAAAGGTAGAAACGGAGGTAGCCGCTTTGAAAAAAATCTTATTGGTCGGTTTAGGGTTGATTGGCGGTTCCATTGCACTGGCAATTCGAAAAAAACATGAGGTTCAAATTATCGGATATGATTTAAATGATGCAGAAGGTGCATTGGCTTTACAGCTAGGTATAATTGATTCATATACAAAAAGTTTACATACTGCGGCAGAGAGCGCAGATTATATATTTTTAGCGACACCAATTTCTGCCATTTGTGAGATTTTACAGGAACTATCTACTTTTCAGTTACAAAAACATGTGGTGATTTCAGATACTGGCAGTACAAAGCAGGAAATTTTGCAAGCAGCGGATCCATTACTTGAAAAAGGGATTTGTTTTATCGGTGGTCACCCAATGGCAGGATCGCATAAAACTGGTGTTGCAGCAGCTCGAGCGCATTTATTTGAGAACGCATTTTATATTTTTACACCGACAGAACAAATAACAGATTTTCAGCTTTCCGATTTGCAGAATTTGCTGTCGGGCACTGCTGCCCATTTTCAAATTATGCCTGCCGATGAACATGATCGGTTAACTGGAATGATCAGTCATTTTCCACATGTGATTGCAGCAGGGATTGTTCGGCAAACGGAGCGCTTTTCTCAGTCTCATCCGTTTACACAAAGGTTGGCAGCAGGTGGCTTTAAAGATATTACACGTATTGCTTCCAGTAGCCCAGAGATTTGGCTGGATGTTATTCGTTCCAACCGTGCTAATGTCATTTCCTTATTAGAAGAATGGTCAGAGGAAATGCTTTCAATCAAACGTTTAATTGAAAAAAATGATGCAGCTGGAATTTACGCATATTTTGATGAGGCGCGCATATTTCGTGATCGTTTGCCACAAAAGGGATCTGGCGCCATTCCAAGCTTTTATGATTTATTTGTAGATATTGTTGACCGTCCAGGAGCGATTGCGCATGTGACTGGTTTGATTGAGTCATTAAATATTAGCATTACCAATATTCGTATTATTGAAGAGCGAGAAGATATATTTGGGATTTTACGTATCAGCTTTCAAAATGAAGCAGATCGAGAAATTGTCCAGGATGTTTTGACAAAAGCGCGCTATGAATCACAGATTCCTTCTTGAATAAATCTTTGCACGAGGTTGCTATGAAAAAGAATCTATCAGTCAAGAAGCCTACTCAATTTTTTTGCATTCTTTGATTGAAAAAGTAGGGTTACCATTCCATTGGATTTAGATGGGGAGCATTCACCATAAAATTTGATATTGGCGCCTTTAAGGCATTGCTCTTGATTGAGTTGGTTGTTTCATTGATATGCTCAGGTGAGAAAAAATAAAAATGCACTTGTAGACCGAAAAAATGGGTTTATAAGTGCATTTTTTATTTTTTATAAAGAAAATGTTGAAATCATTTTTGAGTGACAAACGATTATTTCACTGTTTTATTTCCCGATGTGCTGGTGTTTTTGGCTTTGCTTGTCCATTTGGTAACCGGAGAAGACTGGTTGTTAATCAATTTAATTTTCCCAGAAAAGCTTTGTGTCAAGTTGGCAAATACGGGAAGTTTTGTTTTTTTGCTAAAACGTGTATACGTATTTTTTTGCACAGTAATATTGGTTCCATGTGTTGCTTGTAGAAAATAATCTTGATTTCCATACACTGTATTGTTCTCCAACAGAAGATTTGAGCCACGCAGTGCGAATCCTTGTCTGAATCCTTTCACATAGTTGTTCCGAAACGTTGCATACATACAGGTTGAATGTGTGCCAAATCCACTGTTTCCGGTTGCCAACTGCGTGGTGTTCATGGGTCCATATGCTTCACAATTTTCCACAGTACTGTACCAGTTTGGGACGTTTCCGGATAAATCAACACCACGTCGAACTCCTCTGAACGTGCATTCTGAGATGGATGTATAAATACCGCCGTTATCTTGAATTCCATAGCCGGTTTGGCTATCGTCTTTTGTAATTCCTAGATGAAATGTGCTATTTTCAATGGTAGCTTTGTAGTTATATTGCAAAATAATTCCGGCTTCTTTTGCATTGGCAATGTTAAGATTTTTGAATACAGAATTTTGTGTATACCAAATGCTAATCAAAGTATTGAAAACGGGTGTTGAATTTTTAAATTCAATATTGTCAAGTTCCACAGTCATCGGTTCATATATGTTCATGGTAACGGTTTCGCTCGCATAATATGTATCAAAAAGATCTTCAGATAGCGTTAAAAGACCATCTGTATAGGATTGCGCAAGATGAATTTCTCCTTTTCGTAAATATCCACGGTTATCTTCCTTCCATAATTGGTCGGATCGCATGAGAATAAAATCATTTGTGGCAATATCTAACTCAGATGTATTTGAGTCAACAGTATCCGATTCGAACAGATCTGATATCATGCTGTCTGGTGCAGCAATTTGAATAGCTGATTGCCCTTTTTTTAGCCATTTGTTTAGCTTCAGAGTTGTTTTTAACTTTGGAACATTGGAAAGTGCTGCTAATGGTACGGTTTGTATAATGCTTGCACGTACTTCAGGTGTATAAATTTTTTGATTTTTCTTTATATAAAGTGTATCAGAAATATAATATACACCGCCGTCTGTCAATTTAACGGTATCATATGTATCTAAAGCTTGCTGCAAAGCCTCAGTGTCATCTTCTGTGTCGAATGCATTTGCACCAAACTCTTCTGGTGTACCAACAGAGGATGTGCTTGGTGGCGGTTCAGTATTTGATTCAACAGGAACTTCCGCATTTGGCTCGACAATCAATGGTGCGTCCGCTTCGGCACTGGTTTCATTGGCCATGACTGATGTTGCTTGTAAAAATAAACAAGCAATCAAGAGTAAAATCAACTTTCTACGATTTTTCTTTTTTATAAGCAATTTGGTTCCCCCTTAACAGTTTTATATTTTCTTAGATTCGGTTGAGAAAGTAAGCATAAGTTTGTTTTTATTGGTAAAACTTTAGTAGATTCAGCAATTTAAGATAAAATAACCAAAATAGTTTGGCTATTTCTTCCATCTTAACATTATACTATATTTCAAAATATATTTCTAAAAATTTCCTATAAATGGTTTGAAATCAAATTAAAAATGGTGTGAGAGTATAAAAGATTGATTGGGAAAAGAAAAGTAACTTCAGCTATTCATGGAGTAGATGGTTTCTGTTTGAAATAAGATCTGCTCTGTTTTTTTGGTGTCCATTTTAAAAGTAAAAGCACGAAAATACACATATATGCATATGCATAAATGGATATATCTGTATCTATATAGCAAAAGCAAGTAGAATTTGATATGATAAAGAAATGTGATATGCAAGAATTTAAGCGGGAATGAGTCATGATGGAGGCTGCATGAAATGGAAATACAAGCAAAAGGTGTAAAAATCAATTATATTATGAATGGATCTGGGCAAGATGTGATTTTGTTGCATGGCTGGGGTCAGAATATTGAAGCTTTTGCGGCGGTTCATCAGCATTTGGCATCTTGCTTCCGTGTATTTACCATTGATTTTCCAGGTTTTGGTGCAAGTGTAGACCCACCTAAGCCATGGACAGTTAAAGATTATGCGGAAATGCTGGAGGATTTTGTCAAACAGTTGGGAATCAAGAATCCGATTTTAATGGGACATTCCTTTGGGGGCCGAGTTGGCATCGTGTATGCTTCAAGAAACCCAGTTTGCAAGATGATTCTTGTGGATAGTGCTGGAATAAAGCCAAAAAGAAGTTTATCTTATTATCTGAAGGTTTATTCATTTAAAACAGCAAAATATTTATTGAAGTTTCCTATTGTCAATCGAAAAGAAGAAGTGTTGTTGCAAAAGCTGCGAGCAAAATTTGGTTCTTCCGATTATACAAATGTGTCTGGTGTAATGCAACAAACAATGGTTCTTGTTGTGAATGAAGATTTACAGCTTTTTATGCCGAAAATTCAGGCTCCAACCTTGTTGATATGGGGTGAAAATGATACAGTAACTCCGATATCAGATGGAAAAATTATGGAGAAAAAAATTCCGGATGCTGGTCTGGTGGTTCTGAAAGATTGCGGACATTTTTCCTATTTGGAAAAGTTTTATGAGTTTCAGATCATTATTGATCATTTTTTAAAGAAAGACGGTGAAAAATCATAATGTCTTTTGCTACACTGCTTTATGTATATGGATTGCTGCTGATTTATGGATGTTATGTAACAATTAAAACGTTAAAAAGTGTGCATATGCTCCAACAAAATTCCTATCGCAATGAGCGATATGTAAAATGGATGAAGGCACATCCAAAACATGTATATATGAAACGAGATTTACTGCCACTTTTATCTATTTTCCTATTTTTGATGGGAAATAAGCTGTATGCCATTTTGTCTTTTGTTGTGTTTTTTATTTTACTGACAGTGACTCAAGAGCGTAAGCCAGCTAAAAAACCGCTTGTGATTACAGCACGTGTACAGCGTTTATTTGTGATCATTGCTCTATTATACTTGATGATTTATGCGGGCACATTTTTTATCTTTGGTACGGCGAAAGATACCAGTCCGTTCGTTGTATTGATTTTAACATTTGCTGCTTTTTTGAATTTCCTGGTGGTTTGGCTGGCCAATACGATTATCAGTCCATTTGAGCGTAAAATCAATCAAGGTTATATGAATGATGCGCGTCGTATTGTCGATGAGATGAAGGGAATGCAAGTGATCGGGGTAACTGGTTCGTATGGAAAAACAAGTGTGAAGCATATTTTGCATACGGTTTTGTCTTCTAAATTTCATACCTTAATGACACCGGAAAGCTATAATACCCCAATGGGCGTTACCATTACAGTGCGCAATCATTTAAAGCCAATTCATGAAGTATTTATTGCTGAAATGGGAGCAAAGCAGATTGGGGATATTCAAGAGATTTGTGACATTGTCCACCCAAATTATGCCATTATTACGGCAATCGGTCCACAGCATTTGGAAACGTTCGGATCACTTGAAAATGTACAGAAAACGAAATTTGAAATTGTAGAATGTTTACCAGAGTCTGGTGTAGCCTTTTTAAATATTGATGATCAAAATATTGCCACTTATCCGATTCAAAATACATGTAAGATTGTTACATATGGAATTGAAAATCCTGAAGCAAAAATCCGTGCGACCGAAGTTATCTATAATGAAAAGGGATCTAATTTTTTTGTAGAGGTGCAAGGAGAACAAGTGCAGTTTCAGACAAATTTGTTAGGGAAGCATAATATTTATAATGTGCTTTGTGCCATTGCGGTTGGCTTAGAAATGGGTCTGTCATTAAAGAAAATGGCTTCTGCTGTACAAAAGGTTCAACCGGTTGCGCATCGTTTGGCACTAAAAAAGGTGAACGCTGATTTAACCATCATTGATGATGCATTTAATGCCAATCCAGTTGGTGCACAAATGGCGTTGGAAGTGCTTTATGCGATGCCTGGTAAAAAAATTATGATCACACCTGGAATGATTGAATTGGGTGAAAAGCAATATGAATGTAATAAAGCATTTGGAAGTCAGGCAGCCAAGGTTTGTGATCATGTCATTCTGGTTGGTAGAAGACAAACCATTCCGATTCGCGATGGTTTGCAGGAAGTGGGTTATCCGAAAGATAAGTATACGATTGTTTCTAATTTAAATGATGCGTTTAAAGTAGCAAACCGTATTATGAAAACTGGAGAGCATTATTTTATTTTGTTAGAAAATGATTTACCAGATGCTTTCAATGAAAAATAAAACTGGGGGAGCAAAATGAAAATTAGAGTAGGGATCTTGTTTGGTGGTGTATCCGTTGAACATGAAGTATCTGTGATTTCAGGACTTCAGGCGCTGCATGCGCTGGATGAAAAAATATATGAAGCCATACCGATTTATATTACAAAAGAAGGAATTTGGTATACAGGTGCTGCATTGAAAAATATTGATGCATATAAGAACTTAGCAGCTTTGCTGAATGAATGCGAGACTGTTCGATTGGTACGCGAGGCAGAAGGAAAGTTTATATTGGAAAAAACAGAGACCAAGCTGTTTGGGAAAAAACAAGCAGCAGAAATTGATGTTGCTTTTCCCGTAACCCATGGGACAAACGGAGAGGACGGGATACTTCAAGGATTTCTTCAGTTGCTTGGCATTCCATTTGTCGGTCCAGATGTTCTTTCTTCTGCAATAGGTATGGATAAGGTTGTAATGAAAAATATTTTACGTGATTCGGGACTTCCGATCGTTAAACATATTTGGTTTTATAAATCGCAATGGCTAGAAGATCAGGAAGCTTGGATGCAAAAAGCAGAAGAAGAAATTGGTTATCCAATCATTGTTAAACCAGCCAATCTCGGATCATCAGTTGGTATTTCCAAAGCCAAAAATCGAGTTGATTTGGAAAGTGCAGTGGATTATGCTGCACAGTTTGCTCATAAATTGTTGCTAGAGGCGGTTGTTGAACAACTAACCGAAATCAACTGTTCTGTATTGGGCGATCAAGAATCAGCAGAAGCCAGTGTTTGTGAAGAGGTATTGGGAAATGATGAAATTTTAAGCTATAAGGACAAATATGAAGGAAACAGTTCAAAAGGTATGAGCGGTGCCAGTCGTAAAATTCCGGCTGAAATTTCCGAAGAAAAAACAAAAGAAATTCAATCTTTGGCCAAAGAAGTTTTTTATGTACTTGGTTGTACGGGTGTTGCTCGAATAGATTTTTTGTTAGATATCAAAACGGAGAAGGTATATGTAAATGAAATCAACAGCATTCCTGGCTCGCTTTCCTTTTATTTATGGGAGCCAACAGGAAAAAGTTTTACAGAATTGGTCGACATTCTTGTTAAACTGGCACTTAAGCGAACACGTGAGCAATTGGAGATTTCCTATGCTTATGATTCCAATTTATTTGCCATTCATGGTGGAACAAAAGGAAAATTAGGTGCTAAAGGAACCCAAACATGATACAATAATAGAATCATTCTAAGACCCGCATGAATTTGCGGGTTTTAAAAATGAATTAGACTTTCCACGAAGAGTAGCCTGTTAGAGGATGTATAATTATCATACGAATATGTTTCGATTGTATCAAATTTGTCTACAATAACTAAAGGATATATGTTGTGGAAAATTACTGAATGTTCTTTTCTATATATTATTTTTTGTTGATGATGGGAAGAATCATTCGTATTAAAGATTTTAAAATCTTTTGTTTGTCACAAAATGATTAAGCTGTAGATAAATGATGAAATCCAGTATGTGAAATCGGATCAGATATTGTGTATGTGAAGGATTAAAATGCAGATCCGTATACGAAATCTGCAAAACTTTGAGTGTATGTATGAAAAATAGACAGACATGTGGTTTGTCGGTTTCCAACAAATTGAAAAATAAAAAGGAGAGCATGTATTTTGGCAACATTTAGTGAACTGGGCATTAGCCCAGCGTTATTAAACGCAATTCAAAAAATGGGATTTGAAGAAGCAACCCCGATTCAATCAGAAACCATTCCGGTAGCACTGGAAGGAAAGGATGTTATTGGACAGGCACAGACGGGTACAGGAAAAACAGCAGCCTTTGGAATTCCCTTATTGGAAAAAATTACAGTAGGCGTGCGTGCGGTACAAGCTGTTATTATTGCACCAACGCGTGAGCTAGCCATTCAGGTTTCTGAAGAGCTATATAGAATTGGCGGAACCTTTAAAGGTGTGAAAATTTTGCCTATTTATGGTGGACAAGATATCAATCGCCAAATTCGTTCGTTAAAAAATCGCCCACATGTTATTGTAGCAACACCAGGGCGTTTGCTTGATCATATGAACCGAAAAACAATTCGGTTGGGTAGTGTACAAACGGTTGTACTGGATGAAGCAGATGAAATGTTAAATATGGGCTTTATTGATGATATCAAATCCATTCTGGCTGAAGTTCCAAAAGAACATCAAACCCTATTGTTTTCTGCAACTATGCCACCACAAATTCGGGCGATGGCAGATCAATTTATGATGGATCCGGTCCATGTAAAAGTGAAGGCAAAGGAAATGACGGTACCTAAGATTCGACAGTATTATATTGAGATACAAGAGCGCCGTAAATTCGATGTGTTAACTCGGTTGTTGGATATTGAAAGCCCAGAGCTTGCCATCGTTTTTGGACGAACCAAACGTCGTGTGGATGAGCTAACGGAAGCATTGAATTTGCGTGGTTATGCAGCGGAAGGAATTCACGGGGATCTATCTCAGGCAAAGCGAATGAGTGTTTTACGTAAATTTAAAGAGGGAACCATTGAAATTTTGGTTGCAACCGATGTAGCAGCTCGTGGTTTGGATATTTCGGGTGTTACACATGTATTTAACTTTGATATTCCGCAAGATCCAGAATCCTATGTACATCGTATTGGTCGTACCGGTCGTGCAGGAAAAGAAGGTTGGGCGGTTGCATTTATTACACCGCGTGAATTTGCGCAGTTAAAAAATATTGAGAAAGTTACAAAGCGCAAGATGGATAAATTAATGGTTCCGACTTTGGATCAGGCAATCGAAGGACAGCAAAGGATTACAGTAGAAAAGGTAAATAGCACCATTGAAACCGAAAATTTTTTGGCCTATCAAAATGTAGCAGAGGAATTGCTGCAAGAAAATGATGCGCTTACTGTTATTTCAGCCTGTCTTAAGCTGTTAACAAGGGAGCCAGATCAAACACCTGTGAAATTGACAGAAGAAGCACCGATTTTTGTGAAACGAGATCGCAGAAATACAGGCAGTAACCGAAAGGGTAGAAATAGTGAGCGCCGTCGTTTTTCAACGAGTGATCGTAGCCGTTTACGTACGCATAATCAAAGTCATGATCGTACAAAGCGCTCATCTCGTTCAAGAAATTCTGGAAAAAGTATATAAATTGGAATAAAATACTTGTGTGAAAATCGAAAGGGTTTATAAAATGGATTACTTTTTGTTTCAATAAGGTGCCTGTGGTGAATGGTTCATCATTTTGTTTAAAGCATTGAATGTTGATATAGAATATATTTTTGCACGGGTATACGCGCTGCTTTTTTGGATTTAAGTTTGCGGCAAAATCCTTGACAGGTAAGCCGAACTCTTGTAGTATAATGTTTAGTCTATAAAATTGAATAAATAACTCTCTTATCAAGAGCGA
Source organism: Candidatus Harrysmithiimonas galli (assembly GCA_904373265.1). Lineage (GTDB taxonomy): Bacteria > Bacillota > Bacilli > CAJFEE01 > CAJFEE01 > Harrysmithiimonas > Harrysmithiimonas galli. Next base: position 39,394 of record CAJFEE010000007.1, on the reverse strand, counting down.
TTGAGGGAACTGGCCCATAGAAATCGCAGCAACCCGCTGATTGGCAAGGTGCTAAGTCCAGCGAAAATCTTCAAATGGTTTTCGGAAAGATGAGAAAATGATCAGAGTCATGCATGCTTTCGATTCACTTTTTGTACCCAAAAGAGAGGCGCTGGCGTGCTTAGAACCAGAAATCAGCTAAGTGCAAAATCAAGATGTGCTTAGCTTTTTTATTCTATTTATTTTTTATTTAAAGGAGGATTTTAAATGGGAAAGAACATAAAATGGGGCTTGTTTGTCATTTTTGTCTTCATATTTGTTATCGCAGGTTGTGGAAACGGGCAGACAGAACAAAATCAGGGATCAACACAAAATAATACTGCTGAGGGGAATCAAAAGCCAGTTGTTTTAAAAATTGGCGCGAGTACAACACCGCATGCTGAAATTTTGGCTTATATTAAGCCAGCATTGGCAGCAGAAGGAGTGGATCTGCAAATCACAGAATATGCGGATTATCCGTTACAAAATCAAGCGCTTGCTGAAGGAACCATTGATGCGAATTTTTTCCAACATATTCAATATATGGAGCAATTTGAGGCAGAGCGCAATGTAGATTTTGATATTTTAACACGTGTACATATTGAGCCGATGGGCATTTACTCAGAGAAGCTGAACCGTTTAGATGATCTAAAAGATGGTGCACAGGTTTCCATTCCAAATGATGCAACCAATGGAGGTCGTGCGTTGCTTTTGCTACAAACGGCAGGATTAATTCAATTGAAAGACGATGTAGGCAATGCTGCAACAGTTCGTGATATTACAGAAAATCCAAAGAATTTAAAGATTGTAGAATTGGAGGCACCAATGATTCCACGCTCATTGGATTCAGTTGATCTTGCGGTTTTAAATACGAACTATGCGTTGGAAGCTGGTATGAATCCGAAAGAAGACGCTCTCGTTTATGAAGGAAGTGAAACACCTTATGTCAATATTGTTGCCATTCGTGCTGGAGAAGGGAACAATGAAACATTGCAAAAATTAAATGATGCATTGTTAACAGATGATGTAAGAAAGTTTATTGAGGATACTTTTAAAGGGGCTGTTATTCCAGTATTTTAATAGAATTGGGGATTCATCTACTATTTTTCACTAGACGGTGTGATGAATCTCCTTTTTTATGATTTGAAAATATTTTCTATACCAATGCTTGTAATGGGCTCATGAAGCTCTACCCTATATTATGATCAAATGCTAAAAGCTCCTTAATCGCATCATCAATTTTTACAAAGATATATTTTGACTTTACGATTTGTTTTTGCCATATGTAAAATACGATAACCGTCAGTTCGTATTCCAAAGAAAAGGAATTGAAACGTGAGCCATGTAAGCTGTGTATAGTTTGTTTTTAAAGACAATGTAATAAGAAATTATCAAGAACAAAAGTCTTTTGTTTATACGAAAAAGTAATGAATCAATATGCCGATTTTTAAAATAAGTTCAGTAAAGAAATGATCCAAACTAAAGTGTGATCTATATGTAAGAATGTAAATACAAAAAAGGTTATTGTATAGTTATTAAATGGATAAAAAGTATATTCTGGTCATACTTTGATTTCCTACAAAATTGCAGTATAAAGTTAACCAATACAAATGTGAAGTCATCTTTAAAAAATGTTCAGATCGCAAGATTTAAACCCATCGTAAATGTTTTACAAAGGGCAAACGGTATCTTTTCATCTTTTGTTATTTTCTTTTTATTGTGTTTCAAGGAATTTGATAGATATTATTTGCTAAAATTAGAATAAATACTTCGTGTTAATCAATCATGGCAGTATAGGTATTTTAATATTGGTTTAAAAATTTTTATTATTTCAATTCATATTTTATATCTAAATAATCAGTATGTATTTTTTTCTTTTATCTATAAGTGTTATGTTTTGATGTGTATTTTTTCTTTCAGAAACATAGATTGTAATGTACGGTTCATGTATAATGGTATTAATTGATTTCTTGCGTAGCCATGATATGGAATTTGACTACGGGATAAATGGGGGTCTTAAAATCAATGACTGCTTATCATTTTGTAGGCATTAAAGGGACTGGTATGAGTGCACTTGCACAAGTTCTTTCTGATATGGGACATCAGGTTCAAGGTTCTGATATAGAGAAGTACTTTTTTACAGAAGATGCATTAAGAGAAAAACATATTCAGATTTTATCCTTTGATGCTGCAAATATCCATGAGGGATTAACAATCATTGCCGGAAATGCGTTTAAGGATGACCATTTGGAAATTAAAAAGGCAATCGAACTGAGGCTTCCGGTGATTCGTTATCATCATTTTTTGGGTAATTTCATGAAGGAGTATACATCCATTGCTATATCTGGTGTACATGGAAAAACCTCAACAACTGGTCTTTTATCACATGTTCTGTCCGATATGGCGCCCACTTCATACATTATCGGTGATGGTACGGGTTCGGGCAATACGAACAGCAAATATTTTGTTTTTGAAGCCTGCGAATATCGTCGGCATTTTTTAAGTTATCAGCCAGATTATGCAATTATGACCAATATCGATTTTGATCATCCGGATTATTTTACAGATATTGAAGATGTATTTTCTGCTTTTTCTGAGTTGGCCTTGCAAGTAAAACAGGCCATTTTTGCCAATGGAGATGATGAACACTTACAAATGCTACAAGCAAAAGTTCCGGTTTTGTTTTATGGATTAGGTGAAGATAATGATTATCAGGCCAAAAATATTCAAAGGCAAGTCGGGGGTACAACTTTTGATGTGCATATCCGGAATTCGTATTATGGAACATTTACGATTTCGACCTATGGACTGCATAGCGTAATGAATGCTTTAGCAGTCATTGCGGTGATGCATTATGAGGGGATAGATTGTAAAGAATTGGAGGAGCGTTTACTTACTTTTCATGGTGTAAAGCGTAGATTTTCTGAAAAAATTGTCAATCATCAAGTGATTATTGATGATTATGCCCATCATCCGACAGAAATTCATGCTACACTGGATGCTGCCCGACAAAAATTTCCTGATAAAGAAATTATTGTGGTTTTTCAGCCACATACGTTTACACGCGTTCAAAAGTTTTTGGAGCAGTTTATTGAAGCGTTACAAGAAGCTGATCAAGTTTATTTATGTGATATTTTCGGTTCAGCACGAGAAAAGGAAGGGGATATCCGTATTGAAGATGTTTGTGAAAGAATCCCAGGTGCACGTAAATTAACGGAGCAAACGATTCAGATGCTTGAGGAACATGAAAACAGTGTTTTGATTTTTATGGGAGCAGGTGATGTACAAAAGTATATTATCACTTATGAAAAATATTTGAATATGAAGAAAAAATAATTGCTAATATATTTGCAAGTAAAAAGGGGATTAGAGAAGGTGTTTTTTCTTCCCTTTTTTATTGTATTTGGAATCATTAAATCTTTTTGGTGATAAAGATGGAACTGCTGTCTATCCACAAAGAGGTATAATAAAAATAAATTTTTATGGTTAATATCACTTGAAGAAAAGAAGTTTAAAACATCCAGTAAACATTTCATATATGAATATATGATAAGAAAACAAAATGGTGCTTACATAATTTGGAGAAATGTATTTTGATAAGATGGATAAATGGAAAATAGGAACACTTCCTGTTTGAAGACGAATGAAAGGTTCTAGGGAAATGATATATGGATAGTTGGTTTTTGTAAATATAAGAGGTTTTAAAGAAGGGGTCTATAAATACCTATGGAATCGATTATCCCACATCTAGCAAGCAAACCACCTGGTGATCAGGATGGTTTGCTTTATGGTTGGAAGTTTTCGTTTTTTGTGAGAAGGAAAACTTAAGATTTAGCTTTTTGATTCAAGAGGTTATCCTTTTAAATGTTCTGGATTGAGGCATTGTAATTCTTTTGGTACAAAAACCCCATCCTTTCTGATTAATACATCATCGAAATAAATTTCTCCGCCACCATATTCTGGCCGCTGAATACAAACTAAGTCCCAGTGAATTTGTGAGCGGTTTCCGTTGTCTGCTTCCTCATAGGCCTGACCAGGTGTAAAGTGGAAGCTTCCATCAATTTTTTCATCAAATAAAATATCTCCCATTGGTTCACGAATAAACGGATTGACTCCGATGGCAAATTCTCCGATATAACGAGCTCCGATATCGGAATCCAACAGTTTGTTAATTTTTTCATTGTTGTTTGCAGTTGCTTCAATGATTTTCCCGTCTTGGAACGTAAAGGACACATGTTCATAGGTAAATCCATTGTATGGAGATGGTGTATTGTAGGTGAGTGTTCCATTGACAGACTGTTTCACCGGAGCAGTAAAGACTTCTCCATCAGGAATATTCATCTCTCCAGCACATTTAATTGCTGGAATATTTTTGATGGAAAACGTTAAATTGGTTCCTGGTCCTGTGATCTGTACTTTATCGGTTCGGTTCATCCATTCTACCAGATGATCCATGGCTCGATCCATTTTACCATAATCCAGTGTACAAACATCAAAGTAAAAATTTTCAAAAGCTTCGGTGCTCATTTTTGCCATTTGTGCCATCGAAGGATGCGGATAGCGGAGCACGACCCATTTGGTTTTTGGCACACGAATTTCGGAATGTACTTTGGTTAAAATTGTTTCGCCATGAATTTTTAATTTATCGGCAGGGACATCACTGAGTTCGTTTGCATTGTCTCCAGAACGGAGTCCGATGTATGCATCCATTTGTTTCATCAGCTCTGCTTCATTTTGTGCCATGAGTGCAAATTGTGTCGGGTTAGCTTGCATAAGCAAGGCTCGGTTGATTGTCGGATCTTTCAATGAAACAAAGGGCAGTGCTCCGATTTTATAAGTTTCTTCGATCAGTGCAGCAACCATTTCTTTTTCAATGCCTGTATTTTCAATTAAAATTTTCTCTCCTTTTTGCAGGCGGCAGGAGTAATGGATCAGTTGAGCGGCTAGTTTTTGGATACGTGGATCTCTCATATTTTATTCCTCCAATTTGTTCTGAGTGATTAAAGAAAGAAAAAATATATATAGGTGTTTATTTAAGCCCCTGATTTTCTTTCTTTTTTTGCTAATATTATAAGCATGATGTATACATAAAGTAAAATGAAAATCGTATTTTATCTATGGAAAGTTTCAAAGCTTCCTAAAAAGATTTTATCTAGTTGTTGTTTATTAGGCGCCAATCAAAAAATATGCTAGAATAAAGGAAAATCAAAAATGGGTGAATGGAAATGGAATTTGTAATTGGCATCAGTGTTGCAGTGATAGCTTTGGCCGTTGCTATACTGGTTGTTTATTTGGTGAAAACGTTAATTGAAGTCGGAAAAACGATGCATAAAATGCAGGATGTGATGAGTAAAGTGGATGAAAACATTGCTCCCGTTATGCAATCCGGAAAAGGGCTGCTGGATGAAACGACCAAAACCATTGCCAGTGTAAACCGCAAATTGGATAAAGCGGATGAGATGCTCGTACCAGCTATAACAGTAAAAGAGGAACTGGAGAAATTTGGTGTAACCATCGGAAAACTGAGAAAGTCTGTTGACAATTTAACAGATAATGGAAAGCTCATTGGTGTCCTGTTTACGTATGGACAAAAGGCATTTGATCTTATTCTTGGTATGTTTCAGAAAAAGAATGAAAATAAAGTGGTTGTGACACAAAAAGAAGATCATGTACAAAAGACAGAAAATGAATCAAAGGAGGCATAGTGATGCAACAAATTTATAATTGGAATGAATTGGAAGAAAAGATGAATAGAAAAAAGGAAATGGTGTTGTTAAAGCATAGCAATACTTGTCCAAGAAGTGCAAAAGCCTATGAGGAATGTATGTTGTTTGAACAAAATAGAGAGGTTCCAGTTTATTATTTGGTAGTACAAGAAAGCCGATCGTTTTCAAATGAAATTGCTAATCGTTTCCAAGTGACGCACCAATCTCCACAGATTTTTTATATCAAGGAAGGAAAGGTAGTCTGGGAGGCACACCATTGGGATATAACAGAGGCTAAGTTGACTGAGGCACAAAAAGTAGCCGATATCGGTTAATCCCTACAATCTGACCAGGTAAAACCGAATTGTATGGCTCAGTATAGCTCAATGATTGAATGCGGACAAGCATTTCCTTAGCTAAGAGTCTATCAATGGATAAAGTTGAATCAGGACAGATCATATTCAAGCTTTGTTTGCCTTTTTGTGCGTTTTCCAGTCAGCGTAAAAAGGTTTCAGGTTTACTCAAACAAAAAACGGCAAAATCTTTTGATGATGCCGTTTTTTGTTTTGGGAAATATAGCCTGGTGTGAAAAACGTTTTGCAAGATTTTGTTGCCACCTAAATAATCCATTCAATTTTGAATCGGTGTGTTAGAGAGCGGTTTTCCGATTGGGGTGAAATTGATGGAAATGAAAATGGCATGTAAAAACAATCTTTTTTAAAAAGAGCTGCATGCCTGTCATCTCAACATTTATAAATTCCTCTTAGGTTCATTAATATTTTTATATTTCTTTATATAATAAATAATCAAAATTAATTGTTATACATTCTTTTTCTTTTCGGTTTTGTTTGAGTCTCTTCATTTTACAGAAATTTGTACGCATATTATTTTTGTCCAATCCACATACCGTGATAGCTAGAGCCAAGTAAGCTTTTTTCTTCACAGGTTTTCAAGTGGTAGGTGAGCCAGCGCTTCAAACCGTTTGGCGTTAAAAGTTTGCTTGTTTCTGTCAGAAAAAGTGCCATTCCGTCTAGGGCAATATGCTTCACTTGTTTCAATCCTTCTGAAAGAAAAAATGTCTCTGCTTCTTCTGGTGTGGATGCATAAAAAATGTCTTCGGTTCCTTGTTGTTTAAACCGTAAAATCTCATCCAAATTTTCTAAATCACCGACCATATCTCCTAAAATTACCGCATATCGATTCATATAGGTTGCAATAAACAGTCCACCCTTTTTTAAGATACGTAAATTTTCCTTTAAAGCTTGTCGTCGTTCTTTTGCAGTTAGCAAATGATAAAAGGCACCCATACATAAAACGACATCGAAGCTTTCATTGGCAAAACGTGATAAATTCAGCACATCTCCCAAATAAATTTCTTGTAAACGTTTCTGCTTTGCTTGTTTTTTTTGCATGATTTCTACATTAAACGGCACAATATCTCCAGCGGTTACTTGGTGACCCTGTTCTGCCAAATAAAATGCGTATGCTCCAGTTCCGGCACAATTATCTAAAATATTGGATTTTGGTTGAAACAATTCAGCAAAGTATTTGGTTGCTGTTAGAAATTCAATGCGATGAACACTGCCTTCTTGCAGACGATATTCCTCTTGTCCATGTGTCTCATAAAAAGTAAGCAGCGACTTTCGGTTGCTCATTTCGTTATCTCCTTTCAACGCACTTGGTTTCTATACATATCTTAGCATAAAACGATTTACTGTGGGTTTTGAATGAAAAAGGAAAAATAGATGTGATCAAATGAACATTATATTTTTTTAATATGATTAAATTATTTATAAATTGGCTTGCATTTTATATAATAAAAATATGTGCGGAAGAATGATGATATTTTTGAATAGAAGGAGGTGATTTATTCCCGAAAAATAAAAAATTTATATAAGAAAGAAAATAATATGATGAAGGAAAATCAGGCAAAAGAAAATATAAAACAATACTAGGAAATAGTTGATATAATTATTAGAAATTTTAAGATTTATTGTCGGAAAATTGTATATGAAACAAAATTTACATCTTTAAACAATTGAAACGCATCATGAAGATATTTTAGAAGGAAGTATTTGAAATGATTGTTCCAAAGAAATTCGTGTTGGAGCACTCTAAATTTATGATTGATTCTTATGGAAATATATTTCATGAAGTGGATTTAGCAATGATTGGTGAGATGTATACATCTTACATTTTCTGTTCAGGGTGTTTGAAGTTTGTTCCAATTGAAGCAGTGGTTGTTGTAGAACGTAAAAGTATTCTAAATAAATATAAGGGCAATAAAAAATGGCATGACGTCATTACGAATTGAAAAAAAGCGAGGAAGTCCATTGCTCAAATGGTAACGAATATGGCAAAAAAGCCTGTACCAATGCACCATCCTACATGATGGCTTCGAATCTTATGTGCAATGAACTTGAAATGCAAAGATAAAATATTATTTTGATTTTATTTTGGTTGCAAAAGAAGAGGGTAAGTGTACTTTGGTTGAAATGAACGATTATTTTGCCAATTTATGTGACTGCTAGGAGAAACTGAATTTCTATCATAAGGTGAGTCTATCTAAAGTCATTGGATAAGAATTTTTAAAAAATATTGATTTAAAATAATACAACGTCAAATAATCTGAAGAATAAATCCTTTCGTTGATTATTTTTCATTTCATCAACTGCTGATGTTGATTAATCATCTGATGCTGTTTTTTGCATCGAGCCTATGTTGAAATATTTAACCGTGTTGGGGGAGGGATAAAGCAGTGGATCAATATATAGTTGGTATATCTGTAGACAAGGTACAACGTTTTTTATATGAAGTGTTCCAGGTAAGTTCACAAGAAAAGCAAGAAGATAATCAAACATTAAAAACGGTTATCGCTTCTTCACAAATTGTTGCCGAGCATTTATATCAGAAAATTGGTTTAGGCAAAACAAACGGGAAATTTTCGGGTAAGATTAAAGATGTTTTATTACAATGTTCTGGTGTTTGTATTTTTTTGGTTAGCATGCCTGAAAAAGAAATTCAAAAAAAGTTAAATGAGTTATTTTGTGAATATTATCAAGCATTTAACGGGACGATATTTTTAAGGTCTACTTATTTTAAGAAAATACTAGACAATCATTCAGAGTCTGATCTGTATAGTGCCTGTTTGAAAGAAAAAGAATTGGATTGGAAAATATGTGCAATTCAATGCGCCAAAAGCCGTTTGAAATCTGCAGAAAATATAAGTGAGATCATTCAGCAGAACCAGAAAGTTTTGTTTGAATTTCAAGATATTCAGACAAATATTCTTAATTTTAATAAAAAATATTTTGAAAAAATAGAAGAATATAATGGTGCTTGGATTGCTGAAAATATTGATGAATTATATGTAGATCAGGGAAAACAAGAGAAAAATCGTTTTCGTGTTGCGATTATTAAAGCGGATTTAGATGGAATGGGTGATTTATTTAATCAGACACCAGATTATCTAAATTATAAAAAAATAAGTGACATTTTAAATCAAACCGTTTGTTTATCGAACTTTGTAAAAGCGGCTAAAACGATTTATGATGCGCATAACTCATTTAAAGTATATCCATTTTATATTGCTGGTGATGATCTTTTTTTTGCTGTACCAACTTCGGAATTGGTTTGGGGCATAAAGCTATGTAAAAAGATACTACGTAAAATAAATAATGCGTTAAAAAAGATTCCACAGAAAAATGCACCTTCACTTTCCTTAAGTGTAGGCATTGACTTGGCATTTAATACGGAACCACTGCGTTACTATTATCATCGCGTTGAAAAACAGTTGCAAATTGCCAAAAATAAGGGTCGGGCATTAAATAGTGATAAAAATACAAAAGGTATTTATCAATTAATGATAGCTGTAAATCATTTTCCACTTTGTATTTATCATCCGAATAAAAATAATAAAATAATAAAAGAAAAAAATATTCAAACATTTAATCGAATCATAGAAAATGCGAGAAAGTTGAAAAAAATGATTTCTAAAGGCTTTCCTGCACATCATTTCTTATATGGTTTGTTAGATAAGTTGAATGATTCTTGTGAAAATACCGAACAATCAGTGTGTCTGAGTAATGCTGTTTTGTATCATTTAATTCCGAAATATTTAAATGGTGCAGATGAGCAGTTAAGACAATATGAACTCTTTTTTCTTAAGGATATACTGCGAATCATTATAGTCAAGAAAGAAACAAAATCTCAATATGAATTATGCTTCAAAAAAGAGTGTGTAGAGAAACTGATAAATTATGTTAAACTGCTGCTTTTATTTACAGATGATCGGTTTGATATTGTTGTAGAAGAAGAAAATATGTATGAAGAGGATTTAAGAGGAAATAAGCAAAAAATCAAGGAATTACGGGGCAATATTTTTAATCGTTCTTTGCGATATTTGTATGAACAAAATTTGGATGAACAATTGGCAAAGAAAGAAGATGAGAGTAAAAGGATCAATTTAAGGAACTGTTTTGTTGATAAAAGGTCATATATACCTGATTCTAGCGATCAACCAGTAGAAGTATATTGCACATTAAAATTATCAAGTTCTATTCTTTACCGATTGAAAAAATCAATGGATACAAAATTTGAGTATGAAAAATTAATTGATCAACAGAAAAATATGATAGAACGTACTTTGGCAATGTCTTTAGATCAGAAGATTGATGAAGGTTCTAGTAATGCAGATGCTCGCCGATCAAATGAAGTATTAGAAGTTGAGAAAAATAAAGTACCTAAACTGACTTTTATACCTGATCAGTTTAAAAAATGGGCAACAAACAAATTATGGACACATAGTTACATTGATTCTTTGCTTGTTCTATATAAATTTAATCAAGCATTGATTCGTTATCGAGTTTTATATTCGAATGAAAATAAGAATAAAAAATGAATCGAAGGAGAAGGAAAAATGAATCCGATTAAATTAAAATTGGGGATAACGTCTCAATCCAATTTATTTATTGGTGGGGCAGCACCTAAATTTGAAATAGGGGGCATCGATTTATGTACCCAGATGGATACACAAGGTTATCCGATTATTCCGGCATCATCATTTAAAGGGGTTTTACGTAAAATTGTCCGCGATATGGTATCTGAAGGCAACGAAGCAGCTGAGCAGGTGAAAGTAGCCTATCAAAAATATATTGAAAAAGTCGAAAAAAGTGCTTTGGAAAAGTTAAATAAATTGGATGATCCGTTACAAAAAGAATTAGCTGAGAAACGTTTTGTACAGTTACAAGAAAAAGTTTCTGCGGAATATTTATTTGGCGTTTCTGGTTTAAATCAAGCGCCAAAACTATTTTTTAATGATTTTACTTTGAAAACAAAAGACGCATCAAAAAGTTATTTCTCCATTGATACGAAAAATAGCATTGAGGAAACAGACAATGGCATTGTAGCAAATCCACGTATTTATAAAACTGTAAAACCAGGTGTGACTTTTCAAGGTGAGATTCTTTTTTATAAAATGCATGCGTTGGAGCCTGAGGTTACAGTTGGTTTCATAAAAAAATTTATAGAAACTGCAATTGGACAATTTAATACACAAATTTATCGTTTAGGCAATTCCAAAAGCCGCGGATACGGTCTGATTCGAGTAGAGATCGTTAAGGGAGAGATGCACAATGGGTGAGATGAAAATTTATAAAATTCAAACCAAGTTGCAAGGTGATTTAACCCAATTGCCTGATTCGCAGAAAATATTTGGCGCACTGATTTATTTATATGCCGATCAGTATGGTTCGGAAACGGCAACAAGGTTGGTTAAAGATATAAAAGATAAAAAAATGGTCTTTGAAGTATCCAATATGCTGCCATTCGGTTATTTCCCATTGCCAGAAAGTTATTTATCATCTTGTATACAAAAGAAATCTGCAAAAGAAATCTATCAATCTATGAAAAAAAGACAGTATGTCCTAGAGAGGAGTATAAAATATGATTTAGTGAAAAATCCTGCTGCGATTAACGCTTGCTGTGATTACATTTCGCTCAGCACGAATCCACAATTGCGTACAGCAATTGATAGTCGAGCCTATGACTTGCCGGGCTTGGATTCTACACTGTATTCCATTCCAAGATTAACTGTTTGGCAAATGAAGGGAAATAAAAAGAATAAATCTGTTACTGACTTTTGTTTTTATTTGAAGTTTGAGGAAGATTCTAATGTAAAAAATTTGTACCAGACTTTAATAGATATAAAAAAATCTCAATTTCCACTTTTTTTGGGACCTCGTGCTTCACAAGGGATGAATACATTTACAATTCAAAATATATTAGAAGAAAAAATTGAAATCCAATCTTCCAGATATTTAAATCTTGGTATGTTGCTATTGAAACACTCTGAGTCAGACAAGCCAGAAAAACAGACCAATCTAATCCAGGAAAAATCAGCTATGCACTTAAAATCTCTTGATTTTTCCAAATCATATTTCAGCTTGTTTACGTCTGAACGTCGTCCATATCATATCGCAGAGGGGTGGAGTACATCTGTTAAAAAGCAATTTATTAGTTTTATTCAGGCAGGGAGCATCATCTATACAGATCATCCCAAACAACTTGGTTGTTCAATTCAATCCCCATTTGATCCAGATGCCATCGTTTTTGGGAATTCGTTTTTGTACCCATTAAAAGAGGAGGATTTTCTCGAATGAAAAAGTATGGAATTGAATTAGAAGTTCTTTCTTCTGTTATTTTATCTCCAAGAGACCAAAACGCTTTTTATAAGGGCGTGGATTTTGACCAAGAAGAATTAACCAATACGAATGTGAACATCATTTATCCATTTTATCAGTATGGCATATATGAAAAATATATTCCACATTTATCGAAAAACAATTTTTGTTCAAGTGGAGAGCATGGAGCAGAAAAAATTCAATACCATATTCCGGGTTCTTCCATAAAAGGCGCCATTTTTGGAACCTCAAAAAAGGGGGAGAAAAATGTTCGAAATGTATTAATGGTTGATGATATCAAGGTGGATTCAAATGACATTGTGTTAAAACATATTTATAAATTGCAAGATGTTACACAATTTCATATTACAAAAGAAAAAAATCCTAAAAACATAAAAACAGAAAACAAAGAAGAATCAAAAATCCCTGAATTAAACGTGTTTTTTCCGAATGTTGGTATTCAAATGCTCAAGCCCCAAGTCAAGTTAAAAGGTCAAATTTTTTATGACGAAACGCAAAAAGATAGTGCTACGCTAGAAAAAATTTTAAAACAAACGGATGAGCAAAGCCGACAAAAGTTGAAACAGTTGCAAACACGAATTGAGAAGATTTATGAAATAACTGGCAATATACAAAATCGGTATAAAGAAGGGATATTAAACCATTTGAACTTTATGAAAATGGCGATTCAGGATTTGCTTTATGGCACCTCAAACGGAACCTATTTGTTGATTTTGGGTGGGTATAAAGGGCTGCTTATGTCAAAAATCTTTGATAACACATTACAAGATTCTATAAAAAGCGGCATTTATTTGGATGTTGAAAAAATATCTGGAAAATCCAATGAAAAAACAGAAAATTTTAAGGGAACGTTCTTGCCTTATGGATTGGTAAGGCTGGAATTATCTTTGTACACCAATCAGAAAGAAAGGGAAAGCTAAATGAAGAAGAAAGAAAAAGGGGTGAGGTATTGTATATGTTTTGCAATCATTTTATTGATAATGAGTATGTTTTTTATTATTTATGCTGTGAATAAACAGCATGAAACGAGTCAAATGCTTGCAACATTTAAAATAGAAATACAAAAAGTACAAGATGAAATGACTGTTCAGAAAGAAGCAAAGAACATTGAACAGGGAATGCTTGATTTTATACAGAAAGAATACGAAAATTACATGACGTTTGCCAATCAAGATCGGACAAGTTTTTTTAACCTTGTGACATTGTCTTTTACAGCACTGGGTATTTTAATTACGGTAGGACTTGTTGTCCTTTACTGGGTTTTTGGGCAAAGTCGAACAGAAGTGGAAAATATGATGAAAGATAAACTTGAGTTGGAAGCGAAAAATAAAATACAAAGTTTCCTAGATCCCAAAATGGAGCAATTAGAGAAAGAATATGGTCACTTGCAAAGATTTTTGTCTAACCAGTATAGAATACATGAAAGTCATGTCTTGCTTTTATGTCCAACAAAAAGTTACAAGGAAACAAAGAATGAATTGAAAAGAATTCAATATATGGTTAAAAAATTTGAAACGCAGTTGATTGATGACTTCCTTCAATTTCAAGAAAGAGTTCAAAATAGAACTGTTGACATAATCATCTACAAATATGAATTAGAGAAAGGAAAAGAACAGGAAGAAAAAATTGGAGAATATATAAATTATCTGATTGATAAAAATATTAGAATTCCTGTTGTGATTTATGCAAAATCGCCTATACAAATTTCTAAGGCGGATAATGAAACGATAAATAAATATCCTTATTTTTTGTTCGCCAATATGCCGGTAACGGTGATCAGCAATATGATTAATTTAATAAATGTAATTTCATATGAAGAAACCACGTTGTTTATAAATAAGTAAGGTTATTCACAATGAATTGTTTTGTGAAATCGATTTTGTTCTGAAGGGAATACGGTTACTGTACAAGCCTTTTTCATGAAAATTATTGGTTTAAAACAGGAATGTTCAGATTTTGTGTCAAAGTATTCCCGTTTCTGATTTTGTCCCTTCGTTATGGAATCCACTGATCAAAATAAAAAAGCAAGGTTCGTGGACAAAGCGCAATGGTTCGTAGACTTGCTTTTTGCCTTTATTATGCCTAGCATTTTCGATAAAAGAAGTGAATTTTGAATGCTTACTGAAAGTATTGGTGATTTGGATGATTTTACGGATTTATAACAAGATTGATTATTTTTTACATCAAAATGAAGCTAGCAAAATTGAAATCAAATATATTCATATTATAGAAGAGTATTTTTAAACCAGTAATTTCATATTTGGGAGTGGGTTTGGCAATGATAGAGATATATTTTGTTCTCTTTTAAGTTGCCAAAGATTGTAAATCGATGGTTTTTATTTTTAATTTTTTATCTTTCTTCGAAAGTTTATTTTATTTCGAAAAAATCAATAGCAATCAAGAACCAATTTATTTTGTTTTTAATAGGTGTTTTTCAAGAAAAATTGAATTGTTTTCTGATTTTATGAAAAAAGAACATAGCCGGTATAAATATGTTAGAATAGTATTGTAGAAAATGAAATGCTCATATGCTGCTTTGTATTTTGGCTTTGTAAGGTGCAGCTTTAAAAAAGCAGCATTTTGTCGATATATAGGATAAATGGTTATGAGAGGAATCTGTCAATTAAAAGGAACAGTATATTGGATTACTGGATTATCTGGTGCAGGAAAAACAGCAATTGGTAAATTTTTATTATAGAGGATAAAACAGATGTGGACAGTCATTTTTTGAAGATTATATAGGTGAAATGGAAAGGGAAGCAGAAATTTTCCTTTATTTATTTTTTTGGTTTTAAGTTTTTCAGTTTAAAGCATGTATAGCTATGATCGTATGACCGATAAAAAGAAAAATAAAAATTTATGATTCATATTCGGAGGCTCTATATGAAATATAAAAAAATTCTTGTGACAGGTGCAGACGGCTTTATCGGTTCGCATTTAACCGAAATGCTTGTACGTCGGGGATATAACGTAAAAGCTTTTGTATATTATAATTCTTTTAATTCATGGGGATGGTTGGATTTTTCTCCATATCGAGATCAAATCGAGATCTTTTCTGGAGATATTCGGGATCCGTTTGGTGTAAAGGAAGCCATGCGTGATTGTGATGCCATACTGCATTTAGCAGCGTTAATTGCAATTCCGTATTCTTATCACTCACCAGCAACGTATGTGGATACAAATGTCAAAGGAACCTTAAATATTGTACAGGCAGCTAAGGAATTCGGGATTCAAAAGGTTGTTCATACATCTACAAGCGAGGTATACGGAACAGCACAATTTGTTCCAATTACTGAAGAGCACCCACTGCAGGGACAATCTCCTTATTCGGCAAGTAAAATTGGTGCAGATCAAATTGCGATGAGCTTTTATACTTCCTTTGATACGCCCGTGGCGATTATTCGTCCATTTAATACGTATGGTCCGCGCCAATCTGCAAGAGCAGTAATCCCAACAATTATTACGCAAATTGCAGCCGGGAAAACAGAAATTAAGCTAGGTGCATTGCATCCGACCCGTGATTTTAATTTTGTTATGGATACGGTGGACGGTTTTATTTCTGTTTTGGAGTCAGATCAATCTGTTGGAGAGGTTATCAATATTGGTAGTAACTATGAAATTTCCATTGGAGATACTGTTCGGCTCATTGCTGAGGTTATGGAAAAGGAAGTTCATATTTTGACAGATGAGACCCGTTTTCGACCACAAAAAAGTGAGGTTGAGCGTTTGTGGGCAAGCAATGAAAAAGCAAAACAGCTTCTTGGATGGACGCCGCAATACAGTGGTGTAGAAGGATTGAAAAAGGGTCTAAAAATCACTGCGGATTGGTTTACAAAGGAAGAAAATTTAAAACAGTATAAGGCAGATGTTTATAACTTATGAATAGATTAACTCCACAAGAAGTCATTCAAAGCTTACAATCAGTACTGCCGCGAAAAGATTTTATTGCGCTGCATGAGCCGATTTTCCAAGGAAAGGAGACGATGTATGTAACCGATTGCATTCATACTGGCTGGGTGTCTTCTGTTGGCGCTTACGTTGATCAATTTGAACAGAATTTGGCTGAATTTACTGGTGTGAAAAAAGCAGTTGCTGTTGTCAATGGGACAGCAGCTTTACATATTTGTTTAAAACTGATTGGTGTGAAGACAAATGATGAAGTACTCATTCCATCTTTGACTTTTGTGGCAACTGCCAATGCTGTGACCTATACAGGTGCAATTCCACATTTTGTTGATGTGAGTGAAAAAACACTTGGGATGGATCCATATAAACTGGAAGCTTATTTAGCAAAGCATACCTTTTTTAAAAATAATGAAATCTTTTCTAAAAAATCTGGGCGAAGAATTTCTGCAATGGTTCCAATGCATACATTTGGTCATCCGGTTGAGATGGACAAGTTGCTGGATGTTGCCCAGACTTTTCATTTGAAAGTGGTAGAGGATGCAGCTGAGTCTCTTGGCTCCTATTATCAAGGTAAGCATACAGGGAATTTTGGTCACATTGCTGCATTGAGCTTTAATGGCAATAAAATTATAACAACGGGTGGCGGCGGTGCAATTTTAACCAATGACGAAGAATTGGCACAAAGAGCAAAACATATTACAACGACGGCAAAAGTTTCCCATCCATATGAATTTGTTCATGATGAAATTGGCTATAATTATCGTATGCCAAATCTGAATGCAGCACTTGGTTGTGCACAGTTGGAACAACTGCCTGTATTTTTAAAAGAAAAACGAAAGCTGGCAAATCGATATGAGAGACTTTTTTCTTCGGTTTCAAACATTCGATTTTTTAAAGAGCCAGAGAATAGTTGTTCCAATTATTGGTTGAATGTACTTTTATTGGAACAGTCAGATATTATAATGCGTGATCAGTGGCTGGATGCATTGAATCAAAATGGGATTATGTCACGCCCCATTTGGAAACCGATTCATCAACTGGAAATGTATAGAGATTGTCCAGCTATGCCATTGGATACAACGATGAAATTGGCAGGACAGGTGATCAATATTCCAAGCAGTGCGAATTTGAATGAGGGATTATAATCATGAAAAGAAAAATTTGTGTGGTTACGGGAACCCGTGCTGAGTATGGTTTGTTTTACTGGATTTTAAAGGAATTACAGGCATCAAATGTAGTTGATTTGCAAATTGTTGTTACAGGGATGCATCTATCACCAGAGTTTGGGTTAACATATCGCCAAATTGAACAAGATGGTTTTGTCATTACGGATCAGGTAGATATGTTACTTTCGTCAGATTCTCCAACTGCGATTGCGAAATCTGTCGGTTTAGGTGTGATCGGTATGGCAGATTGTTTCAGGCGTCTTCAACCAGATGTGCTTTTGCTCCTTGGTGATCGTTATGAAACATTTGCGGCTGCACAGGCAGCGATGATTTTGCAGATTCCTGTTGCACATATTCATGGCGGAGAAACTTCAGAGGGCGTAATTGATGAAGCGATCCGACATTCTTTAACCAAAATGAGTCAGTATCATTTTGTTGCAGCAGAAGTTTATCGAAAGCGTGTTATTCAATTGGGTGAACATCCCAATCGTGTATTTTGCGTCGGTGCCCCTGGATTGGATCATATTCAGAAACTGCATTTATTGACAAAAGAAGAATTAGAACAAGAATTAGGCTTGTCATTATTAAACCCGATATTTTTGATTACATATCATCCAGTTACGTTAGAATCAGAGCAAACTGAGAAAAATATCGAGAGCCTTCTGCAGGCACTTGATGTGTTTGAAAATGCGACTTTGATTTTTACAAAAGCAAACAGTGACACAAACGGAAGAATCATCAATGAAAAAATTGCAGATTATGTTGTCAAACATCCACATCGCACCAAATTATTTACCAGTTTAGGTCAGCTCCGTTATTTAAGTATGATGCAGCACTGTGATGTCGTGGTTGGCAATTCATCCAGTGGTTTAATTGAGGTTCCGCTTTTTCAAAAGCCGACGGTGAATATTGGATCCAGACAAAACGGTCGCTTAAAAGCAGTCTCTGTAATTGACTGTTTGGAAGATAAAAAGAGTATTGTCCAGGCAATTCAATATGCATTGAGTACAGATTTTCAAAACAAATTGCCCCATACGGTTTCATTATATGGAAATGGAAATGCATCAGAAAAAATTGTAAAGCTTTTAAAGGAGCTACCAATGGATTCACAAATATTACAAAAGTCATTTTATGATTTAACAAAGGATGATCAAAGTGAGTAAAGTTTACGTGATTGCCGAAGCGGGTGTGAATCATAATGGAGATGTGAAATTAGCTGAAAAATTGATTGATGTTGCAGCAAGTAGTGGTGCAGATGCAGTTAAATTTCAAACTTTTCAGGCTGAAAAGCTTGTCAGCATCCATGCACCAAAAGCAAAGTATCAACAGGAAAACACCAATGGAGCAAAAACGCAGTTAGAAATGCTCAAAAAGCTTGAATTAACAAAAGAGGAATTTCGACATTTACAAAGATATGCGTTAAAAAAACAAATTGATTTTCTTTCCACTCCGTTTGATAAAGAATCCCTACATTTTTTAATTCGTGATTTGGGTATGAGCACCGTTAAAATTCCATCTGGAGAAATAACCAATGCCCCCTTTCTCCTTGCATGTGGGTGGGAACGAAAAAAAATGATTTTATCTACGGGTATGTGTGATTTATCAGAAGTTAGACAGGCATTGGGTGTTCTTGCCTTTGGACTTTTGCATAACCAAGAAGAGCCATCAGAATCAGCTTTTGAGGCGACCTTTTCCAGCGTAGAGGGGCAAAAAGTATTGAAACAATATGTTTCTATTTTACATTGTACAACCGAATATCCAGCACCATATTATTCTGTCAATTTACGTGCCATCCATACATTGCAAGACCAATTTCAATTGCCAGTTGGCTTATCGGATCATACAGCAGGTATTGCGATTCCAATTGGTTCTGTTGCACTGGGTGCTTTGATTATCGAAAAGCATTTTACTTTAGATCAAGCAATGGAAGGACCAGATCATAAAGCCTCTTTGAATCCTCAAGAGCTTTCAGAAATGATTGTAGGCATTCGACAAATGGAACAAGCGTTAGGCAATGGAAAGAAAATTGCTTCTGATGTTGAAATCAAAAACAAAAAGATTGCAAGAAAAAGTTTGGTTGCAGCAAAGCCGATACAGAAAGGGGAGTACTTCACAGCGAAAAACTTAACGGTCAAGCGTCCTGGAGATGCAGTAAGTCCTTATCAGTATTGGAATTATCTGAAGAAAACTGCAAATCGAGACTACAGAGAGGATGAATGTATTGATGAATACTAAGCCAGTGATTTTAATTGGAAATGGAGGACATGCAAACGTTCTGGTCAATATTTTGCAGATGAACAATATTGATGTGATCGGATGCGTGAGTCCTAAATTTGTTGAAGATTTTCCGATTCCGTATTTAGGAACAGATGATTTTATTTTTAAAAATTATATGCCAAAGGAAACATTTTTAATCAATGGTATAGGTTCGGTTGGTGATATGGGTAACCGAAAAAATGCTTATTTGTATTATAAACGATATGGTTATACATTTTTATCCGTGATACATCCCTCAGTTATTTTACCAGTGAATTGTACTCTTGGGGAAGGGGTGCAGTTGATGGCAGGGGCTGTGATACAACCGAATGTATCTATTGGAGAAAATACATTAATCAATACTTCTGCTAGCATTGATCATGATTGCCAGATTGGTGCGCATGTTCATATTGCGCCAGGAACCGTTCTTTCAGGAAATGTGTGTGTTCAAGATGAAACACATATCGGTACTTCCGCAACAGTGATTCAAAATATTAAAATTGGTACAAAATGTACCATTGGTGCTGGTTCTGTTGTTGTGAAAAATATTTCGGATCGTACATTGGCAATTGGTACACCTGCAAGAGAGGTTAGAAAGAAATGAGAAATTGGCATGATCTATTGATTGCACCAGAGTGTAGTATTTTAGACGCGATGCAGGTTATTGATCGGTATGGAAAGCAGATGGTCGTTATTGTTGATGAAAATCAAAGTCTGCTTGGGATTGTCACAGATGGTGATATTCGGCGCGGAATTTTAAATCATATTTCTTTATCTGAGCCAGTTGAGCGCGTAATGAATAAAAATCCAATTACAATTTCGGATTCAGCGCATCTGAAAAGTATTGTCCGTTTTATGAGAAAAAGAAAGCTGAAGTTTATTCCGCTTGTAAATGACCAACATCAAATTACAGGGATTCGTTTTGAAAATGAAGAAGATATAACGATAAAAGATCATTTGGTTGTGCTAATGGCGGGTGGGCTTGGTACACGGTTGCGACCATTAACAGAGGAAATTCCCAAACCATTACTAACAGTTGGAGAACGTCCAATTTTGGAAACCATTATTCAAAATTTTAAAGCATATGGTTTTTATCGATTTGCCATTTCTGTCAATTATAAGAAAGATATGATTATGGATTATTTTGGTGATGGAGAAAATTTTGGTGTTCAAATTTCTTATATTAATGAAGAAAAAAGACTTGGAACGGCTGGGGCTCTTTCCCTATTGTCAGATATTCCAGATAAGCCAATTTTGGTTATGAATGGGGATTTATTAACCAAAGTGAATTATGAACAGCTTTTAAACTTTCATGCAAAGTCAGGTGCAATGGCAACTATGTGTGTGCGAGAATATGATTTTCAAGTGCCATATGGTGTGATTCAAACAGATCAACATAAATTGATTTCAATTGAGGAAAAGCCGGTACAGCGTTTTTTTGTTAATGGAGGAATCTATGTTTTAAATCCAGAAGCAATTGTTGAAATTCCTAAAGGACAATTTTATGATATGCCAGAGTTGTTTCATCAATTGATTGCTAAAAAACAAAATGTACATGTATTTCCAATTCGGGAGTACTGGTTAGATATTGGAAGAATGATAGATTATGAAAAAGCCAATATTGAATTTGCAACAGTTTTTTCTGTCTAATTTTGATTAAAAGATAAAAGGGAGCTGCAAAATGTCTACATTTTTAGCGATTATTCCAGCACGCGGTGGTTCAAAAGGAGTTCCAGAAAAAAATAAAAAGCTGTTATGTAAAAAACCGTTAATCTCTTGGACCATTGAGGCTGCGAAGCAATCAAAGTATGTTACAGATGTACTGGTATCTTCAGATGATCCTGATATTTTAGAAATAGCTAAAACATATGAAGGGGTTATTACATTAGAACGTCCAGCACATCTTGCAACGGATACAGTCTCTAGTTCGGAAGTTCTTTTACATGTCATTGAGAATTATCCAAATTATGACTATATGATATGGCTTCAGCCTACTTCTCCTTTGCGCACCAATTTACATATTGATGAAGCAGTTACACAATTGACCAATCAAAAGGCGGATTTTTGTGTAAGTGTGACAGAGGCTGAGCCTTCACCTTACCTTATGTATAAAGTGGACAAAAAGAATGGAAACTGTATCCCCTTAATTCCCAAACCTCATCCAGTCAGAAGACAGGACTATGAGTCATATTTTTTATTAAATGGTGCAATTTATATCGGAAAAACGGAATGTTTCAAGCAGACAAAGACTTTTTTAACAGAAGATACCATTTTTTATCAGATGCCGCGGTCTTTATCTTATGATATCGATACGCAAGATGATTTTGAGTTATGCGAATTTGTAATGAAAAAAGAACTATGTAAATCAAATTGACTATACTATAAGAAATGATATAACTGATCAAATAGAAAGATATGATGTTCAAATTTAACATGTTGGAGGAAATTAAAATGACGGATGAGCTACAGGAATTATTACAATCATACAAGAGTTACAGTGAACGTGCGATTCAGCAGTTGGATGCTGTTTCGGAAAAATGTTATCAAAATGAACAAGCCTTTGTTTGGGATGCAGTGGAGGATTTTGTCGATGCCATGGAGTATATTACAAAGGGTCTGGTTTATATCTCCAATACATATGAAAGTTTTTCTGCGTTAAATCATGTTTTCACGGAGCAGTTTAAGGGATTGCTCCAAGCAATGGAAGATAAAGATATGGTTGCAATAGGAGATATTCTATCTTATGAGATTAAGCCTTTGTTTGAACAATTGTTGGTAAAGATTGAAGAAGTTTCCTTAGATTCCCGCTGAATACAGTGTTAAAGGTAGGAAAAGAAGAATATCTTTCAATTTATTTGCAGCCAAAGTTGATACTATGGCTTTATCTACTATTTTTGATTTAAATCAAGTATCCAAAAACCAAACTATAATCTTACAAATTCTTTGATGATATTGTTTGTTAAAAAGAATTCAAATTAAAAAATATTTTTATGATAAAAATAGTGACAGAACCTCCTGATTTTTTATTCGAAGCTTATTTTATCTATGGTCTGGAATATATTTTAAAGTGTTCTTCTCTTTTGTATATTTTACTACAAGTTTTGGATAGCAGTAATGATTTTAAATTTTGCCTTGTTTTTGGTTACGACATTCCTTTTATAGTTTTTAAAAATTTACAATTATAGTTATATTTATGCAAAAATTACTATATTATATCCTAAAGTAGGCATTTTAATTGTGGATTAATTAAATTGATTTTTTGCAGTTTTAAATATTTTCAAAAATACATGATATAGAATCTACATTGATATGATTGACATTAAAATAAATCAAATTCTTTATGTTTTTCTATATATTCCAGATATTTATTGTGCCAGCAGATATCAAAATATGTATAATGTAAAGCGATATCAGTCGATTGGAATATTTTGTTCACAACCAAACAGATATATACCATTTCAAGCTAAGTTGTGGATATTATGTATATGGAATTTAGATTGAGTTGGTGCTGTTTAAACAGTCTTGCATCGATTGTTAGGTCAATTTATAAGGAAAACTGTACGCAGAGACCAAGAAACGGACTGCTGACAACAAACGGCGGTATGCTGCCCTCTTTGGGATCATACCGCCTATTTCGTTGACCGGGGTTTCCAAAAAGGAGCTTGCCTCTTGGCACACGACTTTGCGAAGCCAAGTGTAGTATGTTATATGCTCTGTCGGCGTTGTACCAGGGAGGAAAACGGCATTTGAAGCGTCAGGACTGCTTTCATCAGCAGACAGCGTGTATATGAAAGCCCCGACCCTTGTCTCATGCCCCAACTTGTGGACAAAGTGTCCCGAAGTTATGGCCAACTCCCAGAAAAGTAGCAGGACAGAGAGCAACCTTCAAAGCTGAAATGAATAGGCTTTCGCCTAGCCTTGACCGCCGTCCTCTTGATTTTGGAGCGTTTCTTTTCTTGAAATTAAAATGGCTTTCACACTTGATTGCCTGTCTTTGCTATCTTTCTGACAACTTAGGATTTATTTGATTCATGGTTCTGGGAACATAAACTTTTCCTTAAATAAACCATATCTATCAGTTGAATACCACATTCAAATATTGGATGATTATAATTATTGGTAAAGAAATTTTTAATCTTGTGTGAATAGATAAATCCACACTTTTCATAAAAAGGAATTGTCAATGGGCTATAGCCTGTTCCGACTTGTAAAATAGAGTACTTTCCCTGATATCTTGTAGTTATAAAATCAATCAGTGCTTTTCCATATCCTTTCCCTTGATAATCTGGATCCGTAGCAATATTCTTAATTTCAAGAATGCCATTTCCTTCATCTGTAATAATACACTCACTCTTTATACCATTATCATCTAACACATACATTGTTCCTTTTTCTATATAGCGCTCTATCATATCTTCTTGTTCATCCGCTAATAGCAATAATGAAAGATATTGCTTTTTATTATTTTTGATTTCTTTTATTTCCATAATATATACCTCACAAATTCCTATTTCCTATTTGCTCAATTATCTTTTTCGCTAACTGTTAGAATTGATCGGTGGTTTCCTCGTCCATCTGAATAACCTGTCCCAATTTTCCAGTAAGCATTTCCAGTGCGTCGTCCATCGACACTGGCTCTCGTTTCTGCTCCGCTATTAGCGTTTTGCATGGTCTGTGGAGGCTATCAGCCCGAAACAGGTCAGCCAGATTTCCAGCTACATCAATACTTGGGACACTGTATCTTTTGACGACAAGCGGCGGGTGGTGGATTTGATGATTCCCACCATAGTCGCTACAAGTGATAGCTTGAACATTACATGGAAAATCTGACGGGCGGCTTTTCCTCCTGTCAGACCATTATTATCCTGTGTAGTCCCTTGTAAACTGTACTTTTATAAATAATAAATCGCAGTTATTTCATGTGGAAAATCATTATATTCTTGATGATATACTTAAATTACAAAAAACAGTTTTATAAAATCAATAAAATATTTATAATAATTCATCTTTTTTGTAAATGATTATTGAGTGAAAATCCGGGATTTCATCTAAATATATAGAACAGATTTTATTCAATGATTTCCCGAATTTCATCTATTCTTTCCAATGTCTGCTGGAAGCCATCATCATAGGCGGCTTTCAGTTTTATAATATCTTTTTCAAAGCTATGAATGGGTTGGCTTGGACGAATGATCAGTGCTTGTCCATTTTTTT
Source organism: Candidatus Harrysmithiimonas galli (assembly GCA_904373265.1). GTDB lineage: Bacteria > Bacillota > Bacilli > CAJFEE01 > CAJFEE01 > Harrysmithiimonas > Harrysmithiimonas galli. The sequence goes on along the minus strand of CAJFEE010000007.1, from coordinate 14,428 downwards.
CCAATTGTTCACAAAAGGCAATTGTTTCATTGTATAAAATATGTCGGGTTAAAAGAGGCTCAACCATTGCAGGATATTTTCGCTTAAGCCATTTGGCAGCATAAATATTTTGTTTATTTAATGTTTTTTCGTAGCCCTTGATTTGTGTAAGGATAATTAAATGTTTTTGATTGCCATCTTGTATTGCTTTGCGAATCGGAATGGGATCGCAAATGCCTCCGTCAAAATATGGTGTGCCATCAATCAGAATGGCGGGAAAGAACATCGGAATGGCACAGGTTGCACGAAGCATCAAGCATCGGTCATCCAGTTTTTTTCCATCCATATATTCGGCCTGTCCGGTTTTTGCATTGGTTACACCGATGAGAATACGACCATGATATGCGGTATATGTATTCATATCAAACGGATGTAACCGATTGGGAATTTCATCAAAAACAAAGTCAAGTCCGAAAATACTTCGGCATTTCAAAAGATTTCTGATTCCTAAATAACGTTTATCATTCCGATATTTTTCAGCAATGTCTAAGTTTCGTCGTTTTTGTTTTGAAATATAGGAAACACCATGAGTAATACCAGCAGAAACACCGATAATATAGGGAAACAGAATATCATACTCCAGTAATGCATCCATTACTCCACTGCTAAAAATTGGGCGGAAGGTTCCTCCTTCCAATACAAGACTTGACAATTCAAGCTCACTTCCTTTGGATAATCTGTTCTTTCATTATACTGAGATTTGAGGGAAAATGCTAAGAAAACGGGTATTGGAAAATTTGAAAAGGTTATGTAAAGTGCATCAGATGTTAAAAAGTTGTTTTTGTTTTTTCCATTTTTAAAGTGCTAAGCATAAAAATATAAAAACCAGCCCCAAAGAGATGAGTATTCATATTTGGGGTGGTTCTTTATTCTTATTCAGTATGTTTTTTATAGTTGGCATCAATCTCAACATTTCCGAAGCTGGTCGAGGTGATTAAATGTGAAATGACGTAGTCTGGGTCTTTTGTATTTTTTAAGGAAATGGCTCCATTTTTCGTTTGTAGTGATACAGTTTGGGCATATAGATCTTTCGTGTCCAGTAGACCATTTACACTTTTTATTTTGATTGAATTAGAGTAGCTACCTTGGCATTCAATAATGCCGTTTGTAGTTTCAATATCTAATGTCTTAGCAGATAATTCCTTGGTTTCGATCACACCATTTACTGACTTGAGAGAAATATCTTCTGTAACTGTTAAAGATTTTAGGCTGCAAGCCCCGTTTGTTAATGTGGTATGTAGATTTTTGGCATGAATATTGTGAATTTCTGCTGCTCCGTTTTTCCCATGGATGATGATGTTCCCTTTTAACTGTTCTGGAACATATAAAATGACTTTCCCAGTAGTTTCTCCAATATTTAGAAATGTCCACTGTATATCGGTGGTTGGTTTTTGAGTAATTATAAGTGTATTCTCTGATTCTTGAATATCAAAGATGTTTTCTTTTTTATGATAATAAACTTTTCCATATAACTGTGCATTTTCAGATGGCAAAATCTGCAAATCTGCATTGTCCAAATCAAATTGAATCGTATACTTTTCAGAATATTTCTCAATGATAAAAGTATTTTCGTTTCTATAGTTTGAAAATAAATCCATGAAGTCAAATTCTTCTTTTGCGAACTGCCAAAACAGTAAATTTCCACATATAAGCGATGTAATGAAGGCAATAATGGATGATAAGATCAAATATTTTTTCATTTTCTTTTTGAGCGATTCGACTCTGTGTTAGGCTCATCCGCTTTTTTCCATTTGATGTAGTTAGATGTAACACAGATCAGTCGCAATACCTCCTTATTATTGAATTAAACTGATGTTCCATAGAGTATATCGTTTTGCAATTTTATAAATCGCCATGGATAAAAAGATGGTTAAGTTAAGCAAAAGTATCCCGATTGAAAAAATGAACAGCCCAGCCAAAACTTTTATCCCAACTGAAAACGGTGCGAATATGGTGGTTCCAGCACTAAACAGTAATGCAATGCCTGCAATACCCAAACCGAATAATGTGCCAATTACTCCAAGTATAGCCGGAATCAGAACAAAAATATGAAAAATTTGTAAGATGATAAATAAGGCAAGGTTTTTGTTGCTTTCTTTTTGGATATAGATCAAATCTTTCTGGTTTTTCTCCTGCATTTTTGCTAGCCCTTTTTCACCAAGCAGCTCGACAATATAGCCTTCAGCGATTTTTTGGGGAGAGCCAAATTTCTGAATAATTTCCTCTTCAGAGAAACCAAGTGAACGTTTTTCTTCAATCAGAAGTCTGTATTCCTCAATAATTTCTGCAATATCTTCTTCATCCAGAACAGATAGATGCATTTTTAATTGTTGTAGAAAGGTTTCTTTATCCATGAATTTCACCTCGTTTTAAAATTTGATTGATTTGGTCTATGAATGTATCCCATTCTTGGATCAAATCAATATATCTTCCTTTTCCTTGTTCAGTAATTTTGTAATATTTACGGACGGGACTGCCAGGATTTTCAACAGTATATGTGATAAAGTGATCTTCTTTAGTCAATCGTCGTAAAATTGGATAGATGGTATTTTCCCCGATTGCAATATACTTGGCAAGCTCTTGAACAACTTCATATCCGTACATGTCTTTTTCGGAAATCAATTTTAGTACACAAAGTTCAATGACTCCTTTTTTAAATTGTGTGTTCATACTGTCCTCCTAAAATTCAAGAAGTTTTAATACTGTGTGATACACAATAATATTGTGTATCACACAGTATATCATAAAAAAATTATATTGTGTAGTACACAGTATAAAACGTAAATATTTAAACAAAATAAAAAAGGATAAGCAGCAAATATATGACTTTATCATATTTTTCTCGTTTGGTTGTGGCATTAGAATTCACTTAATTTTGCACTACATACTGAGACAGTTTAAAAGAATTGTTGACAAAATAGTCTGCACTAGAAATAATGGGTTTAGTTATTGGATTGATAAACCAATAAACGGAGGGATTTTCATGTATATAACAGCAAAAGAGCTTGCAAAATATATTCAAATGCCACTGAATCAAGTTGAATGTTTGATTGCCAAACGGAAAATTAAGGCGCATTTTGATGGAGAGCAATATATGATCAATCAATCTCAGTTTGATACTTATTTTCAACAGCTAAAAATATATCGAGCCATGATTGAGGAATATTGGCGTACTCCAATTCCTGAAGATATTGATGTGAAGGATGAAGACTGATTGTATAGAAGATATAATGATTTGCAAACGGTTTGTTACAAAAGATAAAGAAATGTATGGGATAAGGAAAAATAAAACGGTTTATGTGTCCTAAAATTTAAAATAGGGAAAATCGGGCTTGCTGTATGATACAGGTTAAAAAGTAGATCTTTTATGCATTCACAAATCAAATCAATGGTGATTTTGTGATAGGGTACTTATGTTAACATAAAAAATTGAGATCGGAGAATTCCGACCTCAATTTTTTTGGCGGGAAAGCATCTGATTCGTGTAAAGCAGACATTCACTTTCAACAGTCCATTCATAAATGAAATGCGGCAATTTTTAAAGACCGAACGGGTTTAATAGAACTGCCTTAAAGATGCTTTCATAATCTGGGTTTGTTTGGACTCCTGAGATTCGCCGTTTATTTTTGATGCACTATGTTTTCCGTTTGTGTGATTTTTCTTTAAAGGATCTTTAAACGATCGTTTGTTTGCAGTTCCCATTTAAAACACCTCCGGATTGGAAAAATAAAACAGGGTTGTTTCATTTTTTGCATCATGTTCTTGCTCTTGTATTGGAAGAACAATATTAGCTTATGTGACATTCTAAAAAAAATACTTGTTATTTTTTCCCAAATAAAAGGCTATAGGTTCGAATTTTAAGAAAATTCATAGTAAAGATATAGTCAGGTATCTTTAAAAAAAGGTTTTGTAGAATTGTACTTGCTATCCAATCTTTGTGCTTTGTTTTTTTATTCTCTATAAAAAGAAGAGGAAAATGAGTCTCTATACTATGGCGAAAGATGAGAAACTTCATGGTACAATCGGCTCGATTTGGTTATACATGTCTTTTAAATTTCATTTTTTTATTTCGCTAAGTTCAGTTTGTTTTGCAAAGTTTTTTCATTAAAAAACCAGCCAGTATAGGAAGAAATAATATTTCCCAGCGGATCGATATGTGCGACAGCAACGAACGTATAACGCGAGTGATTGCGATAGCGTAAATCCATTAAACGAATCTCTGTATAATCTTTATGTTGAATAATTTCATGATGGTAAATAGGTGAAAATGCCAAAAAGGCAGCAATATTTGGATCTTCTTTAATTTGTTGTTCATGAATTTCCATAAATGAGTCTCGCTTTTCAATTTTATCAACAATATGAAGCCCTTCTTTTGTATACCGTGCAACATACAGCAGATCGTTGACGGCAAAAGCGATTTTATATTGACCTTGTCGGATTGTGCTTGAGATAATAATGGGCTCTGCTTTTGGAAAAATAGACAAGATCAACGCACGAATATTTTTACAAACAAATGTTCTTCGAATAAAATGTAAAATAGTAAGTAAATAAGCAAAAATAAAAATACTGATGTGGAATTGAAAAAAAACACCGCAAACAATGGCTAAAAAATGGATGGCGAATACATAAGAATCAAATGTATGGACAGCGCCGATCGCAACCCATTTTTTTGAAAACGGTCGTAAAATCTGTGTACCATATCCATTAAAGGAATCTGTAATCACATGAATCATAATGGCAATAAATGCCCAAAGCCAGATATGAAACCAATACATCGAACCTACCAACAAGACAGCAAGAGCAGTAATAACTGTTGGCCACAACACTTGCGCGTATACAGAATGGGTATAACCACGATGATTTCTTATATAAGTGGCATTTCCACGTGATTTTAAAAGTGTGTCAATATCTGGGATCTGTGATGCGATGACACAGGTCCAAAAGACCGTTTCGGATAGCTCTGGATTGGCGGCTACAATAGGATCGATAGAGGCAAGCCCGCCAAGTGTGACACCCATCACAAGATGTGTACCGGTATCCATTTTTCATCCCTCCGTCATTTGAGTTATAAAATCTTTATTAATTTAACGATACTTTAGTTTGAATGAAAATGCCAAGAAAACATCGATGATTTTTCGACAAGAGGAGGAATTTTTTGTGAACGAAAGTTTTGAGCAGGTTTTGTGTCGATGGTATGAAAGCAACCATAGAAAGCTTCCTTGGAGAGAAACAAGTGATCCATATAAAATTTGGATTTCTGAAACAATGCTTCAACAAACACGGGTTGAAACAGTCATTCCATATTATTTTCGTTTTTTAGAACAATTTCCAACTGTTCAAGATTTAGCAAAAGCAGATGAGCAACAGGTTTTGAAAATATGGGAAGGGCTTGGTTATTATTCCCGTGCACGGAATTTACATGTAGCTGCCAAAGAAATTACAGAAAAGTATTGTGGGAAATTGCCATATGATCCAAAAGAACTTTTGAAATTAAAAGGCTTTGGTCCATATACAACTGGAGCGGTAGCAAGCATTGCTTATAATCTACCCGTTCCAGCAGTGGATGGAAATGTAATGCGAGTGATGAGCCGCATAGAAAAATGTTTTTCTGATATCACGCGAGCAAAAACCAAAAAAGAAATAGAAGGTTTTGTTCGTGCACATATGAAAAATTGTGCACCATGTATTTTTAATCAAGCTTTAATGGAGCTTGGTGCAACAGTTTGTCTACCGAAAAATCCGAAATGTTTAGATTGTCCAGTTCAAAAATTTTGTCAAGCTTATCAAGATGGATGTGCTCTGGATCTTCCAATTAAATCCAAAGCGAAAGCAAGAAAAAAAGAGACACATCTTGTATTTTATGCTCGGGATCATGAAAAAAGAACATGGGTGCAGAAACGTCCCAATACTGGTTTACTTGCCAATTTATATGAGTTACCGCATATTTTAGTGGGAAGTCAGGAGAAAGAAGCATGCAGACGTTTAAAAGAGGATATGTTTTTGGATTTTCAAACAGAAGATGGTGTTGTATTTCGTGTTTCGGAAGTTATGCTTACATTTACACATCTTTTTACGCATATTGAATGGGAGCTTATGGTTGCAGATGCAAAGGTGCTGCATGCTTTGGCTGGGAAGAGTATTGGTGAATTTTGTACACCTGCGGAGATTGAGAAGCTTCCGTTTGCTGCCCCGTTTTTAAAAATTATAAATACAGTTTTCGTTTAATTTTCTATGTATATTTTTGTATGCTTTGAGCCATATTATCTTCGTGGAGGTGATAATTGTGGCTAAAAATCAAAACAATCAACAAGGTCAGTTTAATTCAGAGTTCGCTTCTGAAACAAATGTACAAAAGGTCAGAAAGCAAAATCAGCAAAGTGCATCACAAGGTCAATTCAACACAGAGTTTGCTTCTGAGACAGATGTTCAAGAAGTCAGAAAGCAAAATCAACAAAGTGAAGCAAAAAAAATGAAAAACTCCGGTAATATGTCCTCATCGTCTTCACAAAATAATAGCTCAAATTAAGTTTGAGCCAACAAAATATTGGGTGTAGCGCACGCTACATCCAATATTTTTTTGTAGGTTGGCTGCAATTTTAAAATTTTTAAAAGAGATGACAAAATGTAAAATAAAAGGATTTATGTGATGATAAAGTAAAAAGCGTTCAATGGTATTTTATTTAAAAAAATTCATATGATTATATATACCATACGAAAATCTATAACGCTAAATTATTTTTTGAAAAAATGTATTATAATTTGCTTTATAAATCTATAAACTGAGATTTGGGTTGTGCTTTGGCTGCAAAACTTCAGGTATTTTTTATACAATATTTTGTTTCTTTATAATGTTGGTAGATAAAGGCCGTTTGATTTTTGTCTGTTTTGTTAAAAATATAGAATCAAAATATTGGTTTTACTGTGTTTAAAAAGAAAAATAGTTTCTTAATTCATTGATTTCCTTGTAATAAGGAGATTGTAATGATTTGCTTTGTAATTTGATTTAATCAAATGAACCAATATAAAATGATTGAAAGTTCCTGATCAAAATATATAGATTCTAACCGATATATAAAGAAATAGGAAGGCATCTAAAAAATAATTTCTGAGGAAAATGTTGGACTAAAGTCACAAATGCATATGTTTGCCATTATTTTCCTAAAAAAAGGCTATAAAATTAAAATTATATATGGTAATTTAGAAGGTAGGAAAGTATGAATTAGAAATGAGGGATTAAAGGTGGAAACGGTTACGATCCGAGTTTCCGATGCAGAACCAGGAATGGTTACTGCGGAGGATATCCATTCAAATAGCATGATGTTGCTTGTTGCTCAGAATACGAGCTTAACAGAACGTAAAATTGCCAGATTAAAGTTATATGGAATTATGGAATTTAAGGTGTATCAGGAAGAACAGAAACAAGAGCAGGACACAGAAAATCTAGGAATTGTGGCAAAGAAGCCGCAAAATATTATTCAGTCATTTAAGGCATTTCGTCAAGCTTTTCAGGAGTCAACGGAGCAGTTGAAGGATATCTTTGAAAATGTTGTAAATAGTAATGAGCAAATTGATTCTGAGGAATTATTAAGTTCTGTTGATCATGTTTTAAAAGAAAGTAATAATGGCACCAATGTGGTAAATATGGTTTACTACATGAAGAGTATGGATAATGAGACGTATATGCATTCAATTAATGTTGCCCTGATTTGTAATGTTTTTGGTCGTTGGTTGGATTTAGATCCTGAAGAAATTGATGTTTTAACTTTGGCGGGATTGTTGCATGATATTGGAAAGACAAAAATACCAGAAGAGATTTTACGTTCACATGATGAGCTTTCAGCTGCAGATCTTGTTACCTTGAAAAACCATACTTTATACGGTTATGAAATCTTAAAAGAGAAAAATATCGATCCACGTATTAAAAATGTTGCCTTAATGCATCATGAGCGAAATAATGGGAGTGGTTATCCATTGGGGTTATTGGGAAATAAAATTGATCCGCTTGCCAAAATGGTAGCCATTGTAAATACTTTTGTAGGTATGACAACTATGCGATATGGAAAAAGCGGTTTATGCCCGTTTGATGTAATTGATTTGCTTGAAACAGAAGGATTGCATCAATTTGATACAGCCTATTTGTTTACTTTCTTGGAACGTATTGCACAGTCTTATATTGGAGAAAATGTTCGTTTAAGTAATGGTATGACAGGTGAAATTATTATGTTGAACAGCCGAGCATTAAGTAAACCGATTGTTAAAGTCGATGATACATTTATTGACTTATTAAAAACGACAAATGTTCGAGTTGAGGAAATTATTTAAAGTCGATGAACAATTTTCTTTAAAACTTGTCAGGTGAAAATTTTGTGTTTTGCAGATTTTCATGTAAAGGTGAATTATCGTTATGATGAAATCAGTAATGAAAAAAATAGAGAACTTGGATTCAGTTGGTGTTCCAGCAGGAGATGCATTTATAAGTGACCTGTATTCATTGAAGAAAGATGCAGCGGTTTCCTGTTACGATCCTGCTAGATTAAAGCCTTCTGAAATTCAAGAGGTAATGATTCAGAAGTCAGTTCCCCTCCATTCTCAAAAGTACTTGGGTTCTAGTCAAGAAGTTCTTTATCATACATTTAGAGAGAGATTTTTAGAGGCAGCCAATACACTTAAAAAGACTTTGGAAGCTATGGTGGTTGATGGATGTGACATTACTGAGAAGGAGCTATTATCAATTATTGAACTTGTGATAAAGGATATTCGATATAATACACAGATTATTGAATTTTTGAAAAATATGCGTGATATTCATGATGTGACTTATTCTCATTCGCTTTGTGTTGCTTTGATTTGTTATGTGTATGCAAAATGGTTAGGATGGGATCAGAAAGATCGGGATATATTGGTTGTGAGCGCGTTACTGCATGATATAGGAAAAATTAAAATTTCTCCGAAAATTCTAGAGAAAGAAGGTGCATTGACAGAGGAGGAGTTTGAAAAAATTAAACAGCATCCACGTTTTGGTTATGAGATGGTGTTAGATAAAAATTTAGATGAACGAATTAAAAATGTTATTTTAATGCATCATGAACGAAATAATGGCTCGGGTTATCCAAATCATTTGCAAGGAGAGCAGATTGAGCCAATGGCAGCTGTTGTAGCGATTGTAGACGCTTATGATGCGATGACAAGAAACCGACCGTATCATGAAGGAATTTGTCCGTTTGAAGCGCTTGATACTTTGAATAATGAGGGAAATACAAAATTCAAATATATGTACTTAAGAGTGTTTTTGGAACAGATGACTTATACATATATCAATGAAGAGGTTGAATTGAGCAACGACATACGGGGAAGAATTATTGCGATCAATGATCATGAATTGTTCCGCCCGATTATAGTTGTGAATAATCAGCTAATTGATTTATCAAGAGCCAGAGACCTTCAGATTCAAAAAGTAATTTGCTAATGGATGGTTTTCCAGTGTGGCAAGATATATGGCAAAATGATATTGGATTTTTATATATGTATATTTTCATCATTGACATGCCCCTCTGGCTCGAATTTTTCATATCCGAGCTAGAGGGGCAATTTTTATTGGGGATAAAAATATCCTGTATAAAGTGGTAAATATGAAACATCAAATAAATTGATTTATTTTGATGACTTTTAGTTTTGTGTAAATAATTAATAATATTTTAATATAAAAATATACAACTTGTTAAGGCGTATGAAGATGGATCATGATATGAACTGACAGGGCAATTGGGGTAAAGTGGTATGGAATGAACGAAGTTATATCAGTGTAGATATATTTTGTCAGCAGCTCATCGTATTATTTTACCGTGATCAAAATAAAGGCATAAAAGATTGATTGCCAAGAACATAGGTGTGTCCAAAGTGTAAAAGTGGATATAACTGAAATGCAAATGTGACAAAGAATATATTTGGTAAAGATTCTAAAAAGTATCACCTAAAGAATTTTCTATAGGGTAGAACACCTCAAATTTATGTCTGTGAGGATTATGGAGTTTGCAAGGTAGGAAGCTTAACGTTTAAATAATTGATAATTTTCCGATAAATTTGGATTGAAGAGGTAGATTATACCAAATCAGTGAGTGATGTGTTTGATGTATAACAAAGCGAACCTTTTTTAACTGAGGAAGTTATGTTTTTTCCGAAGAACAAATAGAAAAATGATAAAGAAAAAGTGTTGTCTATACTTTTAAAAATTATGCTATATGTTTATGAAAAACATGCAGAAGCCTAAAATTTTCAAAAAGACGCATTTTCAATATGATTTCTTCATGAAAAACAAGATAAATTTTGTTTTTATTTCGTTTTAGATGATAGAACGAAAATGGGTTGTTTATTTTTGCTACAAATGAAACTCAGATATTCTTATTAAAATGGCATGTACAAATTGGAATGGATTTTTCTTTTTTGTTAATATATTGATTTTCAACATTAAAATAAAATTTATAGATATAATAATTAATTAAATACAATATTTTGAAAATATGTTTTATAAAATTTTATGGATTTAATTGCTTAATTTGTTTTTAAAGAATGAAGGCGACTGAATGAAACGAATGCGCCAACGGAACTTTTTTAACAAAAAAGATCAAAAACTGAAAGCTTGTACAAAAACTTTATTAAAATATGAGATGTAAAAATTTAATAAGTAAGCAAGTTTTGGAGTTGGAATGGGAAAAATAGTTGAGTGGGGAACTGAAAAATCATATGAGAAGGGGGGAGATAAGGTGAAAGAATGATTGGAATTAAAGGAGAAATATATATATATATATTTATTTATTGGAATTTAAATCATTAACAAATATATCGATGCAGAAAAAACAAAGAAAAAGCATATACACATCAAATTGAGCTCGTGCGAAATCGTAGAATGGTTTGTGAACAACAAAGGCTATTTGTTTTGTAGGTTTTGAATATACAGCAAAATCATCACAGAAATTGCTTTTAACTGGTGGAGTTGTTATAGATTTTAAAGGGGTTGAACAGGCAAGATTTTATGAATCGATTTTCCGAGATTTTGTAAATGGTGTAATCATTATAAAAAGAAAATTACGTATCTGTTGCAAGAAGAGATTGGTAGGTTAGGAAATTTTGAAAGGATAATCGAGAAGTTTTGTCGATTTTTGCAGAGTTACCATATGAGACAACTGGATGTATGGGGAGATTGGAATTGCCATACGCTAAGGCAAAATATTAAAAATTATGTGTATGAAAGCATATTTGTACGATGGGTACAAAAAATGATTGATTTACAGTGGATGACTGTAATGGTTTTGCTTAAGAGAAATACAATGGGTGTTTGAAAAAATAAAGATGACCTATGGAGTTTATACATCGGTTTTTCCTTATGCACTTTTGGATGATCTTGATTTATAGGAAGTTTATTTGGCAACAAAAAGTGGGAAACCAAATATTGAAATTGCTATAGAGAGCTTTAGATGGCATATTCATAATGCAAAAAAACAGTTAGACAAAAAATGTATTTTGGAAAGAAAGAAACAATGAAAGATGCTGAGGCAGTCAAAAGATTTTTAGACTGTATAAATTTACATGATGACTAGAATCCCGTATAATAACAAAATCTTAGTGTTTTATCTGTATAATTATAGAGAGAAAATCTTTGAGGGGGATGCAAAGAATGGCAAGTATGAAAAGTAATATGGCCAAATTTTTATTAAAAAACAGTCATTATTTTATGGGGCAAATGGAGAAAGGAAAAATTGATGAAAATACATCTATTGAAGAAACAAGAGCTGTTTCCGAGAAATTTGCTCAGCGGATGGAACAAATGTCATGGATGACTAAAATTACACGTTTGGCAACAGGAATACGTGTAGAGCCAGAACAGATTTATCATCTGTATGGAGAGTGGATTTTACCAGCACACAGTTCTAAAGATCAAGTTATGCTTTATTTGCATGGAGGTGGATATGTTTTTGGCTCTTGTAATACGTATCGTTCTTTTATGACAAAGTTGGTCAAAGAAAGTAGTGTTACAGCATTAATTATCAACTATCGTTTGGCTCCAGAGCATCCATTTCCAGCAGCGGTGGATGATGCAGCATTTACGTATCAATGGCTGCTGAGTCGCGGTGTACATCCCAAAAATATCGTTTTGGCTGGAGATTCAGCTGGTGGAGGATTGGTATTGGCAACAATGCTGGCTTTAAAAGATCGTCAGATTTCGTTACCTAAAGCAGCTGTTGTTATGTCACCATGGACTGATTTGACATTTAGTGGTGAAAGTGTGCAGACCAAAAAAGATGTTGAACATTTTATTCCTGAAGGCTGTATTGAAACATTTGGCGGATACTATACAAAGGGAAGTAATCCTGCAACGCCGTATGCCTCTCCATTATTTGGTGCATTGGAAGATCTGCCGCCAATTATGATTCATGTTGGAGAAGATGAAATTTTATTGGATGATTCTGTTCGTTTTCATCAAAAAGCTATACGTGCTGGTGTAGATTGTCAAATAAAAATTTGGCCAGGAATGTTTCATTGTTTTCCCTTAATGGCACCAGCATTTCCAGAAGCGGTGCAAGGCTTAAGGGAAATGGCTGCATTTGTTGCCAAGCACATTTATGGATAGTTTTTTTGAATGTGCGAGAATACTGGAGGAAAGTTAATGTGGAAAATCTAAAAAAAAATGCAGTTTTTAACGGGATGACAGAAATGGAAGTGAACCAATGTATTTCCTTGTCTGGTGCTCGACAGTATCAGACTGATAAGGAATATTTGATTTTTCATCAGCAAGACACACCATCTTTTCTCTATGTCCTGCTTTCTGGGGGGGTATATGTTTGTAGGGATTCGGTGGATGGAAGACGCTATATTATCAGTAAAATTCACTCCGGAGATATTTTCGGGGAAGTTTTTTTATTTGCGGAAATTCCCTATGATTTTTATACCGTGACTTGCGCACCTTCTGAAATTTTGGAAATTCCGAAAACATTTTTTCGAGACATGCGATATGCGCATCTATCTGCATATCAAAAATTGACTTATAATATGTTGAGAATTCTTGGGAAAAAAGCTTATACATTGAATCGTCGTGTACAGCTTTTGACAAGCGGAACATTACGTCAGAAAATTATTCGTTTTTTATTGGAAAAAGGAAAAGGAAAAGTGTATGTTCGATTAGGGATGAACCGTGAAATGTTGGCAGACTTTTTGAATGTTGCTCGTCCGTCTTTATCCCGAGAGTTTAAAAATATGCAAAGAGACGGTTTAATCGAATTTGTATCTGATGTTGTCAAAATTTTAGATATGGAAAAAATGCAAGAGGAGCTTTCAACTTTTAAGAGCAGTAAAGACTAATTGCATGTGAATGAAATATTATGCGTAAAACACTGTGTATAAAAATAAAACGGAAAAATAAAAGAAAATTTTATTATTTATTGAACCAAGAAATACCAAATAATATAAAATAAGTGTACAAAACATTGATATGTTTATAGGAAATGTTAAAGGATGAGCCAAAAAGATCTTATCATACTTTTAAGACAAAGGGATATTTTATGTATGATTTTTCATTTGAATCACTTTTTGTTTCGCTCTTGTTTTAGTCGTTTTATCTGTACAATATGAGTATAGTATAAAACTTATTGCTAGACTAAAATTGTTGATTTCTCGTTATTTTTTCCAAAAATAAATATTATTAAAGTGAGTATGAGTTTTGCTCTCTATCTCAAGTTTGGTATTTAAGACAGTTTTGTTATTTTCTGTAGAGCATATGTAGAATAAATTGAATCTGCAAAAGTATGGTTTTTTTCAATACGGTATGAATTATAGGGGTTATCTGATCAAATCTTTTGGTTTGCAATTATATAATATTTATTTTTAACTATAAATATCAGGGGGTTGATTCAAACTTCTATTATTCTAAAACGGAATTTTTTAATAAATGCTTTTTGTTGTTATTTTTTTTTACTTGGTTATGTGTATAATTTATTTAAGTGTTCAAAGTTGGATGATGGTTCACTTAAAAAATATCTGTTTAGAATATTGCTATAATCCGATATTTATGTAAAAACAAAAAATTATTTCTACACACTGAATGTATTATTTTAGTATGGGTATAAATATCCATATGATTATTTTTATATTATCATTGACAAATGTTTTCAAAGTATGCTATTTTTATTCAGCGCCAGAAATAAATCAGTTACTTGAAATTGAGTTTAAATTATTTTTTAAAAAAAGTTGTTGACATTTGTTTTTGAATCGTGTAAAGTAATAAGAGTCGTCGCAAGAAAACAGCGATAGAGAAGTTCTTTGAAAACTGAACAACCAACAAACAAGCCAAGCGTCAATAAACGTGTGCTTCACACGAAAAAAGAAGCGGAGCATAAAG
>CAJFEE010000006.1 GCA_904373265.1 Candidatus Harrysmithiimonas galli | reverse complement strand
ATTTCAATACATCCTATGTTACGGTTCAACAAAAGAAAGTGGGCATTATGATAGCAGAGTAAATATTTCAATACATCCTATGTTACGGTTCAACAATGAACGTGCGTTTAAAAGGTACGGGCGTATTGGATTTCAATACATCCTATGTTACGGTTCAACAGAAAAGTTCCCTCGTTATCTTAATCTTCAAAATCATTTCAATACATCCTATGTTACGGTTCAACGGTTGTTACAAATGTTATTATGATTTTATTTCTGAATTTTACGGTTCAACGGTTGTTACAAATGTTATTATGATTTTATTTCTGAATTTCAATACATCCTATGTTACGGTTCAACAACAGAAAGTGGGCATTATGATAGCAGAGTAAATATTTCAATACATCCTATGTTACGGTTCAACGCGTTAACTGAATTGGATGGATATATTGGTGGAGATATTTCAATACATCCTATGTTACGGTTCAACTGTACTTATCAATAATCAAATTAATTAAACCATTCTTATTTCAATACATCCTATGTTACGGTTCAACCCAAAGTCCAATCCAAGATCAACCTCAGAAAAACTAATTTCAATACATCCTATGTTACGGTTCAACAGAAAGCAAACCTCTAAACATTTTTGGAACATCGTCATTTCAATACATCCTATGTTACGGTTCAACTTACACAACCTAACTTTCTTAGATAAAAAATCATGATTTCAATACATCCTATGTTACGGTTCAACCGGCTCGCCTGTGCGTCTGTGCGTCTGTGTGGCTGATTTCAATACATCCTATGTTACGGTTCAACCCTTCTAAAATAAATAAAGTTTGTATATAATCAAAGATTTCAATACATCCTATGTTACGGTTCAACGTGCCTTGGAACTATTTAGATTTAGGTTTCAAAGAATTTCAATACATCCTATGTTACGGTTCAACCCAAGGGGAAATCCTTTCAAATTCAATTTTTTGGAATTTCAATACATCCTATGTTACGGTTCAACTTACACAACCTAACTTTCTTAGATAAAAAATCATAATTTCAATACATCCTATGTTACGGTTCAACCTTTTTGTTCCTCAAAATGTAACTTTGTAAAGTCATATTTCAATACATCCTATGTTACGGTTCAACACCTTTTACGCATAATAGCATCCAAAATTAACTTAAATTTCAATACATCCTATGTTACGGTTCAACAAATCATTAAACATAACAAAAAATCCCTCCAAAAATATTTCAATACATCCTATGTTACGGTTCAACTTTTTGGACGCTATGAGAATCGCTCGTATTCAGTAATTTCAATACATCCTATGTTACGGTTCAACATTTCCCAAGATCAAATACCGCCAATGTGATTGATTTCAATACATCCTATGTTACGGTTCAACACCCATCAATCCAACTGTTTTCAACGAATCTGTCATTATTTCAATACATCCTATGTTACGGTTCAACCATTGGTGTTATGTGATTTATATTTTCTATCATACAGGAAAACGATTGATACAACAAGTGTTTATAAAAATTTTTCCAATGACAGGCATTTTTTTCAGAAAAGAACAAAAAATAGGCTTTGATATATGTGTATCAGGTCTTCTTTTTTCTTGTCTATATTTTATCATTGGAAAATATAAAATGGTTTTTTCTTTTTGTGTTTTTGCTGTCATCAATTATCCTTCAAATCATTTTTAAGCTTGGTGTGTACAAATTGCAGCAAGAATCAAAAGCCATTCACTGAGGAAGTTGGGTAGTCCATAAATATACTTGTTTTATTCTTTGAAAAAAAGGTAAAAGAAGCAAAATATGTTTCAGTAGCTTCAAATGAAAATGAAATATCAAAAGAAGGTAAATTGGAATGTTCAGTACTTATAAGAGGGTAACAAATTTATCAAAACAATCAACAAACAGACTATAAGGTAAAATGAACAACAAATATTTTTATTTTGTTTATGGTCATTTTGATATTTTGCAGAACGAAAAAGTAATATTTTTAATGATACTACACTTCAGATATATATTCTGAAAGTTGTATAGTATAAGGAAGTTTCCACCTTTATTTTCCATATGGATGTAAGAAGTGGTATGTCAGAAATCGACCGTTTTGGGAAAATCGCATGCCCAAATTTTAGGCGTACAAAATTGGTATTTTTATCTTTTATTGTACTTTAAAAGGGGAAGCAGAAAATGACCATATTTGTGATCAGCCGAAGATAGAGAGGTTTGTCGATTGTGGTTACAGTTGTTTATTTTACTCGTTTTGACAATGCTTCTTTGTATTCTTTTTTGAGAAATGTAGAAGAGCCTGATGTAGGATGGATTGTATAATATGTAACGAAAGAGAACTTCTGTAATGTGAAAAAGCTTGTTTTGAAACGATCAGTAACGACAATGTGCTGTGTCGGTGTAATGAAATTCCCAAGGCAGCATGGGAAGTGGTTTGAGAAAATGGGAAGAAATAGAGATGGCCAATAAGACAGATGATTGGATACAATGGCATTCTCAAGTTTATCTATGAGGATGATATAAACGAATAGGCAATTATAGACAATTTTTGGAACAGTTTGTCGGGTATGGGAGAGACAAAGGGATGTGAAATCGAAAACGATTATTTTGATATCTACAAGCAGAATAAAGTAGATTCTGATAAATTTTGCGCCAATATTTGCAAGTATATGCATATTATCATTATGAAGCTGTCATTTGTCATTATTAACAGGTTTATAAAGGAAATTATCATTTGAGCTCTGGATAAGTCTAGTGAGTATTACCATTAGAAAATATCATTTGTGTAGAATTTTATTGGAAAACTGGGATAGATTGAGGGAAAAATAAGTAACTGAACAACAAAAAAAGAAAGGCGGCATAGTTTTATGCTATGTCGCCTTGTCATAATCGTACAATCAAATGGGCTGACTTTCTTTCAGTTACGAATGAGGTAGTCGAATGCACCCAGTGCAGCAGTAGCGCCAGAGCCCATAGAAATAATAATTTGTTTATAGGCACTGTCGGTGCAGTCTCCTGCGGCAAACACGCCTGGAATAGTTGTTGCACCATGCTTATCTACAACAATTTCACCTATACGTGTTTTTTCCAAAGTGTCACCAAGCCAATCTGTATTAGGTACCAAACCGATCAGAATAAATACCCCTTGTAAATCAATATGGGTTTCTTCACCAGTTTCACGATCTACGTAGGTGAGACCATTTACAGTATGATTACCAGTAATTTCTTTGGTTTGCACGTTTTTTAGTACAGTTACGTTTGGCAAACTATATAAACGGTCTTGAAGCACTTGATCCGCTTTTAATTCTGGCATAAATTCAAGAACAGTCACATGCTTTACAATACCTGCAAGGTCAATTGCTGCTTCAATACCAGAGTTTCCACCGCCGATTACAGCAACATTTTTGCCTTCAAATAACGGTCCATCACAATGCGGACAATAGGCAACTCCTTTATTTTTAAATTCCATTTCACCAGGGACACCAACGTTTCTCCAGCGTGCTCCAGTTGCTAAAATAACAGTTTTGCTTTTTAAGATTGCACCGTTTGCTAGTTCAATCTCTATTAACTCTTTTTTTGTTAAGGAAACAACCCGTTGATTGTTGATCACATCAATTGGATAGTCCTTTACATGTTCTTCAAGGCTTGCCACAAACTTCGGTCCTTCGGTTGCCTTTGTCCCAATAATATTTTCAATGGCAAGCGTATCATTCACTTGTCCACCGAAACGCTCAGCAACAATACCTGTACGGATTCCTTTACGTACAGCATAAATGGCTGCACTGCAACCAGCCGATCCAGCACCAATAACAAGCACATCAAAAGTTTCTTTTTCGTTGAATTCAGAAGCATCTGTGCCGATTCCTAGTTTTGTTAAAATTTCTTCAATGGACATACGTCCGCTACTGAAGACTTCACCATTTAAATAAACGGTTGGAACAGCCATAATATTTTTCTTTTCAACTTCTGCTTTGAATGCTGCCCCGTCTATCATTGTATGTGTAATATTTGGATTTAGCACACTCATAATATTTAATGCCTGTACGACATCTGGACAATTGTGACAGCTTAAGCTGATATAAGTTTCAAAGTGTAGTTGGTCTTGAATTCCTTGAATTTGATCAATAATTTTTTGTTCTACTTTTGGTGCGCGACCACTGACTTGTAAAAGTGCCATAATCAAAGAAGTAAATTCATGACCAAGTGGAACACCAGCAAATGTAATACCCGTATTCTCATTCGGACGGTTGACACAAAAACTTGGTGTTCTTTCCAATGCTGCTGTTTCAACGGTGATGCGTGATGACATTGATGCAAGTTCATTGACAAGTTTTAATATATTTTGAGAAGTTTCATCTTTCCCCGCGCTAACCTGTAAAACAATATCTCCTTCCATTAATTCAAGGTATTGTGCCAATTGTTGTTTAATTTCTGTATCTAGCATTTGTATGTCTCCTTAAATTTTGCCAACAAGATCAAGGCTAGGTTTTAAGGTTTCTGCGCCTTCTTTCCATTTTGCTGGACAAACTTCACCAGGATGATTGCGAACATATTGTGCCGCTTTAATTTTGTCAACAACGATGGAAGCGTTACGTCCAATTCCGTCATTATTAATTTCAACGGTTTGAACAACGCTGTCCGGATCAATAATAAATGTACCACGTTGTGCTAAGCCAGCTGCTTCATCTAGTACATCAAAGATTTTTGAAATTTCATGGGAAGGATCTCCGATCATTGTATATTCGATTTTTCCAATTGCATCAGAAGTATCATGCCATGCTTTATGTGTAAAATGTGTATCTGTGGATACAGAATATACTTCTGCACCCAATTGTTTCAATGCTGCATATTGTTCTTGTAAATCTTCAAGTTCAGTTGGGCATACAAAAGTAAAATCTGCTGGATAGAAGCATACAACACTCCATTGTCCTTTGAAATCTTCTGAAGATACTTCTACAAATTCTCCATTTTTAAATGCTTGTGCTTTGAATGATTCAATTTCTTTACCAATTAGTGACATACTTTTCTCTCCTTATTTTTTGTAATGTTTTCAATTAAAGCTTCAAGTGATTATTAGATTATAATAATTATAAACTTTACGCTCAAAGTATCACATATCTGCCTTTATTTTGTCAAATTATTTACTTCCTTATTCGTAAAAAAATGATTTATGTCTAAATAGAACTAAGAAAATACTGTATAAAGATCAAGTTTTATATTACTATCTGTCAGTTTAAAGATTTCAATTGATAAAATATCGAGCATGTACATGGAAAAATTTGTCATGTTTTGTCCCAATTTTCAAAATGAAAAAATTGAATCAACATATTTTGGTAAGAAGGCGCATAAAGAATATGCGTGATGTTGAATTTGAATCAATTTCAAATGGTGGTTTGCAGACTTTGTTCAGTGTGTAGAAACAGAAAAGTGAAAAGAAGCTTTAAAACGACCAATATTGCCTTGTTCTGATAAGAAGAAATGAAAATTTAATTTTGTTTCTTGTAAGATGAATCTGAATCAAAAAATCAAAATGGCTTCTTTTTGCATTTATGGATGAATGGTAAGATCTAGTGAAAAGTGTGGATGTGTTTTGAATTTTTATAAGTATGTAGCATCTGATTCATACAAAAGCTTTAGAGAAAATGAGTTGGCACCAATCGTTTTTGAGTAAAAAAATATTTTTGTCCCTGTCTCTTTTTTCATTTGTGTGCAGATGATAGAAATTTTTTAAAGAAATGTTCAGTTAACCGTATTTCAATCAATGATAAAAGAAAGAAATCAGAGGGGTAAAAATATGTAAGAAACCATCTGCTATGAAGGCACAAAAATCAAATGAAACTGTTTATGGGTATTTAAAGGACGAAATGATTCAGTGTGTAAAAGAAAAAGGTGAAATAGCTCTTATAACGACTGACATTTTGCACAAAGGACTGCGCTGCCATTTTTTTTTCGCCATTTTCTGCACATCTTCTGGATAGTTAATCGCAATAATATTTAGCTCCTTTACTCCAAAACTGAAATCGAAAAACTCCTTATCCAACCTCATCCCGATTGAAGAATTTAGAAAAGCTATCTTGCGGTATGCGCCACATGAACTAGGCATATATTGAAATATAGAAAAGAGAATTCCTGTTGTAAGGAGGAGAAGTGCATGTTTTTTCCATTTCATGATCAAGATCGTTTTCGAAACCAGCTAAATAGCTTTTTTGGTGAAGATTTTTTTAAAAAATTCGAACCGTATTTTGAGCAAATTCATTCCCATGTCAATATTTATGAAAATGAAAAAGAGATTTGTGTGTTACTGGCGATGCCAGGGGTGCAAGGGCTTGAAGCTTTAACCGTAGACATGAAAGGAGATACAATGGGTATTAAAGGGCATGTTTCTTTGCCTATGGAAGGGTTTACTCTTCTTGAAGAGGGAATTTTTCAGGGAGAGTTTTCGCGTGTTATTTCATTTCCTGCATTGGTTGTGGAAAATAAATATCAATCTTTTTATAAAAATGGGATTTTCGTTTTTATTTTTCAAAAGCGTGTAGAAGAAGTTTGAGTCAACAATCATAAAAAAGAAGAAAATTCAAGTATAAAAAGAGTTGTTTTAAATCATTTCGATCAATCATTGGTTTTATCTCTTGTTTGGAATGGTTTGATAGGATGTAGTGATTATAGATTGTATTTTGATTTATCAAGTGCAATAATGGTTTATATCAATGTTTGCTCTAAATTACACTAAATATTTTAAATATACAGTTTTTATTATGGATAAAATATTGGTTTGTTGATGAAAACCTAGCCAAAAATATGGAAAATAATCATCCGGTTTATCATTTGCGAGTATGCTTTATCTGTATAGAACTGAATTCAAGTGATTTTCTAATCGGATTAATAAAATTCTGATAACACTTTTAATGTAGGAGAAGTTTTTGTGTAGAGGATTGTACGAGTTTTGGGATATTTTTTGGGTGTTAACTATGTTGTCGTGAAAAGATGTTATTTTGGTATGTATAGATGATTGAACTTTTTGAACAAAATAATACAATTGATAATCATTTAGATACAGCCAAATTGATGAAAAGGGTAGAAGATGTCTTGAGTCTATATGATATAGAAAATAAAGCCGATTCGTTATATCAGTACAGCTATGAAAAACAAATGATATTGGATGAAGGATTTTTTGTGGGGATTGAAAATTGTTTTAATTATGTTGCAATCTGGTTCTTTTAATAAAAAAAGCAAGATTTATTTTGGAATAGTATTTGCTTTGATAATGATATAAAAAATATGATAAAAGATGAATAGATGAGCGTATGATGGATGTTTGTTAAACAATCCTCATTCATTTATAGCATATATAGAGGTATTTCCTCGGAAATGAAAATAACGTGTCAGGAGATGTCGGATGAAGGAAAAAACATATGATGATTTTGTGAAAAAACTGAAGCAAGATTTGGAAAAACAAAAAGCCTTTTTTACAGCACAAAAAACCCTTCCAATTTCATTTCGCAAACAGCAACTAAAAAATTTGCAGGCAGCAATTCAAAAATATGAGTCACAAATTTTTGCTGCATTACAAAAAGATTTGGGCAAAGCGAATTTTGAGGCATATACTACAGAGGTTGGATACATATATAATCGTATTCGCTATGCTTTAAAACATATGGACCATTGGATAAAGCCAAAGCGTGTTCGAACGCCATTTTTTGTTCAACCAGCAAAAAGTCAAATATTACCGAGTCCGTTTGGACAAGTTTTAATTATTGCACCGTATAATTATCCGTTTCAATTGTTAATGGAGCCATTAATTGGTGCAATTGTGGCGGGAAATTGTGTAGTCGTCAAACCTTCTGAGTTGACAAGTCAAACAGAAAAAATTATTGCTACAATTATAGAAGAGGCATTTGCACCTGAGTATGTTTTTTCAGTTTTGGGAGCAGTGGAGGAAATAAAAGTATTACTTAAACAGAGGTTTGACTACATTTTTTTCACAGGAAGTGCATGGGTTGGAAGAAAAGTAATGGAGGCGGCTGCGCAACATTTAACACCCGTTACGTTGGAGCTGGGCGGGAAAAGTCCAGTATTTGTGGATGAAACTGCGAATCTTCAATTGGCAGCGAAGCGAATTATTTGGGGAAAAATGATGAATGCTGGTCAAACCTGTGTTGCACCAGATTATATTTATGCAGAACAGAGTATTTATCATGCTTTGCTTCAAGAACTTCAAAAGGCAATTCAAACATTGTATGGAAAGGAAATGAAAAACAATGCTGATTATGGAAGAATAGTGAATGCGCACCATTTTCATCGGCTGAAGAAATTGATTCCTCAATCTGCTGATGTTCTGTATTTTGGCGGAGAAATGGATGAGGGAGATCGCTATATTTCACCTACCTTACTCATGTTGGATTCATGGGATTATCCTGTAATGCAAGAGGAAATTTTCGGTCCAATTTTGCCAGTCTTATCCTATGTTGATATCACACAAGCATTGGAAGTTGTACAAAAACAAGAAAAGCCTTTAGCACTTTATATTTTCTCATCTAATCAAAAGAAAATCGAGCAAATTATGCAATGGATTCCTTCGGGTGGCGTTTGTGTAAATGATACAATTAGCCACTTGCTAAATCCAAAGCTGCCATTTGGTGGTATTGGCTTGTCAGGAATGGGCATGTATCATGGAAAATATTCGTTTGATACGTTTTCGCATCAGCGCAGTGTGCTATATCGTTCTAATCGCATACAAGTGGATGAAGCCTATCCACCGTATACAAAGAAAAAATTTGCATGGATTCGCAAAATTTTTAAATAATGATTGGATGGTTTTCCAACAAAATATATAAATTGTCTCTTGTAACCAAATTTTGCAAAACATTGTGTTTTTAGGTATCTAATTGTTTGTTACCTTTCTCCTATCAATGATCTACTTTAGATATTCAATTTCTATATCAGATTTTTTTATATGATATTTTAGAAAATGTTTCATAGCATTGTAGAATGTATATTCGATAGGTATTATATAGAAGACTGTTAAAAAGCGGTTGCTATTTTCCATGTTGGTGTGAATATCATTTTGATTTTTTATCTAGCATGTTTTTTATTGTTTAAACAAAAAAGCATCTATACTGGGAAAATTTTGATTGACAAAAACCAAATATAACATTGTATGGAATATTTGAGTTGGAATAGATACATGTTTCTCTTTTCCTTACATAATTTTTCAAGATTTTGGTCTGATATTGTTTGTTTTATACTTTTTTCTCTGTTGATGGGTACAAAAGGATTTCTTCAAAAGAAAAAACGAATGGTAGGGCAAAATTTCACATGATTTTTACGCCGATTCGTCTTTTTTCTTCTGCTTTTATGATGAAAAAATTTGTCTATAAGAATGAGGATTTTCATTTGTTCTGACCGTAGAGCTTTTCATTTTTCTGCTGTTTGAGTTATTTTCAATTGGTTTAAAGCATTTAAAATTTCGTGATAAATTTGTTCTTTTTGTTCTTCGAAAGTTCTATTTTCTGAAAAAGAAATGGCTTTTCCTATGTGAATGGTTGTATTCTGTTGGCTGACATGAAGGGGTACAAACTGTATGTGCTGACCGGTTTTTTTTGTGTAGTATTTTTCCAGATACAAAAATCCTTTATAAATATCTGTAATTTCTCCGTCTGTTTTTTTGTAGTCCACATCAATAAAAATGGCAATGCTGTGTCCGCTTTCTAAGGTTTTAACGGATTCCTTCAATGTCCGAATAATCGCTTTTGTGCCGCGATGGACTGGAATGGAACAAGCCGAATGAAAAAATATTGGTAAAACTAAGGCAATTGGAGTCGCAGCGAGTTTGGCAATCGGCATAGGAAGTTTCATTCGTTTATGGAAAACATGGACAGCATATTGATCCAAGCAGGCTTTTCTTTCAAAAAAATTGTCTAAAATCCAAAAGCGAAGTGATTCAGGGAACCAAAACATCATTTGGAGTGGGGCATAGAAATTTTGATGTCTGGAAACATAAACGACAGGAGCATGAATTGGCTCCTGTTGTGTTATAGTATGTTTTCGCGTGCACAAACGTGATATCATACAAAAGGTGTTGTATAAAAGCCCTTTTTTGTACAGTTGTTTATTTTTCACGATGTTTCATCCTTTTTTATTTGCAACATTTTTTTTAAAAACCCAATGCAATTGTACTTGATAGCTGAACAGACCAAGCAAGGCGTCAATGATTAATTTCAGCAGCACAATTGGAATAAATGTAAGAATTGGCATGGTGATATACATTAAAATATAAGATAGAAAAATAAGTGTCAGCCACAATGTATAATATTTGACAAAAGACCCTGTTGGGGTTTCTTTATGGTAAAAAACAAATTTTCGGTTGATCCAATAATTAAAAATTGATGAAAGAATTCGAGCTGTGATCGTTGCCAAAAATAAGTTGCTGCCAAAGGATAAGCTTTGAAAAATAAAATGGTACAATAGATAAAAAGCTATAACATCAATAATTCCTGCACCAATTGTTGAAAGTGCGTAAGTAATCGCTCCTTTTAGCATAGTAAATCCAAAGCGAAGTTTTTCCCAAAACGTTGTGTTTGGTTGTTTGGCTGACTCAGTTACAATCGGCACCTCTTGAATCGGCATATGACTTTGCAATGCACCAATCAACATATTTAATTTATATTCGACCCCGATTTGTTTCATTTGGATAAATTGTTTTATTTTTGAAAAAGGTATAGCTCGTAGCCTTGTTTGGATATCTTGGAGTCCTTCTCCATAAATCAATTTGAACATCGGTTTCCATAAGAAGCGGTTGATACGTGCATAGGCAGTACGAGAAACACCTAAAATAAAATGATTGGGATAAATTTGTAAGCTTTTCCCGACTTTTAAAACATCAGAAATTTGATAGTCTGCATCATATGTCGTAACAATACCATGAATATCGGAAAAGTTTTGCAGACAATATATTAATCCTTCTTTTAGCTGCTCATCTTCTCTGAGGTATTCTTTGGTTCCATGCAACCAAGTGCACTGTGCTGTATTTTTAATATCTGCTTCTTTTCCGGCATAATGTATCACAACATGAGAAATCGAATTTTGTAATAATTGTTCAACATATTGAAATAAAGACTTTGATAATGCCGGTGCACAAATTAAAACGACATAATTCATGTTAAATCCCCTACTTTCTCTATTTCCCATGTGAATATAGCGGTGTAAATACATCGTAACAGGCAGCGGATAAAAATTGATACAGCGGTTCGCGGTCAATTTCTGATTTTAAAAGTTGCATATTTTTTTTCATTTGTAAAAGCCGAGTATCATCAAAAATAAATTGTTCAATTTGTTCTGTATGAACAGGTGAAAAAATTTCTCCGATATTTTTTTGCAAAATAAATTCACAGTTTTTCACTTCTTGATTTAATTCTGGTTTAAAGAGTAGAAGTGGTACTTCGCAGTGGATTGCTTCCGATAAGGTCAATCCTCCTGGCTTGGTCAAAACAAGATCGGCTTGCTGCATATAAAAGGCGACATGCTTTGTATAGCCAATAATATAAATATTTTGGTAAGCTTCTCGTAATTTTCGGAGTAGTTTTTTGTTGTTGCCAACAATTACGGTTGTTTTGATATATGCATGATGATTTAAAAAATCAAAAAAAGACTCACCGCTAGGAATCAATCCCAGCCCTCCGCCCATAATCAATAATTTTTTGGTTTGATATTGTCCCAAAGTGGCTTCACTCGATTTGGCTGGCTGAAATTCGTCTTGCACTGGAATTCCATTGACACATATTTTGTTTTCGGGAATGCCATCCTGAATGAGTTTTTCTTTAATGGCTATACTGCCCACAAGATAAAAGTCTGTATGCGGATTTCTCCAAGACGGGTGGCTGGAGAAATCTGTAATACATGTAATAAACGGTGTATTAATATATGTTTTTTCCTTGGCTAGGGAAACAACTTGCGAGCATAAAGAGCATGTTGAAATAATAACATCTGGCATTTGTTCAAAAATACATTTTTCCATTTTATGGACAAAATGTGGTGGAATAAATGCTTGACAATGGATGCTGCTGGATTCACTTTTCTGATATAAATAGTTATAAAGCTTTTTCCCTTTTTTGACAAATTGAGTATATGTATCATATATTTTTTTACTGTAATCCGGAAAAACATAATGTAAAAAATCTAAGACAACAATCTCTGCATCCGGATATTGTGTTTTCAGTTGTTTGCTTAATGATTCAGAGGCTTTAAAATGCCCCATTCCAAGCTTTACAGTTGTAATTAAAATTTTCATAAGAGTGTCTCCTACAAATCATTTTTCTTAAATTATAAAAGTAATCTGTCATCGACCCAATATGATGGTAAACGATTCAATTGATCGAAACAGATGAGAAACCAGATGGTGTTTCTGCTTCAATGACCAAATTGTCCTGAATCTGCTCTGTGTATGAAATGATTTCTCTCGTTTTTTTGTGTGTATATTAGGCATTGGTTTGTTTGCTGCGTTCAGAAAACAAGGAGGGTATTTTTTCACATATTCCTCACAGTTTTATAAAATATGTGTAAAGCTACTTGCAACTGAAATTTAAGAGTTTATGCTTAAATATATGCAACTTTATTATAATCGGTAAATATGAAGTTTCATTTAAGGAAAGGAAAAGATTTCCTTAAGGATTTTGTATATGTTTAACGTCTTATTCTCTATTTTAAATGATTTTCAAAAAAATTTAAAACGTTTTGTTGAAAGATTGTTTGCATACTTTATGCTTATTAGGAAAATTTCTTTTCTTGAAATTAGAGATCAGAATGCTTGTCCAAATTGTTGGTGTCAAATGGACTTAATATTTAGAGAGATTATTTAAAAATGATATATTAAATTTTGTAAAAAGTCTATAACCAAAGATACGATTTTATCACAGATCTGTTACTGCATTCCTTATGGGAATCATAGAAAAAGGCTTAATGAAAGGGCATTTGTCTTCCCTGCTTGGAAATTTTTCATTTATTTTGTGGTTGTCCATTGATTTTTGCTATCATTTTGAGGGGAAGTTTTATGTTTTTACTTGAGAAGCATTGGGTATAACGGATATGATCATAAAAATGGCTAGAGGAGGAAAAGTAAATGGCAACAAAAATTTTGTATGCAGAAGATGAAGAAAGAATGCGGCGGTTGGTTCGAGATTTTTTATCCCGAGAAGGTTTTTCGTTAATTGAAGTGTCAAACGGAGAAGAAGCGTTAGAGGCTTTTAAAGCGGATGATGAAATTGCGCTTGTGATTTTAGATGTAATGATGCCAAAGCGAGATGGATGGGAAACATGTAAGGAACTTCGAAAATTGGATCACAATGTACCGATTATGATGCTGACAGCAAAAGGTGAGGAATATGATGAACTTTATGGATTTGGCATTGGCGTAGATGATTACATACATAAGCCGTTTAGTCCGCTTTTATTGATTGCACGTATAAAAGCCTTGTTGAATCGTTCAATGAAAAAGCAGGCAATCAATCAGCAGGAAGTATGGGAAAAAGGTGGAATTCGTGTGGAATTCTTTTCAAATAAGGTATTTATTAAAGGAGAAGTGACGGAATTAAGCCCGAAGGAATTTGCAATGTTGGAATGTTTTATTGAAAATGAAGGACGTGTGCTCACTCGAGAATACTTGTTAAATCGGGTCTGGGGGTTTGATTATTTTGGAGATACACGTACTGTAGATACACATATGAATCGTTTACGCATGAAATTGGGTGCAATGGAAAATTGTATTCAAACGATTCGCGGAAAGGGGTATCGTTTTGAAGTTGTTGAGGACAAAGTCTATTAGATCACAGTTTTTTCGTTCATATTTGTTTTTTATTGTGATTTTAGTTGGCTTTGTTATACTATGTAATTTTTTATTTTTAGAAAAATTTTACGTCTCTCAAAAGCTGAAAGAGCTGGAGGAAATGGGCGAGAAATTTGAAGTGTTATGGCAAAATGAAGAACTGTCTGAATTGGCAAGTTTGATTCAAGAGATGGAAAATCGTTATTCAGCGGTTATTGAATTTCAAAGTGCCAATCAGGAAAAACTATATTCCACACGTCGAATTCAGCCACAGCTAAATAAGTATAATTTCCCCTATGCAAATAGTGTTCAGATTCGCTTAACTACAGAGGATATGAGACATTTCTATGAGGGAAAAATGGTAACATTTCAGGCACAAAACCGTTTGTCTAGCTCACAGATTATTGGCATTACAAAACAGTTTGTCAATGGTGAGGTTATTTTGGCACATGTAACAGTGGAGTCGATTCAAGAAAGTGTTGCGTTGATGAATCAATTTTTGTTTTTTGTTTCCATTTTATTATTTATTTTCGGATGGTTTTGGTCTAAAGTGTATGCCGATCATTTTACACGACCTATTTTAGCCATTAAGGGAATGAGTGAGAGTTTGTCTAAGCTTGATTTTTCTCGTCGTTGGCATGATAAGCGTAAAGACGAGCTAGGCGAACTTGGAGAAACAATGAATACATTATCTGATATTTTGGATAAATCTATTCAGGAAATCCGTAAGCAGAATAAACAGTTAGAAGACGAATTACATCGTAAAGAAGCACTAGAAGAAATGCGTAAGGCATTTATTTCTGATGTGTCACATGAATTAAAAACGCCAATTGCTCTCATTCAAGGTTATGCTGAAGGACTTCTATATGATATTAACAAGGATTCTGAGAACCGGGAAGAGTATTGTCAAGTGATTGTGGATGAAGCAAAACAAATGAGCACACTTGTGAATGATTTACTGTTTATTTCTAAGCTAGAGTCTGGAGCAGAACAGCTACAGCAGGAGAACTTTGCAATTATGCCGCTCATTTCGAATGTATGTGAGAAGTTAAAGCCGATCCTTTCATCGAATGTCCACGTTGATGTCCAAATTCCCAATGTGCGGGTGTATGCGGATTATCGTAAGATTGAACGTGTTTTAACCAACTTGGTAACGAATGCATATAAATATGTGAATGAAAAGGGAATCATTCGGATTCATGCTGTGGAACAAAATGGGAAATTGCAAATTCAGCTATATAATTCTTGTGATCATATGAGTGCTGAAGAACTGGAAAAAATTTGGATTAGTTTTTATAAAATTGATAAATCAAGGAACCGAGATTTGACTTTATCTAGTACGGGTCTTGGGCTCTCCATTGTGAAAAAGCTCATGGATTTACATAATGAAAGTTATGGTGCACAAAATCTTGCAGATGGTGTGGAATTTTGGTTTGAATTGCCAATTTCTTCAGAAGAAGATCATGTATGTCAGGAATAAGTCAGCAAAGCAAGCGTGCGTTTTCTGTAAAAAAGAAAAAAATTATTCTCTTAAGTACGATATGAAAAGTGAAAAACGCTGTTGGTTCATAACGAATATTTATCTTTTAGTATTGAATTTACTTTTTATTAAGGATGATTCATTTGTCAAAAGATATATTCAGGAAAATGTCGCAGCGTTTTTTTAGCGGCTCTATCCATTCGTGAAGTTATAAGTAAGGCTACATCTGTCAGGATAAAATTGAAAATATGTAAAAGTCCTGTCACGAAAATTATGAAGACTGTATAAAATGAATCATATAAAATAAAGCTCTAAACGTCTTAGATAAATAATCCATTTATGAAAACAAAAATAAAAAAACATGGGTCTGAAAAGATATTAGTTAAAAATAATTTTTATAATTTTAATTATTTTTGGTGAAATCTAAGTAAATTTGGCATTTCAAGGTAGATATTTTGGTTTTGCCTCAATTTCTTCAAGTTACCTATGCTTAAGAACGATTATTTCTTTAGAAGTTAGGCGAATATACTTTATTAAAATAGAGTAATGATACATTTTTTTATTTTTGTTTTTCATTTCACTAAGAATGAGAATCACTCTCAAGAATTCTTTATTTTATAAAAAATTTGCATTTTTAAAATCTAGATGGTACGATAGATGCAATGAAATTTGAGAGGAAGAACTGTAATGGAATATTATGACTATCATCATTTAGAGCATGTAAAAATACAGAATCGTTCAAAGCGGACACTTTGGATGACGTTGGGATTTACTTTGTTTTTTGCTATTGTGGAAGTGATTGGGGGAATTGTATCGAATTCATTGGCTTTGCTTTCAGATTCAGCGCATATGATCTCTGATGTACTGGCGTTGGGGCTTAGCATGGTGGCTGTCTATATGGCAACACGCAAATCAACAAAGAAGTATACATTCGGTTATTTGCGTTTTGAAATGATTGCTTCTTTTTTAAATGGGCTTGCGTTGATTGTGATTGCTGTTGGAATTTTTATTGAGGGCATTCAACGAATGATTACACCGCAAGATATTGATTTAAAGATCATGCTGACAATTGCCTTCGTTGGGCTTGCTGTCAATATTATTTTGACCTATATTTTAAGCCAAAGCGCAAAAGATGAAGAAAATTTAAATATTCGAAGTGCATTGTGGCATTTCATTGGGGATTTGCTTAGTTCCATTGGAATTATTGTTTCAGCGGTTATCATTTATTATACCGATTTTGTTTTGATGGATCCGATAATTAGCATTGTTGTTGCGGCAATTATTTGTACTGGAGGTGCAAAAATTGTTAAGGAATCGTATTTAATTTTAATGGAAACTGTTCCAGAGAAATTTGATTTAGATACGATTCGTTATGACATAAAACAAATTCCAGGCATTCATGATGTGCATGAATTTCATTTGTGGTCGATTTCTACTGATCATTATTCATTGACAGCACATATTTTTATCGATGAAAAGACCGATAGTTTAGAAGTTATTAATCAAGTGAACCATCTGTTGAAAGAAAAATATCAAATTATCCATACGACCATTCAGGTAGAGAAACCGAATATACATTATCACGGGGCATATGGTGAGCAGTTTAAGTGTTAAAATGGTAGAATAAAATGGCAGATATATATTTTTCGACTTTTATTCGAGTTTTATTTGATTTACGTCATTGAGACAAAAGGTTTTTTTGCTAAATAAAGATTTTATTTAAGAAAATTGGTTTTTGTAAAGTTTTTGTATGGGTAAGATTTGGCTTATGTTGTATTTTACCAGCGATGCCGCTGTGATGAGTGATGAAGCTTTCAAATAAGCTGCAAAGTCGTTAGATATCTTATGGAAAGTGTACGTTCCATGGGAGAATGGACGACTTTTTTTATTTTTAATGATACTGTGGTCTTGAATTTCGGGTTTATCTATACAAAAGTAAATCAATGTCAGAAGATATTTTGGATTTTTGTTTCAGTTTTGTATATTTTTGGTTATTTAGTTGTGAGGGAGACTTTTTTGCTGTATTCTAAAATGATTTTTAAGAATTTGTTAGGTTTCTTCTTAAACAAGGGTATCATGCGAAGTGAAACTGGAAAAATTCAAACTGACTTTCAATGTTGGTACTGTCTTTTTGTTAACCGATTTTTGCTCATAAATTGCATTTATTTTACTTATTCATCATTCGCTTTTTTCTGTCAAATAGAAGCTAACTTACCATTTTGCTTCGAACTTCGTTTCTGTTTTTGTAAACGAATGTTCACTTTCCATCCATCATAAATCTTGTTACAATCTGTTCAGAGTAGAATAAGGAATAACAGGAGGATTTTCAATGCCGCTCAATCAGATTAAGAAGTTGTCAGAGGTTTTTATCAAGAAAATCGATAAAATTGAGATTGATGCCAATAAATGTGTACGGGTTCGTTCAGTTTTGAGTCAGTGTCAAGCTTGTCAAACGGTTTGTCCGATTGACAGCATTGAAATCTCTAATGAACGTTTGATGCTTCCATCTACATGTTTAGAATGTGGACTTTGTACAGCAGTTTGTCCAACTAACGCTTTACGTTGGAATAATCCACCATTGCTTCAATTGTATTATCGTTGGATGAATCAGTCAGGACAAAAGTTTGTGATAACCTGTGACCCGATGTTAAAATCATATCGTGATACAAGTGTAGAAACTGTGCCATGCCTAGGTTTGGTTCCAGCGGAGCTATGGCTTGCACTTGGACAGCGTTTTTCAGAAATTCAGCTCGTTTGTACACCAGAGTCTTGTGCTTCTTGTGAGGTGACTACTGGTTTTGCACAGTTGAAAAAAGCGTTGACTGAGGCGCATCTGCCTGAGGGGTTGGTTTATTTTTCCCAATCTGTACAGAATCAGGAAATAGAGATAGACTATGATCGTCGCCGTTTATTAAGCGGTTGGTTTGAAGAAATGAAGGAAACCCATACAATTGCGGTGAAGGAGATGTTAGAAGTTCAACCCGCTATGACTCCATTTGAGAAGTTTGAACGTTATGTAAGGGAGCGAGATCAACTAGAGGAAATGGCCGAAGAAGTGAATGCAATAAAACTTTCTGTTATTGATCGGCTTTTACAGGATACTTTAATTTATACGGATAAACGTCAAATTTTATTGGATGTTTTAAAACAGCATGAAAAGCTCAATACAACAGTTGAAGTTCAGCTACCAAAGGTAACAAAGGATTGTACCTTATGTAAGGCTTGTGCATTTCTTTGTCCTACAGAAGCTTTATATATAGATGAAGATAGTTTCATTCTAGCCCCAAGTAAATGTGTAGCTTGTCATTTATGTGAAGAAATTTGCTGGGATAAACATATTACACTTCAAACTTATCCGGCTAAAATTTTACAAAAGAAATATATTTTTTTGCATCAGCAGCCAAATGTGTAAATGTATCTGGATAAAACAATAACAAAACCGGTGATCTCTAAAATAAAGGTCAGCGGCTTTTCTTTTGGATAGATGTGAAAGCCGTATAAATTGATCGATAGAAAAAGGCAGGCTTGATAAAATCAATTCAATTAGATTTTTATTTATAGACTAGCAGTCTGTTCCTTTGAAGAATAGGTAAAAAATTTGATCTTCCATATGCTTTGTCCCTTTGCTATATAGAGAAGATGAATTTATTTTTTGGCAGTTTCATTACACTTCTTTACTTGTTTTGTATTCTTATTTTACCTATGTATCATCCATCTCAAGGGTAAATCAAATGCTATACTTTGTGTATCGTCTATTTTAATGACTTCACAATAGGTACTCTTATAATATAATTTTTATGGACTTTTTTAACTTGTAAACTTACTGATGTCTAAGACTATCAATGAAAAGGATGGAAAGATCTAAGAACACGCATACGAAAACGATGTGAACCAGGCTTCAGTAATGAAAAGGTATATGAATGGGGAATACTCCAGAAAATAGGATTGGAACAATACCAAGGGATGCAATATTATATCCTTTCCTTTGATAATGTTTGTGGGAGAGAGAATAAAAGGTTAGAAAGTTTATTAGACGAGTATACTGAAACTGTGTTCGATTGAATTTTGGAGCGATATATACGGATTGATATGTATGGTGGTATGAGAGGTTAGAGGTTAAGTGTTTCTTTTTATTTGATTCGTTTCCGAATGGTTTTATGAATGAAAATGAATTGTTTCGTTTTTGTAATCTCCAATCGCTGATCTTTGATGTTTTGGGTAATCTACTTGTGGTTCACTGATTATTTTTATGGCATTCATTTTGTGATGAACTTATGTAAAAAAGTACTTTTATTATTCTTTGCGGCCAATTTTTGTATAAAAAATGACGAGAATGGATTGAGAATGTTGAAATCAAATAGAGTTAAAAAATTTGTCAAAAATAGCTTGTGCATATATACACAAAATCTCATATAATAATATATTTTTTAAAAAAAACAGAGTGTAAAAATCAACAGTTATGCCCCGAAAAACATGTTGATCTTTACACTCTGTTTTAGATTTTACAATGTTAAACTTTTATATGTAATAAGAAATACTTTATTTCTCATTATAAGGAGGAGAAAAAAATGAAACGAAAAGGATTGCTGTTTTTGGCGGTTGGCATGTTATTGGCTTTGATGACAGCTTGTACATCTGCTTCTGATGAACCGAAAGTCAATCCGGATGTGAACAATGGGGTTGTCGATGAAAGCTATGTTGGAAACCCTTCGCCAGTCTTGGAGGAAAACTATCACCAATCTCCAGCTGAAGAAAAAGTACAACAAGATGTATTAGATAAACTGAAGGATCAAGAAGATTCAGAGGAAGGTCCTACCATTCATGGAATTTAAGTATTAGTAAAAAGTGATGTGAAGATGGGAATGAAGAATCTACAAAGATATTATATATTGTATTTGTTTTTGCAAAAGTTTTATGCTGGAGAGTTAAACAGACTTGATTTTGAAACGTGGGAAAATTTGATTCAATCTTTACAACAAGATTGTATGGATGAAGAAAATGAAACGATTTGGCAAGGTTTGAGAAGGTTTGTAGAAAGTACAAGTGAACAGCAAGAGCAACTGGAATTTGCGTTTAATTCGCTGTTTGTTGGTCCGGGGAAACTGCTTGCACCACCGTATGAATCAGCATATTTGAATGAAAATCGTGTGTTAATGCAGCAAGAAACTTTATCGGTGCGGAAGTTTTATGAACAAGCAGGGCTTGAGTTGATTTGCAAAAACCATGAGCCAGATGATCATATTGCATTTGAGCTGGAATTTGTTTGTTACTTGCTTGGACAATATTTACAAACCAAAGAGAAAGAAATGATTCAAATGTATCATACGTTTTTGAAAACACATCTTTTTCGATGGGCGGGCGTACATTGTGAAGCCATTAGAGAACATAGTGATCATCCGATTTGTCTAGGAATTGCCGATCTGCTGGATGGTTTAATTCAAAATGGGCAGACGGAGGAAACAATGAAGGAGGGAAACCAAAATGGGTAAATTTTCAAGACGCGACTTTTTGAAAGGATCTGCAGCACTTGGTGCACTTGTCGGTGTTGGAACAGGTGTTGGTTCTAGTTTTAAAAAGACAAAAAAAGTTTCAGCTGCGGGCAATACAAAGCAGGTGTTCAGTGCTTGTCCGCGAAACTGTTATGATACTTGTTCTATTGTAACAACAGTAGGAGACGGAACCATTAAATTTATTACAGGAAATAAAAATTGTACGTATACAAATGGACGTTTATGTGTAAAAGGCTACACATATCCAAACTATGTCTATTCACCAGATCGTGTGAAATACCCAATGAAGCAAGAGGGTAGAGGGACAGGAAAATGGACACGGATCACTTGGGATGAAGCTTTTGAAATGATTGCCAATAAAATTTTTGAAATTAAAAAGGAGTATGGTTCTACTTTGCCGATTGCATTAAATAAATATTCTGGAACATTTAATACATTGTCATACGGAATTGAAGGCACGCTTTCTTCCATTGGTTATACAACACGTGCACAAGGAACACCGTGTTGGCCAGCAGGTATTGATTCACAAACCTTTGATTTTGGAACCATTGTTAATTCTGATCCAGAAGCAATGATTCACTCCAAGTATATTTTGGTTTGGGGAGCGAATCCGGCATGGAACTCTGTACATTCTATGAATATTTTGCAAAAAGCAAAGGAAAATGGAGCAAAGGTGGTCGTTATTGACCCAATTTTAACCGATACGGCAGCAAATGCTGATGAATACATTGAGATTAAGACTTCAACTGATGGCGCATTGGCATTGGGAATGGCTAAATATATTTTAGACCATAACTTGCATGATATGGATTGGATGCGAAAAAATTCTGTTGGCTATCAGGAATATTTAAATTATCTAAACAACAATATTACTTTGGAGTGGGCATCTGAAAAAACGGGTATTCCAGTTGAGGTTATTGAACGATTGGCACGTGAGTATGCGGCAGCCAAACCGGCTTGTATCTGGATTGGCTATGGCATGCAACGCCATACAAACGGGGGAGCAGCGGTACGCTCTATCGATGCATTAGCGGCGATGAGCGGGAATGTCGGTGTACTCGGTGGTGGTGCAAACTATGCACAGCTTGATAGTTGGTTGGTCAATTATTCTGCGATGGCTATGTCTCCACCAGAAGGAAGCGGTGGTGGAGCAGATCGTATGATCAATATTAACAATTTCCCAGCACAGGTTTTAGATTTAAATAGCGGAGATCCGAATAAAATTCCGATTAAAATGCTTTGGGTTGCTGGGCGAAATCCGATTGCGCAGGATCCAGAAACCAGCGTTTCTTATAAAGCTTTTGATTCTATTGATTTTGTTGTGACAGCAGATTTATGGTTTAACGAAACGGTTGCTCAATCTGATCTTGTGCTTCCGATTTCTTCTATTTTTGAAACCTGGGGTGTACATGCAAGTTATTGGCATTATTGGTTGCATATCAATGAGCCAGCAATTGATCCACTTTATGAAACCAAATGTGATGTAGAGATTGCAATGGGCTTGTCTAAGAAAATGAATGAGATGGAACCGGGCTCTTGTACGTATCCAACTGATCGTACAATGGAAGAATGGGCAGCTATGGAAATCTCTCAAGATTTCTTAAACAGTAAAGGCATGACTTCTTATAAAGATTTATTGAAAACTGGCACAGCTAAGGTGGAAGGCTACGATGCAGCTTGGGCAGACGGTGTGTTCCGGACACCTTCTGGAAAGTATGAATTTTTATCAGAGAAATGTGCGTCCTTTGGACATCATGCACTTCCGGTCTATGTGGAAGCAAAAGAAGTGCCGACTGATCGACCAATTCGCTTACTTACACCGCATTGGAAGTATGGTTTGCATTCTCAATTCCAAAATTTGTCTTGGATGCAGTCTGTGCATAATGAACCGTTTGTGGAAATTCATCCAGAATTGGCACAAAAAAAAGGCATTGCAGATGGGGATATGGTGAAAGTACACAACCATATTGGTTTTGTTGAGCTTCGTGCTAAGCATACATTGACCGTTCCTAAGGATGCGGTTGTGATTTACGAAGCATGGTATAAGGATCAGAAATTCAACGTGAACTATTTGGTTGAAGCAACGCCAGCAGATATGGGCTCCTGTGCAACAGGTCAGGCAGGTCTTGCCTTCCATGATCAATTCGTTAACATTGATAAATTATAAAAAAAGACATGTAAGGAGGTATGAAAAATGGCAAATCAGAAATATGGTTTCATTATTAGTATGGAGCGATGTATCGGATGCAACGCATGTACGATTTCTTGTAAAAGTTATTATAATTTAAACCCGAGCATAAATCGTCGTTTCGTCCGAGAGGTTGAAGAAACATTAGTTGGAGAAGCAAAACGCTGTCATATTTCCACTGCTTGTAATCATTGTGAAGAACCGGGCTGTGCGAAGGCTTGCCCGACGGGTGCGTATACAAAATTGGATAATGGCATTGTTAAACATAATCAAGATCGCTGCATCGGATGTAAAATGTGTGCAACAGCTTGTCCTTATGGTGTTCCACAGTTCGATCCAGTGAAAAAGAAAATGGATAAATGCAGTCTATGTGTAGAGTTATTAGAGGTGGGCGAGGAAACCATTTGTATGGCATCCTGTCCGATGGAAGCGATCCAAGTGGTTGATTTAAACGAAACAGAAACAATTGGTTTAGTCGATCGAGTCAATGGTTTTGTGAACCCAGATATTACAAAATCAACCACCTTATTTAAGCTGCCAGATGCGACGCACACAGTTAGGAGGGATTTATAATGGAACATAGTTTCACGCTCGTTCTGTTTACTGTTCTTTCACAGCTTGCAATCGGGGGATTTATTACTTTATTTTTCCTTGATGCTTTAAAAGGGAAGCTAAGCCCGAAAACAAGTCAAACAGCAGCCGTTGGTGTTGTTGTGATTGGGATTGTTGCAGTGTTGGCCTCCTTGTTCCATCTTGGGCATCCGTTTCATGCGGCAAAAGCTTTGTTAAATTTCGGGCACTCTTGGTTAAGTCGTGAAGTCATTTTCTTTGCAATTTTTATTGTGATTGCCATTATTTATTTGTTTGTATCTAAAACAGAAGGTGGACGCAAAAAAATTGTTGCTGGATTGGGAACATTATTTGGCATATTGACCGTGTATTCAACTGCAATGATTTATACCATCCCTTCCATGCCCGCTTGGAATAACGGAACGACTTTACTTGCTTTTATGCTGACAGCATGTGTGCTTGGTCCATTGTTTGTACAAACGATTTCCGGATTTACAAAAGATACTTTTATTGATTGTTCACGGTATACAACAACTATAATTGGTGCGCTGATTGTCGTCAATTTGTTGATTATTTCAGTCGCACATGGTGGTTCAGATGAAGCAGTGGCAACCGGACTTGCGATTTGTACTAGCCCACTATTTTGGATAAAAGCAGTGCTTTATGTACTTGCATTTCTTATTTCTGGTCGGTCCATTTGTAATTCGAATTTAAAGAATACAAATATTGCTACGATATTGTTTGTTCTGATGCTGGTTGCTGAATTTTTGGGAAGAATTGTCTTTTATGCAACTGGTGTACATTTATAGTTTTTTGTTAGATAAACCCCCTAAATTATAGAAAAAACTGCTTTGTATAAACAGCTTTCCTTTAGCTGCAGTACAGAGCAGTTTTTATTTTGTTTATATAAATCTATCATAATTTATCCATCCATTTTTTGGTCAATAAATGATCTGAGAAACAGAGTTTTGCATATAGAATTTATTTAAGAGGGATATACAATAGATCATTTCAAAATAATTATTTTTTAAATCTTTGCTATGTTTGATGACTGGTATATGGAATTATGATTGACGGTTTTTGTCAATTTTTATAAGATGAATGCAGAATGATTGACACCGCTATCATTATGAAATATGTTCTATCGATGATTATTGGATGATAATCAATCGATGAGAGTGCTCAAGTGTTGTGTTTTTCAACTCTATTTCATGTAAAAGAGTATTTGTTAAGGGAATTACAAAAAAAGAGGAGGATTTTTTTATATGGATGGTTTAAAAAAGTATTTTGAATTTGATCGACTCGGTACAAATTTTAAGACAGAAAGCTTAGCTGGACTTACAACGTTTTTGGCAATGGCTTATATTTTATTTGTGAATCCGAATGTACTAAGTGCTTCAGGGATGCCAAAAGAAGCTGTATTTACAGCGACTGCCTTGGCGGCAGCGCTGGCTACTTTAACGATGGGCTTGTACGCGAAGCTCCCAATTGCACTGGCACCAGGCATGGGTTTAAATGCATTTTTTGCCTATACAGTCTGTGTGGTGTGGGAAATTCCGTGGCAAACTGCATTGGCTGGGGTGTTGGTATCCGGATTTTTGATGATGATGCTCTCGGTGTCTGGCTTGCGTGAAATCATTATTAATGCCATTCCGTCTGAATTAAAACAGGCGGTCGGTGCCGGTATCGGTTTGTTTATTTGTTTAGTCGGTTTAAAAAATGCTGGAATTGTTGTTGCCAATCCAGATACGATTATATCATTGGGTGATTTTTCCAATCCGGAAGTGCTCTTGGCAATTTTTGGTTTGGTGATTACGATTTTCATGCTGGTGCGTAATATTTATGCGGCAGTATTTTTTGGCATGGTGATAACCTCGATTATCGGGATGTTTTTTGGTATTATTCCGCTTCCAGATCGAATTGTGGATGCAGTACCAAGTTTGAATCCGATAGTGGGAGAGGCAATTTGGGCATTAAAAGATGTATTTACACCAACAATGCTTGTGGTAATTGCAACCTATTTGTTTATGGATTTCTTTGATACAGCAGGAACATTGATGGCAGTGACAAGACAAGCTGGTTTGGTAAAGGAAGATGATAAAATCCCGAATGTAGATAAAGCGCTGATTTCGGATTCCTCGGCTACCATTGTTGGATCAGTTTTAGGGACTTCTTCTACAACTTCTTATGTTGAAAGTACAGCTGGTGTAGCAGTTGGTGGGCGTTCCGGTTTTACAGCGGTTGTTGTTGGATTGTTGTTTATATTTTCTTTGTTCTTTTCTCCTTTATTAGGGGTTGTAACCAATGCAGTGACCGCACCAGCGTTAATTGTTGTCGGTATTTTAATGTGCAGATCACTGCAAGGTATTGCGTGGTGGAGAATGGAGGTTGCAGCACCCGTATTTTTTGCAATGGTTATGATGCCGTTTACATATTCGATTGCGACTGGAATTGCGTGTGGTTTTATTTTGTATCCAATTTGTCATTGGTTGACTGGAAAAGGAAGAACAGTACATCCGATTATGTGGTTTTTGGCTTTTGTTTTTTTATTGTATTTCATTTTTCTTGTATAAAAGAAAGAAGGTTTGTTTTTACATTCAAATGGATCGGATGATATAGAGAAGTTTATATGTAATTTCTTGTAAAATATCAATATATCAAATGTGAAAGAGGGCATAAAAGACTAAGATAAAATGAGAAATGCAGAATCAATTGATGAATGATCATTGATTTTGCATTTTTTCTTTTGTATTCTGTATACCCGTTAAACGCATATCGTTTAAAAATCTATACCTTTATAATTAGAAAGAGTTTGATTGCTAAAACAATGGTTTTCTTCTCCCTGGATCCATCACGATATGATTCATAATGTTCATACCATTGTGAGTCTGAATCTGAAGCGTATCCTTGTTATTAAATTCAAGACAATCTTTTTACACTATCAAATATCGATGAATGGTGCTTGCTTGTTTTAGAAACAAATGATTCACTGATCCAGTTATTTTTATCTTCTCCTTTTAGATTCGACTATTTTCTAATGGGCTCCATTTTTTCTCATTAACTAACTCATCAAATTAAAGGCATAAGGAATATTTGAATTTCCTTAATAAAAATGAACAGTTCAAGTATGTCATTTTTAACATTTGTACCTTTGGTAGGTACACCAATCTGCTTGAAGTTGTCTTTAGTTATAAGGAATTTCTTTGGCATTGCAAGATTTTGAAAAGAGAGATTTGCATATTCCTTCTTATAAATCAAAAGTTTTTTCCAGATGGTAAATATCAGTGACGATATCATCATTTATTTAAGAGTAGGTTGATATCTTCTTCTTTTTCTTAATGTAAAAGAGCATAAAATCGTCCCTTTTTGTTTTATCAGTATAAAAATGAATTCTTTTTAGATGTAAAGAAAAAATACAAGAATATCTTTTGACGAACAGGTTTTTTTCTTATTTCTATTTGAATAATAAAGATAAAGTAAACATACAAAGTTTTTGGATAAGTTTTCCTGGTATTTGCTTGATATTTGGGGTGTTGGTCATGCTTTGTGTTAGCATCATTTTCGTTTTAATAAAGATCATGTTTGTGATAGATGATTCAATGAATTGTAAACAGATATTCCTTGTATTTTGGGGCGAAATTCGGTACGCTTAAGCTATTGAAAATGAAAGGATGGTCAAAATGGGGATCATTTCACGTTTTACAGATATTATGAAGGCAAACACCCATGCGGTGTTATCGAGAATGGAAGAAGCAAATGCAGATAAACTATTGGAACAGTATATTCGTGAGACAAAGGATACGCTTGGTCAAGTCAAAGCAGAAACAGCGGCTGTTATGGCAGAGGAAATGTCGGTACGCCGTAAAATGGATACACAAGAGCAGGAGATCAATAAATTTCATAATTATGCAGTAAAGGCGGTTGAATCCGGCAATGATAACGATGCGAGAAAATTTTTATCGCATAAAGCAGAGCTGAAAGTGAAAATGGAAGATTTGACGCAACAATATGAGCTGGCTAAGCAAAATACAGAAAAAATGAGAGAAATGGCCAAAAAGTTGACAGATGATTTAGAGACTTATGAGTCCAAATTAAAAGAGCTGAAAATGAAATTGAATATGGCTAAGCAACAGGAAAAATTAACGGGTGTACAGAGTAAATTTGGTTCAGGTTCTTTATCTAAATTTGATGATATGGCAGAGACGATTCAAAAACGAGTGGATGTTGCAAAAGCCCAAATGCAGCTTGAAAAACAATTATCACAAGATGATGAAATTGCAGCACTTGAAAAGAAATATGCAGAAAAATCGGTACAACAGAATAACCATATTGAAGATGAGTTAGCAGCTTTAAAGGTACAGTTTCATCAGAAATGACGTAGGGTTTAAAGTAAAGGGAGGTGTTCGTCTTGGAAGGCGCACAGGATAAGCCTGAAATTCGAAAAGCGGATGCGGCCTGGTTTGTATGTGATGGTTGTGGTGGGAGTTTGCGCTTTCATATTAAAAAGCAAGAGTTCCGGTGTACTTCCTGTCAAGCACCAAAAGAAATGAAACTGCTTCATGGTCCGGTTATTGAGCATGACTTTTTACAATATCAAGAAAGAGAAAAAACTGGAGACCAATTTACAGGTCTGGCAAGCATTACTTGTAGTCATTGTGGTGCAGAGTCGATTTTTGATGCACATGAAACAGCAACGGTTTGTCCAATGTGTAAAACGCCAAAGGTCTTTGCTGAAAAGCAGATTACAGGTGTACCGCCGGATGGATTGATCCCATTTCAAATTGATGAGCAGGATGCTGCTCAGTTTTTTCATCAATGGATTAAGGGGTTGTGGTTTGCGCCCAATCGCTTGAAGCGTTCCTATAGTGAAGGCGCTTTTAAAGGTGTGTACTTGCCATTTTGGACTTATGATGCACAAACTGATGCAAACTATAAAGGATTGGGCGGGAAGCATCATGTTGTCCATGAAGGGGACGGAAAGACAAGAACAGAGGTTCGATGGTATCCTATATCAGGAGAGGTTTCCCGATTTTTTAATGATATACAAGT
This sequence comes from Candidatus Harrysmithiimonas galli, assembly GCA_904373265.1. Classification (GTDB taxonomy): domain Bacteria; phylum Bacillota; class Bacilli; order CAJFEE01; family CAJFEE01; genus Harrysmithiimonas; species Harrysmithiimonas galli. Next base: position 80,923 of record CAJFEE010000006.1, on the reverse strand, counting down.
CTGTGCATCAGAGGAAACGAGTCGAAAAACAGCGGAAAAAATTCTACCATTTAATACCATTCACGGAACCAAGCCATATTCCCCAGAGTATCTATCCGGTTTTTTTGCTGAGCATTATAAGCTGCATGCGGATCGAGGGTTTGAAGAGGCAAAGGAAATTATGGAAAATGAATTAAGCGATATGGCTGAGCAGGATATTCGGATGCATGGCTTTGAATTGGCGCAGGTTCAACATATGCATGTACATTATGAGGATGTACGATACAAGCAAGTGTTGTTACCAGTTTGGCTTTCTTCTTTTGTGTATTCGGGTAAGGAATATCGGTGTGCAGTCAATGGAGAAACCGGTAAAGTGTCAGGTGAAAGACCTTATAGCATACCGAAAATTATTGTGGCCATTGTGCTTGCTATTGTTTTGGTGGGCGCTGTTTTTTATGGTGTCGAATACTATGAAAACAGTGTTGCACCAGTCTTTTTGCCAACAGGCATCTACATGGAATCTTGGAGGATTGGATGGGATGGTTTGTCAGATTCCATTTCGAATTTTTCTATAGACTATCAGATGGAATCATTATAGCAATTGTGATTTTTGTATTGAGAATAGAGAATATCTAAAAGAAATTTGAAAAAATGAGAGATAAAGTGAGGATGTTATCAATGGCTTGGTTTGGTCAAGGAAAAGACACCATCGAATGGCAGGAATTTCGGGATGATGTTCTTTTTTACAAATGGAAAGGAAAAGAGATAAAAAAAGGTTCAAAGCTCATTATTCGTCCTGGACAAAAGGCAATTTTTTATGCAAATGGTGTTGTGGAAGGAATTTTTGAGGAGCCAGGAAACTTTGATATTGCCAGCGAAATTGTTCCGTTTTTGAGTACGCTTAAAGGGGTATTCCAACTGCGGGGAGATTCAGGGCTGCGAGCAGAAGTTTATTTTGTTAATGCAAAGGAGCTTTTATTGCCATGGGGCACACGTCAGCGTATTATGATTCCAACACCAGAGGTTCCTTCAGGCATTCCGGTTGGTTGTAACGGAAATATGATTATTGAATTCCGAGACTATTTACGTTTTATAGAACAGGTTGCAGGGATCCGTCAAACCTATTCCTTGGAGGATATTGCTGAGCGAATTATGGGAGAGATTGGCCCGATTTTAATGGAAGCAATTTTGGATGGACAACATACAATTGGTGTAAATGCTTTATACGCTTTGCAAAGAAACAATCGGAAAATGGCAAAATATATTTGTGAAGAGCTGGATAAGGAGTTGTTTGATTTTGGTTTTGGAGTAAAGGATCTGAATATTATTGCGATTAACTATCCAGAAGATGTGCAGAAAATGGCGGAAAAAATGGCAGCGCAGTCCTTTGTGCAAGATGTCGGTCGTTATGCAACATTGCAAGCAGCAGATAGCATGACACAAGGCGGTGGGGACAACATGGCAGCAATGGGTGCTCAGATGGCAATGGGAATGCAAATGGGACAAATGATGCAGCAAAGTATGGCACATCAGATGAATTTGAATCAGATGCAGCAGACACAAGCCCCAACGGGTGATCGATTCTGTCCGAAATGCCGTAAAATGACAGTGGGAAAGTTTTGTTCAGACTGTGGGACAGAAACGGTGTAATCTTTGCAGAGTAAAAATATAGTTGAAATGTAAGCATATACTGAATTGAAACGGGATACGATAGGAAGCTAGGATAAAATGCTTTGAAAATTTCTAAAAAAGACCACCATAATCCTAAAAGTTTTGGAGGAACGGTGGTCTTTTTTATCCTTGTTATAGAAGAGATTGTACTACAATCCTTTTTTTTAGATTAAACGTTGTTCAAGTAAAATCCAATAGGTTTATCTTTTTCATCCCTCTAACAGAGAAACGGTTTGAGCAGATAAATTTGTTTTCAAAAATCCTAAAACCGATTCCAATATCTTTTTTAATATGTGCATATATGATAATTTTCCATTCAAATGATTTCGGTTTATGCTTGGATTTTGGATTTTTTATATTATATTTAATCAATCGATTTTAGTGTTTGATCTGATTTGATTATTTATTTTCGGTAAATTTGTTTTCAAAGGCTGTTTTGATTTCAGTGACTTTTGGAGAAGTAATCATTACGATATAATTGTCATGTGAGACGATTTCGCGTTTATTTGAAATATCTAATAGATCTTTCATATCTTCTGTAAATGTATTATGTCTTTCTTCTCCATATTTTTGCAATGCTGCTTTGATGATATCAGCTTTCCCTTCTTTTGCCTTGATAACGATAATTTCATCGGCGCGTGCTGTATCAGAAGTACGTTCGACATAGCCTTCTTCAATGTCTGCTGGGTCAATGCCAAGCAGTTTGGCATTTTCCTCCTGAGTTAAATCAAGAGTGTCACCTTTTTCAAAAGGCTCCATTTCTACGGCTTCAGTCATAAATCCACGCATATCAAATCTTGTCCCTGTAGTATCAGGTGCTGTATTTTCGGTTCCGTTATTCGTGGCATTGTTATTGTTTGCCGTATTGTCAGTTGTGTTATCTTTACCACATCCTGTCATTATAGCGGCTGCGCAAATACATGACAAAACGATTGGAAAATATTTTTTCATAAGTTTCCCTCCTTTAAAATTTTGTACAAACCTAACTTGTACGCCGTTAGTATGATTCATTCAATGGAAAACATGCACCGCTTAGAATGACAAATATGACCATTCAAACAATGGTTTATGATGATCACAGACCCTATGTGAAATGAAATTTATTGCGAAAATTTTGCATACCGATAGATTTTTGCCTAAAAAAAGGTGTATAGTAATGAATAAATAAACATGAAAACCAGAAAGGGTGAAATCATGATTCAACTGAAATGTCGGCATATAGATGAGACGCATGCACTCGGTATGCGGCTTGGTGAATGTCTGCAACCTGGAATGGTCTGTACTTTAACAGGGGATCTTGGTGTTGGGAAAACTACCTTTACAAAAGGAATCGGTGCAGGTCTTGGGATAAATCGTACCATTAACAGTCCGACTTTTACAATTGTAAAGCAGTATCAAGGGCGATGTCCGTTCATTCATATAGATGCATATCGAATGGAGAATGTTGAAGAGGATTTGGGATTTGATGAATATTTTTATGGAGAGTATGTGACGGTTGTTGAGTGGCCAGAGATGATTCAAGATCAGTTGCCCAAGGAACGTTTGGATATTACGATCTTGCACTTGTCCGATCATGTGCGCACGTTTCTTTTTGCGCCAAAAGGAAAGCAGTATGAGCGAATATGTGAGGGATTAAAAGGATGAAGCGATTGTTAATAATGGATACCTGTACAAAAACTTTAGGTGTTGCGCTTACAGAAGGACATGTGGTTTTAGCCGAGCAGACGATAGAGGCGGTGCAAAATCATTCTAAGTTTCTTATGCCAACAATAGAAGCAGTAATACACACAGCAAAGTTGACACCGTCTCAATTGGAAGGAATTGTAGTTGCAAAAGGTCCAGGATCCTATACAGGAGTCCGAATTGGGGTAACGGTTGCCAAAACATTGGCATGGACTTTGAAACTCCCCTTATATGCCATTTCTTCTTTAAAAGGCATGGCTTTATCAGAACAAAATCTGCGACCATTTTCTGGTTGGTTGATTCCAATTATTGATGCAAGAAGAAATACAGTATTTACTGGTGCATATCGAAAGAAAGCAGACGGAAGCTGGGAATCTAAGGGTGATCGACATATTTCTTTTGAGACTTGGTTGCGGTTATTAAAGGAAATGAACGAACCCATTCGATTTATTGGTGGGGATGTTCCGCTGTTTCAGACACAAATTGAGGCAGTATTCGGTGCGCTATCTGAGTTACCTGTATTCTCTTTACATGTCTCTTCTTATGTCGAAGCTGGTACGATAGATTATCTTGTGGATGTTGTACATGACTTTGTTCCGGAATATTTACGTTTGGCAGAGGCTGAACAAAAATGGATGGCAAAAATGAAAGGTGGGCATGTAGATGTGTGATTGGCATATCGAAAAAATGCGACCAGAACATTTGGAACAGGTTTTGGCATTGGAATCACAGTGTTTTCCAACTTTGGCTTGGGATGCAAAATGTTTTCTGTATGAAATGGAGGAAAATCCATTTGGTCATTATTTTATCGGTTATCTAAATAATGAGCCAGTTGGCTATGTAGGTTTACATATTATTTTTGAAACTTGTCATATTACAACGATCGGAATTCATACAAATTTTCGTCAGCAGGGCTACGGACAGAAAATGCTTGCATATGCCTTAGATTATGCACGTGTCTTTGATGTACAAACTGTCAGTCTTGAGGTACGAGTATCCAACACTGTAGCAAAAAAATTATATATGTCCTTTGGTTTTCAGGAAGGTACAGTTCGAAAAAATTATTATTCGGATAATCAAGAGGATGCAATTTTGATGTGGGTGAAATTATGAGTACAGAAAAAAAGAATATTGTGATTTTGTCCATTGAGACAAGCTGTGATGAAACCAGTGCAGCCATTGTAAAAAATGGTACGGAGTTGATTTCACATGTGGTGCACAGTCAAATTGTCAGTCATAAACGATTTGGCGGCGTTGTGCCAGAAATCGCATCACGGCATCATGTGGAAATGATAACATATGTGATAGAAAAAGCCATACAGGATGCTTCTTACGATTGGTCAGAGATTGATGCTGTTGCAGTTACACAAGGACCTGGTCTTGTTGGCGCTTTGTTAGTCGGATTGCATGCAGCTAAAGCATTGGCATTTGCACATCAAAAGCCATTAATTCCAGTGCACCATATTGCCGGACATATTTATGCCAATGCGCTTGTAGAACCGCTTGTTTATCCGTTAATCGCTTTAGTGGTTTCTGGTGGACATACGGAGTTGATCTATATGAAAGCACCAGGCTATTTTGAAGTGATTGGAGAAACACGTGATGATGCTGTTGGAGAGGCTTATGATAAGGTTGCCCGTAAGCTGAATATGCCATATCCAGGTGGTCCGCATATAGATCATTTGGCAAAGCAAGGAAAAGCAACGTATTCTTTGCCGCGAGCTTGGCTGGAAGAAGGATCACTTGATTTTAGCTTTAGTGGCTTAAAATCAGCCGTGATCAACTTGATGCATAATTTAGAGCAAAAAAACGAGCCGATTTCTCCAGAAAATATGGCAGCAAGTTTTCAAGAGAGTGTGTTGGATGTTTTAATTCAAAAAACGGAGCAAGCATTGGAGCGTTATTCAGTCAATCATTTAATTGTAGCGGGGGGTGTAGCAGCAAATCTTGGTTTGCGTGCCGAACTGGAGAAATTAAAAAAAAGAAAAGGCATTCAAATTTCGATTCCACCCTTGGCACTATGTACAGATAATGCAGCAATGATTGGTGCAGCAGGATATGTTGCTTACCAAAATGGAGTGCGTGCGGGTATGGATTGCAATGCGGAACCAGGTCTGAATTTGGATGATTTCTCATCTTAGGCATTTGCTTTCAGAAAAAATTATATACAGAACTTATCCACATATTCACATTGCTATGTGTATAATTTGGGTACCAGTTCAGAATTAAAGGTTAAGAGATTCACTTGGGATTGTGGATAAATAAAGTTTTTTCTGTGGATAATGTGTATAACTTTGTGGAATACCGATGGGAAACGCTTTCAAAGGTTATTGGGATTGTGGATAAACTGAATCAAAACTTTTTTACAAGATGGATAAAAATTTATTGGGATATATGGTTGTTAAATGTAGAAAAGATGAAAGAACAAATTTAAATATTAAGTATATATCAACAAAGAGGAAATGATTGGATTGCTTTTTATATCAAATTTTCGAAAAATCAGTGATATTTGATGAAAAGTTAGACTCCATCTCTTATTCATCTGATAAAAAAAACAAATTCATTTTATAATATGCTTTTGGATTTTTTAAAATGAATATTTTTATTGTCTATATTTTCCATTTGATAGAGATTGGAAAATCCATTGAGTTGTACAGATTTTTTATTATTTGTTATTAAAAAGTAATAAAAAAATCTGTACACTTTTTCTTTTGATTAAGGGATGGTTCGATATGGAAAGAAAAAGAGAATGTATATTTTTGTGTAGGATATGAAATGGAGGCAGCATTCAATAGACAGAAAATGTATACAAAATATTTTGAAGTTGGAACAAAAATGTTTTTGCTCTCTAAAAGTTTGATTCAAACTGATTTTTCTCAATTTCTGCATTGGAGAGATGCCTATATGAGAAAAATTTGGGAAAGATTGGAATTTTTTAGTAGGCTTGCTTAATGTACTGAGGAAAGTAAGCCAAATGTGAAGAAATCATGTTTGTTTTTTGTCCCAGTCCCAAGTTTTTTGAGAAGTAAAGTATATGATTCGCTAATTATTCTTAGAATATGAAAAAATTGAGGAAAGCTTATCGCTGTAAAGCTTCCCATTCTTCATATAATTGTTGCAGTTTTTCTTCATTTTCGTTTAGTGTAGTTTGAATGATATTTGATTTCTCAAAGTCGGAGAATATTTCTGGATCGCACAGCTTAGCTTGGCAGGCTGAAATGATTTGCTCTGTATCTTCAATTTTTTTTTCGATTTCTTCTAAACGACGTTGTTTTTTCCTTTTTTGCTTTTGTTCCTCTTTGTTTAAAGCAAATTGGACTTTTGCTTCTTTAACAATATTGCTTTTAAAATATGTCGACTGTGTTTGGCTTTCTGCTTGGATTTTTTTTCGTTCATCCTCTTCTTTTATTTTTTCCATAAAATAGGTATAGTCACCCAGAAATTCACGAAATGTTCCATTTTCAAAGGATAAAACTTTTGTTGCGAGTTTATTGATAAAATAACGGTCATGAGAAACAAATAAGATGGTTCCCGGATAATCCATTAATGCACTTTCCAGAATTTCCTTGCTATCTAAATCCAGATGGTTTGTCGGTTCGTCAAGAATAAGGAAATTGGATTTTTGTAACATTAATTTTGCCAATGCAAGTCTTGCTTTTTCACCGCCACTAAGCATATGTACGGTTTTAAAAACATCATCACCAAAAAATAAAAAGTTACCCAAAACGGTTCGAATATTTGCCTCTAGATAGGTCGGATAGGCATCCCAAAGCTCATGAAGTACATCCTTATTAGAATGTAAAAAGGTTTGCTCCTGATCATAATAACCAACAACTACATTGGTTCCAAATCGAATGGTGTCGCCAGGTTTAGAATGTTTTTTGCTGTTTTGCAGCAATGCTTTTAGCAATGTGGATTTTCCGACTCCGTTTGGCCCAATTAAAGCAGCGGATTCACCACGTGTTAAGTGCATATGGATATGTTCCATTAAAATTTTTGTTTGATTTGGAAGTGTTAATGTATAATTTTCTATATGTAGCACATCATTTCCGCTTTGTTTTTCAATTTCAAAGGAAAAAGAGGCTTTTTTTAAATCTTTTTGTGGTGCTGCTAAAATATCTATTTTTTCCAATGCTTTTCTTCGACTCTGCGCACGCTTGGTTGTTGAAGCACGTGCAATATTTTTTTGAATAAAATCCTGAAGTGCTTGAATTTCTGTTTGCTGCTTTTCAAATAATTTCTGTTCCCGTTCATAACGCGCTTGTCTTTCGACCAAATAATAAGAGTAGTTTCCATGATAGACTGTCGCTTGATGGTTTTTCAGCTCATAAATTTTTGTCACGACTTGATCTAGAAAATAACGGTCATGTGATACAAGTAAAATGGCACCTTGATAGTTTTGCAAATATTTTTCAAGCCATGCTAGAGTTTGTAAATCCAGATGATTGGTGGGTTCATCTAAAATAAGCAAGTCCGGCTTTAAGAACAGAAGTTTGCTCATGGCTAGTCTTGTTTTTTGCCCACCACTTAAAGCATGGACAGGTAGATTATACTGTTCTTCAGTAAAATTCATACCATGTAAAATGGAGCGAATATCTGCTTCATATTGAAATCCGCCAACATTTTTGAATTCCTCTTGTAGGCGATCATATTCCCACAGCAGTTTTTCCATATGTGTTGGATTTTGACTCATTTGTATTTCTAGATTGCGAATTTGTTTTTCCATTGTTAAAATATGTTTGGCACTTGCATGCATTTCTTCATAGAGCGTTTTATTGCTGTTTATAACGGTGTCTTGTGCCAAATAACCAATACGTACATCTTTTGGTATGATTAAATCTCCGGAATCATAGCTGGATTCACCTGCTAAAATTTTTAATAAGGTTGTTTTTCCAGCGCCGTTTCTCCCGACCAATGCGATGCGGTCGGTATTTTTGATTTCTAGACTGATTTTATCTAAAATACAGTTTGTGCCAAAGGATTTTGAAATTTGATTTGCTTGTAGTTTCATGTTTTTCTCGCCTTTCTTTTCATCCGAATGGATAACCGATATGGATTAAAGAGTATCCATCGTCTTTATTATTGTACCGAATGGTCGTTTTTTGGACAAGAAAAGTTATAATATGATTTTATTTCATGCATTTTTGTAGTTTTTTATTATTGTAAGTTTATATTTGGCTTTTATTGAAATATTGAAATAAAATTGATTCATATAGGATGTAGATGATAATAGGTAAGAGCAGTTTGAGAGAAAGAATGAGAGTTTTTCAATATGCTATAGAAATGCATAAATCCAAGCATATGCAAATGGACATTGGAAGATTTAACTTAAAAACAATTCAAGACCAAAGGTGTTTTTGGATGAACAAATCTTGGTTAAAATCCATTTCTTAAACTTTCTGAATAAGTAAGATTATTATGTGAGAAAAGAGTGAAGTAAGATCAACTTTATGGTAAGTTTGTAGTTCCAGTTGTCCTAAGATAGTGATTTTACCGCAAAGAAGTTATTTTTGCTTTTTGTCTACTTTTGTAATGGTGTTGTAGCCTTTTATAACGGATAACCAGTTTTTGAGGGATTTTGTTTTTTCATTCATTGATATAGCAATGTTTTTCAGCGTATAATATATGTTTGTTAGGATAAGTGTTTGACATAGGGAGAAAGGAGATTTTTATGAAGGATCGATCACAAATTCCGAAGGCGACGGCAAAACGTTTGCCTTTATATTACCGCTTTTTAAAGAGTTTAAGTGATGCTGGTGTAATACGTGTTTCCTCAGTAGAAATTTCTGAAAGCCTGCAAATTGATCCAGCAACGATTCGCAGGGATTTTTCTCATTTTGGTGCATTGGGGAAAAAAGGTTATGGATACAGTGTATTGTATTTGCTGGAGTATTTTGCGGAGGTTTTGCATCAAAATGAGGACAAGTCTGTTATTTTGGTTGGAGTCGGTCATTTGGGCTCTGCACTGATTCGTCATAACTATGAAGGTTTAAAGCAACATGGGAGAATTTGTATGGGATTTGATGTACATATTTCTGAGCCAATGATTGGAGAAATTCCCATCTATCATATGGATTTTTTAGAGGAGAAAATTCGAGCACAGCAAATAGAGGTTGCGATTTTAACCGTACCACAAGCTCAAGCTTATCCGGTTGCTTTGCGTTTGGTGAACGCTGGAATTCGCGGAATTTTAAATTTTACGTCATCTCGGTTAAATCTGCCGAATGTTATTATTCATGATATTGATTTGACACAGGAGCTGCAATTTTTACTGTATTTACTGACACATTATCGAGTCTAAAATATATTGTTGAGATACATTATAGTAAGCCAAGAAATTGAAAATAATGATAGGAGGAGATTTATGCAGACAACAGTGCCGAATTTTTTACGCCAACGTGCTTGTCTTTCTCCAACTGATCCCGCGGTTTTCATCGGAGAACAAACAATTTCTTTTTCTGAATTGGATCGGGAAGTGCAAAAATGGGCAGCTTTTTTATATGGCACAGGTATTCGTCGACAAATGTCAGTTGCAGTATGTATGCATAATTCTTTACAGCTTGTTCAGATTATTTTTGCATTGCAATACATTGGAGCGGTTACTGTATTTATCAATACGAGGTTGACTGAGTCAGAGAAGCTTTATCAGTTGGGAGATTCAGAGGTGAAATTTTTTCTTGTTTCTGATGAAAGCTTAGCGGTGTTTTCTGAATGTTTTGTTACATGGATTTTGCCAAGTGAGCCAGATGTCTTGGCATCAGATTTTGATCTATCATGGTTGCAAATGGAATTTGAGATGCATGGTGTTGCAACGATTATGTATACCTCTGGAACAACAGGGAAGCCAAAAGGTGTGATGCAAACTTATGGCAATCATTATCATTCGGCGATTCATTCTTTATTACATATGGGGTATTCTCCAGAGGATCGATGGTTGATCCAGTTGCCAATTTTTCATGTTAGTGGCTATTCAACACTAATGAAAAGTGTAGTTTATGGTATGCCGATTGTTTTACCGATACATGGGCAAATGGAACATATATTGGATGAAATTCAAAAGAAAAAAGTTACCTTGCTTTCTTGGGTCGCCAAAAATTTACAGGATGTTTTCCAAATGCAGGCGGTTCATAAGTTAACGAATATTCGCGGGATTTTATTGGGCGGTGGTCCAGTCCCTACGACCATATTAAAGGAATGTCACAAAGAGCGTTTGCCCATTTATTTATCATATGGGATGACAGAAACAGCTTCGCAGATTGTAACACTGGGTGGTTCGGATGTGTATGCGAAAATCGGATCGGTCGGAAAATCATTGTTTTTGAATCAGGTTCGAATTGATAATCAAGAAGAGCCATTTGAAGTAGGAGAAATTTTGGTAAAAGGTCCAACAGTGATGAAGGGCTATTTGAATCAAGCAGAGGAAACAAACAGACGAATGACTGCAGATGGGTATTTTCGCACAGGAGATATGGGGTATTTTGATGCAGATGGTTTTTTGTATATTGTTGATCGGCGTAATGATCTAATTATTTCCGGAGGTGAAAATATTTATCCAGCTGAGATTGAAGCCAAAATGATGGAGCTTGGTATTTTTCAGGAAGTTGCAGTTGTTGGTATGTCTGATGCGGTATGGGGAGCAGTTCCAGCTGTTTTTTATGTACCAAAACAGCCGTTTCCCTATTGTGAATTAGATATTCATAATATGCTAAAGAAAAGCTTGTCTACTTATAAGCTTCCAAAGAAATACATCATGCTTTCCGAATTGCCACGTAATGCACTTGGGAAAATTCAAAAAATAGCGCTACAAAATCAATTGAAGGATTGAGCCAAATGAAAATTTGTCAAATTAAGCTATATCGAATTGAAAATGAATTAAAACAGTCCTTTTTTAATGCAATTGCCGAAATCATAAAGCGGGAAACCATTATTGTTGAGGTGATGGATGAAAACGGAGTAAGTGGCTATGGAGAGGTGGTTGCTTTTCAGACGCCTTGGTATACACCAGAAACGATCGTTGGTGCTTGGTGGCTCCTGAAAGCGGAAATTTTACCACAAGTTGTTGGAAGGTGTTATACACATCCCAATGCGTTTTATGAACAATTTTGTTACATAAAAGGCAATCAAATGGCATTGGCCGGTTTAGAAACAGCTCTTTGGGATTTGGCAGCAAAACGAGATCAAGTGCCTTTATATCAATATCTTGGTGGTATAAAGAACAGAGTTCCTGTTGGCATAGCCATTGGTCGTATGTCACTTGAAAAAAGGTGTAAAAAAATCGCACAGGCATTGGAAGATGGCTACCAGAGGATTAAATTGAAAATTGATAAACATGATGCATTAGAGGAGCTTCGTATATTGCGAAAAAAATTTCCCGATGCACCGTTTATGGTTGATTTCAATGGTTCATGCACAGTTGCGGATTTTTCAATGCTTAAGCAATTGGATGCGTTTCATCTGCAAATGTTTGAGCAACCGCTTCATGAAAACGATCGGATTTTATATAGCCAACTTCAGCATATATTACAAACGCCTCTTTGTCTGGATGAATCCATTACTGGTTTATCTGATTTCATTTTGATGTGTCATTTGCAAGCGGCTCAAATTGCAGTTGTAAAGTTGGGAAGAGTAGGGGGCTATACACAAGCACTTCAGATTCATAATTATGCTGCTCAAATGCAGATTCCCCTTTGGGTTGGTGGTATGTTGGAAAGTGGAATTGGGCGAGCACATAATTTGGCATTGGCTACTTTATCTGGATTTGTGATACCAGCAGATATTTCATCTTCTGATCATTACTATGAAAAAGACATTACGATAGAGAAAATGGAAGTTCAAGATGGCTATATTTGTCTTCCAAATCAGGCTGGGATTGGTTTTACAATTGATTCTGTTGCATTGGAAGCTTTGATGAAGGAAAGTTATGAAATCAGTATTTAAGATAACATATCAGCTTTTTAGTATTGTGTATATTATCAGTTTCATTCCCTTGGTGTTTAGTGTGTTAAAGAAATCAGCAATGGGCAGGCATTTTTACATAGAAACAAAGATCTTTGATTCAGTTTAGAGTATTAAAATTTTAAAATAAGTCTGCTATTTTTCTAAAAAATATAGTACTTTTTCTAATTTGAATCTTATTTGTTTTATATCAATATAATCAATGGAATTTTACTTCACACTAGAAGAATTGAAAGAGCCAATATAAAACATCAAAAAAGCTTCTTTATGGTCGGATTGCTCTTCTCAGATAAGCCATAAGCTTATGGTAAAATATTGGTCTTACTTGATTTTTTTTCGTAGAGTTCTTATACTTGTGCAAAAATTACAGAAAAGTGGATTTTCATCAGATCTTCTTGGCAAAAATTTTAATCTTAGCTTCTTTATAAAATCATGTGAATAAAAAACGGTTGAGCAGGAAAATAACTGCTCAACCGTTTTTGTCATTTTAATAACCAGTTGCATTTTCTTTTGTAACTTTACGTCTAAACAATACATATGCCCAAATTTGGTAGGCAATGACAATTGGTACAAAGATTAACGCAACAATAAGCATAATCATTAGTGTAGTCTCACTGTTTGCAGAGTTGTAAATGGTTAATGAGTATGCTTCAGGATCAATGCGTGAAATTAACATGTTCGGGAACATGCCAATAAAACCAAATGCCGAGAAAGAGGCAATTTGTAAGCAGACCATAGTAAATGCATAACCAATTTTTTTCTTGAAAGTAAACAGAACGGCAAGTATGCCAAATACAAGCACCAATACAGGTACAGCATATAAAATTGGATAGTTGTTATAATTTGTCGGCATAACTGGTGCTGCATTGAATGTTGCCACCAAATAGATGGCAGAAATAGCAAGTGTAGCAACCGTTGCGACTTTTGCATAAGATTGTGAGCGTTTACAAATTTCACCTTCAGCTTTTAGTTGCACCCAAAGTGCACCAGAAGCAAGGAAGAATAATGCAAACAATACACCGCCTAAAATTGGATACATGCCAAGTAGGCTGAAGAAGTTTCCTTCATAACCGTTCGGTCCTAAATCAAGTCCCAAATAGAAGTTGGAGAATGCAACTCCAAGTAAAATTGCAATCAATAAACTGCAAATTCCAAAGCACCATTTACAGAAGTTCTGCCACTTCGGATTGTCATCTTTGTGCATAAGTTCTAGTGCAATTGCACGAAAGAATAAGCAGGCAAGTAGTAGAATTAAAGCTTCATATAAGGAGCTGAACATTTTTGCATATACATTTGAGAACGCAGCAAATGTTGCCCCTCCGGCAGTAATCAGCCAAACCTCATTACCACCCCAAAATGGTCCAATAACTTCTTGCATTTGTTTTCTTTCTGCTTTATTTTTGGTAACCAAAGGTGTAAGCATACCTGTTCCAAGCGTATAACCATCTGTCATAAAGTATACAGTCCATAAAACGGCCCAAAGCAAAAACCAAATCGCAGCTAATGTCTCAAGCGTCATTTTAAACAGCCTCCCTTACAGATTCATCTTTAGAAGCTTCTTCAGGTCCTTTGCGTGCAAATTTCAGCATAAAGTATGCATCAATTACACCTAACACGACATAAAATAGCAAAATGACGGCAAGCGAGAATACAATCTGCCCGGTTGCCAAAGGTGAAACCGCATCCTCTGTTCGAATCAGTCCAACAACGCTCCACGGTTGGCGTCCAACTTCTGATACTATCCATCCAGCATTGATTGTAATATAAGGCAAAATGAATAACCATGGCAATGCCTTAAAGAATACTCGATTTCTTTCAAATTGATTTTGTGCAAAAGTTTGTTTTCTGGAAATATAGAAGGCATAAATTCCAATTAAAGCTAAAATTGAACCAGTAATAACCATGGTACGGAATGCGTAAGTCACAACAGCTACTGGTGGTCTATCTTCAGGTGCAACTTCTTTTAATCCTTGTACATCTCCGTTAAAGCTGTTTGTGTAAAAAAAGCTTCCAAGTTTTGGAATGGTCAAAAGCTCAATATTTTCTTCTTTTTCTTCATTTACAATTAGAATTAATGGGAATCCAAGACTTCCATCATTATGTGTTTCCCACACCGCTTCAAAGGCAGCAGCTTTTGTTGGATTGACTTTTCCAACATATACACCGTAAAAGTGCCCGATGGTAGGTGTTAAAATGGTCGCAATTAAACCAAGAATTGCAGCAATTTTAAATGAGCGTTTAAAAAATTCAATATGTTGTTTGCGAATCAAATGCCATGCACTGACCCCAAGTACGAAAAGTGATCCAACAATATATGCACCAAGTACAGTATGTATAAGCATATACCATGCATATGGATTGGTTAGCAATTCTCCAAGATTAGCAAGTTCAATTCTTTCGTTTCCGAAGGCATCTTGACCAAGTACATATCCGACTGGATTTTGCATGAAACCATTAGCGGTAATAATCCATAATGCGGAAATATTTGTACCGACAGCCACACACCAAATGGAAAATACCCGAATCCAAGTTTTTAAGCGTTTGCGTCCAAACCACCAAACACCCATGAAAGTAGATTCAAGGAAAAATGCCGCCAATGCTTCAACTGCAAGTGGAGCACCAAAGATATCTCCCATGTATGATGAGTATTCCGACCAGTTCATACCGATTTGGAATTCCATTGTCATACCTGTAACGATACCAAAAACGAAGTTAATCGCAAATAATTTCCCCCAGAAATCTGACATTTTTTCATAGACCGGATCCTTCGTTTTTGCATACATCGACTCTATAATGGCAACGATTACAATTAAACCGATTGTAAGCGGTACAAAGATAAAGTGGAAGCCTGCAGTAATGGCAAATTGGATACGGCTAAGCATTAAAGCATCCATAAATGAAAACCCTCCCTATTCAATTATTTTTGTAAAGAAATGTAATAAACCTGCAACTTAAATTTATAACACTATTTATAAAGTGTCAATGTGTTTTCTCATGTATTCTTTATGACAAATTTGAGGAGTTTTCCCCAATTAACAATGTAGTTATGTTGTTAAATTACAAATCATTTGGCATTCAATGCGTATGCAAAGAATATATTTTGTAATTTTATGTGACTCTGAATATAATAGTTAAGGAAGTAAAATTTCATAGGTAGTTTATATTTTTATAAAAGAGCAGCTAGAGAAGTGAGGCGATGAAAATGGGTTTATTATATGAAGTTTTGTCTTATAATAAAGTGTTTGTTGAAGAAAAACAATATAAGCAGTATCAATCTGGGAAATATCCAGATAAAAAACTGGTGATTTTATCTTGTATGGATACACGATTGGTGGAGTTGCTACCAAAAGCTCTTAATATACGTAATGGTGATGTGAAAATTATTAAGAATGCAGGAGCAACCATTACGCATCCGTTTGGCAGTATTACAAGAAGCTTAATTGTGGCAGTTTATGAGTTGAATGCCGATGAGATTATGATTATTGGACATCATGACTGTGGAATGGGATCCGTTGAACCGAAAAAATTAATTGAAAAAATAAAAAAACGTGGAATCCCTCAAAAGCGTTTGGATATTTTGCGCTACTCTGGGTATGATTTAGAGGAGTGGTTGAAAGGGTTTGATTGTGTAGCTGATAATGTGCTGCACAGTTGTGAAATGGTTGTTAATCATCCATTACTTCCAGAAGGAATTCCTGTACACGGATTGCTCATTGATCCAAATACAGGAGAGTTGGAAGTGATTCGTGATGGGTACCAAGAAAAAGTGTAAATGTAAAATAAAAGATTCAAGATCAATCTATATATTATAAGAAGTTTAAATGAACCATTTTTTTATCAAAGGATATGAACAAGGTGTGGTTCAAAATGGGAAGTGTATAAAATCAGGTGTTTTCCTATATCTAAGTGCTGTGCTTTTGAAAATCAAGGTTATTTCTATGGTATTTTATTTTTTTTAGGTGGAACAGGGTCAACGCCTCCTCTATGAAACGGATGACATTTTAAGATCCGACAAATCGCAAGCCAACTGCCTTTTAATGCACCATGTATTTGGATGGCTTCCATTGCATAATTTGAACAGGTGGGATAAAAGCGACAGCTTGGTGGTTTTAGTGGAGAAAGAAATTTTTGATACAAACGAATCAGTTTTAATAATACATTTACCATAACAAATATACTCCATTTTTATGATTTTCCTTTATAATTATACCATTTTTATGATGTAAAAGAAAAAGAGTAGGTGGATTAAATGGTACAAAAAAATTATGAAATTTCTTTTTGTCCACAAGTATTTTCCAAAAATCCAAGTCATGTTTTGGTTGTGTTATATCATGCAGGGAATTGGGTTTTAACATACCATAAAATACGTGGGCTTGAATTTCCAGGTGGCAAGGTGGAGCCAGGAGAAACTGCTGTGATGGCTGCCATACGGGAAGTTAAGGAGGAAACTGGCTGCACCATTCGTTCAATAAAAGAAATTGGTCAGTACCGAATTTTGGACTTGCCTGATGATTTTGTGAAAAGTATTTTTTTGGCAGAAGTAGATCAAATAGATGTAGCTCATCAATTTTTGGAAACGGAAGGCATTTTCCTCTATGAAGAATTAACAGATGAATTGTTGCAGCAGTCAATATTCAGTTTTATTATGCAAGATGGTGTTGTTCAAGAGATTTTGAAATATTTGCAGATGAAAAAATAAAAAGTAGTGGTTTTTGAGTACATATTATAAAATGATATCAAATATTTGTGACTGAAGAGAAAGTCCTGGCATTTTGCTATGATATCTTGAGTTTTTTACACTGTAAAGATCAGATTTCAATTGCTTTGTAAAGTGATGGATAGGAAATTTTTTGAACTGATAGGTAGAAGAAATACGTTGAAAGAGAATAAAGTCGGTCTGTTTAAGTATAAAAACGTTCTCAACAAACTAAGAAAAATTCGGTTTGTTGGGAACGTTTTATTCGATAGTGATTGAATGGATATATCTAGTTTGAGTGTTTTGATATTTTACAACGCATTAGACCAATACTTCATCTTTTTCACCAAGCTCAATGGGATTTTGTAATTTATTTCTTTTTTCACAGATCGTTTCAGGCTGTGAAGTTGCAGTCGTTTTTTCGATATTTTTAAATGCAGTTGTAATCATCAGCTTTAGGCGATTGACTTGATTGACAGCAGATTCGCTTGCATCATAGTCAATTGCTGTAATATTGGCCTGCGGATACAACGCTTTCAATCCTTTCATCATGCCGCGACCAGTTACATGGTTTGGCAAGCAGGCAAAGGGTTGAATATACGCGATATTGTTGATGCCTTCTTCAATTAGCTCCATCATTTCTGCCGTTAAAAACCAACCTTCACCAGCTTGATTGTTGGTGGAAAGTAAAGATTTGGCATGTTCAGCTAGTGAATAAATGGTATGTAAAGACGAAAAACGTTTGCTGTTTTTTAATGCGGTTTTCAACGGTTTTCTGTAATGTTCAATATATTGAATCAATCCATGCCGAATAGGCACACCTAACTTATTTTTTCCAAGATTTACACTTTCATCGTAAATGCAATAAAGAAAGAAATCCATAATATCAGGCATAACAGCTTCTCCGCCTTCTGCTTCGATTAAATCAACGATTTTGTTGTTTGCATCGGGATGAAATTTAACCAGAATTTCCCCGACAATGCCAATTCTTGGTTTGTTGGTAAAATGCACAGGAATTTGTTCAAAATCTTGTACCATTTGTGCTATTCTCTTTTTGTATTTGTTGTAACTGAAATCGATTAAAGATTGTTTGCAAATCTCTACCCATTTTTTGTGACAAGTATTGACAGAGCCTTTTACTACTTCATGTGGACGCAGTCGATAAACCATTCGCATCAATGCATCTCCATAAACAGTTGTGGCGATGAGTTTTTTGATCATTTGGTAACTCAGCTCAAATCCTGGATGTTTTTCTAGTCCAATAGCATTCAGTGAAATAACAGGAATTTGTCCCATTCCTGCATCTTTTAATGCCCGGCGCAATAAAGCGATATAGTTGGTGGCTCGGCATGCACCGCCAGTTTGTGACATAATCACTGCAGTTTTATTCAAATCAAAATCTCCACTTTGCAATGCATGTACCATCTGTCCAATGGTAACGATTGCGGGATAACAGGCATCATTGTTTACAAATTGTAATCCAGTATCAATTGCATCTGAGGAAACTGTTTCTAAAAGTTTTACCCGGTATCCTTCGCTGGAAAGTAGCGCTTCGTAAAGTTCAAAGTGAAAAGGTGACATTTGTGGGATTAAAATGGTATAGTCATCTTTCATTTCTCTTTCAAATACGGGTGCTGGTTTGGGCTGTTTTGATTTTTCAACAGAAAAATTTTTGTTTTCTCTTTCAAGCATGGCAGCTTTTAAAGAACGAATTCGGATTCTAGCCGCGCCAAGATTGTTGATTTCGTCAATTTTAATTAAGGTATACATTTTATTGTTTTCTTCTAAAATTTCCTGTACCATGTCACTGGTTACTGCATCCAGTCCACATCCAAAAGATGTAAGCTGTACAAGCTCTAGGTTTTTTTGTTTGGCAACCACACGTGCAGCCCGATATAGTCGAGCATGATAAGTCCATTGGTTAGCGACTCGTGGATCTTGTATGGTATCGGCCAAGTGTGCGATCGAATCTTCGGTTAGTACAGCTAGCTCATGTGCAGAAATCAATTCTGCGATTCCATGATTAATTTCCGGATCAACATGATACGGTCTACCAGCTAAGACTATGCCTTTCATTCCAGTTTCTTTTAAGTATTGTAAAGTTTCTTCTCCTTTTTTCTGAATATCTTGTTTTGCTTTTTCGGCTTCTTGCCAACCTGTTTTCACTGCTCTGATTATTTCTTTTTTCGGAATTTCTGGGAATTGTTCAGTCAGCGCATGGATCACAGCCTTTTCCTGATTCAATGTAATAAATGGTTGGATCAATGGAATATTTTTTTCCTTTAAATTGTCCATATTTACACGAATGACTTCAGGATAAGAGGTTACAACTGGACAGTTAAAATGATTGGTCGCTTCTTCAAATTCCTTTTTTTCATAAACGACAGAAGGATAAAAAATTATATCTACATCTTCTTCAACTAGAGCCGAAATATGTCCGTGTGTTAATTTTGCCGGATAACAAACGGATTCAGATGGGATATATCCCATCCCTTTTTCGTACAATTTTTTACTGGATTTCGGTGACAAGATAACTTGATACCCGAGTTGTGTAAAAATTGTATGCCAAAGAGGATAATTTTCATACATATTTAAGACACGCGGAATTCCAATTTTTCCGCGGGATGCTTGTTCTGGGGATAAGGATTCATACTGAAAAAGTCGTTTGTATTTATATTGGAACAAATTCAGTATGTTTGTTTTTGTCTTCGGTTTTCCTGCTCCGCATTCACAACGGTTTCCGGTTATAAAAGTGCGCTTGTTGCCAAAGTGGTTAATGGTAAGTGGACAATGATTGGCGCATAGTCCACAGCGCCCATAAGTCGTTTTATAAGAAAATTGTTCAAGTGCCGCTAAGTCCAATAGGCTGCTCTTTTGTTTATTTTTTTGACATTGTGCTTTGGCAATCAGTGCAGAACCATAAGCACCCATTATACCAGCAATATCAGGACGAACAACATTTTTTTGAATTAACTGTTCAAAGGCACGAAGCACTGCTTCATTATAAAAGGTACCACCTTGTACCACGATATTTTCTCCAAGTGATTCAATGTTTCGGAGTTTCATAACCTTTTGAATTGCATTTTTAATAATAGAGTAAGATAAGCCAGCGGATAAGTTTGGCAAGGTCACGCCTTCTTTTTGTACCTGTTTGACTTTTGAATTCATAAAAACCGTACAACGTGAACCCAGGTCAACTGGTGCTTTGGCATAAAGTGCTTGATTGGCAAATTCAGTAATTGGAACATGTAGAGAGTGTGCAAAACTTTCTAAAAATGAGCCGCAACCAGCAGAGCATGCTTCATTTAGCATGAGGTGATCGATGGCTCCATTCTTAATTTTAATGCATTTCATATCCTGACCGCCAATATCTAAAATAAAATCAACATTGGGTTGGAATTTCTTTGCAGCTTTATAATGAGCAACTGTTTCAATTTCACCGATTTCAATATTCAATGCCTCTTTGACTAAAGCTTCACCGTATCCGGTTACTGCCGCATTTAAAATACGAACATTTTGAGGCATCTGGTGATATAATTCTTTGAGTCCGTTAATTACCGATTGTAACGGATTGCCTTGATTGTTTTGGTAAAAAGTATAGAGCAATTCCTCTTGTTCGCTCATTAAAACAATCTTGGTTGTTGTTGATCCAGCATCAATTCCGATAAAAGCAGCTCCAGTATAGGCATCTAAATTGCGGCGGTTTACTTTTGCCTTTTGGTGTCTTTGGCGAAATGTCTCGATTTCTGTTTCATTTTGAAACAGCGGTGGCAATCCAGTGTTTGTTGCGTCTTTTGGTACCATAGAAAGAGTTTTTAGCTTTTGGCATATATCAGATAAAGCAAGACTTTCATTTTTCATACTGCAAAAAGCTGCCCCACGTGCGACAAAATATTCACTTCCAGATGGGAAAATTACTTCGTCAGGCTGCAAATTTAAAGTTTCGATAAATCTTTGACGTAATTCAGATAGGTAGGTTAGCGGTCCGCCAAGGAAGGCAATTTTTCCTCGAATTGGTCTGCCACAAGCTAACCCACTGATGGTTTGAATGACCACACTTTGAAAAACAGAGGCGGCGATATCCTCTTTTTGAGCGCCTTCGTTTAGCAGTGGCTGTACATCTGTCTTAGCAAATACACCGCATCGGGAAGCAATTGGATAAATTTTCTGATGATTTTTGGCATATGTATTCATACCTGATGCATCGGTTTGTAAAAGTGCAGCAATTTGATCAATAAATGCTCCAGTTCCCCAGCACATGCGGCGTTCATTCGCTGTTCAACGCCATTTTCAAAATAAATGATTTTTGCATCTTCACCGCCAAGCTCAATGACTACATCGGTTTCAGGAATATAATATTCTACAGCTTCTGTACATGCAATGACCTCTTGAACAAACGGGATATCGATTTGCTCAGAGATGCGCATACCAGCGGAGCCACTAATATTTATTGTGACTTTTGCATCTGGATATTGTGTCAAAACCTCATTGAGCATCTCTAATGCTGTGTTTTTTATATTTGAAAAATGTCGGCAGTATTTCTGGTAAATGACTTTTTTTGTAGGAGTCAAAACAACGAGCTTAGCTGTTGTAGAACCTATGTCTAATCCCATATGAAATTTCATCAAAATCTTCCTTTCTTGTTTAATTCATAAACTTTTTTATATGTTGATATTTAACAAATTGCTCGTTCGCTGGATCTAAGGGCGCATGCCATTGGCGATAAACTGTGCGGTTTGCACAATATCCTCTTGTGAGACTTTTGTCTTATTGAATAGAACAAAGTGTGAAATAAAGAAAGCAGAAGTAGAAGTAAATAGCATTTTTAATAAAACATCTGTGGGAGAATCCTTAACTTCTCCTCTTTGTTGGAAATGTTCTATGACTTGCCCTATCTGGGTAGCAAGAATTTGATAAATACAAGGGAGCAGTTTTTCTTTTAGCTCTTCTTTGTATATAAGCTCTTTGATCATAACTTGGAAAATTTCTTTGTTTTCCTCAATAAATAAACAGCGATTTTGTAATAGATGCACGAGAAAATCTTCAAAGGTAATCATTGAATTTGAGGCTTCTTTTACTACTTCCTCTACTATGCTTGGGAAAAAATCTTCCAAGTATGGGATGATTAAAGAAAGCAGTAGATTTTCTTTTGTACCGTAATGTTTGAAAATGGTGCCCTCAGAAACACCAGCATGTCGGGCAATTTCAGCTGTTGAGGCATTGGCATAACCTTTTTCGGAAAAAATTAAAATGGCAGATTCGATAATTTTTTTTTGTTTGGTAGTCGGTTTATCGGATTTTTTTATTGATGCAGCGAGTTCCTTTAATAAGTTATAATTTTTCATGTTTTCTCATCCATCTCCTTTATATAAAGCAAAAATCAACAATATTCATGATTTCTTTAATCATATTTTGTATAAAAATGTCGAAGTGAGTAAACACTTACTTTGTATCATAGCATAAATTATTTTTGACAGCAAATGGAAATTATAGAATAAGAGAGTGGTATCATTTTCATTACGAAGAAAAAATCAGTATGACAAAATATAGTTTTAGAGAGAGCAAGTATTTTTGGTGAGAATAGTTGTTAAAAAATTGGATATAAGCGCTTAATATAGAAAAGAAAGTGTCAATGTATATGTGACAGCTTGCTGTATATGTTGATTGGATAAAAAATTGTTTTTACTTTATGAAAGAGATGATGTATGTTCTGAAGGTTGCGATTTTGTCTTTAAAGAGACAAAGGCATTTTATAAGAGAATGATAAAGAGTTAAAAAAGCACTACAATATGATAACCTAAACTGTTCTTTTATTTTTGATGTGCAATGTTAGAAAGGCAATTGGATTTTGAGTATACTGATATGGAAGTAAATGAGATACTTTGGTTGTATTCAGGAGTATCAGGTGTATTGTATAGGTTTCAAATTTGTTTTTTTTTTAGGATGGGTTTAAAGAACTTAAGCCATCAAAAAATAATTTGTCAATTGATCAAGCATGTTGAAAAAGTAAAAAATCCCCGGAAAAGAAATCAATCTCCGAAGATTTTTTGTAAGATTTTCAAAGACATACTGTATAAAATGATCAAACTTTAAGAAGCTATGAGGCTCGATTTTTTCTTGTTCGATTTTTATACCAAAGGTTCACCTTTGCGAATGGTTTCTGCTGAAACTTTGTCAAAGCGTTTGAAGTTTTCTTTGAATTTCGTTGCAAGTTCTTTTGCTGCCAATTTGTAAGCTTCTTTATCGTTCCAAGTGTCTATTGGGTTTAATACATCGCTTGGCACACCATTAATGGATACAGGGATGTTGAGTCCGAAAAATGGCTCCTGAACCGTATCTACGCGGTCAAGTTCACCAGAAATGGCAGCATTGACCATTGCTCTGGTGTAGGAAAGTTTCATACGAGCGCCAGTTCCATAAGCACCGCCTGTCCAACCTGTGTTAACAAGATATACGTTGACATTGTATTTGTCAATTTTTTCTCCGAGCATTTCTGCATAAACAGATGCATCTAATGGTAAAAATGGTTCGCCAAAGCAGGTGGAGAAAGTGGCTTGCGGTGAGGTAACACCACGCTCTGTTCCTGCTAATTTTGATGTGTATCCACTTAGGAAGTGATACATTGCCTGTTCTTTCGTTAATTTACTAA
Organism: Candidatus Harrysmithiimonas galli; assembly: GCA_904373265.1. Classification (GTDB taxonomy): domain Bacteria; phylum Bacillota; class Bacilli; order CAJFEE01; family CAJFEE01; genus Harrysmithiimonas; species Harrysmithiimonas galli. The sequence goes on along the minus strand of CAJFEE010000006.1, from coordinate 57,290 downwards.
TTGGTGGTAGTACACCAGATGCATCGGCTGTTAAAAACACGACATTTTTCGGCTGACCGGCAACAGATGGTAGTACACTATTTTCAATGGAAGTTAACGGATAAGCAGCACGTGTATTTTCGGTCAATGTTCCATCATCATAGTCTGGTGTTCCTTGTTCATCCAAAACGACATTTTCTAAAACAGAACCAAACTGAATGGCATGATAGATTTGCGGCTCTTTTTCTTCAGACAAGTTGATACATTTTGCATAGCATCCGCCTTCAACGTTAAAAACACCATTATCGGACCATCCATGCTCATCATCTCCAATCAGACGGCGATTGGGATCGGCGGAAAGTGTCGTTTTTCCGGTTCCAGAAAGTCCGAAGAATAAAGCAACATCCCCGTCTTCTCCGACATTGGAGGAGCAGTGCATAGAAAAGATCCCTTTTTTGGGTAATAAATAGTTCATAATGGTGAAAACAGATTTTTTGATTTCTCCAGCATACTCAGTTCCGCCAATTAAAACGATTTTTCTTTCTAAAGATATTAGAATGAAAGCTTCAGAGTTTGTACCATCTATGGCGGGATCCGCTTTAAAGTCCGGAGCATTGATAATGGTAAATTCAGCTTGATGGTCAGAAAGCTCTTGTTCAGTCGGACGAATAAATAATTGTCGCGCAAATAAGTTATGCCAAGCATACTCATTTAATACTTGAATGGAAAGCTGTGAGGATTTATCTGCACCAGCAAATCCTTGGAAAAGGAAAATTTCATTCTTGGTTTGTAAATAATTTAATACTTTATCCAGTAATTTATTAAATTTGTCTTCTTCAATCGGACGATTCACGTTTCCCCAAGCAATATCGTCCATAATGGAAGCTTCAGCAACGAAGAATTTGTCCTTTGGTGAGCGACCAGTATATTTTCCAGTTGTTGCACGCAAAGCGCCAGTTGATGAAAGGGTTGCCTCTTTTCTGGACAGAGATTTCTCTACAAGCTTAGCCGCTGATAAATTTTTTCGTACATTTTTTCCATTTAATGTAGACACCAGTAAGTCATTTAAGCTTTTAACAGACATGCTTTTATCCACTTCCTTCATGATTTTTATCAAACTTGCTAAATAGTATAACACATTTATAAATGGTATGTTATATTTCTTGTAGAATAGTTTGTGTCTAATTTGTGAATGAGAAAAATCAGTAATGGATAATTGTCTTTTATTTTTATTGACAAAAATGTACAGAATTCGATAGGATAACATTGAAACGGATTTCTCTTATCCAGAGTAGGCAGAGGGAATAAGGCCCGATGAAGCCCGGCAACCTCATGTTTTTATACATGAAAGGTGCTCACCTGGTGCAAGATTTTTAATATTTTTTTATAAAAAGATAAAATCTTGGGCGATAAGAGTGATAAGGTGCATAATATAGGATAATAAAACCTTCTCACTCGAAAAAGTAGAGGAGGTTTTTTTTATTGGAATATGAGCTGTACTTCGTGTTGGAGAATTTCCGATTTCAATTTATTTTACAAAGCTGGGAGGCGTTTACAAAGTGGCAACACAAAAAAAATTATTTACTTCAGAATCTGTAACAGAAGGACATCCAGACAAAATTTGTGATCAAATTTCTGATGCGATTTTAGATGCAATTATTGGACAAGATCCAAACGCACGTGTCGCATGTGAAACTTCCGTCACGACTGGTCTGGTTTTGGTTGCAGGAGAGATTTCTACTCAAACTTATGTGGACATTCCAAAAATTGTTCGCAGTACGATCAAAGAAATCGGATATGTACGGGCAAAATATGGTTTTGATGGCAATACTTGTGCAGTGTTGACTTCGATTGATGAACAATCTCCAGATATTGCACTAGGTGTAGATCAGGCATTGGAAGCAAGGGAAGGAAAAATGACGGATGTGGAAATTGAAGCCATTGGTGCTGGGGACCAAGGTTTGATGTTTGGATTTGCCTGTGATGAAACTGAAGAACTCATGCCGTTGCCGATTTCATTGTCACATCGATTGGCTCGCCGTTTGGCAGAAGTGCGAAAAACAAACGTGATTGACTATTTGCGTCCTGATGGAAAAACGCAAGTAACTGTGGAGTATGACGAAAACGAGCGTCCAATTCGTATTGATACAATTGTTATTTCCACACAGCATCATCCAAAAGTAACACAGGAACAGATTGAAAAGGATATTAAAGAAAAGGTGATTCAACCTATTGTACCGGCACATTTAATTGATGCAAATACTCAATATTTTATCAACCCGACCGGTCGTTTTGTGATTGGTGGACCGCAGGGAGATGCAGGATTGACTGGAAGAAAAATTATTGTCGATACATATGGAGGATATGCTCGTCATGGTGGAGGAGCTTTTTCTGGAAAGGATCCGACAAAGGTAGACCGTTCAGCGGCTTATGCTGCCCGATATGTTGCGAAAAATATTGTTGCCGCCGGTCTTGCTTCTAAAGTTGAAGTTCAACTTGCTTATGCCATTGGAGTTGCCAAGCCGGTTTCCATTTCTGTGAATACATTTGGAACTGGAAAGGTTTCAGAAGCTAAGCTTGTATCTTTAATTGAAGAAAATTTTGATTTGCGTCCGGCTGGTATTATTCAGATGCTTGATTTACGTCGTCCAATTTATAAACAGACGGCGGCATATGGACATTTTGGTCGTGTGGATATTGATGTTCCATGGGAAAAGACCGATAAAACGGAAGTGTTAAAAGCGGTTTTACAATAAATGTGTAACAGCTAAACAGGCAGAAAAATTTTTTTCTTATTAATTTTTTTCATTGAAAAAATCAGGAATCAAATGAATGGAAAAAGGCAAGTCATGCATTTTAAATGAAATGACTTGCCTTTTTATTGATTTTGTTCAGTTATTCTTTCGTTGAAAATAAAATACTTATTTTTAATAGAAATATTCTTTGTTTTTCTACATCTATACTTATTTTTATCATCCGTATGGCATTGTGAATAAAAAATTTCATTATATCATTTTTTATCAGTTCAAGCATATTGATGTAATTTATATACAATGACTCTTGAATTCATGGGTATAAAAATACTGAATGGAAAATAAGAAAATGTAGCACAAAATCAGAGCCTTTTTTGAAAAAAAAATCATATGGTAAAGAAGTTTATAAATTAAAAATAGCAGGACGTTACTGGGATTTAGAACTGGCAATATTCTGAGTGGAAAATATGAAGTATAAAAAGAATAAAAATTCAAAAGATATATTTTGTAAAATGCTGAGGTATTTTCTAAAAGAAAAGAGTGGTTAGGATTGGATGTTTAAACTTTTTAACAATTGCTTTGCAGCTTATTAAAAAAGGTTGGGACAAGCCCTTTCTCTCAAAATTTCACTGGCTTTTTCATTTTAGAGGAAGGTTTTGTCCCAACTTTTTTGTATTGTTTTTTCATGGTGATCAGAATGGAATTGCTTTTACAAAAAAATATTATGCGAAAAAATTTACCAATATTTGTATAGAGAAGTTATAGCTTCCTAGATTGGTGAGATTGCTGGCAAAAAGCTGATTGTATTTGTTTCTATTAGGGAGAATACAATGTAATTTATGAAATTCATTTAAATTATAAAATATAAATTATTTTTTATAAGTAATTAGCGTATTTTTGAGAGATACTTAAAATAAATATTTCTTCTGTTTTAAGCTATACTATAGGTACATTTTACTTGAGAAAAAGGTAGGACAATTATCCATGATTGATCATTTTTTTATTTTGATGTCAGAACAAAAGAAGATTTCCCGTTTTGCTTTTATGTTGGAAATGTATCGCAAAAATTTCCCACTGGTACGTCGGCAGCTTAAGCATTGGAAAAAAAATGCGCAAAAAATTCCGAGTTCAGACTTAAAGCATCAAGCACTTTCTAGTATCATTAGCAAATTTTTTCATTGTGAAGGAGCCGCGGTGTTTGCGGTGCTTTGCCGTAAAAAACGTCTGGAATTTTTGCGTTTTGCTGTTGCTTTTCAAACCATCAGTGATTATTTGGATAATTTATGTGATCGAGGCGATGACATTTCAGAGCGGCACTTTCGGCAGTTACATTTGGCGATGGTTGATGCTTTAACGCCAAACGGACAGCAGCGAAACTACTATTTGTATGGTAAATATCAAAATGATGGTGGATATTTGTGTATGCTTGTTGCAGTTTGTCAGGAAAGCCTTGTGGAATGTAAAGGGTATGCAAAGATTCAGTCCCATCTTTTTCAACTATGCAGGTTGTATACAGATTTACAAGTGTATAAACATTTGCAATTGAATATTCGTGCGAAAAAGTTATGGCAATGGGTGGATAAGGAAAATGATTTTGCCCTACCACAAAATGTTTTTGCTGCGGCAACCGGGTCAACTTTGGGGATTTTTATGCTTGTTGCTTATATGATGGAGGATAAATTGTCAGAAAAAGCAGTATCGGCATTGTATGAATTATATTTTCCTTATGTACAGGGATTTCATATTTTATTGGATTATTTTATTGATCAGCAGGAAGATCTAGCAGGCGGTGATTTGAACTTTTGTCGTTTTTTTGCAAACGATGGGGCGTTTTATGACGCATTGTATCATCTGTATTGGAAAGCTTCCCAGTTGGCAGAGCAAGTTTCAGACGGAGCTTTTCACGTGATGTTGATGCATGCCATGCTGGGTCTGTATTTGGCAGATCCAAAAGTTAGATCTATAAATTTTTCCGATGAACTACTTAAAAAAATACTAGAAATTGGTAGGAGAGAAAGCCAATTTTTTTATCAAAATGCAAAAATCTATCATTGGCTGCAGTCCCATCTACCAGGATAAAAATTATTTTAAGAAAGGAAATCATATCAATTTGGCAGGTATGAAGCATTGGCACAAGTTTAATTGTGTAGGCTTCTTTTTTATTGACATATGGGTCTACATTTTATAGACTTAAGATGGTTTATAGGTCTATAAATTATAGACTTAAAAGGATTTTATTGAATAAGGGGGGAAGGGATGTATAAGTTAACGGAAACTGAGAGCAAGTTTGCTGACTTGATTTGGGACAATGAACCAATGGGTTCGGGAGAGCTTGTTAAATTATGTGAGAAGCATTTTGGATGGAAAAAGTCTACAACTTATACAATGTTAAAACGTTTATGTGCCAAAGGGATTTTTAAAAATGAAGCATCGACTGTAACAGCGGTTCTTTCCAAAACACAGTTTCAGCAAAAGAAAAGCGAACAATTTGTTGAAGAAACATTTGGTGGCTCATTACCCCAGTTTTTGGCCACTTTTATGGGCGGAAAAAAATTGAATCAAAAGCAGGTAGAGGAAATGAAGCGTCTGATTGATGCGTATGAGGAGGAAAAATAATGGAGGCTCTTTTTTTGCAGATGGTTAATATGAGCATTACTGCATCTTATGTGATTTTATTCGTTCTTTTGGCACGTTTTTTCCTGCGACATACACCGAAAATTTTTTCCTATTTGTTATGGGCAGTTGTGGGCATTCGTCTTATATTTCCATTTTCGTTTGAGAGTGTTTGGAGTCTTTTGCCGTTTCGGACGGCTCCCATTTCACCAAATGGTTCCATTTTGCCAACATCAGAAGTTGTGACAGGTTTTTTGCCTGTTGATCAATCGTTTCAATCGCTGATTCCTGCACCGGATTTGACAGCAAGTGTAAATCCGATGCAGGTGGTTGTGTTTGTATTGACATGGATTTGGATTGTCGGTTTGCTGATGCTTATTGTATATAGCACTGTATCTGCATTTTTCCTTCGAAGAAAATTACAAGGAGCTCGTCTGTATCAGGAAAATATTTATAAGGTGAAAGGACTTGAAACAGCATTTGTATTTGGGCTTTTCCGTCCGAAAATCTATTTGCCGGCACATTTGGCTTGGGATGAACAAAGTTACATTATTTTACATGAGAAAATACATATTCGTCGCAAAGATCATTGGATTAAACTTTTGGCGTTTTTGCTCGTTTGCCTTCATTGGATGAATCCGCTTGTGTGGTTGGCTTTTATTTGTATGACACGAGATATGGAAATGTCTTGTGATGAATCGGTACTAAGGGAGATGGGGGATGATATTAAGAAAAGCTATTCGAATTCACTCCTGTCATTGGCGACCAAAAGAAAAATTCTAAATGATGGCCCGCTTGCATTCGGAGAAGGTGGGGTAAAGGGAAGGATTTTAAATATACTATCTTATAAAAAGCCAACTTTGTGGGTTGTATGCATTGGTCTTGTGGTTGTTGGTGCATTGATTTTCGGCTTGCTGGCCAATCCAACGAAAGAAAAAGGAAAGTCGTTGTTAGAGATGGACGGAATAATTAGTGCTAAGCAACTGTCTTTATATCATGTATCAGCATTTGTGATGTCTGAATCGGATGAACTTATTTTTCAAATGAGAGATAATGAAATGGTACAAATTACAGCACTTCAAGAATTTATCAAACAGTTAAAGGTAGAGAAAACACCGCTTTCACAGAATCGTTCAATGGATCGAGAGAAACGAAAGCAACTGACTTTTTATCGGGCAGATAAAGAGTATGTTACTTTTTATTTTTCAGCGGATGGATCAGTGGTTTGGATGGACAATGATTTGAAGTCGAGTTTGAGCTATCGTGTTATGTATCCAGAGCAGGTGATACAGTTTTTTTCTGAGCAACTACAAACTAAGACAGATACAAATGATTGGGCAGCTCAGTTGCTTTCTTATCAAACAAAGTATGTTGGTGATGCTTCCAAAGTTGCTGGGATTGTACGTTTATTACGGTTTCCCACAACAGTAACTCAGGTAGACGGAATATCTTTACAGACGAAAACAAAACCATATCAAATTCGTTTGTCCTTTCAAACCGATCAAGAAAATTTAGGAAAATATAAAAATAAAGAAAAAAGAGAGGTTTTTTATTATAATGCATATGTTTTGCTGGCATTGATTGAAAATGTTGAGGGAATTGTATTTGATCTGACGGACGGTCAAAGAATAGAGACATTCGAGGTAACCCGAGAAATGGGAGAACAAGCAAAAGGTGAACCGCTTCTTCATTTTGCAAAAAATCCAGAGAAACTCTCGGTTTTGTTACAGGATATTGTGTCAAAATCTATATTGGAGTCAACATCTGTTGTTCAAGAGCCAATGATTTATTTTCAAAATAGACTGTATACTCAATCGAAATCGGACATCGATGTAGATATAAAAAGTTTAGAGCATAGCGGTAAAGTTCAATATATAGTACAGCCTACCGAAGTTCCGACTCAAGATGTCACAGCCAATCGAGTGGACTTGTTGGAAGCCAATATTTATGGTACAGGAATGGAAATATGGGTACTTTGGAATGAAGAATATAAGCGATTTGTGTCTAGCAATCAATCTTTACATATCCCACTGTCCACTCAAGAAATTCTTAATAAGCTGCAAGAATATCCGCAAAACTATACATCAACGCAGGCTGCCAAAGATGGGATGTATGTAAAAACAGCACAAGGCAATTTGAATGAGTCGGTTGTATTGGGCTTTATTGCAAAAGTGCAAAAAGGTATTTCAACACAAATGATTTGTGTTCAATATACTACAGAGGGTGATCCGATTCTTGCAAATATTTCCTATGATGGGAAACGGTTTTGGGTTATTCTGGATACTTCGCGAGATCCATTCGGTGGTGATGACAGTAAGATATTTTCATATGAACATTTGAGTGTGTTGGAAAGTGCAGATGAAAAACGACAAGTGGCAATTTTAAGTGATGAGAGTCTTGAAAGTTTTGAACAGTTTTTTAAGCTTCAGCTTTCCAGTCAATCTGGTCTTTACTATACTTTATATGATGGTTCATAAGCATGATGGCTGGGTTCCGATTGTGAAAAATATAGAAGAGATGATTCAAAAACAGAAACGAGTCAAAATCTGGTTGAAAATTGGAAATAAAAATTTTTGTTAAGAAAGTTGCAGTAAACCTTAAAAATATCAGAAAGAGAGTGGGAGCAAAAATGACTTTTTGGATTTGGCTTGCTTTTCTTGAAAGAGAGCCGGTCTGCTATGGAACATTGAGTTTGCTTTGGATTTTTTGTAAACTTCTTGCTGATACAGAGGATTTAGAAAAATGGTTTGGCTCAATCCTTTTTCAGTAAAAAACATTTTTGTCCGAGTCTTTCTTTTTTATATTTTTTGTTTGAGCGTTTTTTTATTTTTTCTCAATAGCTAAAATATAGGGTGGTGCCTTTTTTTTGTTGAGAAACGCATAATGTAGCACGTCGTATAAATCACCTGGAAGTTGTTTGACCCATGAAAAAACAGCATGGCTTTCGACTTTTCCAGCCTCATGACCAGGATATACAATGAGTAAGACCAATCCACCTATTTGAATTAAATTCAAGGCTTGTTGCACAGCAGAAATTGTAGAATCAGCACATGTTGTAATCTGATGATTCCCACCTGGTAAATAACCAAGATTAAAGACAACGGAAGAAATTTGTTGATGCAGCGTTTTTGGAATGAGTCGTTGCATCTCGGTATGGCAAGCATGAAAAAGTGTTACGCGTTGTTGCATCTTTGCCTGGCGTAAGTGTATGGCGGTTTGCTTTAAAGCTTCCTGTTGAATGTCAAAGCCGTATACTTTTCCATTTTCTCCGACAAGCTGTGCCAAAAAGAGTGTATCATGCCCGTTTCCACAGGTTGCATCAACTGCAATACTTCCGTCAGAAACAAACTGTTTTAGCAGACTTTTGGAAAAAGGTAAAATTCGTTCTAATTTCATTAGTTTAGGCTCTCCCTTTTTTATATCATAAATGGGTTTTATTCATTTAGATAAAATTTCAAATATTGGTTTTATTATACTTTGGAAATGCGAACAAAAGATCGAAATGGTTATTCAAAAAGAATCGATGGGTCTAATCTTTACTTTCTTTAGTTTAATATTTGCTTTTGGCTCCCAGCTTTTTGATTTGAAAATTCCCTTTGAGTTGCAAGCCATTTGTTGCCTTGATAGGTGTCTCGGCGGTTCAGTTCGGCATCAATGGCATTTAGAACTTCCCATTTTTTCAGACTCCACATTGGGCCAATCAACAAGTCGCGTGGGGCATCTCCAGTTAGTCGGTGAATAATGATTTCCGGTCGAATCCACTCCAATTGGTCGCAAACAAGAGAAATATACTCCTCTTTTTCCAAAAATCTCAGCTCTCCATTTTCCCATTGTTTTACCATTGGGGTATGTTTTAATAAGTGTAACAAATGGATTTTTATACCTTGAATATCCAGTTGATTGATTGTTTTTACGGTTTCGAGCATCATTTCTCTTGTTTCTTTTGGAAGACCGTTGATGATATGACAACAAACACGAATATTTTTGGCACGCAGTCGGGAAACAGCATCGACATATACAGCGTAGTCATAAGCGCGGTTGAAATTTCGGGCGGTCTGTTCATGAATGGTTTGCAGTCCCATCTCCACCCATAAGTAGGTTCGGGTATTTAATTCGGCTAAATAGTCTATAATTTCATTGCTCAAACAGTCTGGGCGTGTTCCGATGGATAATCCGACAACGTTATCAAAGCTTAGGACTTCTTCATATTTTTCTTTCAGTATGGCAAGTGGTGCATATGTGTTGGTATAGGCTTGGAAGTAGGCAATATACTTTCCATTTTTCCATTTGGCATGCATCATATTTTGAATATCAGTAAATTGAGCACGCAGTGGTTTTGCTCGATTGCCTGCATAATCACCAGAGCCATGTGCTGAGCAAAATGTACAGCCACCACTTGCAACATATCCGTCCCGATTTGGACAAGTAAAGCCACCATCCAGTGAGATTTTCATAATTTTTTCTCCGAACTGTTTGCGCAAGGCATAATTCCAAGTATGGTATCTTTTTTGATCGAATGTATAGGGAAAAGGTAAAGTATCAAAAGTCATATAATAGACCTCTTTCTTTATTTTCTTTCATAACAAAAAACAAGATAAATCTGTTCTGTGGTGTTAAAATGTAGTTTATGAAATCATTCTGAAAATGATTGTAAGCTACATGTGAACAAGATGCAACTTGTATGATGTATATGGATTCAGTTATCGTTATTTTATGCTTTGAAAAATTCAGCTATCCTATTGGTATTATGGGAGACTGAATCACGAATAGAATACAAGAAGTGTCGGTATAAAATTTGCTTTAAAAGAGGGGATTAATATGCCAAAAAAGATCAAATGGTTGTTTTTTAGTACCATGTTGTTTATGGTGGGGTCATCTTTACTTTGGCCGTTAAACGCAATTTTTATGACGACAGTTTTGGAAAAAAGTATGTTAACGACGGGTTATGTATTGATGGCTTACCAAGGTTGTAATTTGCTAGGGAATCTTTTAGGTGGTCGTTTTTTTGATCGGTTTGGAGGTATGAGAACTTCGGTTTTTGGGGTTGGAATTGGTATTATGGCATTGGCGGCTTTGCTTGTGGAAAATGGGTGGCCGTTTTATCCAATTTTTTTATGTATCATTGGGTTTGGCAGCGGACTGCTTTTTCCTGTGGTTTCAGCCCTTGGTGTGATTTTATGGCCAGAAGGTGGCAGAAAACTATTTAATGGTATTTATGTTGCCAATAATCTAGGCATTGCATTTGGTAGTGGGCTCAGTGGCGTTTTGGCAGATTTTTCTTTTCGATGGGTTTATGCAGGAAATATTTTGTTTTTCTTATTGTTCTTTTTGATTTATTTGGTACAGTTTAAAAGCTACCGCAACATGTCCTCTAAAAAAATGAGTGAAACGGTTTTGGTAAGCAGACCATCAAGCAGAGAATTGACATTTTTTTGGCTGTTGAATCTTGGTTTTACGATTTGCTGGCTTGCGTTTACACAATGGCAGGCAACAATTCCGCCGTATGCAACTGAAATTGGAATTTCGCTTACAGAATTCAGTTTGCTTTGGAGTGTCAATGGAATCCTAATTGTCATTGGCCAGCCGGTACTTTCCTATGTGATTAAACATTGGTTTCAGACGTATCGTCGGCAAATGTTAATGGGCATTTTGTTTTTCTTGCTCGGTTATTTATGTATGCCGAGTGCAGAATCATTTGCCGATTTTTTATTTGCTATGATTTTGTTTACATTTGCAGAAATGTTTGCATGGCCAGTTGTTCCGGCAGTTGCAAATGACATTGCACCGAAAGGACAAATCGGAAAATATCAAGGTATTGCCAGCGGTGTATCAGCATGTGGACGTATGCTTGGACCAGTGATTGGAAGTGGGATTGTAGCAGCAAGTCATATTCATATGATGTACCAAATTATGACCATCTGTATTGTTTTTGCATTTTTCATTGTATGGCTGGCATTTTGGATTCGAAATAGAAAAAATGAAATCAAACCGTTTTGATGGATTTTGAATGTGGTTGTATCAAATAAAAGTTATCATAAATAAGATCTACAAAATATCAAATACAGATTTTTCTGTATATACCTATTTACAGATTATTGTTTGAAAGGTCAAATGATTTTTTGGTTTAAATGTTGCAGTAAGATTTTTTCCTGAAGCTTGGCATCTGGTTGGAATTTGTAAAATATATGGGGATATAAATGAAAATAGAAAAATAATATTTGTATATATTTCAGAGTGTTCGAAAAGGAGTTTAGGATGTCTCTTATTTCTGAACTCTTTTTATGGTTTTTTGTCTGTTTGCCGAAAAATCAATGAAAATGGATCGTGAGCATGACTTTAGTATAGATTGTTTCTGGAGTTTTGCATATCTAGGTGGCTAGTGTCTTCCAATTTATGACTACGAAAGTAAGCATTGCTTGCATTGACAATTTTTCCAATTTCCTGAATGTCATTTAGTGCATACCATGCTTTTTTGTACCTATGGAATATGTGTTTCATTGTTTCTTTCTTTCTTTTTTATATAAATCATTTGATATAGATTGAATGAATGTTCATTTGCTTAAAATAATCGGGCAATATTTGAACAATTTATTTTCAAAATATTTGCCTTCCATCAGGTTATATTTTAGTAAGAGAAAAGTCAGTTGTAGCTTTTATTTTTGAATAAAATGGTTGTTTGGCATCAAGTCAGCTAAAGCTATTCCTTCAATTTGATCTTGCTAAAAGGGTTCCTGTTTTGTAAGCTTCGTCCTTACCTCGTATTTTTCTTACCGTTATTTCGCATAAACAAGTTGCAAACATACCCAATTTTCTTTGTTTTTGGTTCTCGTTTCAATATTTTTATATCAATAATTTTAGGTAATTAAAAAGTGATTCGGAGCTCTTCGATTTTATTATAGCTTCCCTTTTGGGACTACAGATTGATTGCCAGCCAAAGTGCAGTCAATCTTTTTTTATAGAATTGAGAAAGATATATGATTGAAAAATTTATTTTTAATAAAATTAAGAAATAAAAAACTTTTAATCTCTCGAAAGGGTTTTTGAATAACGTAGAAGTAAAATAATAAATAATTAAGAAATTACATTACTGAATCTTTTATTTGAATTTATTTTTTTATAATTATAAAAAATAGGAATAAATACCTAAAAAGGAAAACATCAGGTCAGTCTTGGTTTAGATTAAAGAAAAAATTCTGGTTGTATATTTTGGTTCATAAAAGTCTAAGAAAAGGACTTTTATAAAATATATATAAGGAGTAAATCAACCATGAATAATAATAAAGCGATGCAGTGGCTTGCCCAGCGTGGACAAATTCCGAAGGAAGGGTTTGTATCCGCTTTAAGCAGACTCTCTAAACATTATAAGAAAAAACATAAAATTAAAAATCTGAATGAAGTTTATCAAATGCTGGGTACAAGAAAAGAGTATATCTATTATTGGAAGAAGCATCCGTACAGTACGCAAACCAATAAAAAACATAAATATCGGGTGATTCGTGCTGCTTCAGATTTATTTGGATTAACACCAAATGAAGAAGAACATTTGGCGAACCAAGCAGGGCTTTCAATGAAGATTGATGAAAATTTTTGTGCATATTTTTTTCAAAATATTATAGATAAAAAATCTTATAAAGAAATATATGAACGTGCACAGGTAAGTGAGCGGATGTTTCGGTATATCAAAGAAAAACGTATTCCAACAAAGGAAACTTTGCTGGCACTAATGATTTCACTTGAATTGAAACAAGAAGAAATGAATCAGCTACTCCCCAAAGCAGGTTATGTGCTTTCTGATTCAATTGTTTTTGATATGGTTGTAAAAGAATTGATGGTGCAGGTAGAAACGGTTCAAGACTATTCGAACGCAATTTTTCACATCAATCATGTATTGTATGATCTAGAACTCCCCCTTTTAATGACAAGAAAGAAAAAAGAGTTATTTTTAAAAAAGTGATAATTTATTTCCGGTTTTTATAAAAACATAAATATATCCTAAATTTTAAGTAATTATCTTTATTCATGTGGCAGAATCTGATAGATCGGGGAGGGGTAAAAAGATAGCAAATACAAGATGTTGATAATATGATTTTGAAAGATTTTATTAACTGGGGGGCAAATTAGATTCCAATTGAGAGAAACTAGATTCATCACAACTAAAGCTGATTTTGTTTATCAAAGACTTTTTGATGGATTCAATGTTATGTTGTGGAGATGAGTGTGTACACAGGTTCAATAAAGTTGAGCAGGAGACAAGCTAAATGAATGGATAATTGCGATGTGTAGCTATACAGATCAAATCATAAAATTGATGTTGTTATGGATAGGATGATCTGGCAATATTTCTGTGCAGATAAAGTGTTTTTCTTAGCGGATATGTATGATAGATTTCAAGCATATTAAACAAAGAATTCTGAAAAAATCAAATAACAAATCAAGAATTTGCAAGTAAAGTTTCCATCTTTTATAAAATTTATCAGAATGATATGGATATCACAGTAGACGAGTAGAGTGCACTGACAAACTTTATAATGGCGTGTTTGGAACCAGATATTCCGATTCGGGATCGTGGACGGAGGCGTTTATGGTATTATAATACCAAAATTAATTTTTTCTTTTATACAAATTTTTATTGAAATTCATATGTTTTAAAATGGATAAAAACAACTGATCAAAGTTTGAAGTGATTTTTACATTTTAAGGCAGTCAAAAGTTTGAGAGTGCATGTATCAAGTATCCAAACAATGTAAAAATCGATTGGCAGAATTTGCTTATACTTCGCTATATCATCATAATTTCAAAGGAGGATATTTAATGGTAATGAATACAGAAAGTAATATTTCAATTGAGCACCAACTTCAAATGGTTGCTGATGCAACAAAAGCAGTGACGGATTCTGGGGAAGATCTACCAAAATATCAACTGGCGGTACAAATGCTTAGACTTATGAATGGAGAGACACAGGTTCTGAAAGAACTTCCAACATTGAATAAACCTGTACAATTGTTACAGGTGAACAGCCAGATCGATGGGAATACATTAATGGCGGCAACATCAGAGACTTCTATTGAGAATTCTAAAGGACTTTTGGGCTTGACAAAACAAAATATCAAGGATATTAAGAATTATGTAAAGAAAGCATTGGCGTTACCAACGACATCAGAGCAGGCAACTACGCAGTTAGGTTATACTGATTATTCGCCATTTAGTGCAGATCATCCAGAGTTTTCTCCGTCTCGATTTGCACAATTTTATCAGCCGTTTCATGATCATGCAGAGCAGTGGGATAGCTTAGAACGGAATATTATTGAACAGGGTCAAAACGTAGGAGATTATGGTAACGATTTTGTTAAAAATGCTAATTTTGTATTAGAACAAATTAAGAAGATGGATATTTTGGCAACAGTCGAAGATGTTACAATAACAGATCCAAGGGATAGAAAAATGCAGCAAGCTTTAGTAACAATCTTGGAGCGTTGGCAACAAGAAACTCAGCAGTACTATAATTCAACGAATAGTGTTTTAGCAAGCTTGGTTGCATATAAAGCTTGCTTGGTCAATACTTTACATCCCTCAGCAAATTCTATGTTGGATCTTTTGAATAATCTGGATATTGCGCAGGAAGCAGCGAATTTAAAACAGGAAATGGAGACATTGCAAAAGGATATTAATATAAAGCAAAAGGAATATGAGCGAGCTTGTGGCTTAGCTTTTACTGGTGCAGCGGGTTTGCCTCTCGGAGCAGTGGGTATTATTACTTGGGCAGTGACGGGTGGTATATTTGGAGCTATGGCAGAAAGAATTAGAAAAGAACGAAATAAGCTGCAAGAACAATTGAATGTCAAAAAAGCGCTTTACAATAATTTGAATCAAGTAGCAGGTCATGTGCATCAAGCTACAGATGGAATAGAGGATTTAAGTCTTGCTATGACAAATGCAGAGATAGGATTAAGAACATTAAGTACAGTGTGGGAATCTATGGTAGGGTATATTAAGAAGGCGAAAGGTGAGTTGGAAAGTATTAACAAAAAAGACGAACTTCTAATTTTCATGTTTGAGTTAGAGAGTGCAAGAGATCATTGGGAAAAGGTTCCGTCCATTACAGAAGGATTATTGCGACTGTTCAACGAAGCGGACAAGAGTCTTTAAACAAGAAGGTTAAAATAGAAATGATTATTAGTAAAATTAATGAAATTCAGGAATAATTAGGATATTGCAATATGGGATGATAAATATGCTGTGCGAAATCATATTGTCATCAATCCGGAATCCATATATATGCCGATTCTGCAATAGAAAGCAGAAGAATTGGGAAAAGATACAAGAATGATTTATGATACTGTAAGAGATCGTTTGGTTAGGGTTGTTTTGGTGGATGAACATCAGGCAAAATGTGTATCCAAGCCAGACTTGCTTTTACTACTGGAGAAAAAGTACAAGAAAATCTGAATGATCAATACCTGGTCGATTTCTTTTATCAAAGAATAGAGGGTTTGAAGCATAAGGCAGAGATATTTGCAGATAGGCTGACGGATGTTAAAAAATGATCAGCATTCATGTGAGTATGCTTAAAAGAAATATACGCACAGATTTAACAAATATTGGATTTATACACGACCAAATAATGAGTGTAAACGTTTGGGAAAGGTGATTCAGTCGCATACTGAAATGCTAAACCATAATTTTATTTATCCTATAGCCAATTTGGTAGAAAAATAAAAAAAGGAAAGGACAAAGTGGGAACCCTGCTTTGTCTTTTTTAAATTTAGGAGAATTTCGATTGGACATGTTTAAAGCGATCCAATTTGAGCTGCGATGAATTGATTATGAATGATTGTCAGGAACATTTACAGATTTTTATATTGAGATGAAAAAGTTAGAAAATATGGATAACTGAAGAGGGTTTATAAAAGCATAGGTTTATATATAAACAAGGAGAATTTGGAAAATAAAATGGTCTAACAGTTTATAGGATTTATAATGATAAAATATTTTTATGAAAAAATAGAAATATAAAACTTATGGTGTACCGTTTCATGACCAGAAATGTTTGTAAGTCAAGATAAAAGTATATCACTCTAAGAAACAATTGATTTTTGATGCAAAATCTCCGAGCGATATTATTGATATTTGGATAAAAATCATATCAAATACCTTCGAAAAATTGTAATATCTGTTATGATGAAAAAAGTTTATCTTATGATTTTATGGAACATAAAAATATAGGATTGGTTGGGTGTTTCTTGAATTTTCTTTTGAAACTATGTAAAATTGAGTGGAATTTAGTTTATCAAGAAGATGCATGACGAAAACGAGAAATAGCAGTAATCATCTTTTTTATACATAAATGATGCGCCCTCGCTTGAAAATCCGATAGGCGGGGGTTTTCTCATAGTCGTTTTATAAAATTTATGTACAGGATAGAGAAAAAGGAGGATTTTTACCATTATGGCATTTAATCATCAGCAAATCGAAAAAAAATGGCAGAAATATTGGCTGGAAAACCAAACATTTTGCACAACAGAAGATTCAGACAAGCCAAAGTTTTATGCATTGGATATGTTTCCTTATCCTTCTGGAGCCGGATTGCATGTTGGACATCCGGAAGGTTATACAGCAACAGATATTTTGTCAAGAATGAAACGGATGCAAGGTTATAATGTATTGCATCCGATGGGATGGGATGCATTTGGTTTGCCTGCTGAGCAGTATGCGCTTGATACAGGGAATGATCCGGCTGAATTTACTAAGAAAAACATTGAGAATTTCCGTCGTCAAATTCAGTCTTTGGGATTTTCTTATGATTGGGAGCGTGAAATCAATACGACAGATGAAAATTATTATAAATGGACACAATGGATTTTCCTTAAATTGTATGAACATGGTTTGGCTTATATTGATGAAGTACCTGTAAACTGGTGTCCAGCACTGGGGACAGTTTTGGCTAATGAGGAAGTTATTGATGGGAAATCTGAGCGTGGTGGACATCCAGTTATTCGAAAGCCAATGCGTCAATGGATGTTGAAAATTACAGCTTATGCCGACCGTCTTTTAGAAGATTTGGAAGAATTGGACTGGCCAGAAGGAATTAAGGAAATGCAGCGTCATTGGATTGGACGTTCTGAAGGGGCGCAAGTGAAATTTCATCTGGATGGTACAGATGAATATTTTGAAGTGTTTACAACACGTCCGGATACTTTGTTTGGAGTAACGTATTGTGTTTTAGCACCAGAGCATGAATTGGTAAAAAAAATTACGACTGAAAAACAATGTTTGGCAGTTAAACAGTACTTGGAACAAATTCAATCTAAAAGTGATTTAGAGCGTACAGAGCTTTCTAAGGAAAAGACGGGTGTTTTTACGGGCGGCTATGCCATTCATCCGGTAACAAAAGAAAAAATACCAGTCTGGATTGCTGATTATGTGCTGGCTTCTTATGGAACGGGTGCTGTGATGGGGGTTCCAGGTCATGATGAACGAGATTATGAGTTTGCTCGGGCATTTGATTTGCCAATTATTGAGGTTGTTTCAGGTGGTGATTTATCTAAAGAAGCTTATACTGGGAACGGTATTCATGTGAATTCCGATTTTTTGAATGGATTAAAGAATGAAGCTGCAATTGCTAAAATGATTGAATGGCTGGAAGCAAACGATGTCGGAGAGAAAAAAATTTCCTATCGTTTGAGAGATTGGCTGTTTAGCCGTCAGCGCTATTGGGGTGAGCCAATTCCGATTTTGCATTTGGAAGACAAAACGATAAAACCGTTATCAGTTGAAGAGCTTCCGCTTGTTTTGCCTAAAACAAATAATATTCATCCATCTGGTTCTGGAGAGTCACCGCTTGCCAATATTACAGATTGGGTAGAAACGGTTGATAAAGAAACGGGTATGAAGGCATTTCGTGAAACGAATACAATGCCACAATGGGCTGGAAGCTGTTGGTATTTTTTACGTTATATTGATCCGACCAATACACAAGCGTTGGCGGATCCAGAAAAATTAAAACAGTGGCTGCCGGTTGATGTGTATATTGGAGGCGCGGAACATGCGGTTTTACACTTATTATATGCCCGGTTTTGGTATAAATTTTTATATGATATTGGGGTTGTTCCAACAAAAGAGCCGTTTCAAAAGCTCTTTAATCAAGGGATGATTTTGGGCTCGGACAATGAGAAAATGAGTAAATCGCGTGGAAATGTTGTAAATCCAGATGAAATTGTCAATACACATGGTGCAGACACACTGCGTTTGTATGAAATGTTTATGGGGCCGCTAGATGGTTCCATTGCCTGGAGTGAAAATGGCTTAGACGGATCGCGTCGTTTTCTTGAACGGGTATGGCGTTTGTTTATCCATACGGATGGTGTAGAGAAGCTCTCTATGCGCATTCAAGCAGATGCAGATGAAAAACCGCTGGAGAAACATTATCATCAAATGGTGAAAAAAGTTACAGAGGATTTTGAAGCTCTTCGTTTTAATACGGGAATTTCACAAATGATGGTGTTTGTAAATGAAGCGTATAAAACGGATGTATTGCCAAAAGTATTTGCTGAAGGTTTGGTAAAATTATTAAGTCCGATTGCTCCGCATCTTTGTGAGGAATTATGGTCATATCTAGGACATGAAGAGACATTGGCTTATGAACCATGGCCAACTTTTGATGCAGCAAAGCTTGTAGATGATGAAATTGAGGTTGTTGTACAAGTAAATGGAAAACTTCGAGGACGTGCAAAAATTTCAAAGGAAGCAACGAAAGATGAAATGGAGCAAGCAGCGTTTAACTTGCCAACTGTTCAAGAACATACAAAAGATAAACAAATTGTCAAGGTGATTGTTGTTTTGGGTAAACTGGTTAATATTGTTGTAAAATAATACTTTTTTAGATGGAAATTTACAGTCGATTTGAGTAAAGAAAAGGTCGGACAGTTTTTGAAGCCCGGTTATTCTTTACTCTTTTTTACTGTAGATACAAATCGATGTACCCGATTAAAGAGAGCTAGATCTTACTTGCGTTAGGAAATTTTATAAAAAATTCCTCGGTTTTTTTAAATAATGTAAAAAAGATACCGATAAAAAAGTAAAGGCATTTTTATAGGGGGTGTACGTATGCAAGTACAATTATCAGCAGGATCCGTTGGAAAACTGAATGAAAGCAGCAATGAAGTCCAATTCAGCCCGAATAAAGATGGGATCAGAGGATTTATTAAAGACTGGGTCATTCAAGATGAAGTTGCCCATCAACCAGAAAATAAGAAAGATGAAAAGGAAAAATTAAAAGAAATTGTTGAATCAATAAATAAAAGCTTGATCCCAACTCGGACATCTATCCAGTTTCAATTGCATGATAAAACGGACACATATTATGTACAGGTTGTTGATGCAATGAGTGGGGAAGTCGTTCGAGAAATTCCACCTGAGAAGATGTTGGATTTACGCTATGCTATACAAAAATATTTCGGTTTATCAATTGATCAAAAAATTTAATTTATACAAAGGGTGTGTAGACAATGGGAATTTCAATTTCCGGTATGTATTCCGGGATGGATATTGATGGTATTGTAACAGAGTTGATGCAGGCAGCTCGTCAGCCGCTCGATCGCTTAAATCAGTCAAAAACAAAATATGAATGGCAGCGGGACTTATATCGTGAAATCAATAAAGGTGCTCAGGAATTAAGTCAAAAAATCTTTGATGGAATTTCTATGGAGAAAAACTTGTTGGCACGTAAAGGTACTTCAAGTAACGAATCGGCAATTTCTGTTACGCCACTTGCCGGCTCCAATCAAGAATCTGTAATGATGACGGTTTCACAGCTTGCCAATGCAAAGTCATATGTTGGAAATAAAACTGTAGTAAACATTACAGGGAAAATTGGCTCAGATGGTGTGCTGAAGTTCAAAGCAACGGATGGTGAAGGGAAAGAAAGTAAAGAAATTCAGATTGAATATAAAAAAGATGAAACATTGGAACAAGTTTTGAGTCGAATTAACCAGAACAAAGATTTGAATGTTAGTGCTTTTTATGATTCTGGAACGCAAAAAGTTGTGCTGACTGCACGAGATACGGGTTCAAAAACCGACTTAGAAATTGTAGATAGTAGTACAGCTGATATTATGAAAAGATTTGGGTTTGACACTAATATGAATGTTGGAACTAAGCTATCAGGTACATCATTTCAGTTAGCAGATACAGGAAAGGATGCAGAGTTTACCATTAATGGTTATCAAACAACACGTACCAGCAATAATTTTACCATTAATGGAATGAGCTACAGTTTAAAACAAGTTACTGCTCCAGGGGAAGTGGTTACACTTTCAACTTCGCATGATGTGGATAAAGCGGTTGATACGATTAAAGATTTTGTAGACAGTTATAATGCGTTAATTGCAACGATGAATAGCGTTGTTAAAGAAAAGCAAAACCGGGATTATGCTCCGCTTACTGATGAACAAAAGAAAGAGATGACCGAAGATCAAATTGAAAAATGGGAAGCAAAAGCCAAAAGTGGTATTTTACGCGGGGATATGACCATTCGCTCAGCTTTTGATGAAATGAGAAATGATTTATCTCGTGCAGTTGGCGGTGTAACGCTTTCTCAATTTGGTATTACTACATCTAGCAAATGGAATGAAGAGCCAGGGAAATTAATCATTGATGAGGAGAAACTTCGAGAGGCTTTGGCTAAAGATCCAGAAGCGGTTTATAATGCATTTAATGCAAAAACTTCTACAGAGATCAGTGTGAAAAGTCGTTGGGATCGAACTGCATCTGAACAGACGAAATTTGAAAATGAAACTGGATTTGCTGGACGCCTTCGTGATGCCTTATCCAATTTATCTTATAATATTGAGAAGAAAGCTGGAAATGATACTTCTGTTTTAAATTCCTACTCTATCGGCAAATCTATTGTGGATATTGACAAAAAAATTGAAGCTTTAGAGGAGCGATTGGAAAATTTACAAACCCGTTATTATAATCAATTTGCGGCGATGGAACAGGCAATGCAAAAGGCTGAGAGCCAATCATCTTATATCTCTAGTTTATTCAGTTCATATGCTTAATTGATTTGATTGCAAGATTTTAAGGAGGAAATTTGTTTGATTGTCAAAAACCCTTATGACACATACAAGAAAAATGCGATAACTACTGCAACGCCAGGTGAATTAACTTATATGCTTTATGATGGATGCTTAAAGAATATTCGTAAGGCCAAACATGCGATAGAAGAGAAGGATTATGCGAAAAAAAGCGACGGGATTTCCAAAGCGCAGTCTATTTTGCGGGAACTGCAAATTACGCTAGATCCCAAGATTGCCTTATCGGAATCTATGAATTTAATGTATGATTATATGATTCGCAGATTATCTGATGCAAATATAAAAAATGATTGTGAAGTTTTAAGCGAGATTGAAGGCTATGCAGTGGAGTTTCGTGATTCGTGGAAACAAGCTATGCAAATCAGTCGTTCCAATCAACCGGTGTCAGGAGACTCAGTTTAATGGAAAACTTTCAAAGATTACATCGCTTAACTAAAGTATTGCATGATTATGTTGTGGAATTTCCAGAAAAAGAAGAAAAACGTGCGGAATATATTCAAACCATCCAGGAAAAGCTTGATGAGCGCGAGGAGTTTCTTAAACATTATAAAAATCCAACAGAATCTTTGTCAAAAGAACAGGTGGATGAGCTAATGAAATGGTCAGAAGAAATCAGTCGACATATTGCGATTTATCGAGATAAAATTAAAGAGGATGCGCTTTCTTTAGATACACAAAGAAGAATGGTGAAAAAATATGATCCACCAAGAGGTTTCTCTTTTGATGGAAGCTTTTATGATAAAAAGAGGTAATATTAAGAGGAATTTGTTTTTGGAGCATGTCAAGTGATGTGCTCGTTTTTTTATATAACTGGAATGATTTGTCATAACATTTTAAAGGAATTTATTTACAAATTGTAGTATAGTATAGGTATAGATTTATGATCATTGTTTTCCTAATAACCGGACAAGCAGTGTATACTATTATTTTAGGAGGCGTTTAAAATGAAAAGCAGCATTCGAGGAGTCAATATTGAGATCACTCCGGCTATTCGTGAGTATATTGAGAAAAAATTATCTAAACTTGACAGATATTTTGATAATACGGATCTATTGGAAGCAAAAGTAAATGTAAAAGTAAATTCTGGTACACAAAAAGTAGAAGTTACCATTCCAATGAAACAAATGGTGCTTCGTGCAGAGGAAAGAAATACGGATGTGTATGCAGCAATGGATTTGGTAATTGATAAGTTGGAACGTCAGGTACGTAAGCATAAAACAAAAGTCAATCGCAAAATGCGGGAAGCTTCTTATTCACGGGAATTTGTTGTAATTCCACAAGATGCCATACAGGCGCCTGAATTTGAAGAAGATGAATTGGAGATTGTGCGCACCAAAACTGTTGATTTAAAGCCAATGGATGTAGAGGAAGCCATTTTACAGATGAATATGCTTGGACATAACTTTTATGTATTTAAAAATGCAGAAACTGACTTATCCAGCGTTGTTTATGTAAGAAATGATGGACGTTATGGCTTGATTGAGGCAAAATAATATACAAGCTAAAAAAACCTGGTGGAAACACCGGGTTTTATTTATAACAATAAAAAGGCATACAGTTGAAAGGCATCCATTGAAAATGGTAAGATTATGATGTTATTTATCATTTGGAAAACGAAAAAGTAAAAGTCTATATAAAGAGGAGTCGTTTATGTTTAAATTTTTAACAAAGGTGTTTGATCCGAATGATCGAACGGTGAAGCGCTATCATAAAATGGCAGAGAAGATAGATGCGCTCGCTGAGGAGATGGCAAAATTATCAGATGAAGAATTACAAGCAAAAACGGAATTTTTTAAAGCACGTTTTGCCAAAGGTGAAACTTTGGATGATTTGTTGTATGAGGCTTTTGCGGTTGTCCGAGAGGCTGCAACACGTGTTTTAGGTTTACGTCCGTATATCGTCCAGATTATGGGTGGAATTGCACTGCATGAGGGAAATATTTCTGAGATGAAAACAGGAGAAGGAAAGACACTGACCTCAACAATGCCTGTTTATTTAAATGCGCTTTCGGGTAAAGGTGTACACGTTATTACAGTTAATGAATATTTGGCACAGCGTGATGCCACCGAGATGGGAAGGGTTCATGAATTTCTTGGTTTAACCGTCGGATTGAACCTAGCAGGCAGTACAAAAGAAGAAAAAATGGCTGCCTATGCAGCGGATATCACTTATGGTACAAATAATGAATTTGGTTTTGACTATTTAAGGGATAATATGGTTCTTTATAAAGAAGATCGGGTGCAGCAGCGGGAGATGAACTATGCAGTTGTCGATGAAGTGGATTCCATTTTAATAGATGAGGCACGAACGCCGCTTATTATTTCAGGACAGGCACAGAAATCAACTTCTTTGTATACACATGCCAACGCTTTTGTTCGTACACTTGTAAAGGATGAAGATTATACTTACGATATCAAGACAAAGGGTGTGCAACTGACAGAGGACGGGATGACAAAAGCAGAAAAAGCGTTTAATGTGGAAAATCTGTATGATTTAAAGCATGTTACGTTAAATCATCATATTAATTTGGCTTTGCGTGCCAATGTTGTTATGCAAAAGGATATCGATTATGTTGTACAAGAAGGAGAAATTTTAATTGTTGATCAATTTACTGGTCGGATTATGAAAGGACGTCGCTACAGCGAAGGATTACATCAGGCGATTGAAGCAAAAGAAGGAGTAAAGATTCAAAATGAATCTATGACATTGGCGACGATTACATTTCAAAACTATTTTAGAATGTACCATAAGCTTTCTGGAATGACTGGGACAGCTAAAACAGAGGAAGAAGAATTCCGCAATATTTATAATATGCAGGTTGTCAGTATTCCAACCAATGTACCAGTGGCTCGTGATGATCGACCAGATTTAATTTTCCGAACAATGGATGGAAAATTTCAAGCAGTTGTAAATGATGTGGTAGAACGTTATCAAATAGGACAACCGGTGTTGTTAGGAACCGTTGCAATTGAAACTTCTGAATATATTTCAAAGCTGTTGACCAAAAAAGGTGTGAAACATAATGTGTTAAATGCCAAAAATCATGCCAGTGAGGCGGAAATTATTGAAAATGCTGGACAAAAATTTGCGGTAACAATTGCGACCAATATGGCTGGACGTGGGACAGATATTAAACTCGGTGAAGGAGTAAAAGAATTAGGCGGGCTGGCAGTGATTGGCACAGAGCGTCATGAATCGCGTCGAATTGACAATCAGCTTCGAGGACGTTCTGGACGGCAAGGTGATCCAGGTGTAACACAATTTTATTTATCGCTTGAGGATGAATTGATGCGTCGGTTTGGTTCAGAAAGCATGATGGCAATGATGGATAAGCTAGGTATGGATGATACACAGCCATTGGAAAGTCGTATGATTTCAAAAGCCGTTGAATCGGCACAAAAACGTGTGGAAGGCAATAACTTTGATGCACGAAAACAATTGTTGCAGTATGATGATGTATTGCGTCAACAAAGGGAAATTATATATGCACAGCGCCAGCAGTTAATGGAAGATGAAGAATTGCAAGAAATTGCTGAAAATATGATTCGTTCTTGTATTACTCGTCAGGTTCAACAACATACGCCGGATGAGGTGATCGAAGAAGAATGGGAGATTGACAAATTGCTACAATGGGTCAATGCCGTTATTTTGGCAGAAGATGAGATTACAGAGGCAGAACTGCGTCGTTTAGCACCAGAAGAAATGATTGAGTCCCTTGTTGAAAAAGCATTTGCACATTTTCATCAGCGTGCAGAAGCAATGGAGTCATCGCAATTTATTGAATTTATTCGTGTGATTTTATTGCGCTGTGTTGATACAAAATGGATGAATCATATTGATGCAATGAGTCATCTGCGGGAAGGAATTCATTTGCGGGCATATGGGCAAATCAATCCACTGCGGGAATATCAAATGGAAGGTTTCAATATGTTTGAAGAAATGATTGCTTCAATTGAAGAAGAGGCAACTTTATATTTAATGAAGGCACAAATTCAAAATAATTTGGAGCGTCAAGAAGTGGCCAAAGGAACAGCTGTGAATCCGAAAGAAGAAGGTGCACAAAAGCAACCCGTGAAAAAATCTGAAGATATTGGAAGAAATGCGTCTTGCCCATGCGGCAGTGGAAAAAAATATAAAAATTGCTGTGGAAAATAGCAGCTATTTTGGTTATGTAGGCAATGAAAAGACGATTGGATTTTCAGGAGGAATTTGAAATGGATTTGATACAAATTAAGCAAGAATTAGAGAAAATGTCAAAGCGACTTAACGATTTTAGGGGGTCTCTTTGACTTAGAAGAAAAATGTGAACGAATTTTGGAGCTGGAATACCAGATGTCTGAGCCGGATTTTTGGAACAATCAAGATCAGGCTCAGGCGATTATTGGTGAGACAAAAGCATTGAAAGCGCAAGTGGATGAATTTCAAAATTTGAATCAGGGTTATGAAGACTTAGAAACAACTTATGAACTGTTAAAAGAAGAATTTGATGAGGAGCTTGCAGTTGAGTGTGAGACAGAAATGAAGAAGCTGATCGAAAGTTTGAATACATTTGAGCTGGAGCTTTTATTGAATGATCCGTATGATAAGAATAATGCCATTTTAGAGCTGCATCCAGGTGCTGGTGGAACAGAATCTCAGGATTGGGCCTCCATGCTGCTTCGTATGTATATTCGTTGGGGTGAAAAACATGGCTTTAAGGTTGAAACGCTGGATTATTTATCTGGTGATGAGGCTGGTGTAAAAAGTGTCACTTTACTATTTAAAGGTCATAATGCATATGGTTATTTAAAAGCGGAAAAAGGTGTACATCGTCTTGTTCGAATTTCTCCGTTTGATTCTTCAGGGCGTCGGCATACTTCGTTTGTTTCTTGTGATGTGGTTCCCGAATTTAATAATGAAATAGAAATTGATGTACGTACTGAGGATTTGAAAATTGACACATATCGTTCTACAGGTGCTGGAGGACAGCATATTAATACAACAGACTCGGCTGTTCGGATTACACATATTCCAACTGGTATTGTTGTCCAATGTCAAACCGAACGTTCACAGATTAAAAATCGAGAACAAGCAATGAACATGCTGAAATCCAAACTGTACCAAAAGAAGATTGAGGAGCAGCAGGCAGAGATGAATGAGATTCGTGGTGAGCAGAAAGAAATCGGTTGGGGCAGTCAAATTCGTTCTTATGTTTTTCATCCATATTCTATGGTAAAGGATCACCGTACCAATGTGGAAACGGGTAATGTACAGTCTGTTATGGATGGAGAAATTGATGATTTTATTGATGCCTATTTGCGTCAAAAATTATCTTATGATACATAATATTGGGTTATAAATATTTTCTTATGAAAAAATGACCAAAAGTTGTGTTATAAAAATGATGCAGCGCTCTTTGTGCTATCAACTGGACTTGGAATTGTTTTTCAAAAGAAATGGTTCAGTTAGAGAATTTCAATGATTGGTATAAATTCTTTGTTCACATATCAGAATTTCAAAAGGAGTGTGCATATGTTTATCAGAAGAGTTGTTGCAGTAAGTTTTGTGCTTAGCTTCAAGAGAAGTATGCATAATGTGTTCCGTTTGTTATTGGTTATGTGACCGATATTGTGCAATTTGGTGTTCGGGATTTGAAAATGGTATTTATTATAACAAATTAAAAAAGAAAGTTATGGATAAGTATCATGATCAAAGATTTAAATTGAGATGTTATAAAGCTTTCCGGATCGAGTAGAAGTGCAAGTGAATCTAAGAGATGTTAATGGCTGTTTTGGATTGGGTTCATTTTTGTCATTTTAGTGAACGCTTTGAAGATTTTTAAAGAAGGTTTTTAAAATATAGTAGATATTATATGATAAATATTATAATCTGAAATCAGGTATAAATTTTATTTTACTTAGGAGAAGAAGGTATCATGAAAAAAATTTTTGGATTGATAAGTTGTTTGTTGATTACGGGGGTTATACTGATTGGTTGTGGAGGAGATCAAGAAACCAGTCGAACCGGTGAGGAAATTTTCAATGCAGAATGTTCTGGGTGCCATGGTGCAGATTTAAAAGGAATGGGACAGGATTTAACCAATTTGAAGGATAAATCAACAAAAGAGCAGATTTTGGAAATTACTAAAAACGGCAGTGGCTCTATGCCAGGTGGGTTGGTTACAGATGCAGAAAATGAGCTTGTTGCAGATTGGCTATTGCAGCAATAATGATTAAAATTGGTGTATGATATTTTTGATATATGCACCAATTTTTTGCTTGAAATTTTCTTATCACTATGTTAAATTAATTCTAGTTAATAATTATTATTAACTAGAATTAATTTTTTTTATGGAATAACTATTGTTTGATTTAAGCATGATGAAAAATAAAAATATCGGAGGATGGAAGGATGACACAAAATAAAGGAAAATTAACAACTGTTGCAGGTGCCCCAGTACCTGACAATAACAATGTGGCAACAGCTGGAAAGAGAGGTCCGATGTTGCTGCAAGATGTTTGGTTTTTGGAGAAGTTAGCTCATTTTGATCGTGAGGTCATTCCAGAGCGTCGGATGCATGCCAAAGGTTCTGGTGCATTTGGAACATTTACTGTGACACATGATATTACAAAATATACAAAGGCGAAAATTTTCTCTGAAATCGGTAAGCAAACGGAAATGTTTGTTCGTTTCTCAACTGTAGCTGGTGAGCGTGGAGCAGCAGATGCTGAGCGTGATATTCGTGGATTTGCTATGAAATTTTATACAGAAGAAGGCAATTGGGATTTGGTTGGCAATAATACACCCGTGTTCTTCCTTCGAGATCCGTTAAAATTCCCAGACTTAAATCATGCTGTAAAGCGAGATCCAAAAACAAACTTAAGAAGTGCGAATAACAACTGGGATTTCTGGACGTCTTTACCTGAAGCGTTGCATCAGGTAACAGTGGTTATGAGTGATCGAGGAATTCCAGCTTCTTACCGCCATATGCATGGATATGGAAGTCACACTTTTAGTTTCATTAATGCTCAAAATGAGCGTGTATGGTGTAAGTTCCATTTAAGAACACAACAGGGTATTAAAAATTTAACTGATAAAGAAGCAGAAGAATTGATTGGAAAAACACGTGAAAGTCATCAGGAAGATTTATTTGATGCCATTGAGCGTGGAGACTACCCAAAATGGACCATGTATGTTCAAATTATGACAGAAGAAGAAGCAAATGCTTGTCCGTTTAATCCATTTGACTTGACAAAGGTGTGGTCTCAAAAAGAATATCCGTTAATCGAGGTTGGATATTTTGAACTAAACCGTAATCCAGAGAATTATTTCCAAGATGTTGAGCAGGCAGCATTCAATCCAGCCAATGTGGTGCCAGGCATCAGCTTTTCACCAGATCGTATGTTGCAAGGTCGTTTGTTTTCCTATGGAGATGCACAGCGCTATCGTTTAGGTGTCAATCACCATCAAATTCCAGTCAATGCGCCAAAATGTCCATTTCATGCATTTCATCGCGACGGTGCTATGCGGATAAATGGCAATTATGGTTCAACCATTGGATATGAGCCAAACAGTTATAATGAGTGGCAAGAACAACCGGAACAAAAAGAGCCACCATTGGCATTGGATGGAGCGGCATATCAATATGATTTTAGAGAAGATGACAATGATTATTACAGCCAACCACGTGCATTATTCCAATTGTTTACTCAGGAGGAAAAGGAGCGTTTGTTCTCTAATACAGCAGCACAAATTGGTGGTGCTGAAAAATTCATTCAAATGCGTCATATTGGAAACTGTTATCAAGCAGATCCGGCTTATGGTTTAGGTGTTGCCAAAGCATTGGGAATTTCTGAAAAAGAAGTAGAAGACTATATGGCTGAAATTTTGGCAAAGTAATCTAATAGAATATTGTAAAATAAGATTTATAAAATAATAAAAGCTCTGTATAGATGATAAAATCATCTATACAGAGCTTTTATAATTGATAAAAAATCATTTTTCCTATATCCGCATGTTAAATGAACATTCAGATAGGGGGTAGACCCTTTTAATTTAGTATAAATAAGATTATAATGGGTGCATGGTATAAGAGCGGATATATTTAAATAAGCAATCAATTGAATTTTATTGATTATGAGGCAAAGATACACATTCAATGAATGCATTTGTGATGAGTCGGTTGCTTTGAATGATTTGGTCAGCACCTGCTCTTTTGGCGTTTGTAAGCTGAGCTTCTGTTAAAATTTCTGCAGCACAAAAGATATGTGGAGCTTCTCCTTTTACACTTAAAAGCGTAATCAATGTATCTTTATCAGCAATATCTTCAGAAACTGCATTGTTTGCCGTAATCCATACTTGCTGAGCGGCTTGAATCTTTGCACGTTTCAATGTATCTATCTCATATGCAAGCCCACGCACAAATGAGAAATCAGTATATTCTGCAGGTAGATGTGATAAACTTGCATCAATAATGACAATAGCTTGCCGATTTTCTTTTAAATGCTGAATCAATCTGCGTGAGCGTTCATTCCACCCAATGACAATATGATGTTGGCTGCCTTTATATTTCATATAACCTTCCCTTCTTTTTCGATGCATGGCGAAGGTTTTTTCTGCTACGGTAAATGCCAAATAGGACATATATCCAATACCAATTAAAATCAAAACCATGCTGATCATGCGTGCTCCAATTGCTTTTGGAAAAAAATCTCCATATCCAACAGTTGTTAATGTAATAAATGCCCACCAGATCCCATCAAAAGTTGTTTGAAAGGTTTGAGGTTCTATCATGTGCATGAAAAAACCAAATAATCCCATTAAAAGCAAAAGAAAAATTGGAATCTTGAAAAATGGAGATTGCAATTGAGATTTTCGGAAACGCTGATACATAGGTAAAAATCCTTTTTTGAGATACTTTTCAGTTAGTATGTGCTTCGATTTGAAATTTATTCGGAAAGATATTACGGCAAGGTTAGAACAGGTAAGAGAAATAGAAATGGATATGGAATGCCATTTGAACATAAAATCAGAACGAGTCTCAAACTGATTTTTGCCCTATGGATGTAGGGGGCTAAAAGCTAGAATATTCATGTTTTATGATTTTAAATTATGATGTATTTTTATATAAAATAGAAATGAAAAAATCATTTTATAAAATAATATTTGAAAAATATTTTAGATGAGAGATCAAAAAGTTTGAGTTTTACAGGATATATGCTGTATATCGAAAAAGTAAGTCAGGAAAGATACAAGTTGCTTGAAATTTTTTTAGATTTTCCTTTGTACATAGTTCCATGCATAGTTTCTTGGAAAAAGAAAAATCTGCCAGTATTCTTATTGAGATTGTAGTTTTGGTTCGGTTATTAGTAAGAGGAAATTTTTTGTTTTATGGTTTTAGCTAAAACAATTTTATGTTGTGTTTTGATGAATCTATTGTGCAATCTTTGATTTTTGCTTTCATCTTTTGCTTTTCTTTTTATTTCAATAGAAAAGCGAGATATTTTTTCATTCACAATTTGTTTTGAAAATAAGCGCTTCATGTTTCTTTCATGTAAAAATAAGGTATACTGAAACATGAATATATATTATGTATGGATTTATTTATTCTTATCTCTAGTGGTTTTGAAAAAACACGAACAAATGTTTGTATAAAAAAGATGAAAATGTTACAATAAAAAGTAAGTATTTTGTATAAATGAAAAGAAGAAATGTGGTATTAGGAAAGGATAGATCTTCATGAAAGAAATTCCGTTTGAACTGGTATCGAAGTACAGTCCACAAGGTGATCAACCACAGGCTATTGCCAAGCTGGCGCAAGGCATTTATCAAAATAAGAAATTTCAAACTTTACTTGGGGCAACCGGAACAGGAAAAACCTTTACCATTTCGAATGTGATTCAAAAGGTAAACAAGCCGACTTTAATTTTGGCACATAATAAAACATTGGCAGGTCAGCTTTACAGTGAATTTAAAGAGTTTTTTCCCAATAATGCGGTTGAGTATTTTGTTAGTTACTATGATTATTTTCAGCCAGAGGCTTACATTCCACATACAGATACATATATTGAAAAAGATTCAAAGATTAATGATGAAATTGATAAACTGCGTCATTCAGCAACGACAGCATTGTTTGAACGTACAGATGTGATTGTTGTTGCGTCGGTTTCATGTATTTATGGTTTGGGTTCACCAGAGGAATACAAAAAGCTTGTAGTTTCTTTGCGAACCGGAATGGAAATAGAGCGGAATAATTTGTTGCGAAAATTGGTTGATATTCAATATACAAGAAATGATATTGAGTTTCAACGAGGAACATTTCGAGTTCGTGGGGATGTGATTGAGATTTTTCCAGCATCAAGAGATGAGCATTGTATTCGGATCGAGTTTTTTGGCGATGAAATTGAACGGATTCGGGAAATTGATGCCTTGACTGGAGAAGTGTTGGGTGAGCGGATGCATGTGGCAATCTTTCCAGCTTCTCACTTTGTTACTGGTGAAGATAAAATGAAAATTGCGATTCAAAATATTGCTGCAGAGTTGGAAGAACGTTTGAGTGATCTTAAGAAAAACAATAGGCTGTTGGAGGCGCAACGCTTAGAGCAAAGAACACGCTATGATTTAGAAATGCTTAGCGAGATGGGTTTTTGTTCTGGTGTTGAAAACTATTCCCGGCATTTAACTTTGCGTGAGGCTGGTTCAACACCATATACGCTACTAGATTATTTTCCAGATGATTTTTTGCTTGTGGTGGATGAATCACATGTGACCTTGCCACAAGTACGGGGTATGTATAATGGAGATCGCGCAAGGAAACAAATGTTGGTCGATTACGGTTTTCGTCTCCCATCCGCGTTGGATAATCGCCCACTTACTTTTGAAGAATTTGAGAAGCGGATTCATCAGATTGTTTTTGTTTCAGCAACGCCAGGACCATATGAAATAGAACATACGCCAAAGTTTGTTGAACAAATTATTCGTCCAACTGGGTTATTAGACCCGATTATTGATGTGCGTCCAACAAAAGGGCAAATTGATGATTTAATCGATGAAATTCATCAGAGATCCAAACGGAATGAACGAGTACTCATTACGACTTTGACCAAGAAAATGTCAGAGGATCTAACTGATTATCTGAAGGAAATCGGAATCAAAGTGCAGTATTTGCATTCTGAAGTTAAGACTTTGGAGCGAATTGAAATCATTCGTGAGCTACGTCTTGGAAAATATGATGTGTTAATTGGAATTAACCTGCTGCGGGAGGGATTGGATATTCCAGAGGTCTCTCTTGTTGCCATTTTAGATGCGGATAAAGAAGGATTTTTGCGCTCAGAGCGTTCGTTAATTCAAACGATTGGTCGAGCAGCAAGGAATGCAAATGGGATGGTCATTATGTATGCTGATCATATAACACATTCTATGCAGATTGCCATCGATGAAACAAAAAGACGACGTGCAATACAAGAAGCATATAATGAAAAGCACGGGATTACACCTCAAACGATTGTCAAGGAAATTCGAGAAGCCATCCGAGCAACCAAAGAGTCCGAAGAGAATACGAAAAATGAAACGGCTGCTCGAGCTAAAAAGTTGACGAAAAAAGAAAAAGAAAAAATGTTGATTCAATTGGAAAAAGATATGAAGGAGGCAGCAAAGGCACTTGATTTTGAACGGGCTGCTGAGCTTCGTGATCTATTGTTGGAGCTGCAGGGAGAGGGGTAAGTATGGAATCAAAAGAAATTGTGATTAAAGGTGCCCGCGTGCATAATTTGAAAAATATTGATATTGATATTCCGCGTAATCAACTGGTTGTGATTACAGGTTTATCTGGTTCAGGAAAGTCATCTTTGGCATTTGATACGATTTATGCAGAGGGACAGCGACGCTATGTCGAATCGCTTTCTGCGTATGCTCGGCAGTTTTTGGGACAGATGGAGAAACCAGATGTTGACAGTATTGACGGTTTGTCACCTGCTATTTCAATTGATCAGAAAACAACAAGCAAAAATCCGCGTTCTACCGTTGCGACTGTAACAGAAATTTATGACTACTTTCGTTTATTGTATGCGCGAATTGGACATCCAATTTGTCCGATTCATGATATTGAAATTACCTCACAAAGCATTGAACAAATGGTGAACCAAATATTAGAATATCCAGAAAAAACAAAGTTGCAAATTTTGGCACCGATTGTTTCTGGACGGAAAGGAACACATAAAAAGGTTTTAGAGGATATGCAAAAGGCGGGTTATGTACGTGTTCGGGTAAATGGTGAAATGACAGAGTTGGATACAGATATTGTGCTGGATAAAAACAAGAAGCATTCGATTGAGGTTGTTGTTGATCGAATTGTTTTGAAGGATGGTATTCGTGGTCGTTTATCGGATTCAATCGAAACAGCAGTAAGGCTTGGAGAAGGAAAAGTTTTGGTTGATATCATTGGCGTAAAAGAGCTTTTGTTCAGCGAGCATCATTCTTGTCCAAAATGTGGATTTGTGATTGATGATTTGGAACCACGTGCGTTTTCATTTAATAATCCATTTGGTGCTTGCCCAGTTTGCGACGGTCTGGGAGCCAAACAGGAGGTAGATTTGGATCTGGTAATTCCAAATTGGGATTTAAGCTTAAAGGAACATGCGATTGCGCCTTGGGAACCGACTTCCTCTCAATATTATCCACAGCTATTGGCAGCTGTCTGTAAGCACTATGATATCCCAATGGATGTACCGGTTCGTGAAATTCCCAAGGAGAAACTGGATAAAATTTTATATGGTAGTGGTGAGGAGAAGATTCATTTTTACTATGAGAATGATTTTGGCATGACAAGAGATACAATGATTCAGTTTGAAGGTGTAATTGGCAATGTTTCTCGTCGTTTTAAAGAAACAACTTCTGATTATGTTCGTGAACAGATGGAAAAATACATGACAGAGCAGCCTTGCAAAGCATGTAAAGGCTATCGCTTGAAAAAGGAAAGCCTTTGTGTCTACATTCAAGGGATGCATATTGGTCAATTGGTACGTTTAACAGTTTCTGAGGCCATTCAGTTTTTTGAAAATCTGGAGATCAGTGAAAAAGAAAGACAGATTGGTCGTTTGATTTTCCAAGAAATTTTATCCCGCCTCAGCTTTCTGAATAATGTCGGTTTGGAGTATTTAACATTAAATCGAGCATCTGGGACACTTTCTGGTGGTGAAGCACAGCGAATCCGTTTGGCAACACAAATCGGTTCACGTTTAACGGGTGTATTGTATATTTTGGATGAGCCATCAATTGGTCTACATCAGAGAGATAATGATAAATTGATTCAAACTTTGAAATCCATGCGTGATTTAGGTAATACATTAATTGTTGTGGAGCATGATGAAGATACGATGCGTGAAGCGGATCATTTAATTGATATCGGACCGGGTGCAGGTGTCCATGGTGGACAAATTATTGCACAAGGTACACCAAAAGAGGTAGAAAATAATCCGAATTCTTTAACAGGACAATATCTGAAAGGGACAAAATTTATCCCAACACCACAAGAAAGACGAAAATCGGATGGTCGTTCTATTGTAATTAAAGGTGCAAGGGAGAATAATCTGAAAAATGTCAACGTGACAATTCCGCTTGGTATATTTGTTGTTGTAACGGGCGTATCTGGTTCAGGTAAGAGTACTCTGGTGAATGAAATTTTGTATAAAAGCTTGGCACAAAAAATTTATCGTTCTAAAATGAAGCCAGGTGCACATAAAACAATTATTGGCATGGAGCATATTGATAAAATTATTGATATTGATCAATCTCCGATTGGCAGAACACCAAGATCTAATCCTGCAACTTACACTGGCGTATTTGATGATATTCGTGATTTATTTGCGCAGACAAATGAGGCGAAAGTACGTGGGTATAAGAAAGGGCGTTTTAGTTTTAATGTGAAGGGCGGACGTTGCGAATCCTGTCGTGGAGATGGGATTATTAAAATTGAAATGCATTTTTTGCCAGATATTTATGTTCCTTGTGAGGTTTGTAACGGAAAACGTTATAATCGAGAAACATTGGACGTACATTATCGTGGGAAAAGTATTGCAGATATATTGGAAATGACAGTTGAGGATGCATTAGAATTTTTTGAAAATCTTCCCAAAATTGCACGTAAATTGCAGACCTTGTATGATGTTGGACTTGGCTATATTCGTTTGGGGCAGTCGGCAACAACACTTTCCGGTGGTGAAGCACAGCGTGTGAAATTGGCTTCAGAACTGCATCGACGTTCAACAGGTAAAACGTTATACATTTTAGATGAGCCAACAACGGGGCTGCATATTGATGATATCAGCCGACTTTTAACGGTTTTGCAGAAGTTAGTCGATAATGGGGAAACGGTACTTGTGATTGAACATAATTTGGATGTAATCAAAACAGCAGATTATATTATTGATATGGGACCAGAAGGGGGGACTGGAGGAGGTACAGTTGTGGCAGCGGGCACACCAGAAGCTGTTTCTGATAATCCAGCATCTCATACTGGACGTTATATCAAAAAAGTATTGAAAAAATACAGAGCATGTGATTAATCATTGTTAGTGGGTTAAATCCAATACGATTTTACGAAAATATAGAGTAAAAATTTTTCTTTTGACTCAACTAGCATTTTGTTCCAGTTTAAAAAATGTAAGCGGATTGTATAGGAAAGTTGAAAAATTTTTCTCAAGTAAGTATGATATAGCAGTCTTTAAAAAGAAAAGCACATTTGTCTGATTGAAATATATTTCAAATCAAAACAGGTGTGCTTTTTTTGGGGGTTTAGTTTTTAAATTAAAATGGAAATTTACTTTTATACATCCGTTCTTTTTCTTCTTTGGTTAGGGATGCCTTAATTTGGCGTTCCTCCAATTTTTCATCGATTCTGCTTAAAATATCTTCGTCGGATAAAATTTCACGTTTATTTTTTGCAACAAGGTCAGAAAAAGCTTTTTTTCTTGGTCTCATCGGAATCACTCCTCTCAAAATGGAATATGAATATCTATAATATATCAGATAAATACAAATTTTAGGAAAACACTCAGCAAATCAAATTTTTATGATTGAGTGTAAAGAAGTTCCTAAAATCTTAAGATTAGTATACCATACATTCTCGAATTTGCCAAATAATATAATTTCTTGAATTATTTTTGGTTAAAGATCAAAATGAATTTTTATGGTCCTTTTTAAAATATTTCTATCGGTAAAAATTATAATTTCTAAAATATCCACATAGAAAAATTTTTTTCACGAATAAAAATAAAATTTTGATAAAATAAATCAATTTTATATATTTGATAATATATTTAGTATCGTAGGGGACTAAATTACTGCAAATTAAGAATTAAAATATTTTGATATAAAAGTTTGCTGTCTAAATCCATTTTTCCATTATGATATAATGAGAAAAGGGAATATGATGTGGTGATATAGAAAGGTGGAAGAAGCAGTTTATGCAAAAGAGATACAATTTGAGTCAACTTTCCAAATAATTAATTTAATAATACATATTATTTTTTGATTTATTATTATATTTTTGATTAGTTATATAAATTATAGTATTTAAAATATAAAATAATAAAAATTATAAGTGGAGGAAGATGATGAGACAAAGAAAAATTACCATGCAAAATATTATTGAGAAGTTTCATTTTGTTGTACTTGCTGGAAAGGAAGGTATAGAGCGGGAGGTCACCACTTCGTCTTTGTCACGTGCTGGATTGGTTTTGGCGGGCTACACCAATTATTACCCGGCGAATAGGATACAAATTTTGGGAAAAACTGAGCTATCTTTTTTGGCACAGCTTCCTCAAAATATCAGAATTGAAAGGTTTACGGGTATGTGCCATGAAAATACGCCAGGTATTATTTTTTCAAGAAATTTGCCAGTTCTTCCGGAATTTATAGAAATCGGTGAAAAGCTGCAAATCCCGCTTCTGTCTGCTAGAGGTAAGACAACACGCGTTGCAAGCCGTTTGACCAATTATTTAGAGTCCATGTTTGCGCCATTTACGGCAATGCATGGCGTTTTGGTGGATATTTATGGAATGGGGGTTCTAATTACGGGAAAAAGTGGTGTAGGCAAGAGTGAAACTGCATTGGAGCTTGTAAAAAGAGGACATCGTTTGGTTGCAGATGATTCAGTAGAAATTTACCAAGAAGATGAAGAGACTTTGATCGGCTACTCACCAGATCTGATTAAGCATCTTTTGGAAATCAGAGGTTTGGGGATTATTAATGTTATGACATTGTTTGGTGCAGGTTCAGTTCGTTCCAATAAAAGAATTGATTTAATTGTAAATCTGGAGAGTTGGGATCAAGAAAAAAATTATGATCGTTTGGGCTTGGATGAGCAAACAGAAAAAATTATTGATACGA
Organism: Candidatus Harrysmithiimonas galli; assembly: GCA_904373265.1. Taxonomy (GTDB): domain Bacteria; phylum Bacillota; class Bacilli; order CAJFEE01; family CAJFEE01; genus Harrysmithiimonas; species Harrysmithiimonas galli. The sequence goes on along the minus strand of CAJFEE010000006.1, from coordinate 19,486 downwards.
ATGTACCACGTGTTGTTGTTCCAGTTCGTCCAGGGCGTAATTTGGCAATTATTATTGAGGTTGCTGCAATGAATTATCGTATGAAACGTTTGGGTGTCAATGCTGCGCAAATTTTTTCCGATCGTTTGCAGGAAAAAATTGAAAATGAGGAAAAGGACAACTTATTTTCATCTTTTTAGGATAGAAAATGTAATCAAAGATCACATTTTTGGAATGGTAAGACCTGGATTTGGGAGGATGTAAACGTGAGATGGTTTTAATTTTTTCAGAAGAATTGTCAGACATGCTATAATTTGAAAGGAATGAAGGATATAAGGAGGAATTTGATTTGGAAACGTTTGAACCGTTAGATCGTGTGTTTTTGCAAATTGGTCCGCTGACAATATATTGGTATGGCGTTATTATTGGTATTGGGATTTTAATAGGATTATGGCTTGCCATTCGTGAAGGTGAACGCCAGAAAATTGATAAAGGAAACTTTATCGATTTGGTACTTTACGGACTCCCAATCTCAATTCTTTGTGCTCGTCTGTACTATGTCTTATTTAATTGGGATTATTATATGGCACATCCAAGTAAAATTTTACAAATTTGGGAAGGAGGACTTGCGATCCATGGGGGGTTAATTGGAGCGGTGTTGACCGCATATTTTTTCTGCCGTACTCGAAAGCTTTCCTTTTGGAAAATTGCTGACATTGCTGCACCGAGTATTTTAATTGGCCAAATGCTTGGACGTTGGGGAAATTTTATGAATCAAGAGGCCTATGGTACAGCAGTTCATCGTGAATTTTTGGAAAATCTTGGGTTGCCAAACTGGATGATTCAACAAATGTATATTGATGGTGCTTATCATCATCCAACCTTTTTATATGAGTCACTATGGAGTTTGGTTGGTGTAGTCTTGCTATTGATACTCCGTCGGAGAAATCTGCTTCGTGGAGAGATGTTTTTTTTCTATTTGGCTTGGTATTCTGTCGGTCGCTTTTTCGTTGAAGGGTTGCGTACAGATAGCTTGATGCTGAGTACAAGCTTGCGGATGGCACAAGTGATTTCAATTGGAATGATTGTTTTGGCAATGGTTTTGTTCATATACCGTCGATTTATTTTAAAAGTCCATACAAGGTATAATGATTAAAACAAGATAGAAAAGCAAAATTGGAGAACAACAAATAAATGGAGCGGTAAAAATGCGTATACGAACAGTTTTATTTGACTTAGATGGTACATTATTAAATACGAATGAATTAATTGTTGCTTCTTTTTTACATACATTGTCATATTTTTATCCGGGACAATTTCAAAGGGCAGATGTCATTCCCTTTATCGGTCCGCCGCTAAAGACGACTTTTGGAAATCTGGCAAAAAGTCAAGATGAAGTAGATGCTTGTATTCAGATGTACCGAGAGTATAATCATGCACATCATGATAAAATGGTAGAGCCGTTTCCTCAAGTAAAGGAAGTATTGACGGATCTGAAGCAAGCAGGGATTCAGCTTGGTATTGTAACCTCTAAATTGCGATATACCGTTGAAATGGGTTTACGTCTAATTGAGATTGAGCCACTTTTGGATGTGGTTGTTGCCTTGGATGATGTGAGGCATCCGAAGCCGCATCCTGAGCCGATCTTGACAGCGTTAAGTCGTTTGCATGCCAAAAAAGATGAAACATTAATGGTTGGGGATTTCCCAGCAGATATTAAAAGTGGTAAGCAAGCTGGAGTAAAAACGGCTGGTGTAAGCTGGACATGGCATGGCGTTGAAAACTTATATGCGGAAAAACCAGACTATATGTTGCAAGAAATGAAGGATTTATTGGAAATAATTCAAAGTGGGAGCAACAGTTATGCGAAAGATTGAGAAAAGGATGTGGAATAAGTCAGGGAATCCGTTATGGCATGTTTATCAAACTGTAAGCTTTGGTAAAGTATTAAAAAATACAGTAACGATTGAAATTGCACGTTATCTTCCTTTTTTTCGAATGAAAAATTGGTTGTATCGAAAAGTTTTAAAAATGACGGTTGGAGCGCAAGTGACCTTTGCTTACAAAGTCATGATTGATATTTTATTTCCAGAGAAAATTTCTGTTGGAGATAATACGATTATCGGATACCAAACAACCATTTTGGCACATGAATATTTGGTAAATGAATATCGTGTCGGAACGGTTCAGATCGGTTCCAATGTCATGATTGGTGCCAATTGTACCATTTTACCAGGGGTTACCATTGGAGATGGTGCAATTATTGCGGCAGGAACGGTTGTATATCAAAATGTTCCTCCGCATGTTTTTGTATCTGGGCAGCGTATGGAGATCCAAAGACAGATTGTACCGTAAGTCTATATGTGTATAGCATTATGAAAATATTATCCATTGTAAAAATGCAAATCTACTTATTTTTTGAGTTAGATTTGCATTTTTTTTATGGAAAAAATTCAGGTCTGTTTTCTTTTGAAGCTGCATATGATGTAGTGCATGCTTGTCCAGATTATATGAAAAAAGGGGAAATGATAAAATGAAAGAAATGATGATAGCCATTCTTATGTTTTTATTTCCAGTAGTGAATCCCGTTGTAATGAATATGGTGACAGACAGTCCACCATTATCAGTTTCTGCTGAAAAAAAGAGTGCAGCCGTTAAGCAAGAAGTGATTACCATTATTGGAGATTCTTTAACCGTTGCTGTCAGTAAAAGCCTAAAGCAAATGAAAAACAAAAAAATTTATATTGATGCCAAAGTTGGACGTCAGATGAATGAGTTGTCCAGTGTATTTCAAACAATGAAAAAGAATAATAAGCTGGGAAGTAAACTTGTGATTGCACTTGGAACAAACGGTCCGTTTCGGATTGCAGATGTGCAGGCTGTGATCAATATAGCTCGAAAAAGCGGCGTGGATTCATTTTATGTTGTTAATGTGTGTATGCAACGTTCATGGCAAAATACGGTTAATCAAAGTTTAAGCCGTCTTGTACAAAAAAATAAAAAGGATACTCAGTTGATTGATTGGTATCAGGTTAGTAAAGATCAAAAATCTTATTTTGTAGCAGACGGTGTACATTTATCTAAAGAGGGGCAGGCTGCCTTTGTGCGTCTAATTCAAAAGTCAATTGCTTGAACAAATAGGCAAGTAGGACCCAACTGTCAATCAATGCTCCAATAAAGATTTAATATATAAAAATGAATATTTTTATAATTTATTCCTTTTGATAATTTAATTCGAAAAGATATCCATATTTTGGTATGATTTTCTAATTTTATTGACAATTGGTTTATTTCTTTTTGTCTTTTTCTTGTTAAAATGCTTGACGAGATATCTAGATTTCGTTCATGTTATAAGTATAAGAGAAAAGGAGTGATAGATTTGAGATATGAAGGTGTTGTTTATCGTCCGCCAAGTGAGGCAAACAGTCTCATTATTCAGCTAACCATTGGCTGTGCCAGAAATACTTGTACATTTTGTTCTATGTATATGAATAAAAAATTTCGGGTGCGTTCGCTTGAGGAGGTGCAAGAAGATTTACAAATGGCACGTACTTATTATCGTGATACAAAGGTCAAGCGGATTTTTTTGGCAGATGGAGATGCGCTGATTGTACCAACAAAGCGTTTGCTTAAGATTCTTGAAATGATCCGGACGTTGTTTCCAGAGGTTGAACGAATTTCAACCTATGGTGCACCAAGAGATATATTGGTGAAGCGACAAAAAGAACTGGAAGAATTAAAAGCAGCTGGCCTGGATTTAATTTATATGGGCATTGAATCTGGTGCAGATGAAATTTTGTCAGATATTCAAAAAGGTGTGAATGCTGCGGAAATGATACAAGCTGGGCAAAGCGTTAAGGCGGCTGGGATTCGTTTGTCGGTTACTTTGATTTCCGGATTGGGTGGAAAAGAAAACACGGTGCTTCATGCAACAAAAAGTGCCGAAGTAGTTTCTGCCATTTGTCCAGATTACGTCGGTGTTTTAACGCTTATGGTTGAACCTGAAACACCTATGGCACAAAAAATTTCTGCAAAGCAAATGATTCAACTGTCTCCCCAGGAGATTTTAGATGAATTGGCAATTTTTATTAAAAATCTAGATTCAAAAGGCACAATTTTCCGCTCCAATCATGCATCCAATTATGTGTCTTTTGGTGGAACCTTGAATCAAGATCGGGAGAAAATTTTGATGCAAATTCAGCAGGCAAGAGAGCAGGAAATGTATAAGCCAGAATATTTTCGTGGCTTATAGTTTATTTGTGAAATGGTTTGGGATGTAGCTAACGGCATGTCAAAATCAAACTTTGCTTTTCTTTTAAATAATGGGAAATTCAGGTATAATAGGAAGAAACCTATATTTAAGTATATGAAGCAAAGGAGGCTAGAAATGGATAAAGGACAAGTAGGTGATGAAGTCCAGATCCATAGTTATAAGCATAATGGACATATTCACCGCATATGGGAACGTGCTTATATTTTAAAAGCAGCGGCCGAAGAATTTATTGTTGCCAATGATCGAACAATGGTTATCGAGGCGGACGGACGGACGTGGACAACTAGAGAACCTGCTATTTGTTATTTTCATGCCAAGTACTGGTTTAATATTATCGGAATGATTCGTGAGGATGGTATTTATTATTACTGTAATCTCAGCTCCCCATTTGTGTATGATGAGGGAGCGATAAAATATATTGATTACGATTTGGATATTAAAGTATTTCCAAATTATACCTATATTATTTTGGATGAAGATGAATATCAGCACCATCAGCAGGAGATGAAATATCCGACTGTGATTGATCAAATTTTAAAAAAGAATATGCAAAATTTGATTCAAATGATTGAACAGCAAAAGGGAGCATTTGAATCAAATTTTATCATGAATTGGTATAATCAATATAAAAAAATTAAGAAATATACAAGAAAAGGTCGATAGATTTCCTTCCTTAAGGTAAAGGGATAGTGATAGGCCTCTTTTTTGTTTTCTATCTGAATTTTATATAGATATGTAAAAAATTTGTTTTATACTCTTTCATCTTTTGATTTGATTCAAAGCCTTGTGCATATGATTTGATAGAAATTTTTTATAAAAATCGAAGCCAAATATAAATATGGGAAATCACAAGCGTAATCAATGTAATGGGTGCCCCAATAATCAAAAACTGAACATAGCTAAATGGGTGCCCCTCTTTGGCTGCCAATCCGGACACAATGACGTTTGCTGATGCACCAAGTACTGTCCCATTACCTCCTAGGCATGCACCAAGTGCCAACGACCACCAAAGTGTATTGATTTCTGGGGAGGAAACCGCCAAGTTCATTTGTCCTGCTAAATCTTGAATCAATGGAATCATGGTTGCAACAAATGGGATGTTATCAATGGTCGCTGATGCGATTCCAGAAACCCATAAAATAAATGTAGCTGTCATTTGAATATCTCCATTTGTAAAATCCAACATTTTTTGTGCTAGCTGTTCGATCAATCCGATTTCAATCAATCCGCCGACCAAAATAAACAAACCAGCAAAAAAGAAGATGGTAATCCATTCTACTTTTGAGAATAAAACTTCCAACTTATGTTCATCGTTATAAGTGAACAACATTAAAACAGCAGCGCCTAAAATAGCAATTAATGCTGGCTCTAAATGAAATATAGAATGCAGCATAAATGATAAAATAACAAGCCCAAGAACGGTTAATGATTGAATCATTAATTTTTTATTTTTTAAATATTTCCGCTCATCAATGCCCATCAACTCGATAATCCGATCTTGTTGTGTATGCATTTGTTTCCGAAAAATCAAAACCAAGTAGATCAAGACAATTGGAATAATGATTAAAATGACTGGTGTAATATTTATAAGAAAAGAATTGAAATCCAAATGTTTGTTGGCATTTCCAATCATAATATTTGGTGGATCTCCGATTAGAGTTGCTGTACCGCCAATATTTGAGAATAAAACTTCTGAAATTAAAAAGGGTACAGGATTGATTCGTAAAATTTTGGTGATCGCAAAGGTAACAGGTACAATAAGTAAAACCGTTGTTACATTGTCCAAAAATGCAGATCCAAATGCAGTCAGTAAGGATAAATAAATTAAAATCAGCAATGGTCGTCCATTTGCGAGTTTTGCGGCTTTAATCGCTGCAAATTCAAAAACCCCAGATTGCGCCGTAATATTGACAAGGATCATCATCCCGATTAGCAGTGTAATGGTACTCCAATCAACATGTGAAAATGCTGTATCCAAATCCATGACGCCAATGATAATCATAAATGCTGCTCCAAGAATAGCAACAATAGCTCGGTTAATTTTCTCAGAAATAATGAACCCATATGCAATGAGAAAAATTCCGATTGCCACAAAATATTGTGTAGAGTCAACTGTAGAGGTAATGTTTGCAGTTGAATATAACATAGTTTTCCCTTCTTCCTTCATATATCTCTCTGTTTTTGTGTATCATTACAGAATAGTTTTTCTATAATATGCTATTATATGACAAAAAACACCAAATAAGGAAATAAAGACGTTAAAAAAATAAAAATCCTAAATGGGTTTGTGTCAAATGATAGAAAAGGTGAAACGAAAAGTTATATGGTTGATGATCAGAATGAGTCGATTTAAATTCCCCTTAATTATGAGATAAAGTATGAAAAGAAGAAATTGGAGAGATTTGTTTTGTCATTATAGTTGATTTCAAATTAGAATGAGAATGACGAATTGCTATAAAAATAAACAGACCAGTTGAAGAAATATTCAACTGGTCTGTTGTTAAACAATTATATAAGGGATTTTGGTTGCAAGTTTTAAGCTTGAACGGGTTGAATTTGAACAAAGTATATGTCTGGGTTCTCTGTAAGAAAGCGTAATGTATCTGCTTCTTGTGCTTGATTGTTTTGGGTGAGTACGTGCAAGTAATCATTCAGCATTTCTTTTACGTCTTTCATACCTTTTTCAGATAAACCAGTCAATTCTACTTTTGTGGCACCTTTTGCCAAACGTTTTTTTAGTACTTCAACAGTTAGACCCATTTCTTCCTGAATCCGAAGGTAGACAACGCCACCAGTCATACCAGAGCAAAGCCATGGTCCTGGATCGCCAAGAACGAGTGCTCGTCCGCCAGTCATATATTCAAAAGCAAATCCTTTTATATTGGATTCAACAAATGAGAGTCCACCAGATGTGTACAGTGGTTTTTCAATTTGTCCGCCAATAATCATATCTGCGCCAGATAAACGAATACCTGCTCTGGCATCAGCGTTTCCTTGAATGTACAACTTTCCTTTTTGTGCGCCGTATCCAAATCCTTTTCCGACACTTCCGCCAACGGATTTTCCGAATTTGTTTTTCGTTTTTAAGACGTAGATATTTCCGCCATGTGCTGTTTTTCCGACTCCATCTTCAGCGCCGCCCTCAGCAATTAACGTGATACCTTCGACATTGTAGGCACCAAATCCGTTTCCTGGAATAGAGCCCTTGGTATATTTTCTGGTGATGGCAGGATCATTAAGATATGAACGATCTAATTTTCCACGTACACGATGACCAGCAACACGTGCACCGACTGCACGATGTTCACAATTGACACCAGAAACGGTTTGATTTTGCAGCAGTGCATCTACATTGTAGTCCACATGTGTCTCATCGTGTGCGATAAATAAGTTTTGCATAGGTAGATAATTGACCTTACAGAATGTATTTTGTAATTCATGTTCTTTTTGCAAGGTGGTCAAATCGAGTAATTTATGACCCCGTGTTTGAATCAAGTACTCTGATTTTCCAACTGCATCTTGAATATTGGTAAAGCCTAGTTCTGCACAACGTGTTTTTAATCCTTCTGCAAATCCAGTAAATAATCTTTTTAAATTTTCAACGGCTTGTTCAAATTGTCGTGGTTGATAGCGTCTTAGTCCAAGTGCGGTTGCTTCTTCTACACTATCAATTTGACTTGTAATACCAACATGGCAAGTTCCAGTAAAGCAACTACGACAAGTGGTACAACCGACACTCATCATTGCTAAAGTAGCAAATCCGATTCGGTTTGCGCCAAGCAAAATTAGTTTCATCACATCATCAGCAGATTTCACACCACCATCTGCCCAGATTTCTACGTTTTCACGTAGTCCAGCCTCCAATAAGGCCTGATGTGCAGCCTTTACACCAATTTCTGCTGGTAAACCAACATAAGCGGTGGCATGTGCTCTTGCTGCACCTGTACCGCCATCAAATCCGCTTAAACTAATGATATCTGCTCCAGATTTGGCCACGCCAATGGCAATGGTTCCGATATTTGGTACAATTGGTACTTTTACAATGATACGTGCTTGATCGTTGACGGCTTTAAATTCGGCAACAATTTGAGCTAAGTCCTCAATAGAATAAATATCATGGTTGTTGGATGGTGATATTAAATCGCTGCCCTTTGTGGCAAAGCGAGCTAGAGCAATTTTATCATTAACCTTTTCCGCTGGAAGATGCCCACCTTCGCCTGGTTTTGCTCCTTGGCCGACTTTTAGTTCAATATAATGGCTTGAATTTAAAATCTCGGCATTAACACCAAAGCGTCCAGATGCAACTTGAATCCCGCGATGATATGGATATTTTCCAAGCATATCGAAAATTTCTCCGCCTTCTCCGTTTATGCTCAGCATATTGAGTTGATAGGCAGCTTCAGCATAAGCACGGAATGGAATTTCGTTTTGCGAACCAAAACTCATGGAACCGATAACAAATGGTAACTCATGAATGTCGGTTTTTAAGCTGACAGCTTCTTGAGAGATTGAGCGGCTTGGATCAATGTGAAAGTCCAATAAATGTCGAATGGCAGAAGGTCTTTCTTCTTCTATTTTTGCGATTACTTCTCGGTATGGCTCATAATCTCCACTTTGTGATAATTGATGAATGGGTTTCATTAAGGAAGTTAAAATTCGTTTTGGTACAGCAAGCTTTTTCGTTTCTGTATTTAAAATTTGTTTTCGTTTTAGGCTATCTTTTTCCATATATTCAAAGTTGATGCGTGATTGTTTAGAACCAAAGTAGTTGGTAATCCGCAAGTTTTTGGCTAGCTCATCCGCAAGTCCGATACTTGAAAATAAACGTGTATAGCCACGGAATTCAAAAATCCCTAGCGTAGAAATGACTTTCTCAATACCTTTTTGCAATCCGTTCCATAAATTCATAATATTTTGTTTATTATATTCCTTTGCACTGGCAAACATAAAGTAAGGACTGACAGCATCTGCACCAAGACCGCATACAATGGCAATGTCATGCAGATTGCGAAGAGCTGCAGATCGCAATATGATAGAAGCTTTTCTTCTTAGCTGGCGTTTAATTAATGCGAAGTTAACAATGGCAACTGCCAAAGTTGGATCCATCCAATAATGTTTATCTTCCATAACCTTTGCATCGTCTAAAATTAATAATGTATAACCACTTTGAACAGCAGAAACTGCTTCTTCTGATAATCGGCGTAATGCCTGCTTCATATTCTCATTCTCATGTCTTGTACCGTCCAAGAAGGTTACGAGTTTTTTTGTTTCAAAAGTTTGTAATAAAGTTTCATAAGATGGCTGTCGAATTTCATGTGCAATGCTGGCGCCGATCTGACCTTCAATTAAAAGCGGAGCTCGCAAATTTTCTAAAAAAATCTCATTTTCCATTTGATGCAAAGAAGGACGTGCGCCAATAATTGAACGTGTAGAGAAATGCTCCATTTCACGTTCACGGTCAATTGCTGGATTTGTAACAACAGCCACGGTTTCTTTCATAAAGTCTGCCAAATTTTTTCGTTCGGTATCCAAAGCTGCAAGTGGCAAATCGTGCCCGAGTCCGCGAATGGGTTCGTTTCCAGTTTCAGAGGTTTGCTCAACCCATGAAAGATGTTCCTTGTTCCAGCCAAAAGCTTCATACATTGCAAGTGTTGGTTTTTCTACATAAAAGACCTCAGCCGGTTTATTTTCTCTATTATGAATTAAACGTGTAGAAGCGTCTTGAATTTGAATTCTTGGACTGAGACGTTGATACACTGTTTCTTGGATTTCATGATGATCAAGTACTTGAACTGGTTTTCCTTCTGGAATCAAAAGCGCAACTTTTTCTCCTGGGGCAAGTGGCTTTGGTTCGGATATATATTCGGTTGCCAACTCAATACCTTGTTCGGATGAAAACATATAGCAATCTTCAGTTTCTAGCATCCATTGTGGTCGTAAACCGAGGGCATCCAATGAGAAGCAGGTTTCATCTTTATAGCGTGAGATAATACCAGCAGGGCCTTGTGCAAAATGTCCCCATGCTTCACGCATATAGGCATATAAATCTTGAATATGTTTTTCTTCTGCTTTGATTTCACTGTAAATTGGAGGGAACATAAATTCCATCGCCTCCAGTAAACTGAAGTCGTAATGTATCATCATAGATTGGATGGTTCGGCTTAAATCTTGAGAGTCACTACCTCCATTTGTTAACGTAAAACCAAGCATTCTTGCTTCATCACGTAATTTGGAGATGGTGTTGATTTCTCCATTATGTCCGAGTATACAAAATGGCTGCACACGGAAAAAGTTAGATAGAGTATTGGTAGAGTAACGGTTATGCCCCAGTGTACATCGAGAAGCAATGTCTGGATCTTGCAAATCTTTATAGTAATTTTTCAGTGTCTCACCAGCACCAAGTACTTTATAAACGGCATGATAGCGGCTTAAAGAAGCAACATGAATATCTGGATTTTCTTCAAGGTCTAAAGTTAAGGCAAAATGTTTTTTATGCATTTGCTCTATTTTTTCTTTTGCAATAAAAGAAATTTGTATAAAAATGGGTTCGCAGCTTTTGGCAATCGGACCAAGTGCTTCGGTGTTTGTTTCCTCTGTAGAAAATGTAAGAATTTTAAATCCATGTTGTTGAAATAAGTGGGTGATGGTTTCCACGTTTTCTTTGACTTCTTTATTTCTGGTTAGGAAGATATGTGCAACGGAAAAATCCGAACGATCAACATTAGCCGCATCAACATTTTTTGCTGTGAGCTTTTTTCTCCATAGTTTTTTTGGAATATCGGTATGAATCCCAACTCCATCACCCTCACCGTTAATAAATCCGGCACGGTGGTTCATTTTGGTTAGAGCACCAATCGCTTTTTCAATATTGGATTGTGTCGGAATCCCATTTTTTTGGATAATGGCAACAATTCCACAAGCATCATGTGAAGCCAGATGATGATGGGTAAACGATTGTTCGACTTCTCGAATTTCTTTTTGCGTCATAAGTACAGCCCCCTGTAATAAAGTTCGTTTAATAATGATTAAAATAAAGTGTATAATAAATATTTAACTATAAAACCCGAATGATTTCAAGGTTTTTTTGTAAATAATTATTATATCATTCGCTTTTTATGATTTTCCATAAAAAAAGAATCCCAAATACAAAGGGAATAGGATTCTTTTTGATTTCAATTGTTTTCTATTTTTCAGGGATATATACGGGTTTTTTGTCTGGATGATAAATATAATAACTGTGTATAACTTGTTCAAGATGTACAAGCTGCTCTTTATATTCTGTGACAAGTGAAACCAAAGACATCAGGCGAATTTGGCTTTGAACGTTCGGATTTTGCTTTTGTTCATTTAAAGTCTGCTGCCAGTATTCATTCAGCAATTTTGTTTGTAGCGTTTCTAAATGTGATAAAGACAACTCAGGCGAATGGGTACCAGTCAACGTGCAGCTTTGTAGCAGTTGCTTGTGATAGGCTTGCAATGTACAAATATATGTTTTTATATTTTCCTGTAGACTGCCTGAGATATTGTGATAATCATTTTCCAAATGCAATATTTTCTTCATCAATTTGTTGTTTAAGGTAGTTGCTTGAATCAACTGTTTTGTAAAAACAATTTTCCGCTTTCGTGCTTGGTTTCTCACTTTAGAGTAATAATGTTTTTCTTCTGCATAAAAATTATAAAGCGTATAGAGTCCGTTTAGCTTTTTTTCCAATGTATGGGCGGCTTGTTGTAGCTCCAAATAAGTGCATAGTTTGTGTAGATATTGTTCCGTTTGTTGATGAATGGTTTCGTTTATTTCTTTAATTTGTGCAAACAAACGTTTCTCATGTTGAGGAGGAAAGAAAAACAAATTGATAAAAAAGGCCGTAAAAAAACCGATTGTAACTGCTGCAAAGCGAATCAGTGCAAATTCAACAGTCGAATATTCCCCAGGATTGCTTTCCATAATGGCGACAACTGTAATGAGAGATGGTACTTTGTCCATCACGTGAAATCTTACACAAAGTGAAATGGTGATCATTGCTGCGATGCTAACCATAAGAAATGAGTTGCCCACGAGCAGTACAATGCTTGTGGCAACCAATGCACCAACAATATTGCCTTTAAATTGGTCAAACATGATAACATATGAACGATAAATCGATGGCTGCACAGCAAACATGGCGATAAGCCCGGCATATATATAGGCTTCGTTTCCCAATGCGCTGGCAATTGCCATTGAAAGTCCGATGGCCATTCCCGTTTTAATAACACGTAATCCAAAAATCATTTGCAACACTTCCTTAATTCAATGATTATGTAGGTAAATGAGAGTATTAAATTCAAATAAAGTATGAGAGAAGAGCCTTGTCAAGATAAAATATTTTATTTTATCACAGGCTTGCCCTTATAATCTTTTATATATCAATTTATGATTCTTGAAATTTTAGGAAACAGGGACAAAAATAAGAAGCTTTGTTTGTATAAATAAATATTTTTAAATGACAAAATTTATATAGTTAAAAAAGATAAATTGATATAAAATTTTATATTATCATTCATTTTTTCTTTAAATTAAACTTTTGTCCCAGATTTATATAAATATTTTATTTTGTCGCTGGGTTTTTGAATAAAAGGCTATTTTAAGCAAGATGAATTTATTAAAATCATATAAAGAAAATTCATCGAAAAAGTGGTCAGTTTTTTGAAATCTATATACTGAATTGTATATATTTTGTTACAAGTTTAGGTAAATTTGTTTATTTTAAAGAGAGTACAGATGTATAGTGTGTATTATAATTTTCAAGTAATGATAAAAGATTTGACATCTATTATAGCAGAGAATAAAGAAAAAATATGACAATAATTGATGAATCTGGATGTTTTTGTTTTTACTCTGTTCTGTATTTTGATTCGGGAGAATCTTGTTTAAGGGTAAGAGAAATAGATGGCAAGTTTTGTTTAAAATGAAAGCAGAATATAAAATCTCTAGTTTTTTGTTTAGGTCAGTTTATAGGGAACTACACAACTACACGCAAACTGTAAAACGGGTTGTTGACAATAAACGGCGGTATGCTACCTCCTCTCTGGGAGCATATCGCCTGTTTTGTTGTCTGGGGTTTTGCTTTCTCATTTTATACACCCTGACTTGTGGACAAAGTGTCTCGCAAAGTTGTGACTACACTTTCGGAAAAGCAATAGAATAGAGAGCAACTGTCAAAGCTAAAATAAATGATCTTTCCACTGGTTTTGACCACCGTCTTCGCCTCATTGATTGGGTAGACAAGACGGTTAATCCTTAACAGTGTTTCCCCCCCCCTTTTTATTTGATTTTGAAGTGTTCTTTATCTCAAAATTAAAATGGGCAGGAGCCTTTTTAGCGCTTTGCTATCTATTTTTAACTCTTTACTAGTTGAAGTGCATTTCCATGCTCCTTTATTATGCTGATTAAATCTTTTGTTTTCAGCCAGACCGTTGCTGTATTTTCATTTGGGTGAACACTTATTATCCCCAGCTTTTCCATAAATGCTTTGTCCAGAAAAACTTGGACTCTAGCGCTCTATATTATTTAAAATTCTGAGCGGAGTAACTGCGCCTGGAATTAAATCCGTCATTAGGTCGTTCTCCGAAGCAAAAGATAAAGTGCGTGTATTATTCTTTTGCTTAAATTCTTTAAGGTTTACTTTTTTGTCGCCTTTGACTGCTATGAGATAGTAGTTTCTCTTTTTATCGTCTCACACAAAAAGGTTCTTCTGGATATGGCGGGGCAACAACAGACATCTCTGACATATTATATACAGCTTCATGTTCCGTAATCTCATGCCAGATTATTGAGGTAATTTAAATAATTGTAATTTTCAGACTTATTTATTTTGCTTTTTCTCCATTTCAATCTTCTTTTGTATATTTGTTTTTACAAAATGAATATTTAATTGCTGCATTCATATATAAATATTTCGCAATCATCATTAACTGCAATTTCTTTTTGATAAGAAGAATAGGTCAATATATCTTTAAACCCGCATTCTCTTAAATATTGTTCCATTTCTCCAAGTCTGTACAGATGTGTTTGAAAATCCATAGGTTCACTCTGTAATAACTTTGTATTTTGATACAGCTCATAAATTCCTGGAGAAAATTGTGTTTGACTTTGCTCGTCATAATAATGTTTGCTTTTTAAGACCAGGTCAAAGCCTTCTTTTGTTTTTACGGAAATATCTACTTTGTAATCGCTGTCATTAACAAATCGATTAAAAACGGTATCAACTGCAAAGACAAATTTTCCACTTGGCACCAGCAGGTTCTTCATTTTTCGCAAGATATTTTTGCACATATGCATGTCTGTGAATAATGAGATGGAACCGGATGGGATGAAAATGTAATCATATTTTTCTTTGACAGAATACTCAATAATATCTGCCTGTATGACCTTTGCACTGGATACTTTTTGTTTCAGCTTTTTCAGCATTTCTTTTGATAAATCCATTCCGCTAATGTCCAATCCACTCTCTAAAAATGGAATGAAAAAACGACCGCTTCCACACATCGGCTCTAAAATCTTCATTCCCTTCTCAGCATAGGAAAGATAAAACTGTAATTCGTTCGCTGATGCTGTTTCGTGTAAAATTTCATACATTTCCGTACATAAACTGCCATAATAATTTTGTTTTAGTTTATTCACTCTTAGTTCCTCCAAATTGTGCTTTATTTCTTTGATTTCAATCTGCATCACATCAGCTCATATGTTCAAGTTCTGTATCTGGGCGGCGGAATACCGTTCATATAAAATTCAATATCGATCAACAGCTTGACAAGGGGATAAAGGCTATGTCCCTGCACTTGTTATTTTTATAACTGCCCCCAATGCAGAGGAGGAAATACCTACTTTCTTTAGCAAGCTGTTCCAGTGTCAAGTCACGGTTCATACGCAGGTCTTTTAATTGTTCTTGTGTTGGTAAAGACATGCTTCTTTTCCTTGTCTGCTTGATAAAACATCATTTATTGGAGGCTCATATATAAAAGGGGATAGGGATTTCCTTGTTCGTCATGTTCCGTTCTTTTGTAAACTTTGAACTTCATATGTTCATAAAATCCTTTTGCTTGTGGGTTTTGTTCGTTTACGGCAAGCCTTTTTACAGCATAGTTCTTAATCCCATATTGAATGAGGTGTTTTCCCAGACCTTTCCCTCTTTCTTCGGGTGTAATAAATAACATTTCAAGTGTTTCGTTCTCTATGCCCATAAAAGCAATTGGAAAGTCGTTTTCGTTTTTTGCAATTACAAGATGTGCAATACTGCCTAATGCCTGTGGCACATATTCTTTGATATTCTTCACTTCACTGTCTGATAAGAATAGATGGGTTGCCCTTACAGACTTTTCCCACACTTCTAATAATTGCTGTACCAACATCGGGGTTCTTTCTTTGACTTCAATTATCTTCATGATAACTCCTCCGTAAACTTAGTGATTTGTCGTTCCATTACTTCTAATCATACTACAATTCTGAAAGCATGGAAATAGAGAGTTTTCCAGCCGAATCTCCTGCCTTTCGAATACATGGAACAAGTGGTCAAAAAGGTCAACATTTAAAACCGTTCATCGATGGAGAGCAACAGGTTTGCCGATACTCTCATAACTGCAAGCCTGAAATTTTTCAAGAGAAAATCTTCAAAGGAGATGCAGGCATTTTTCCAGCGGGTACCTGACTTTCTCATTGACCAGGTAGGCTGGGTGACTATCCTGTTGGCGGTGGTACACATGGACGAGAAAACATCCCGTCTGCATTTAACCTTTGTTTTGCTGACAAAGAACCATCGCTTGTGCGCCAAAGAAATCATAGGTAACTACTGGAAGATATTCAACGGTTGGTTGATCGTATTCCGCCGAATGTGTTGGCAGCACTGGATCATCGCAAGCAGGGATTTCTGAAACAGATAGCAGGGTTGACGGTGGAAGCGACCAGCTCAGAACAGGTCAGTTAGATTTCTGGTTACCTCGATACTTGGGATAATGTATTCTTTGATGACAAGCGGCGGATGGTGGATTTGATGATTATTACCATTGCTGCCACAAGCTATATCTTGAACATTACATGGAAAATCTGACGGGTAGAGCACTTCCTGTCAGACCGTTACCTTGTGTAGTCCCTTGTAAATTGTGCTTTAGAAGATGCAAAGAAATTTCTTTTTAAATTATGAGAGTGTATAATCAATTTGCCAAGAGCTTGTTTTTATTGTCTGTATGGAATACATTTTGTGCTTTTTTCACTATAAGCATCGCCAATATACAGTAAAATGACTATTGAAGCAGTGTAAATATTTCTTTTGATCATGAAACAATTTTGTTACCAGCTTTGTGAAATTCTTTGTAACAATGTTCATATGCCATAAGACAACAAAGCGATTTTACAGATTTCTGGGTTCTTTGTTGTATAAGATAAAAAGAAAAGTTAATAGAAAGTTCATATGAACATCATATGATAAATCTAAAGAACAGAATGATCGGCTGAAAATTGTAAGGAGATTAGGATTTATATGGCATTGAAGTGAGTCCCATTTGAATCAAAACTATGGGGAAACATTTTTGGGTGCATATGGCAATGTTGTGGGAGATATAGCCTATCCCACTCCAAATGAAATTGAGATGACTCGACCTAGAGGAAAAAGCGACCATCAAATTGTATTTGACAATCTTTGTGCAAACCTCTCACAGCAAATGAGCTTTTATGATGCAACTGATCTTATGTTGCCATAGGGTAACACTTCTCAAACAAAAGGAAATAGAAAGTGATTTTAAATGGCAGCTTGCCATTATTTTCGAAATGGGGATATGTTTGGCGACGGACATTCCCTTTAAATATAAGAAATATTCCAAAGCCTAATGAGGTTTGAGAAAGCTACAAAACCAGTACTGTAAAACTTCAAGAAAAGACAAAAAATTTTTTGACTGCCCATCCCAAAAAATTAAGTGTCTGGATGACAATAGGCAAAACGAATTTATTCTTGCGTGAATGGCAATTTTAGATGGCAGAGAAGTCGCTTTTATATTGATTATGAATTATTAGAATGAAGGTTATTTGTTTTATGATTGGTGTGAATATTATGATGAGAATAGTGGTCTGGATGAACTAGAATTTCGGAGTATGCTTACCTGTGCTCCAGTAAAGTTATGGGATGATAATATATAGTTTGGTACAGTAACATTTTACGAGAATAAAACGCTACCAAAGAGTCTGAACCTATTTCATATTATTATGGTACATGAGTTGCCTTGAATGTAGTGCTCCAAAATTACTCCTTGATTTTATGAAAAATTATTATCTTGATGAACAGTAAGTTTTATATTTGAGTGATGTAGTGAATGATTTGCGAGCCGTTATTGATTGCCCGGCTGATCGATGAAGAATGTGTCAGTTTTGTGGCGCGACTTACCTCTTTATGGGGATCAAATCAGTCCGAAATTCTCTAAGAGACCCTATACTCTGTCGACCAGATGTCCGTTGTCTATGACGGACATCTGGTCGCTATTGGGAAGCTGGAGACAATGGCGAACGCGAAAAAGTTTATCGGGATTGTCTGAGGGCATCTTGACTTTGAAGAGCTGACCTTTACACTATTTGCGGCAAATGGTGAAAAAATTGTGGTGCATGCGTGCAGCTATGATTTAAAATGGCATCAGTAGCCAGGATGTTGAGACTTATTCTGATTTTGTTGGCAAGATTGGCTTATCTAAAGTTCGCTTTATCTGGCAAAAAGCGTAAGTGGCAGATAGAGGCAGCAAAATTTTTTACATTGTTATTATTTTCTTACTTGCATATAAACAAATGGAACATACTTTAAACTACTTTATGTCTATTTTCGAAATGATTGTAACATCTTCCCATTCTTTTATTTTCCAAAATCAATGGATTGATGTGTTTCCAATCCATTTTTCCTCGTTTTTTCAAATAATCAATTCTTTATATAGATTTCATGTCTGCATAGTTTTGGGTGTTCATGTTATTGTTGTCAGTGGATATCACAGAAATCAGCTTTCAAAAATTATTGATGTCTTAGATGTCGGTTGGGCTCAATTATTAGGTAGAGGGGACGGTTGATTAGATTCTAAAATTCAATCCATGAAAAATTCACAAAAAAATCATTTTTACCCATCATTATAAAAATCTTAGAAAAATTCATGGTAAAACTACTGAAGAATATCAAATAACATGCCAAAAATTATTTTTAAATTGAATTTCCAAACCAAAAAGCTTGTTTTCATGAATTGAGAGCAGTATCTATTTTAGGTGTTTTGTTGGTCTTTAATTTTATGGACGTATTTTTTCATTCAGTTTCCAAGTCGTTTTTCATGATTGTACCAATAATTTCTTAAAAATAATGCAAAAATTTTTATATAAGGAATACCCATTTTTACTCCTATCATCATTCTTTATATTATATTTTGAATTTTTTAAAACTTTTTAATAAGAAAAAATCTAAATGAATACTTTCATTTTATCCTCATTTTAGCAGTTACACAAAAACTTAGACGATTCGTTTGCTTTATTTTTAAAAGATTGTGCTTGTTTGTTCGGCAAGCGTAATACTGACATCACAAGCAACATAGCAAAAACACAGCATTGAGTTTCACTTTTTGCAAGGTAGAAAAGGTTAACAAAGTATTGCAGTTAAAGGCTTTTATGACAATTATCTCTCATACTGCACAATGCAAAACTGAACAAATGAGTTTCGGTTTATTTGCCCTTGAATTTCTTTGTATTTTACAGATAATCAAAACAACTTTATACTATTCTATTACTGTTTATTTAAGAGGTATCATCAGAAGTTCCCAGATAATCCAGAAATGATTTTTAGGAATAGGATATATAAATTATAGGTTAATCCATTAAAATCAATCTGGGGTCAATCTGGTTAATCTGAGGATTATATATAAATAGGACCTCAAGAAAATTGTCGGAAAAATAAAGAAAAAAGTTTCAAAAACCTATGTACAAATTTCAGGACTTGTGATATGATATATATAGGTCAGAAAAGGACTAACCAATTTAATATTTTGATTGTTCAGAGGAACGAAGTTATCTCAGATGAGGCTTAACTTGGTTCCTCTTTTTTTATTGTCTAAAAACAAAACGAAAGGAACAAGGAAAATGGATAACAAAACAAATAAGCATGAATTTGCGTGTAATGCTGGTAAGGTTACCGAGTACGAAGTAAAGGAACATATTGACACTATCATGGTGGGCTTTCGTGGATTCTC
>CAJFEE010000005.1 GCA_904373265.1 Candidatus Harrysmithiimonas galli | reverse complement strand
AGGCAGTAACCCTTCTTTAAGTTTATTCTAACAAAACAAAAAATATACGTCAATAAAAGTCTTACCAAGTAGGTAGGGCTTTTTCTATTTTAAGGAGGAATTTATTATGCAAATCAAAAAACAACTGGTACCCAAAAATAAATGGAACATCAAATGTCCAAACACCATGAAACTATCATACATTACAGTACACAACACCGCAAATGTCAGAAGTGCAGCAAATGAAATTGCATATATGTTAAGAAATAACCATGCGACAAGTTCCCATTATGCTGTGGATGATCAAGGAATCATTCAGGGTATAGAAGACAACTGGAACGCATGGCATTGTGGCGATGGTACAGGAAAGGGGAATATGATGAATATTGGCATGGAGATTTGCTATTTACTCGTCTGTTTGAAAACGCAGACAAATTAGGTTTAGGAAAAGTGTTTATTATATTTTCCTTAGGGTCTATGTCAATTTTGTTTGTATTATTTTTTTATTATACGGTCTTTCTAAAATAACAGGAAAATCATTGGCAAGTAAAACTGATACGAGTAACATATTTTTAAAGTATCCGACAATAGTTGTTATGGTAGGGATTTTGATATTCATTATGTTAATAGGAGCTGCGTTGTTATTGAGTAATATTGAATGAAAGTTAGCGTGGCAAGGACTTTGGTGGTGCTTACCTGTATTTTGGCGGTGCAATTTATTACGAGTCATTCAAATCGTGGTTTTATAAGTGTGTAAAAAAAGAATGTATTGAGAAATAATCTATATATAACAAAAGAAAATGATAAAAAAACCAAGTCATATGACTTGGTTTTTTTATATCGGGTGACCAAAAAGTGACCAAAATGCATAAAAGTTGGTCACTTTCTATAAATGTTGGTGACGGCTGCATAAAAATACTGGTCTGAAATGTGTTGGTATGAAAGGGTTTGTAGAAATTTGTTAGAGTCGGTGTTATTATGGTTATGTGCCGTTTAGGAAAGAAATTAAAAGGAACAAAATGTTCATAATGGAAGGGGTGAAAAGAATGGATTGTATCAGTATCGTTGTACCATGCTTTAATGAAGAGGAGGCCTTACCGTTATTTTATGAGCGGATCAGTGCGGTTTTATCTGAGATGCCACAGATAGATTATGAGTTATTATTTGTTGATGACGGAAGCAGTGATGAGACTTTGCCGTTGCTTCAAGCGTTGATACATGCTGATGACCAGGTAAGATATCTATCATTTTCCCGGAATTTTGGAAAAGAAGCGGCAATGTATGCTGGATTTTCTGAAGCAGTGGGAGATTATATTGTTGTGATGGATATTGATTTACAACATCCACCAGAATTACTACCGAAAATGTATCAAATGTTGAAAGCTGAAAATGTGGATTGTGTTGGTGGAAAAAGGGTGAGCCGTACTGGTGAAAAAAAGTTACGCAGTCTTTTATCTCGCGCTTTTTATCGTGTGGCAAATATACTTTCTACCGTTTCTATGAAGGATGGAGAAGGAGATTTTCGCATGATGTCACGTCGAATGGTAGAAGCCATTTTATCAGTAAAGGAATATAATCGATATTCTAAAGGAATTTTTCAGTTTGTCGGATTTGAGACGCGATGGATTGAATATGAAAATGTTCCGCGCGTCGCAGGACAAACGAAATGGTCTTTTCTTTCTTTGCTGCGGTATGCAGTGGATGGAATTTTCTCTTTTTCTGCCGTTCCACTTGTGTTGGCTTCCTATTGCGGTCTTTTATTTTGCATTTTTTCCTTTATTATGGGAATTTATATTGCTGGAAAAACAATTTTGTTTGGCAATTCGGTCAGTGGTTGGACAACTTTGGTTTGCATTCTTCTACTTGGTTTTGGCTTACAGATGCTTTTTATTGGATTGCTCGGACAATATGTTGCCAAAAATTATATGGAAAGTAAGCATCGTCCGTTGTATTTTTTCAAAGAAAGTGGCGGTATGAAGCCAAAAATTGAAAAAGATAAAAGGCAGCTTGATCGCAAGAGCCATGTTAGATCTTTATGAAAGGCGTTTGTCTTATATCAAGAAATTTGTGAATCAATGATTTTTTATTTGATTTTTTATAAATAAATCCGTATAATCATTATCTGTGATAAAAGAGTAGGTCACATGAATAGGAAAAACAAGGACCCTTTATGTGGGTTCTCTTTTTTCATTCAGGATAGATTATGAAAAGGGACGATGCAGATGGCAAAGACGTATACAGTGATTGCAACTGCAGCAATGGGAATTGAAGGAATTGTTGCAAAAGAATTAAAGGCGCTCGGATATACAAATGTAATAGTAGAAAATGGTCGATGTAAGTTGCAAGGAACAGCCAAAGATATTGCGATACTTAATTTATGGTTACGTACTGCTGATCGAATCAAAATTGAAATCGGGAGTTTTAAGGCTTATACTTTTGATGAACTATTTGAACGCACCAAAAAGCTTCCTTGGTCGGAATATATTTCTGAGAACGGACAATTTCCTGTTCAAGGTAAGTCGGTAAAATCTAAACTTTTTTCTGTATCGGATTGTCAAGCAATCGTCAAAAAAGCTATAGTGGAATCTCTACGTAAAACGCATCGAATTCAAGGTGAACTGAAGGAAAACGGTCCATTGTATAAAATTGAAGTTTCCTTGTTAAAGGATATGGCGACATTAACTTTAGATACGAGTGGGGCTGGTTTGCATAAACGTGGTTATCGTGTCGGGCAGGGAGAAGCTCCATTAAAGGAAACATTGGCTGCTGCATTGGTTTTGCTTACCAATTGGCGAGGAAACTGGCCGTTTGCTGATCCATTTTGTGGCAGTGGGACGATTCCGATCGAGGCCGCATTGATTGCACAAAATATTGCACCAGGATTTAATCGAGTGTTTGTCAGTGAAGAATGGCCATGGATTCCAAAGAAAATTTGGGATGAGGTGCGTGCTCAAGCAGATGAGAAGGCCACATATGATAAGGAAATTCAAGTGTATGGATACGATCGTGATGGTCGTATGATTGAAATTGCTAAGCAAAATGCATTGGAGGCAGGCTTGAGTGATCTGATTACATTTAAACAAATGCGTGTTGAGGATTTTTATGAGAAAAGAGGATATGGAACGGCTGTGACGAATCCACCATATGGAGAGCGTTTAGGTGAGCGTCAAGAAGTTAAACAGCTTTATCAGGTATTGGGACAAGTTTTTTCTCAAGAGGCACTGAATACATGGTCATTGTATTTATTGACATCTTATGAAAATTTTGAAGTATGTTTTGGCAAGAAGGCGACCAAAAAACGAAAGCTGTTTAATGGGTTTATTCGCACAGATTTGTATCAATACTATGGTCCAAAGCCGAAAAAACAAAAAGGAGAAATGTCAGAATGAAAAATCTTCCTTTTCAGATACAAAAAAATAGCGGATTTACCGCTCAAATGTCTGATTGGATTGCTGACCAATTTTATGAGGTCTTTCCAGATCATGGATTGGAAATTCGGGACGAGCAGATTTATATGGCCTATCAATTGGAGAAGGCCTTTGAAAAAAATGAAATTATTTTGGCAGAAGCTGGCGTTGGAACTGGAAAAACATTGGTTTATTTATTGTATGCGGTTTGCTACGCACGTTATAAAGGGAAGCCTGCAATTATTGCTTGCGCTGATGAAACCTTAATTGAGCAGCTTGTGAAAAAAGAAGGAGACATAAAGAAGCTAAATGACATTTTAAAATTGGAAATTGATGTTCGCCTGGCAAAATCAGAGGATCAGTATTTATGTATCAAAAAATTGTATCGTTTGATTGCCGAAACAGATGATAACAATGCATGGAACCAAGTTTATGATGGATTACCTGACTTCTTATTTGATGAATTTGGAACGATAGATTTTTATCCATATGGAGATCGAAAAGATTATATGAATTTTACAGATGAAGAATGGAGGGAAATCAGCTGGGATCCATTTCAGGATTGTCTCAGTTGCGACCATCGGCATCGCTGTGGATTGACATTATCCCGTGATGCTTATCGTAAAGCAAAAGATTTAATAGTTTGCTCGCATGATTTCTTTATGAAGCATGTATGGACAGAAGAAAGTCGGAAACGAGAAGGGCAACTACCCTATTTACCATCCTACAGCTCAGTTGTTTTTGATGAAGGACACTTACTTGAATATGCTGCACAAAAGGCTTTGACCTATGCATTGAAAGAGGATCGCATGGTTCATATGTTAAAGCGTTTGGCAACGAATGAAATTCAAGAGGAATTGGCTTATTTAATAGAAGGAGCTTTAGAAACTGTAGAAGAGCTGTTTGATGCTCTTTATGCGACCTTGGGTGAAGCAGAGATTACCGAAGGTGTACGTATGTATATTCAAAAGGATGACCACTGGCTTACAAAAATTGAGAAATTGAAGTCGCAGTTGGAGCATATGGGCGACTTACTTGTGTTTGAGCATGAATTGTTTACGGTTGATATCTATGAATTAAATATTATTGATGGTTATCTGGACGAGCTCGTTTTTGCTATGAATTTGTTGCTGACTCAAAATGTGATTTATTGGCTGGAAACAAAGGATGGCTACATGCAAGTTATTGTGATGCCACATTTTATACAAGATTTTATGGAAAAGCATGTTTGGACACAGCATATACCATATATTTTTTCTTCGGCAACTTTGTCCAATAACGGGAATTTTACTTATTTTAAAAAGAGTCTTGGTATGAAAGAAGCACTTCAATTTTCCGTTGCTTCACCCTATGATTATGAAGAAAAAATGCGTATAATTTTTCATATTTCAGATGAAGCAAGCAGAGTCCGGAAAGTGCAAGAGTATTTGGAAAAGACAAAAGGAAGAACATTATTGCTTTTTCCCACAACCGAGCAGTTAAAACATTTTAAGCAGTCATTCAAAAAATCAGAGTATGAATTTGAAATCTTATTTGAAGGGGATCAAGAAATCAGCAGCCTAGTTTCTTATTTTCAAAATCATGAATCCAGCGTATTATGTGCTGAGCATTTATGGGAAGGGCTGGATGTGCCAGGTTCCTCTTTATCTCAAGTGATTATTTGGGATTTGCCATTTCCGCCACATGATCCAGTATTTGATTCTTTTCGAAGGGCAGCGGATGATGCTTTTCTTGAAGTGGATTTGCCATACATGTTGCTAAGAATTCGTCAGGGTATCGGTCGTTTGATTCGTACAGCGGATGACCAGGGTGATGTGGTCATTTTCTTTGATAAAGATAGCTATACCAACTATGCAAAATATATTAAAGATGTTCTTCCAAGAAAGGTAGAAACTATACAGTCTTAAATTAGTAATTGTTAAATCATAGCTTTTTACTCGGAAATTAGCCGAAACAATAGGAAAAAAGAAGATAGAAAGCCCATTGTCTTCTTGGTCTATTAAAATCCTGTTGTTTCGGTTTTTTCGTAATGTTCTGTCTTAGAAATATAACCTTTTTTGGTAAAAAATGTGTAAATAATCAATGCAATTATGAATAAAGCTGCATTGATCGTATACATTGAATCGAATCCGATTTGTTTGCTGAGCCAACCATGAAATGTTGGTCCGATGCCCATCCCGGCATCTAGAAAAATAAAAAATGTAGATACGCTGACACCCATTCGGTATGGAGGAATCAGACTGGAAGCAAGCGTTTGTCCGCCAAGCTGATAAGCACCGTATCCGATACCCATCAAAGCACCAGCAATAAGCAGTCCAAGTCCATGAGTGGTTTGACTGTATAGAACCATTCCAATAGATAGAAGAATCAATGCCGGATACAAAACAAAATGAACACCTTTTCGATCATATAACTTTCCTAAATATGGACGTGTCAATAAGATACAAATTGCATTGATTAAGAAAAAATAAGTTGTATACGTTTCAAGTCGTAAAGTTTGCCCATAAAATGAAATAAACGACATGACACTAGAGTAAGCAAATCCGACCAACAATCCAATACTTGCCAATGGCAAACATTTTTTTTCAATAAAATTTTTCCATTTCCATTGTTTGAGCTCAGCTCTTTGTGTCTGATTCAATGAGAAAACAGGGATTTGAATTAGACAGGCAGTCAGAAAAGCAGTAACAGAAAATCCGCTGCATAGTATAAACATAGCTGTAAACTGTTCTGCATGAATTAGTTTCATACCAAGAAATGGTCCGACTGCAATTGCCAGTGAAATGCTCATTCCATAGTATCCAATTCCTTCACCACGTCGTTTTTTGGGAACTAAGCTTGGTGTAATTGTATTGGCCGCTGTTAATGTCATCCCACAGAAAATTCCATGAAAGAATCGTAGCAATAGTAAAGGAAGCAAGTGATGTATAAAGAAAAATAAAAAAGAAAGTCCTGCATAAAAAAGCAATCCACCAAGCAGGACTTGTTTTCGTCCAATTTGCTCAATCCATGCACCGATAAATATTCGGGCAAGCAGCACACCAACAATAAAAATGCTGACTGCAATTCCACCGATTGTTGTTGTTCCACCAAGGCTCTGTACAGTATAGGTAGAAATCGTTGACATATAGATAAAAAATGAGGTAAATACCAAAAAATTGGTGACCGTTAGAAGAAGAAAATCTTTGGTCCAGAGCACTTCTTTTTTCATGAAAGTTAGCCCACCTTTACAGCTTTTTATTAGTATATCATACAGCCGATTGATAAGCGTGTGAAATGTATTCTAAATGGATAATGAAGTCGATTGAATGATCTAGCATATGCTAAGTAATCACGTAAGAGAATTGAATTATGTTTAAAAACAGTTTTTGGATTTGCATGATCGAAAAAAATGAAGGAATTTGATATTTGTATTCAAATATTATATTTCTGTTGGCGATAAACGGTTCTAAAAATATTCTTATGATTCTGTTTGATTAGGTATGATGTAAAAAGGGAATTTTTGCAAGCAAATAAAAAGCTCCAAGATTCAATTGAATATGGTTAGAGAACCTTTATTCAAACAGTTTCTTGAAGCGACTGTCTTTGATTTGAGCACCAAGGCTGTCTTCACTTGAAATGGAATTATTCTTTTGTTTGGAATGGAATTATTCTTTTGTTATGTTCACTTCGTTTGGACGGATTTTTTTTGCCCAATATAAAAAAGGTGTGTCCAATACAGCAACGATAAATTTAAATAGATATGTTGTAATAAACAACTCAATCCAAACTTCTGTACCGAATGTTCCATAAAATGCAATGAGTGTAAAAATAAAGCTATCCACCAATTGGCTGACCGCGGTGCTTGCATTTCGTAACCATAAATATTTGTCTGAAGGCCATCTTTTTTTCAAATAGCCATACAAGCGTACATCCAAATTTTGTGAAACCAGATAGGCTGTCAGACTTCCAAGAACAATTTCTGGCATAATGCCAAAGACAGTTTCTAGCGCACCTTGTGCAAAGTCACTTTCATGCGGTGTAAAATATAGTACAATCTGCATAATTATGAGTGTGGACAACAAGGTGAAAAATCCAAGATGTACCGCTTTTTTGGCAGCAGTTTTCCCATATCGTTCATGAATAATATCTGTGCATAAAAAAATGGTTCCATACATAACATTTCCAAGTGTGGCTGTCATTCCGAACAATTCAACAGTCTTAATGACTTCAATATTTGCAATAACAGTTGAAAAACCAATCCATGTGAAAAGACCGAAAATACCGAAGAACCGGTAAATTGTGAGGATAAGACAAAAGTAGATGATTGCTGAGGCAAAAAATAAGATTTCGTTTGTCATAAGTCGTCTCCTTTGTTTATTTTTTATAGATGCGTAACGCAAGGGGAAAAGGCATCTTGTAAAGCAAAAAAAAGAGAGAGTCAATCTCCCTTTGGTTATATGTTTATAATGCTATACTTTCGGATTAAAGTTTCACTACATTTGCAGCTTGAGGTCCACGGTTTCCTTCTACGATCTCAAAAGAAACTTCTGCACCTTCTTCTAATGACTTGAATCCTTCAGCTTGGATTGCTGAGAAATGTACGAATACGTCTTCTCCACCTTCAACTTCGATAAAACCATAACCTTTTTCGTTGTTAAACCATTTTACTTTACCTTGCATGATAATCCTCCTAAAAACTTTACACGTTCAGCGTGCATTTACGTACAAAAGTGAAACACATCCAAGTGAAGCAACTCTTGTCAATTTAAATATACACAGTTTCAAAAGATAAATCAAGATAAGAAGAGCAAATTTATGTAAATATTTCCCAAAATTTATGAATGATGGGATAGATAACTTTTTCTTCCTTTTGTATAATAATGAGGGAGAGTCGTAAAAAAGGAGAGATTGAATTGGCTAAAGAGATGAAAAAAGATATTGAGATTGCACAAGAAGCAAAAATGTTACCGATTTTAGAGATTGCAAAGAGAGTCGGTTTATCAGAAGATGCATTAGATTGTTATGGTAAATATAAGGCGAAAATCTCGCTAAATGTTTTGGAGCAATATGCAAACCAAAAAGATGGAAAGTTAATTTTGGTCAGTGCCATCAATCCGACAGCCGCCGGTGAAGGGAAATCAACCGTTACCGTTGGTTTGGGACAAGCATTAAATCAAATTGGAAAAAATGCAGTCATTGCATTACGGGAGCCATCTTTAGGTCCAACTTTGGGTGTAAAGGGTGGAGCGTGTGGTGGCGGTTATTCGCAGGTTGTTCCAATGGAGGACATTAATTTGCATTTTACTGGTGATATCCATGCAATTACTACTGCAAATAATGCGCTATCTGCTTTAATTGATAACCATATTCATCAAGGAAATGAGCTGCGTATTGATCCAAATCAGATTATTTGGAAGCGATGCTTGGATATGAATGATCGTGCATTAAGAAGTGTTGTTGTTGGATTGGGTGGAGCCGTAAATGGCGTTACACGTGAGGATGCTTTCCAAATTACTGTTGCATCAGAAATTATGGCAATCTTCTGTTTGGCATCTGATTTACAAGATTTAAAAGCACGTTTAAAACGCATTGTAATTGCTTATAATTATGATGGAGACCCCGTAACTGCTGGGGATTTGGGTGCAGAAGGTGCGCTTACCCTTTTATTAAAAGAAGCGCTTGCACCAAATTTGGTACAAACTTTGGAGAATACACCAGCAATTGTTCATGGTGGACCCTTTGCCAACATTGCACATGGCTGTAACTCTTTGATTGCTACACGCATGGCATTGAAGCTTGGGGATTATGTTGTAACTGAAGCTGGATTTGGCTGTGATTTAGGTGCAGAGAAATTTTTTGATATTAAATCAAGAATTGGTCATTTAAATCCGGAAGTGCTGGTGATTGTCGCAACAATTCGGGCGCTGAAAATGCATGGTGGTATGCAAAAGGATGAGTTAACAACACCGTCTGTTGAGGCATTGAAAAATGGTTTAGAAAATTTACAAAAGCATGTGGAATCTGCACAGAGCTATGGGATTCCATTTGTAATTGCTGTAAATAAATTTACTACAGATACTGATGAGGAAATTGCACTTCTTAAAAATTGGGCAAAAGATAATGGATATCCATTTTCACTTTGTAATGTTTGGGAAAAGGGTGGAGAAGGCGGAAAAGATTTGGCACAAAAGGTTGTTGAAGTGATTGCAAAAGATAGAAATCAGTTCCATCCGATTTATGCCCTGGATCTTCCAATTGAAGAAAAAGTTCGGACAATTGCACGTGTTGTTTATGGTGCAGACGATGTAGAATTTTTACCAAAAGCGAGAAAACAAATGATAAAATTTGCAGAATTTGGCTGGGATCAGTTGCCAATCTGTATTGCCAAAACACAGTACTCCATTTCTGATAATGCCAAATTATTGGGTCGCCCAACCGGATTTACTGTAACGATTCGTGAATTTTCTCCATCTATCGGAGCAGGATTTCTTGTTGCCTATGCTGGCAGCATTATGACCATGCCAGGCTTATCGAAAAAGCCATCTGCTTTATTGATGGATGTTGATGAAAACAATTGCGCCATTGGTTTATTTTAAATGATTTTGCATATTTTATTTTAAAATATTTTTCTTAAATGATATTTAAAATTATAAAAAATACATAAATTTTCTGAGTGATAGAACAAAGGAATTTATGTATTTTTATTTTTGGCAAAAGAAAATATTGAGACGGAATTTTTTGTGAATGAAAAAATTATAATTATATATAGATAAATAGATTTTAGAATCAATTATATAAAAATTAAAATGATTATCTTATGTTAAATATGTATGGGTTGATCGATGATAAATATTTTTCTTCTTGTTGCTTTTTCCTTAGAATTTAACCTTTCTGTTTAATTCATACTTGCTATTTTTTGATCGATTAGTTTATAATTAGGTTTGTACTTATTGATAATAATTCTCATTCTCGTTACCTGTGACTAAGTTATTTTCGATGTAAGAGAGAAATCTTTGAAACTAGAGTTTGTTTTTCTTTTGCTATAAATTGCAGTTCAGTTATTTTGAATCAAATTGAAATGATTTAAAAAGAGATATTTATGAGAAGATGAGTACATTATAAAAATAAATCATGTATGGAGGAAGCAATGAGACTATGGATGTTACTCATAGCCGCAATGATTTTATCCTGTATTTCTTTATTTGTTGGTGCAGTTGACATTAAGCCGACAGATCTATTCAATTGGGATTCGGATAAATGGCAGATTTTCTTAATTAGTCGGGTACCAAGATTACTGGCAATTATTTTAGCAGGTGCAGGAATGAGTATTGCTGGTTTAATTATGCAAAGTCTAAGCCGCAATAAGTTTGTATCACCAACAACGGCAGGGACTTTGGATGCGGCAAAGCTTGGCATTGTTATTTCCATGCTGTTTTTTACAAATGTTACATATATGGAGCAAATTATTTTTGCCTTTTCCTTTGCTTTAATTGGCTCTATGCTGTTTATGCAGCTTTTGAAGCAAATCAAATTTAAGGATGCAATTTTTGTTCCGCTTATTGGAATTATGTATGGAAATATTTTATCTGCAATGACGACTTTTTTAGGCTATGAATCGAATGTTTTACAAAATGTTTCAGACTTTTTTATGGGTCGATTTACTTTGATTATATCTGGAAGATATGAACTATTGTATGTAGCACTTCCGGCCATCATTTTGGCATATTTGTATGCAAATAAGTTTACAGTAGCAGGTATGGGTGAGGATTTCGCAAAAAATTTGGGGCTTAGCTATCATTTTGTTTTGAATATTGGTTTAATTATTGTTGCGGTTATTACTACAACCGTTGTTTTAACTGTAGGCGTAATTCCATTTTTGGGATTAATTGTTCCAAATATTGTTTCATTGTATTTAGGCGATCATTTAAGAAAAACTATACCGCATACCATTGCTTTGGGGGTTGTATTTCTTTTATGCTGTGATATTCTCAGTCGGTTGCTGATACATCCGTATGAGATACCAGTTAATACCATTGTAGCTGTAATTGGCAGTGCAATCTTCTTAATCATGTTGTTTAGGGGGAAAGCATATGCAAAATCATAGGAAAAAATTAATTTTTTTAGGCATAATTGCTCTGGGTTGTATTCTTCTATATGCATTTTATAATATTCAAGGCAGCTTCAGCTATGCTTTTCCTCGTAGATTGGTACACATCGGAGCGATTGTGATTACAGGTGTTGCCATTGCGTATGCGACAGTGATGTTTCAAACAGTTACACATAACCGAATTTTAACTCCATCAATGATTGGTGTGGACTCCATGTATGAGGTGGTTCAGACGGTTATTTATTTTTTTGCTGGGTCTGCGTCTATTTTGGTCGTTAATCGATACTTGAATTTTGGAATTTCTTTACTTTTTATGATTTTATTTGCGTTACTTCTTTTTCGCTTTTTGTTTCGAGCAGATAAGCATCCGATTTTTTTATTGCTGCTGGCAGGAATGATTTTAGGCACCTTATTGGGGAGTATGGTGGATTTTTTACAGGTCATTATTGATCCTGTGGAATATGAAAGTTTGCAGGTTCGTTTGTTTGCGAGCTTTACCAATGTGAAAAGTGAGCTTCTTTATCTTTCTGCTGGGATATTGATTGCTGCCTTTATTTATGGCTCTATTATTCTTAAAGATTTGGATGTTATGTCTTTAGGCAGAGCAAATGCCATCAATTTAGGTGTGAATTATGATCAGCGTGTTTTAAATGTGTTGATTTTGTCTTCTATTTTGTTAGCAACTTCAACGGCATTGGTAGGGCCGATTACCTTTTTGGGGTTGATTGTGGCAAACCTGTCGTATCAATTTTTTCAGACGTATCGGCATTCTATATTGATTACGGGTGCTGCACTGTTCAGTATTATTGCCTTAGTTGGTGGACAATTTTTGGTCCAACATGTATTTGCATTACAAACAACGATAAGTGTTTTAATCAATTTGATTGGCGGTATGTATTTTATTTATTTGATTTTAAAAGAAAGTAGGGCGACAAAATGATTGAAATTAAAAAGTTAACCAAAAATTTTGGGAAGAAAAAAGTGATGAATGATGTGACAGTGACAATTCATCCAAAGAAAATTACATCTTTTATCGGACCCAATGGTGCAGGAAAATCCACATTGCTCTCGATGGTTAGTCGTTTATTGGATGCTGATACGGGAGAAATTTTGTTGGATAAAAATGATGTAAAAGGCATTAAATCTAATGTTTTTGCAAAGCGTGTATCCATTTTAAGACAATCCAATCACTTAAATGTCCGTTTAACCGTTCGTGAGCTTGTTTCATTTGGTCGCTATCCTTATTCAAAGGGAAGTTTGACTGAAGAAGATAAAAAATTTGTGGATCAGGCGATCGAATATATGGATTTAAAAGAAATGGAGGATAAATTTCTCGATGAGCTTTCAGGTGGGCAGAAGCAGCGTGCATTTATTGCGATGGTGATTGCACAGGATACCGAATATATTTTATTGGATGAACCACTCAATAATCTGGATATGAAGCATTCTGTTCAAATTATGAAGATTTTACGGAAGCTTGTAGATGAGCTTGGGAAAACGGTTGTGATTGTCCTTCATGACATTAATTTCGCTTCTGTATATTCTGATCGCATTGTTGCATTAAAGAATGGACGTCTGATTAAGGATGGAGATACGCATGAAATCATCAACTCTGATGCACTTCGTGAAGTGTATGATATGCACATTCCTGTTCAGGAACAAGATGGCTGTAGAATTTGTATCTACTTCAATTCCCATTAAATCAAGTTTACCTGATATCATATTTATATGAAAATAGAAAAATATTTTATGTTGCTATTTTTATAAACTTATGCAATAATAAGCTTGTGCTAATTGATATTGATTCTCATTATCAATTAATAAAAATTAAGGGGGAAAGATTTATATGAAAAAATGGATTCTTTTATCGGTATTTGCTGTATTTTTGCTTATGTTGGCAGCATGTAACGATTCAAAAGAAACATCAGAACAACCACAGCAAACAGGCACTGAAGTAACAGATAATTCAGCTTATCCGATAACTGTCTCACCAACAATTGGATCAACTGAAAGTGAAGAAGCAGGAACCATTACATTTGCTGATGTTACATTTGAAAAAATGCCAGAACGTATTGTTGTTTTGGATTACGGATTTTTAGATACATTAGATGCATTGGGTGTAACTGGAATTGTCGGTATACCAAAGGGAGGCGGCGAAGCATCTGGACCCGCATATTTATTTGAAAAATATGGTTCTGATGATGTTACTGATTTAGGAACATTAAAATCTATTGATTTTGAAAAGGTTGCTGCGTTAGAGCCAGATGTAGTATTTATTTCTGGACGCCAATCACCTTTTTATGAAGAATTAAAGAAAATTACACCAAATGTACTTTACATCGGAACAGATGGTGCGAATTATTGGGATAGTTTCATCTCCTCTGTAGATAAAGCTGGTCAGATCTTTAATAAAACGGAAGAAGCCAACCAATTTAAAGCTGAACTGGAAGCAAAAAGAGAAGAAGTTAAAGCCAAAGCTGGTCAATATAGCAATGCGTTAGTTGCAATGTATAATGATAAGAAAATTTCAGGATTCGGCGCAAACAGTGAATCACGTTTTAATTATGTTTATAATGTATACGGATTTGTTCCTGTTGTAGAAAATATTGAATCAAGCTCACATGGTTCTGATTTCAGCTATGAATCAATCTTGACTGTAAATCCAGAAGTCTTGTTTATTGTAGATCGTACAACTTCTGAATTGGATGTATTAAAAGCAGATATTGAGAATGATATTATTAAGAAAACGAACGCTTACAAAAACGGAAAGATTGTTTATTTAGATGGAAATAACTGGTATTTTGGAAGCAATGGAATTACTATTGAAATGGCCAAAATGCAGGAAATTTTGGATGAACTCCAATAAAAATTCATATAAAAGCTTAGTTGTGTTTGAATAGAAGTAAAGGTACCTTGACAGTATCCTAGGAGGGTGTTAAAATGTCAAGGTACCTTTATTTTAGGAGGAATAAAAATGCCACTGTCTTATCATTCAATGGATATAAGTAACAAATTAATTTGGAATTTACGCGATATGGGGCATACCATTCGTTATATGAGCGAAGGAAGAGGGAGTCAAAAGCGAATCCTGATCATTTTGAATAAAGTGGGTATGATTACGCAGTCTGACTTAACCGAGCACCTTGGTATACAATCTGGATCTGCCAGTGAAGTGATTGGCAAGTTGGAAAATGCTGGCTTATTGATCCGTACTTCAAATCCAGCCGATCACAGAACAACGATTCTTCAGTTGAGTGAACGTGGAAAGATACAAGCAATAGAAGCTGAAAAACAGCATAATCAACAGCATCAGGAAATGTTTTCTGTTCTTTCAGAGACGGAGCAGGAGACTCTATTGGCGCTTTTGGAAAAGGTTCAGTCGAATTGGGCGCAACGTTATCATAAAAATCATAAACGAAAGCATCAGCGGAGCAAATAAAGTGTGGAAGTATGTTAAAAAGTATCTTTTCTTTGCGATTTTGGCTGTGCTTTTTATGGTTGGAGAAGTTTGTATGGATTTGCTTCAGCCAGCATTGATGAGCAAAATTATTGATGAAGGTGTGTTAGGTACCCATAATCATGGTGTAACTGATTTACAGTACATATGGAGATTGGGACTTATAATGTTTGGACTTGTAACATTAGGGGCATTTTTTGGCGCATTAAACAATGTGTTTGTTCATATGACAGGACAAAATGTTGGTAATGATATTCGAAAAGATTGTTTTTGTAATATTATGACATTTTCTTTCTCGCAAATAGATAAGTTTGGAACAGGTACATTGATTACAAGAGTAACAAATGATATTACACAAGTACAAAATTTTGTATCTCTATTTATTCGTAGTATGATTCGCACAACAATGTTAATGTTTGGCAGCATTTATTTTATGTTTCAAGTGAATGAAAGCTTTGGTTGGATTGTATTATGTATCTTTCCCCTGATTCTTGGCTGCATATTGATTTGTCTTTATAAGGCAAATCCTTTGTTTTTACAATTACAAAATCGGTTGGATCAAATTAATAATATTATGCAGGAAGATATATCCGGTATTCGTACGATTAAAGCCTGTGTCCGAGAAGTTTATGAGAAAGTCAGATTCGGCAAAGCAAATGATGAATTGATAAAAACACAGCTTCAAATTTTAATCATTTTTGCTTTTATGAATCCAATTGTAAATGCTTTTATGTATATCATTGTTGTGTTTATTTTGTTGGTTGGTTCTTTTGAAATTGATAACGGTTTTGCTTCTCCTGGTCGTATTATGGCGGCAATTACATATGCAACACTGCTTTTAAACGGTGTTTTAATGCTTGTGATGTTGTTTCAAAATATTTCCAGAGGTTTTGCATCTTGGAAGCGTGTAAAAGAGATATTGAAAAGTGTACCAGAATTGAAGGATGGTAACTTTAAACATATACCATTCAATCATGAAAAAAATAAATACTTAGAAAGTAATAAAGATTTACCTATACAAGATATTTTACCACAGCATGGGAAAATTGAGTTTCGAAATGTGTCGTTTGCTTATCCTGGTAGCAACCGGCTTGCGCTAAAGCATATTCATCTCACTATTTATCCTGGTGAAACCCTTGCTATTATGGGTGCAACTGGAAGTGGAAAAACTTCGCTAATCAATTTGATTTTGCGTTTTTATGATGTTACAAGTGGTGCGGTTTTGGTGGATGGTACCGATGTACGAGCCTATCAGAAAAAAATATTACGAGATAAAATTTCCGTAGTTTTGCAAAAAAGTGAATTGTTTCATGCTTCAATTCGAGAAAATATCGCATGGGGAAATCGGGAAGCGGATGACAAGGCAATTTGTCAGGCGGCACAAATTGCCCAAGCAGATGATTTTATTACTCTGATGCCTGATGCCTATGATACATATGTAGCTGAGCAAGGTGTGAGTTTATCTGGTGGACAAAAACAGCGGATTGCGATTGCCAGAGCGATCTTGAAATCTGCAGAAATCCTAATTTTTGATGATGCGACCAGTGCACTTGATTTGAAAACAGAGGATGATTTGTACACGGCTTTACAAAAAATCACCCCATATCGTACAAAAATTATCATTGCTCAGCGAATTGCCTCTGTCCAAAAAGCAGATCGGATCGTTGTTTTGGAAAATGGCAGCATTTCTGCTTGTGGTACGCATGCAGATTTAATGAAATCCAGCAAAATCTATCGTGATATTTATGATTCACAGATGGGTGAAGGTGGTGAAAGCATTGCATAATCAGAAGTTAGAAAATAGAAATATTCCAGGTTTTAATCGGCATGAACGATTTGTGGAGATTGAATATGCCAAGAATATTGGCGTCACCTTAAAACGAATTTCTATTTATTTTGTCCATGAGAAGCGAATGGTTGGTGGTATATTTGCAATTGTTGTTTTTGGCACATTTTGCGGTGTTTATGCACCGATTTTACAAAGTAAAGCCATTGATATCATTGCTGGAACTGTGGAAGGGAAATTTTTTTGGGTGCTTTTTTGGATGCTGATGATGTATTTATTTTATAGTGGATGCCAGCTTTTACAGGGCTTATTCAGTGCCAAACTCAGTCAACGTATTGTGAAACGCATGCGAGAAGAGTTGTTTGAAAAAGTACTCCATTTACCGATTCGTTATTTGGATACACATTCACATGGTGATGTGATGAGTCGAATGACCAATGATATTGAAAATATTTCTGCAACTGTTTCGCAGTCTTTGCCATCTTTTTTTTCTGGTGTATTGACGGTTATTGGTACAGTTTCGATTATGATAGGGTATTGCTGGCAGTTGGCATTGCTCAGTTGTATCAGCGTGATTTTTACTTTTTTTGCAACAAAATTTTTGGCAAAAAATGTGCGTAAATTTTCACGCAGACGGCAAATGTTCTTAGGAGAAACAAACGGTATTGTAAAGGAAACCATTTCTGGGTATCGAACAGTTGTGGCATACAATCAACAAGACACATATGTAGAGAATTTCTATAAGACCTCTGATGCACTGACCAAGGCAGGTATTCGTACAGATATATTCAGTGGGGTTATGGGACCAATTATGAATTTTATTGGGAATATAGGGTTTATTATAATCGCTGTTTTTGGTGGATATTTTGCTGTTTCTGGTTTGATTTCAGTTGGTGTCATTTCAGCCTTTATTGTGTATGCCAAGCAGTTTAGTCGTCCAATCAATGAGCTTGCACAAATTTATGGTCAACTTCAAATTGCAATTTCTGGTGCAGAGCGTGTTTTCGCAGTTTTAGATGAAAAAAATGAAGATCATTTTGGTGAGCCATTTGCTGATAATGAGAACGCAGAAATTACTTTTAAAAATGTGCAGTTTGCATACCATTCAGGTTGTCCTGTTATTTCTGATTTTACTTTGTCGGTTCCTCCTGGGAAAAAAGTTGCACTTGTTGGTGCAACTGGGAGTGGAAAAACAACGATTGTAAATTTACTGCTACGTTTTTATGATATAGACGCTGGAGAAATTTTTATCAACGGTCAAAATTTACATAAGATTTCAAGAGAAAGTTTACGCCGGAATATAGCAATTGTTTTACAAGATACAATGCTGTTTTCCGATACAATAGAAAATAACTTAAAATATGCTAACGAAAATGCAACGCGGGTACAGTTGGATGAAGCTGTAATAATGAGCCATTGTAAGGAACTGATCGAAATGTTTCCCAAAGGATATGATACAGTGCTCATTGGATCTGGAAAGAATATAAGTCAAGGGCAACGTCAGCTTCTTGCGATTGCTCGAGCTTTTGTTGCCGATCCGAAAATTTTGATTTTGGACGAAGCAACTTCCAATGTAGATACCCGAACAGAAAAGATGATTCAGAATGCGATGCAGCTTGTGATGAAAAACCGTACCAGCATTGTGATTGCACATCGCTTATCTACCATTCGGGATGCAGATATGATTGTTGTGATGGATCAGGGAAAAATTGTTGAGAGCGGCAATCATGAAGCATTGCTTGCACAGAAGGGAAAGTATTATCAGCTTTATATGACACAGTATGCTGGAATGACGATTTAAAAGGTTGGTATTGAGATTTTGTTTGTTGAAAATGAAAAATCGCCTGTTCTGTATGGAAGAAACGAAAATGGTAACGACAAATCGGAAGTTGGGGAGAGAATGGTAGAAAATCCTATAAATATTGGAGATATCAAGGGTTATTTGTATACTTAAAAGTGCCATTGCTTATCGCAAAATATCATAATTGACTTTTAAAATAGAGCAATAAAGGAGTAAAAAGTGAAAGAAAATGGCATAAGCGGTTGAAACTGCTTACATCATAGATCATGGGAGATATAGATTTTTGATTGAAGTATGATAAAATAAGGATAGTTATACGATGAAATTGGAATTAAAATGTGAGGAGATAAGATGAAAACTATAAGATTATTGTATCCAGATTATTTAAGTGGTGGATTAGAAACATATTATTTTGGAGCAAATTTACTTGCGCATATTCTTCCAGAAAATAAAAATCAACCTTTAATAAAGGTAGAAATTCCACCACCAGACGGACAGAAACATGATGTGATAGATGGAATTTATGCAAAAAATGAAGTGATTGCAGGGATTAAGCATGCTATGGAAGTGATTGAAAAAGAGAAGCCTGACAAAATCATAACGATTGGCGGTAATTGTATGGTTTCACAGGCTCCGTTCGATTATTTACATGGTGTTTATGAAAATTTGGGAATGATTTGGATTGATGCCCATCCTGATGTTTCAACTGTGAAAGATAATTATCCCAATGCCCATGCGATGGTTTTGGGTTCACTTATGGGATATGGAGACAGTTCTCTTTCTGACCTTATGAAGAATGAGAAATTTAAAGCAAGCGAAATTATGTACGTCGGCTTACAAGAGCTGCATGATTATCAAGAAAAATTTTTAACTGATATGAATATAGATTATAAAGTGCAAGTAGAAGAATTTGTTTCTGATAGGGATATTAAAAATTTCATGGACCGGTTCGAACACATATTGATTCATCTTGATATTGATGTACTGGATGCAACCTTATTTCACTCTACATATTTTGCAAATAAGGATCTGGTCGGAGATGGCAGTGGAAGTGGGAAAATGACAATGGAGAAACTTTCTGATGTATTAAGTTTTATAACCAATCATACAGATGTTGTAGGGTTTACAATAGCAGAATACCTTCCATTTGACGAATACAAATTGTATAATATTTTCTCAAAGATTAAATTGTTCAACGATTGATAAATCCTAAGCTTTCGATTTAGCAGACAGTGAAATTCAATGTCTGCTGTTTTTTCTGATATTCAAAAATAACTGTTTTGAAACGGCTTTACACCGTGCTGGGTATGCTACTGTGAGAAATAAAAAATGACTTCTAGACTTGTTGGTGTTTCATGAATCTTGTTATGCTCTTTTTCAATATCTTTTATAACTCTTTTAATATTCCAATCCTTATAAACAGTTACTTTGATTTCTGTATCTTGGGTGTTTTCACTATTGGAAACCATATCATTTACAACATAATAATCAGGAAGATCGATAGAATAACCGAATACTTATAAGCAGACAAATCATGACAACAACAAATTAGAAGTTTGCGTTTTACATATTTCACCTCTTTTCAAAAATCATATAGGATGGATAACTTATAAAAAGTTATCAAATATACTTTGTGTAGGAAGCGATACAGATGGAATATGGTTATTCTACCGGCTTTTTATCCCATTCATTTTTATTTTTATAAAAAACAGTTGACAATTTTTTCTAACAGGCGTATGATTTTAAACAAATTAAAGATCACATGAAACCATTGATGTGGAGATAACGACCGATGTGCACGTCCAGAGAGTAAGGGATGGTGAGAGCCTTGCCGAACGCAGTCAGTCAAATGGACCACAGAGGGCATAGTGAAACGAAAACTCGGAGTATTCTATGACGTGTTCCCATGCGTTAGTTGGGCGGAATATGTTGGTATTCTATGAGTGTGTGGTTCATTATTTTAAAATGAAACCATGAATTTAGGTGGCACCACGGGTATAGTCTCGTCCTTGATGATTTTTCATCAAGGACGTTTTTTTATTTTCTGGAAAGATTTGAGAAAAGGAGATGTTATCAATGACTTTACCGACTTTTGAAGCATTACAAATGTTCCAAACTGAATATTCTATTGTACCAATTTATCGTGAAATTTTTTCAGATCGGATAACACCAATTTCTTTACTACAAACATTGGCTTCTTATAGTTCACAGTATTACTTATTGGAAAGTGTAGAGGGCGGAAAAAATTGGGCAAGATATTCATTTCTTGGCTTTGATCCGATTTTGGAGCTTCGTTGTAAAAACAATCAAATTCAAATAAAAAGAGAAGATACAATTGAGAAAAAAACTGGAGATCCGAATAAAGTCATTCGTGAAATTTTAGCTGAATATCGAAGTCCAAAGCTGAAAAATCTTCCTCCGTTTACTGGCGGGTTTGTTGGATATTTTGCTTATGAATATATGAAATATCATGAATCAGCGATTCAATTTAATAGTAAGGAATCGGGGGATTTTCAAGATGTAGAACTGATGCTTTTTCATAAAGTGATTGCTTTTGATCATTTTCGGCAAAAACTGATTGTTATTGTAAATATTTCTACAGAGGATTTTGAACAGAGTTATCTTAAAGGAAGTCAACAGTTGGAAGAAATCATTGCTATGATTCGCGAAGGAAAACAGGCAGAAATTTCGCCACTTCGTTTACAAACGGAATTGAAATCAGTATTTTCAAAAGAAGATTATGAAGAGGGTGTACGGAAAATTCAACATCACATTCATGAGGGAGATATTTTTCAGGCAGTTCTTGCCAATCAACAGAAGGCAAAGGCAACAGGCAGTTTATTGAACATGTATCGTGTGCTGCGTACAACGAATCCTTCACCCTATATGGTATATATGAAAACAAGTGATGTAGAAATTGCCTGTTCCTCTCCAGAAACCTTAATTCGTCTGCAAAATCAGGAATTGTCAACTTTCCCAATTGCTGGAACACGCCCACGTGGAAAAACGTCTGAAGAAGATGAACAATTGATCGAACAATTGTTAAAAGATGAAAAGGAACTGTCTGAGCATCATATGCTGGTTGATTTGGCTCGAAATGATTTGGGGAAAATTTGCCGGTTTGGAACCATTGAAGTAAAAAAAATGAGAGAGATTTTGAAATTTTCGCATGTGCTTCATATGGCAACAACAGTAACCGGAAAAATCAAGGATTCATTAGATCCGCTTGATGCCATTGGCGCAGCATTGCCAGCAGGAACTTTATCTGGCGCGCCCAAAATCCGCGCTTGTCAAATTATTGATGAATTAGAAAATACACGCCGCGGCGTATATGGTGGAGCAATTGGTTATATTGATTTTACTGGGAATACTGACACTTGCATTGGGATTCGGTTGGCGGTAAAAAAAGATGATGTTGTATATGTTCAATCAGGTGCAGGGATTGTTAAAGACAGTGTTCCAGAAAAGGAATTTGAGGAATGTAATAATAAAGCTGGTGCAATTATTGATGCATTAAAGCAATCGGAAGGGATGTTTGATGAATGATACTACTAATTGATAATTATGATAGTTTTTCTTATAACCTTTATCAAGCTGTTGGAGAAATAAATCAGGATGTTCGTGTCATTCGTAATGATATGTATTCGGTGTCTACGATTTTGCAGATGAATCCCACGCATATCATTTTATCTCCAGGACCAGGACATCCGAAAGAAGCAGGAATTTGTACAGATATTGTACTTGCATGTAAAGGGAAGCTCCCGATTTTAGGTGTATGTTTGGGGCATCAAGTAATCTGTGAAGCATTTGGTGGAAAAGTGGTCCATGCCAGTGAGATTGTGCATGGAGAAGCTAGACCGATTCATATTGCAAACGGAAGCGCGTTGTTTAAAGGATTGGCACCAATTATTTCAGTCGGACGTTATCATTCTCTTACTGCTAAGCGGAGTAGTTTACCAGATGAGCTTTATATTATTGCTGAAAATGAAAGCAATGATGTGATGGCGGTTAAGCATCGAGACTATGAAATCTATGGTGTGCAGTTCCATCCGGAATCCATTTTAACACCGGATGGACAGCAGATGATTGCTAACTTTTTGCAAATTCGTGAAGAAGCATAGGGGGGATCGACAATGATTCAAGAGGCAATTTATGAAGTCATCCATTCCAATGATTTAAGTTTTGAAACAATGCGTGCGGTTATGAATGAGATGATGGAAGGAAAGGCAACACATGCACAGATGGGCGCTTTTTTGGCAGCAATGCGTATGAAGGGCGAAACCATTGATGAAATTACAGCCTGTGCAACGGTGATGAGAGAAAAGTGTACAAAAATTCATCCGAATATGGATGTATTGGATATTGTTGGGACTGGTGGAGATGAAGCAAATACCTTTAATATTTCGACCATTTCATCTTTTGTGGTTGCTGCTGGTGGAATCCCAGTTGCTAAACATGGAAACCGATCTGTATCAAGCAAATGTGGCAGTGCAGATGTGTTGGAAGCATTAAATGTAAATATTGAACTCAGTGCCCAAGCATCGCAAAAAATTTTAGAAGAAATTGGCATTTGTTTTATTTATGCACCGGTTTACCATGCATCTATGAAATACGCAGCTCCAGTACGAAAAGATTTAAAAATCCGAACCATTTTTAATATTTTGGGTCCGCTTGCCAATCCAGCCGGGGCAAATTTGCAGCTACTTGGTGTATATGATGAAAATTTGGTTGAGCCTATGGCACGTGTTCTTGCCAATTTAGGTGTGAAACGTGCTATGGTTGTACATGGGCATGACGGTTTGGACGAGGTTACGCTATGCACGACTTCAACGATTTGTGAGGTGAATCAGGGGCGGTTAAATAGCTTCTTTTTAACTCCAGAGCAGGTTGGGCTGATGCGTTGTGAGCCGATGGATTTGGTTGGTGGCTCACCAAAAGAAAATGCACAAATTGCAATGGATATTTTAAATGGGGTGAAAGGACCAAAGCGTGATGTCGTTGTGTTGAATGCAGCCATTTGTCTATATATGAGCCACGATCAAATGACATTAAGAGATTGTGTAAAGTTGGCAGAATCGTTAATTGATAGTAAAAAAGCAAAGGAGAAGTTAGAGAAACTGATTCGTTTGTCACATAAAATAGAGAAGGAAGGAGAAAGTTGAAATGATTTTAGATCAAATTGTGGAGACCACAAAACAGCGACTCAAGGAAGCAAAAGAAATGATTTCGCTTGAAATGATAAAGGATAAAGCAAAGCAAATGAATAACAATCGTGCATTTGATTTTGAAAAAGCCTTGCAAAATGACGGGCTAAGTTTCATTTGCGAGGTGAAGAAAGCATCACCATCTAAAGGAGTTATTGCAGAATACTTTCCTTATATTGAAATCGCAAAAAATTATGAAGCAGCGGGAGCTTCGGCAATCAGTGTTTTAACCGAACCCATATTTTTCCAAGGTTCAAATCAATATTTAAAAGAAATTCGTTCGGAGGTCTCTATACCGCTTTTAAGAAAAGATTTTACCATTGACCCATACCAAATTTATGAGGCGAAGGTAATTGGAGCGGATGCGATTTTATTAATTTGTGCCATTTTATCTGTAGAGGAAATGCATAACATGATCCAGCTTGCAGATATGCTCGGCTTATCTTGTCTGGTAGAAGCGCATACTAAAGAAGAAATTGAGGCTGCACTTTCCGCCGGAGCAAGAGTCATTGGAATTAACAATCGAAATTTAAAAACTTTTGAGGTGGATATTGAAACCAGTATAAAACTAAGAAAATATGTACCTGAAAATCTTGTGTTCGTTTCAGAAAGTGGAATAAAATCCACAATGGACGTGAAGCGTTTGCAAAAAATCGGGACAGACGCTGTTTTAATCGGTGAAACTTTAATGCATAGTAGCAATGTAAAACAATTGCTTCAGCATTT
Organism: Candidatus Harrysmithiimonas galli; assembly: GCA_904373265.1. Taxonomy (GTDB): domain Bacteria; phylum Bacillota; class Bacilli; order CAJFEE01; family CAJFEE01; genus Harrysmithiimonas; species Harrysmithiimonas galli. Next base: position 103,162 of record CAJFEE010000005.1, on the reverse strand, counting down.
GAAAGGATAGTTGGGTATGACAAAAATTAAAATTTGTGGGTTAAAAAGGTCAACAGATATTTATTTTGCAAATCTTGCCAAACCAGACTATATCGGTTTTGTATTCGCACCGAGCAAAAGAAGAGTTGAACGATGTAAAGCAGCTATGCTAAAAGAACAGCTTTTGCCAGAAATTCAGGCTGTGGGTGTATTTGTCAACGCGACAGTTTCTGAGATTATAGACTTGGTTCAGCAAAAGATTATTGATGGGGTGCAGCTACATGGTGATGAAAATCAGGCTTATATTGAAGCATTGCGAGAAAAAATTACTTGCCCAATTATTAAAGCTGTTCGCATGCAGCAACGGGCATCATTTGAGGAAGTTTTGCATTTACCAGTTGATTATTTTTTGTTAGATACATATGTGAAAAATGGATATGGCGGTACTGGACATACCTTTGATTGGAAAATGATTCCCAAAATTCAGCAGCTGTTTTTTTTGGCTGGAGGCTTGTCTGTTAAAAATATTGAAGCAGCGATTTTACAAGTTAAGCCGTTTTGTGTAGATATTAGCAGTGGTGTTGAAACCAATGGAGTAAAGGATCCGGATAAGATGATTGAAATCGTAAAAAAAGTAAGGCATATAACGGACTTGGCATAACTTGTGAAAAATAGAGTATGCGATAGATCAAAAAACAAGATGCATTATAAATGAAAGAAAATAAGGAGTGTAACAAATGAAAAAAGGTAGATATGGCATACATGGCGGACAATATATTCCAGAAACCTTAATGCAGGCGATTCAAGAGTTGGAGGAAAGCTATACTTATTATAAAAGTGACTCAGAATTTCAAAAGGAGCTTTTGGATTTATGGATAAATTATGCTGGACGGCCGTCATTATTATATGAAGCAAAAAATATGACAGCAGATTTGGGTGGTGCAAAAATTTATTTCAAGCGTGAAGATTTGAATCATACTGGTTCACATAAAATTAACAATGTTTTAGGTCAAGTTCTACTTGCGAAAAAAATGGGAAAAACACGTGTCATTGCTGAAACAGGAGCTGGGCAGCATGGTGTTGCAACAGCGACAGCGGCAGCTTTAATGGGACTAGAATGTGAAATTTTTATGGGAAAAGAAGATACTGAGCGTCAAGCATTGAATGTGTTTCGGATGGAGCTTTTAGGTGCAAAAGTTCACGCGGTAACGAGCGGAACACAAACTTTAAAAGATGCTGTGAACGAAACCATGCGCGAGTGGACAAAACGGGTGAATGATACTTTGTATGTACTCGGCTCGGTTATGGGACCACATCCATTCCCGCAAATGGTTCGCGATTTCCAAAGCATTATTGGTAAGGAAACGAAAAAGCAAATTTTGGAAAAAGAAGGCAAACTCCCAAATTTAATTGTAGCGTGTGTTGGAGGCGGAAGCAATGCGATGGGGATGTTTTATGATTTTATTCCAGAGACCTCAGTTCGTTTAGTTGGATGTGAGGCCGCAGGAAAAGGGATTGACACCAAGCAACATGCAGCGACCATCACAAAAGGAACAGTTGGTATTTTTCATGGTATGAAGTCGTATTTTTGTCAGGATATATATGGACAAATTGCACCCGTTTACTCCATTTCTGCAGGTTTAGATTATCCAGGAATCGGTCCAGAGCATGCATATTTGCATGATATCAAGCGTGCCGAGTATGTTCCGATTATAGATGATGAGGCAGTTGAAGCATTTCAGTATACAGCGAAAATGGAAGGCATCATTCCAGCAATCGAAAGTGCGCATGCGTTGGCTTATATCAAAAAAATTGTTCCGACTATGGCAAAAGATGAAATTGTTGTAGTCTGTTTATCTGGTCGAGGTGATAAAGATGTTGCAGCAATTGCAAAATATATGGGGGTAGATGTATATGACGAAAATTAAAGATGCATTTTTGGATCAAAAAGCTTTTATTGCCTTTATTACGGCTGGTGATCCAAATATAAAGAAAACGGAAGAATATATTTTAGCAATGGTAGAGGCAGGAGCCGATTTAATTGAAATTGGGATTCCATTTTCTGATCCAATTGCAGAAGGACCAGTTATTCAAGAAGCAAATGAACGAGCATTACGTGCTGGTACGACCACCGATCAAATTTTTGAAATGGTTCAACATGTCCGTATAAAAACCTCTGTTCCACTTGTATTTATGACTTATGTAAACCCGATTTTTACATACGGAGCAGAGCGTTTTTTTCAAAATTGTAAAACTGTTGGTATCAACGGAATCATCTGTCCGGACTTACCCTTTGAAGAAAAAAATGAATTTTCCCTGTTCAGTAAAAAATATGAAATCCCAGTTATTTCTTTGATCGCACCCACTTCTCACAAGAGAATGGAAAAAATTGCCTCTGAAGCAGAAGGGTTTATTTATTGTATTTCTTCCATGGGTGTCACAGGGATTCGTTCCGATATTCAAACAGACTTGCATCAATTGGTTGGACAGATTAAACAGTATGCTAAGATTCCTGTAGCGGTTGGATTTGGTATTTCGACACCAAAGCAGGTCAGAGAAATTGGGCAGATTGCAGATGGTGTTATTGTTGGCAGTGCCATTGTAAACATGGTTGCTACATATGGTACAGAGGCCAAAACACATCTGCAAAAATATGTGCAGGAAATGAAAACGGCTTTATCTGCCATAGAGAAAAATTAAAGTGAGGTGTAATAAATGGTTTCTAAGATAGAGTCAAGCTATGTAGCATTTTTATGAAAATAGAATATAAAGGAAAGTCTTAATTTACCCAATTAAAAATAGACTTGTTACTAAACTTCTGTATATTCTTTAGAATAGAGCAGAGTACTTCCTATAAATTTTAAGCCATTTACTGGAAGTACACGCCTGAATCAAATGGATAGATCAACTATACTCCTTATATACATTCATCCAATCATTCAGTTACATAATATTTTGATTGAAGGAGTCATAGCAATAGATAAAAAAGAAAATCTGCTTTACTTTTCTTCTGTTTTTTCATTATACTGTGGAGATAAGAAAATTTTTGGAATAGGGGTAAAGCATGCATCCAACCGCATATGATAATTTAAAAACAATTTTAGAAGGCTGTATTTATGATTTTGAAATTCAAGGTATATTAAAAATTGTTTCGCGCAATGATTGGGTGGATTTGGCAAATTTGAGCCGATCCTTTCAAATGGGTGTTCAAATCGGTAGAATTTATGGGAAAATTGAAATCAATTTTTCGCAGCAAATGTGGATTGATGAGATCATATTTGAAAAGGAAACGATTCAAACAGAATTGAATTTCAAATATCACGTCCCAAAATATTTATATGATATCGGATATTTGCAATGGCATCGTTTCATTCAGAGAAAAATTTGGAACGTGGAAGTACAGCTTATAGAGGAAAAATTCTTTTATAAAGATCATATCGATATCAGTCAAGTTCTGCATGTGATTTTTAAGGAAGGAATCGGTGAAATGGATGATGAACGTTTGATTCAAATTATAGATCATTTTGTTTATATTGGTGAGCAAATGCAAGATAAGAAAGGAAAAGCAAATGATAAAAATTAATGAATTGAAAACGGAACAAGCATTAAAAAAAATGAACATTCACAATATGACACCTATTCAAACCTTGTGTTTTCAGCCCATTTTTGCCAGAAAAAATTTGATTATGCAGGCACCAACTGGTACAGGTAAAACATTGGCATATTTGCTGCCGATTTTTGAAAAAACAATAGATAATCAAGTGTTACAGACTGTCATTGTTGCACCAACCCGGGAATTGGTTATGCAAATTGTATCTGTTATTCGGGAATTGGGTGGGGCAGTTGTCCCATTAATCGGTGGGGCCAATATGAAAAGACAACTGGTAGCATTGAAGGCAAAACCAAATTTTGTTGTTGGAACACCGGATCGTTTACATGAGCTGATTCAAAATCGAAGATTAAAGATTCATACCATAGATACCATTGTGCTGGATGAATTTGATGAAATGTACCGGCAGAAACAATGGAAAAAAATTTCGGCTATTGTTTTGTCTGCATTGCGACAAACAGCTATTTTGGCAGTTAGCGCAACCGTTAGCAAGGAAGCAGCCAATACATTGACAAAGCTGCGATCGGATTTTCAAATATTATCCATACAAGATGAAATTCAAGGTACAGAAAAGCTTCAATATTATTATATCGTCGTGGATTGGAATAAGCGAAAGGACACATTGCGTCGATTCTTTGTGCATCTTTCAGGAAAAACATTGGTTTTTTCTAATGACCGTTTTTTGTTACAAATATTTCATGAACAGGCGGAAAAACGTTCTGCGAAAATTTCAGTGCTTCATTCGCAAATGGATAAAATGACACGTGCCAATCGAATACATAAGTTTCGATCAGGAAATATTCAATTTTTATTGTCAACGGATTTAACTGCACGTGGTATGGACATTCCTGATTTAGAAAATGTAATTCATGTAGACTTACCAGAAAATGCTCAGCAATGGAAGCATAGAAATGGTCGAGTCGGGCGGATGGGGCAAGCAGGAAATATTTATTTTATTGTACCAAAAACGGAAAAAGAAAAATTTCATAGACTAATGGCAAAAAATAACATTCGAAACTATCAAAAATTTTTCTTTGATGAAAAAAGAGAATCAACCAAATAAACCTGGAATTGAAGTATTTTTTATTGTAAAAGCTTGGTTTCAAGCCCATTTTTTCTAAACTCTTTTGTCTGATAGATATGTATAAGAAAAAGAGTCAATCCAATTTGGGTTTGTGGTAGGTCTGTTGTTTTCTTTAAGAAAAATATGCCAATGTGAAGTCGTTTTTGATTTTTGTTCTAGCTTTATTGAAATTGAGAAAAGAGGGAAAAAAAACAGTTTGTTTTTTAATTTTTGTTAAGGATCTTTCAATTTTGTTGATTTGTCTCTTCTTTGAATTTTTTGTAGGATATAAAGAAAAACAAAGGAGTTGTGTACAATGAACAAAATTTTAATTATTGGGCGTTTGACAAAAGATCCGCTGTTAAAATATACCGAAAACAAAAAAGCAGTTGTTCGATTAAATATTGCTGTTCAGCGCCCATATAAATCAAAAGAAGGAAAATATGAAGCTGATTTTATTCCTTGTGTTTTTTGGGACCGAATGGCGCAAACTATTGGGAATTATTGCAGTAAGGGTGACCAAATTGGAGTTTCTGGTAGATTGTCTACAAGAATCTATATAAACAATCAAAATGAGAAGGTTTATACGACGGAATTGATCGCAGATGCTTTAACACTTTTAGGACGAAAGAGGAATAGAAATGAATCTGTTTTTATAGATGAGATTTTTTGTAAGCCAGAGGAATCCAGTGTTAAATTCTAAATATTTGTTTGGAAATGTCTAGCTGTCTAGAGGAAAATGAAAAAGGATTGTTCAACGATTACTGATGGGATGAAAGCGGATCAGATACGACTATTTTTCAGATAGGAATTTTTAAGAAGAGGATCAACTTGTATTGAATATCAGCGCATATTATGACATTCAAAATGGTGTAGTATTTTTGAGATTATAAGGAATGAACGACCTTAATTTTATTAAAACGCTTTTTATGGTAATTGTGCGATATACCTTTCACAATGAAAGTCTAGAGTATGCTGACCCAAGCGCATTTTATTGAGTTTCATAAACAATAGTTGTAGTCAGATGGTGATGGGATAATCCTGAATCATTTATGCTGTCGTCGTTGGTAGTATATTGATTCGTTTTTGGAATTATAATTCTAAATTAAAAAATTTAAAAATATGAATTTTATAAACGAAAAGAAACAGATCTCCTGTAATGCTTTGATGTAGAAAATAGGCTGGTCATTTCTAAATTTAAATCGGATAGGTGTAAAAGGCTCCCTGATTTGGAGGTTATTCTCTGGCATGGGAGCTTTTTTGTATACAGATGCCTTAAATTCAATAAAAATTCCTATTCGTTTTCTTGTATCCTTAAATTTTTCTCTCTTTACTTTACTGCTTTAAGGACAAATTGTATAATGAAGTGCAAATGCCAAACGCATAATTATAAAGAATTTTGGTGACAAAAATGATTGTTACAACATGTTATCGTCCTACTGCAAAACAGGAAAAAAGGTGCATTACAGCACAAAATTATTTTGCAGCAACATTTGTTCCAAGACAAAAACGTTCCATTGCTTCCATCATTTCCAAATATGGTCAAGATGTTTTGGTTGTATCCAACGATGCATATATCTTATATACAAAATCAAGTGAGCAACCTTTATTGTTTCATCCAGGCTCCGCAATGTTTCGTATGAAACGATTGAAAAAAGGGGCCTATGATCCTTTTTTAGAAGCTACACAATTGAAAAGGGGAATGCGTTTTTTGGATTGTACACTTGGAATGGGAACAGATGCTTTGCTTGCGGCCTATTGTGTTGGTTCTAATGGAAAGGTAAGCGGAATTGAGAAAAGTCGGATTTTATCTTTTATTGTAGCAGACGGGTTTCAAAATTATCTATATGATTTAGATCCATCCTTTGAAACTTCAATGCGTCGAATTCAAGTGTTTTCTGGTGATCATTATGAAAAACTGAAGGAAATGCCAACCAATGCGTATGATGTTGTTTATTTTGATCCAATGTTTGAAAATCCAATTGTGTCATCAAAAGGAATCGAGGCATTAAGAGAAAAAGCTTGCTATGATATTTTAACCGATAAAGCAGTAAAAGAAGCCATGCGTGTTGCAAGCCAGCGTGTGGTATTAAAAGCACATTATCAAAGTGCCCTTTTTTCAACACTTGGTTTTCATGTTATCAAACGAAAAACAGCACAATTTCATTTTGGATGGATTGAAAACAACAGTTAGGAGGAATACCTTTGCGGCAATATTTGGATTTATTAAAGGATATTTTAGAAAATGGTACAGAAAAAGAAGATCGTACTCAGACTGGGACATACTCTGTGTTTGCCCGACAAATGCGTTTTGATTTAAATAAAGGTTTTCCGCTTTTGACAACTAAGAAACTTCATATTCCGGCAATTGTCTATGAACTGTTGTGGTTTTTAAATGGTGATACGAATATTCGTTATTTACAGAAAAATAAAGTGCGAATTTGGAATGAATGGGCAGATAAAAATGGAGATTTAGGTCCGATTTACGGTAAGCAGTGGAGGTGTTGGACAAACCATCATGGTGAAACATTTGATCAAATTCAGATTGTGATGGATGAGCTTCGTACCAATCCCAATTCTCGTCGTCTACTGGTGAATGCATGGAATGTTGGTGAGCTTTCTGAAATGGCACTTCCGCCTTGCCACTATGCATTTCAGTTCTATGTTGCCAATGGAAAGTTGTCTTGTCTGCTAAATCAAAGAAGCTGTGATGTATTTTTAGGTGTGCCATTTAATATTGCTAGTTATTCGTTGCTTACGCATATGATGGCGCAGCAACTGGATTTGTCGGTTGGAGAATTTATTTGGTCTGGCGGTGATGTGCATATTTATAAAAACCATTTGAAGCAAGTAAAAATACAATTGCAAAGAGAGCCATATGATTTGCCAAAACTTGTAATCACAAGAAAACCTGAGACCATTTTTGACTATCGTTTTGAAGATTTTTCTTTTGAGAATTATCGATATCATGAAAAAATTTCTGCTCCAGTTTCCGTATAAATATAGGAGGTGTCAGTTTTGTTATCGTTGATTGTAGCAATGGACCAACAAGGATTGATTGGGAATCAGAACACATTGCCTTGGTACCTACCGGCAGATCTACAGTTTTTTAAAGAAACAACGATAGGACACATCGTTATTATGGGAAGAAAAACGTTTGAATCGATCGGGAGACCGCTTCCCAATCGAAGAAATATCGTGCTGACTAGAAATAAAAATTGGAAACCAGATGTACCAGTTGAAATTTTTTTTTCCATACAAGATGTTTTGACATACTTGCCATCTGATGTACCAGCTTATGTTATTGGCGGTGCGAATTTATACAAACAGGCGTTGCCGTTTATAGATGAAATGCTGATTACAAAAATTGATTATGTTTTTAAAGGAGATACTTTTTTTCCAGATTTTTCTTTAGAGGATTGGCAGAAGGAATTGATTCAAAAAGGAAAAGTTGATGAGAAAAATCAATATCCACATGCATATTGGCGTTATACGCGTAAAATAAAGGAGGAACGAACATGATTCGTTCGATCCGTGTAGTTGGCTATACGATTTTAAAAGTGATAAGCATGTATCCGATGCTCAGAAAGTTGGAAAAAGAATTTCCAGATTCAAATAAAGCTAAGATGGCTCTTCTTGTGCAAAAGCAGGGTGAAATCTTTGGTCGTGGAATGGTTCGTTCAACTGGTTCAACTGTTGAAATTTCAGGTCTTGAAAATATTCCAAAAGATGAAGGGATTTTGTTTGTTTCTAATCATCAAAGTAATTTTGATATTCCGGTTTTACTTGGTTATTTAAAACATCCAATTGGCTTTGTTTCCAAAGTTGAAATAACAAAGCTTCCATTTGTTGCAAGATGGATGCGTCTCATGCGTTGTGTATTGGTAGATCGAAAAAATCGAAGACAAGGGGTTCTTGCTATGAAGGAAGGGATCGAAATTTTAAAAGAAGGTCGCTCTATTGTGATTTTTCCTGAAGGGACCCGCAGTGGGACAGATGAAATGTTGCCGTTTAAACAAGGGAGTTTCCGCTTTGCAAAAGATGCGCAGGTATGTATTGTCCCGATTGCAATTTCTGGCACGCATCGAATGATGGAATCTGCAAAAGGAAGATTCGGTCGTACGCATGCCAAAGTACAAGTCTTGCCTAAATGTTCGGCTGAATGGATTGCCAAAAAAGATACCAGACAATTGGCATCTGAAATTCAAATTCAAATTCAAGAAGCCTTGATGAAAATGGGAAAATGTGAATAAAATATGTCTAAAATATGAAATATATTATTTGCTTTTACATCTTGTATAAAAGAATTTATAATAAATATAGTCGTTTAACCATCTAGGAGGAATGAAAAATGTTTCAAAATATTGGTTTATCTGGATTGATTTTAATTTTGATAATTGCACTTGTCATTTTCGGACCGAAAAAATTGCCGGAAATTGGTCGTTCATTTGGTCAAACCTTGAAAGAATTTAAAAAATCAGCGCGTGAATTAACAGAGGATGAGCCAGAAATGAAAAAGAATAGCAACGTAGAAGCAAGAAAAGAAACGACTGAAAAGTAAGAAATGTATGATAGAACCCAGTACAAGGCTGGGTTTCTTTTATGTGTTTGTCTTTTTGATGAAATAATGAAATAAGGAGAGCGATCATGGACGATAAAACGATGGGTATCCTTGATCATTTGGATGAATTTCGTAGACGCTTAATTGTTGTACTCATTGTATTTGTTATATTTACGATTATCGGTTTTATCTTTGTAGAAGATATTTATCAATATTTAATTAAAGATTTAAATGAGAATTTATCTGTTCTGAGTCCAACTGAAATTCTAGGATTTTATTTTAAAATTGCAACTGTGTTTGGCATTGCTTTTACGATACCGACCATTGCTTATGAATTTTGGGCGTTTGTAAAGCCAGGTTTATATGAACATGAAAGAAAAGCAGCACTCCCTTATATTCCTGGATTTTTTATTTTTTTTATAGGTGGGCTAGTATTTGGCTTTTTTGTTATTTTTCCTTTGATTATGCGCTTTTTATCCAATTTGGGAGAAAATATGTTTATTGAGATGTATACAACGGAGAAATATTTCTCTTTTGTATTGAATATGAGTGTTCCATTCGGTTTCTTGTTTGAAATGCCATTAATTATTATGTTTTTAACTTCAATTGGCATGATTAACCCTTATCAGTTGGGAAAAATGCGGAAATATGCCTATTTTATTTTAATTGTCATTGCGGTTACGTTATCTCCACCAGATTTTATTTCAGATCTTGTGATTGCTGCACCGTTGCTTTTACTATTTGAAATCAGTGTTAACATTGCCAAAATTGTTTATCGCTTAAAATTGCGTAAAGAAAAAAAAGAGGCGGAAAAAATTTTATAAACCGCTTCTTTTTTTTGCATAAATTTTTACCTTTAGATATATAAAGATCCACTCATTTCAGTTTATTTTATTGATGTTGTTTTTATCAATATATCAAATGCTATTTTCTGTAAGTCTCTTGTCCATACCGCTGAAAATGTATATACTATATTTATATAATAAATAGTAGGGTGGTTATGAAATGAAAAAGAAATTGAAGATTGCAGGTTTGCTTACATTGATGTTGATTGGTGGTTGTGGTGATTTGGCAGATGAAGACCAAACAAATGAAGGGTTGACAGTGCATGATACAACAGATATCAAACAGCTTGTGCATGATTACAGCATCGGCAAGCTAAAAAATGACACCGCTTCGATTACTTCTGAACAGTTGATTGTCACACATGCAGATGCAAGCGAAACAATCTATGAGTTGCCAAAGGATGAGTTTTTTGTTTCTTTTGCACCGTATATCAATCAAACCCATCCATGTACAAACCATAGTTTAACAGGTTGTCAAGGTGAACTCGTTGATGAAGAAATGACTGTTAGAATTGAAGATAAGAACGGAAATGTAGTTTTTGATGAGAAAACAAAAACACAGGCCAATGGTTTCATTGATTTTTGGCTGCCTAAGAATGAGGAATATCATATGACGGTTGTGATGGACGAGAAAACAGCGACACTTGATTTCTCTACCTTTACAGGGGATAATACTTGTATTACGACGCTACAATTGGGATGATAAGTGATAAAAACATATGGAACTTTTTTAGATTCAGAAAAACCGCTTGCCAAAATATAGGCAAACGGGTTTTTTTGCATTTTAAGACAGTATAAGTGTAGCTGGGTATAGCTGTATAAAAAGAGAGCTTTCTTTATTGTTCAATAACAAATTAGATGATTCTACATTAAAATACCAATCAATATTTCAACTATAAATAAAGTAGAAAAAGAAACATTTTACATTGCTGGTTTATAAATCTTTTCAGAGCAAAATATGTCATTTTAAAACTTGCAATCAACGCATATTTAAGTAAGTTTTTTAAGGAAACAAGGATAGACGTTTTCTAAATTATAGTACAGAAAGGATTTATTTTACCATCTCCAAAATAACTCTCTTTTATAAAGGTTTAAACGAAAGAAAAAGAGGTTCAGTTTCATAAAACGTTGCTATGATTTATTTTTTATCTTATAATTTTATAAAAAAATCTACCAAAAGATTTCTCGAAATTGTGTGCATTCTTAAAAGTGTTGCTCCATCCTTGGTAGCAATATGTAAAAAAACAAGGGATTGCAAAGCGTTGTGAATTCTCTTTTTTTGTTATTTTGAATGCTTCTCTTCCTTTTCTTTCACGTCCTTTTAGAAGTTAGAAAATATTATCCAATTTATATGGAAAATGGCTTTTTACTTATTGTTATCCAATTTGAATGGTCAACCAGTTATAAATTCCTTTCCATTTCGAGCAGATTTGGTTAAAATTAAAAGAATAAAGCAATTGAACTTCATTGCTATAAACCAAAGGAAAATAGAAATACATAAGGAAAGATGGGAAAAGTATGAAGAAATTTATTATTTTTGGTGCAGTAAATGGTTTTTTGTCTGTTGCATTTGGTGCATTTGGTGCGCATATATTGGAAGGACGTGTATCTGAATATGGAATGGACATTTGGCAAAAAGCAGTAACCTATCAAATGTCACACGCACTTGCATTATTATTTGTTGCTTTATTGGTAAGCAGATATGGGATGCAATCGTTATTAAAATGGACAGGATATGCTTTCTTATTTGGAATCATTGTATTTTCAGGAAGTTTATACATATTGGCGTTAACAAAAATCAGCATGCTTGGTGCAATTACACCAATTGGAGGTATAAGTTTTTTAGTTGGATGGATACTTGTAATTCAATCTGTATTAAAATATGAAAAATAGGCTGAGACAAGAGCGGCACTCAACCAAAATAAAATCCGAGCTATAAAGTGAAATTTTAAGTAGAGCTTCACATGGGTTCGGATTTTTTAATTTTATAAATTTCCTAATTTAAAATTATATCAGTTATAAGCCAAATTTTTTTGATTATGTCCCAATTTCCTAATATTCAAAGCAACAAAGGGTATATTATAATTGTAAACTACTATATTGAAAGAAAAATTAAAAATGGAATCAATGAATTTTTAAGTGGGGTATGACTTTCAATTATAGTTTAATGATATGTGACATATGGAAATGGATATACCTATGGCAAAAGAATTGTGAAAAGTAGGCGTTAAAGGTAACCCAGTTGTTTAGTTTACATATGATTTGGACATTTAAGTGCTCTATTCTTATGGTTTAATTTCATATTTTTTATAGAAGTAAAAACATAATAAATGTCAACTTTTTTATCTGTATATAACTTACATATTTAAAAAGTTTTAGAAGAGAAAGGGTGTAAGAGCAAAGGTGACTCAAATAAAAAATTATATATACAAATATTTCTTTTTCTAGAACATGGCGTAAATCCATTTTCTTTCATTTTATATAATTCCTTCAAAAGATTAATATTTTTTACAAGTTTATTGTTACATCATCCTATATTTTTGGACACGATATAATGATAGCAATTGTTGTTATCCACTCTCTTTTCTTATAACTTGTTATTGTCACAATTAATTAGAATAAAATTTGACATGTTTTTGTAAAAAATGAGTAGAAATGTAATATCTTATACATTTAAAATTACAAGCATCTTAAAATATGTATTTTTTGTTACGTAATTGTGAAGAGATAACAAAATTGTAAAGATGTATGGTAATGTAAACGTTGTCATTGTAATTTTGTTTTCATTTTATAGAAGTCAGTTAGATTAAAAATCTTGTAAGGAGATGAGTAATTTTGAAAGAAAATCAAAAAACGATTTTGCAAGAAGCGCTTGATCGTGGCTTCTCAAGACGCGATTTTATGAAAATGTGTACAGCATTGGCAGCCACACTTGGTTTAAGTCATGCAAAAACAAATGAAGTGGTTCATGCAATGGAGACAAAAGAGCGTGTACCTGTAATCTGGCTAGAAGCACAAGACTGTACGGGTTGTTCTGAGTCATTTATTCGTTCCTTTCAACCAAGTGCCCAAAGTGTATTATTGGATATGATTTCTTTGGAGTACACAGAAGTGTTAAGTGCGGCTTCAGGTCATGCTGTGGAAATGGCAATGGAAAATGTGATTAAAAACTATAATGGAAAATATATTGTTGTGATAGAAGGTGCAGTTCCAGGAGAAGATGATTTCTTATATGTTGGAGGTCGATCTGGTCGTAGTGTAATTGAACATGCATGTAGTGGCGCACTTGCTGTATTTGCGTATGGAACATGTGCTTGTCATGGAGGCATTCAGGCAGCACACCCAAATCCGACGGGTGCGGAATCAATTGATGGTTTGAAAATTGATTCATCTATTCCGATTGTGAAAGTTCCTGGCTGTCCGCCAATTGCCGAGGTTATGACCGGTGTGATTGCACATTATATTACCTTTGGAGCTCTACCAGAGTTGGACAATTTGGGCAGACCAAAAGCATTTTATCGTCATCGCATTCATGACAAATGTAATCGCCGTGCATATTTTGATGCTGGATTATTTGTTGAGAATTTTGATGATGAGGGGGCACAACAAGGATATTGTTTGTATAAGGTAGGCTGTAAAGGACCAACAACTTATAGCTCTTGTGCTGAAATGCGCTGGAACGGTGGTGTAAGCTTTCCAATTCTTTCAGGAAATCCATGTATTGGGTGTACAGAAAAAGATTTTTGGGATAATGGTCCATTTTTTGAACGTATGGCGAAAATTCCTGGAACGCAAACAACGATTAATCCGGATAAAGTTGGTGCCACAATTGTTGGTGTCGCAGCAGCTGGTGTAGCTGTACATGCCACAGCAACTGCTATTAAGAAAAAATCAGAGGAAAAGAAAAAGTGATTTTTTGAAATATAATGATTAGAAGAAAAATATATTGAGGTGAATAAATTGGCAGAACGTATTGTAGTAGATCCAGTTACTCGCATTGAAGGGCACTTACGTGTTGAAGTAGAGTTAGAAAATCATGTAATTAAAAATGCTTACAGTTCAGGAACTTGTGTTCGAGGAATTGAATTGATTGTTCAAGATCGTGATCCACGCGATGTATGGGCTTTTGTTCAACGAATTTGCGGCGTTTGTACAACGACACATGCATTGGCCTCGCTTCGTTCAGTTGAATATGCTTTAGATATTAAAATTCCAAGAAATGCACATTTAATTCGAGATATTATGAATGCGACAATATGGATTCATGATCATATCGTTCATTTCTACCATTTACATGCATTGGACTGGGTAGATGTTGTTTCATGTTTAAGTGCTGATCCAGCAGAAACATCTAAAATTGCCCAATCCATTTCCGACTGGCCGAATTCATCACCAGGATATTTTGCAAATGTACAGCAAAAAGTACAAAAAATTGTTGATTCTGGTCAATTAGGGATTTTTGCAAATGGTTATTGGGGACATGAGGCATATAAGCTTCCTCCTGAGGTAAATTTATTGGCAGTTGCTCATTACTTAGAGGCGTTGGAATGGCAAAAGGAAATTGTCCAGATTCATGCCATTTTTGGTGGAAAAAATCCGCATCCACACTATGTGGTAGGCGGTATGGCTACACCGCTTGATAATAACAGTGACAATGCGGTTCATATTGAACGTTTAATGCATGTTTCTCGTTTAATTGACGAGGCCACTGATTTTGTAAATAAGGTGTATGTTCCAGATGTTATTGCGATTGCAGGATTTTATAAAGATGCGACATATGGTGGCGGTTTAAGCAACTACATGTCTTATGGTGATTTTTCAAAAGGTGATATTCGTGACGTTGATCAATACCGGGTTCCTCGGGGCGTGATTATTAATGGAAATCTTGAGGATGTACAAGATGTGGATCCGACATTACACACCGATGTACAAGAATTTATTGATAAATCATGGTATAAGTATGGGAATACCGATTCTGGTGAAGGACGTCATCCATGGGAAGGCTCCACAGAGTTTAACTATACAGGACCAAAATCTGCATATACACAATTGGATGTTGAGCAAAAATATTCCTGGTTAAAAACACCACGTTTGAGAAATGAGCCGATGGAAGTCGGACCGCTCGCCCGAATTATGATTGCGTATGCAAAAGGTGATGCAGATGTGAAACAATTGGTAGATGATACATTAAAAAAATTGGATTTGCCAATTACAGCTTTACATTCTGCTTTGGGTCGAACAGCTGCACGTGCACTAGAAGCAGTATTGGCGGCAAAATGGATGCGTGAGGATATGGATGAATTGTTAAACAACATCAAAAATGGAAATAAAATTACATTTGATCGAACAAAATGGGAGCCTAGTTCATGGCCAAGCGGAGAAGCCAAAGGTGTTGGTTGGGTTGAAGCACCACGTGGCGCCTTGGGACATTGGATTGTTATTGAAGACGGAAAAACGAAAAATTATCAAGCGGTTGTGCCAACAACTTGGAATGCTTCTCCGCGTGATAATAACGGGGTAATTGGTGCTTACGAAGCTTCACTTGTAGGAACACCAATGGTAAATGAAGAGCAGCCGTTAGAATTGTTGCGTGTCATTCACTCTTTTGACCCTTGTTTAGCTTGTGCTGTACATTTAACAGATTTAGAAAGCAATAAACAAATCGATATTCGATTAGGATAGGAGGGGACATTATGGCAAACCCTACATTATCGAATCATGAAGTAGAGCGTGTTCAATCTGGGATTAATTATAAAAAACGTAAATTTCCAAAATATGAAGTACAAGAAGGCGATCAAGTAAAAATTTATATTTGGGAATTGCCAGTTCGTATTTTCCACTGGATTAATGCCATTTCGATTTTTGTTTTAATGGTGACAGGAATTTATATTGGTAAACCGTTTGTTGCAGCACTTGTACAGGAAGAAGCTTATTATTCATGGTTTATGGGCTGGGCTCGTTATATTCATTTCTTTTTTGCATTTCTTTTTATTGCCAACCTTTTGTTCCGTTGGTATTGGGTATTTAAAGGAAATCGATTTGCAACAGCTAAGCCGTTTCAATTGGCTTTTTGGAAGGAACTTTTTCAAACAATAAAATACTATGGTTTAATGAAGCATAAAAAACCGCATTTTGTTGGACATAATCCGCTGGCACAATTTTCTTATTTATTGTTTATTGGAGTGGGTTCAGTCATTATGATTCTGACTGGAATCTATATGTATGTTGAACCGCAACATGAATCTTGGTTTGGTCAATTGTTTCAGTGGGTGCCTTGGTTACTTGGTGGAAATAGTTATGCAGTACGTTCTTTACATCATCTTGTAGCATGGGGTTTTATCATATTTGTAGTGATTCATATTTATATGGCATTCCGTGAAGACTGGTTGGAAAGAAATGGAACAATGTCATCCATTTTTACTGGATACAAATTTGAATCCAAAGAAATGGTTGAGGCTGAAAACGATGAAAAATAATTATGGTCATATTATTGTAATGGGAATCGGAAACACTCTTTATACAGATGAAGGACTAGGCATTCATATTTTGCCCTATGTAAAAGAAGCTTTAAAGCAAAATGGTTTAACTGATGTTGAGGTTTATGAAGGATCTACGGATTCTATGAGTTTGCTTGCTCCAATTGATCGTGCAGATTATTTACTGGTTGTTGATGCAATTAAAGCAGGTAAAGCCCCAGGAGAAATTATTGCTTTAACGGAAGAGGAAATCCCAAAGTATTTCAGTACAAAATTGTCTGTTCATCAAGTAGGGTTTCAAGAGGTATTATTTGCAGCAAGATTATTGGAACAGCTTCCCAAGGAAATGGCTATGATTGGCGCACAGCCTTATTCTTTAGAGCTGGGTGTTGAATTATCAAAAGGAATGAAAGAAAAATTACCTAAAATGCTTGACATGATTGTTGCACAAGTGAAAAGGTGGCGTGCTTAACCAAATGAATCGAAAGCAATTTCTTTCAGAAATGAAGCAAGGATTTTTTCAGACTCTAAAAGAAATTTCAAGCCCGTTTGTTGAAGAAAAATTGGAACAGGTAGATCAGGCGGTAGAGAACATTACAGGTGTACATTGGAAGGCGGTAAAGGAATTGGCTTTACCGCTTTCTGAGCATAAAATTTATGATGTTTCGCTTGCAAGACAACCGTTATTGATCATGAAATCAAATGATGCAATCCTCTGCATTTTAAAAAAATGTAAATGCTGTGGGGCGTTTATCCATTATATTTCTTATGCCAAAGAGATGAGATGTTTGCCTTGTGATTATTCTGTTTCTTTGACTTCAAAACAGGCAAGGGAGCGTCTTTATATTCTTCATACAAAAGAAGAAAACAATCTTTTATGGATAGGATTGCCTTTGGAGTTGTTGAAAAGGGAAAAGTAATTGGAGTTACAAACTTATTTTATAAAAATATGAGATTCTATACCATTCATTGATTCTATGTTTTTTATTTATGATGGATAGAAAAAAGTGAAATTGAGCACACTCAATTTCACTTTTTTCGTTATTTAAAACCAGCTATGTCCAAACCTCATTTATTGTCAGTAGTCTGTTTCACATTTATGTGTAGTTCCTTGTCAACTGATCTTAAGGTATGCTGCTTGAAAAAAGTTTGTTTTATTTTTGTTGCACAACTCTATTTTAATACCAGTGAAATCCTTTCTTTGCCTGTCTAAAAAATTTTTTGACAAACCACCTTAAGAAAATATTTTTCTTACATCATTTTGATGTAAAAAATCCGTTTTTTATCATTTTGTCTTAAAGATCATTATTAGGAATCCATTTTTACAGTTCTGCTTTCTACTTTAAAAAGTAGAACCAATACATACTATTTCAAAATATAGAAAAAATAATGAAAGTAGGAGTTTTCAAGAGGTTGGTGTGGTTTACATAAATTGTGACATCGGTTAAAATGAATGAGAAATTAAGGTGCTATTTGAATGGATGTGAAGCTATGCATGAAATCGCTTTAATGGGTGATATATTAAATATTGTTGTGCGGGATATGGAGGAAAAATCACTTCACCAGGTGAAAAAAATTACACTTCTTGTGGGTGATCTTTCAAATGCAATGCCCGATGCGTTGCGTATGGCATTTGATATTTATAAAGTTGATCAGAAAGATTGGATCCATCCAGACGCAACATTACAAATTGAACACGAATCTGCCAAGGCACAATGTATATTTTGTAATACATTTTATGTACCGGATGTAAAAATTGCACTTTGTCCGGAATGCAATATGCCTGGTGGGAAATTAATTCAGGGAGAGACATTTCAAATTATTTCATATGAAGGAGATTAGATATGGAAATTAAACTGAATACAGATGTTCTATCAGATAATAATGCTGCCGCTATGCATAACCGAAAGCAGTTTTCCAATACAAAAACATTGGTAATTAATGTAATGAGTTCGCCAGGAGCTGGAAAAACAACTCTTTTGGAAAAAACGGTTAAAGCACTTCAAGGAAAATATCGAATTGGAGTCATCGAAGGGGATTTAGCGACCCAAAAAGATGCAGATCGAATTCGTGCAACAGGTGCAAAAGCTGTTCAAATTAATACGCATGGGGGATGTCATTTGGATGCGCGTATGATTGCTAAAGTGTTACCTAGTTTTGATTTGAATCAAATTGATATTTTATTTATTGAAAATGTTGGTAATTTGGTTTGTCCATCTGGATACGATTTGGGACAGAGCCATAAGATTGCAGTATTAAGTGTACCAGAGGGAAATGATAAAATCCCTAAATATCCAACTATGTTTAATCGAACAGAAATGGTGATTTTAAATAAGATTGATTTATTGCCAATGGTTGATTTTAGTGTGGAGGAAGCAGTGGAAGATTTAAACGGTTTGAATCCAAATTCACGATTGATCTCTCTTTCTGCAAAAACAGAAGAGGGTATGTCTGAATGGATTCAATGGATTGAGGAAGCGTATCAAAAATGTGCAGTACAAAGGTTATAAAAATAAAAGGGCGAGTGCAAGGTGTTGGGTTTCGTCCTTTTGTTTTTTCGTTGGCAATGCAATATAAACTATGTGGATTTGTTCAAAACAATATGGATGGTGTTTATATTGTGGTACAAGGAACAGAAGAAAATATCATATCATTTATCCAAGCTGTTCAAATGCAGAAACCACGTTTGGCAAAAATTTATGCGCTTGAGGTGCAGCATACAGAGTTTAAAGCATACCATCAATTTGAGATTCTGACTTCAAATCATCAAGGGAAATCTGATCTGGTTTTACCTGTTGATGCTTCTGTTTGTTCGAAATGTATAGCAGAGCTTTTAGATCCTGAAAATCGAAGATATTTATATCCGTTTATCAACTGTACAGATTGTGGACCGCGCTATACGATTATTACAGGATTACCATATGATCGGGTGCATACCACAATGAATTCGTTTCCTATGTGTGAAATGTGCCAGAAGGAATACCAACATCCGAAAAATCGTAGACATCATGCACAGCCAAATGCTTGTCCGGTATGTGGACCGACTTATACTTTTTATCCATTGGATTCTGGTCAAATAAGCATTTCGGATTCGATTGTTGCTGCTGTTCATGCTTTGGAATCTGGAAAAATTATTGCGATCAAAGGAATTGGTGGCTATCATTTGGTTTGCGATGCGCAAAATGAAGTGGCTATACAAATGCTGCGAAAAAGAAAAAAACGCCAAAGCAAGCCATTGGCTATTATGGCAAGGAACTTGGAAGTTTTAAAGCAGGTATGCCATCTGAGTGCTACAGAACAGAAGTGGTTAGAAAGTGTGGAAGCACCAATTGTGTTATGTCAAAAAAAGCGAACGACTATTTTTCCAGAGCAGCTTGCACCGGGATTACATTCCCTTGGTGTTATGCTCCCGTATGCACCGATTCATGTTGTTTTGTTTAAGCAAACAAAATTGGATTTTCTTGTGATGACCAGTGCAAATCCATCTAAGCTCCCGATGTTGTATCAGGATGAATCCGCACAGCATTTTTTATCCGGATTGGCAGACGGGATTTTGACACATAATCGAGAAATTGTTCATCCGGTTGATGATTCGGTTGTGCAGTTATTGCCAAAGATCGGTATGCAGATGATTCGTCGGGCGCGTGGTTTTGCACCTGAGCCGATGTTGATAGAACAAAATGTGGATGGAATTGTTGCGCTTGGTAGCCAGCAAAAAAACACCTTTGCATTTGGCAGAAACCAGCAGATTTTTCTCGGACCACATATTGGGGATTTAGATGCATTGGAAATGATTGAACATGATCAAAAAGTATTAAAGCATTTGCTAGAATGGCTAGATATACAGCCAAAACTGATTGTTATAGATCAGCATCCTTTGTTTTCGGTACGATCGTTTGCATCAGATTTTGGTGTACCGATTTATGAGGTACAGCACCATCATGCCCATATGGTTTCTTGTATGACAGAGCATGGTATGACAGATGCACCTGCTTACGGGATTGTTTTGGATGGAACTGGGTATGGCTCAGATGGAAAGATTTGGGGCTTTGAAATTTTATATGGTTCACCTGCTTTTTTTGAAAGAAAGGGACATTTGGTATATACCGCTTTACCCGGCGGAGAAAAAAGTATTTTAACGCCGTGGAAAAATGCTGTTGGGATGCTGCTTTCCTTATTCGGTTCTGAAAAAGGAGGAGTCATGGCGCAAGTGTTGTTTCCCAATCGCAAAATGGAAATTCACGTATTAAAAACAATGGTAGAAAAAGAGATCAACAGCCCGCTGGCTGGAACATGTGGCAGATTATTTGATGCGGTTTCAGCTATGCTTGGAGTTTGTGAAAAGCAAAATTATGATGGAGAAGCAGCAATTTTATTGTCGGAATATGCGGATATTACGCAAGTGAATCAAATCAAGCCATATGCTTATACCATAAAGCTTGTTGCAAACAACTATGAAATTTCTTTCTCAGAAATGCTTTTGCAAATTTATGTAGATATCCAACAAAAGGAGAATCGAAAAATGATTGTTTCCAGATTTCATCAGACAATTGTTGATGCCATTTGTGATATAATGATTCAGTTAAAAAATAAAGAAAGCTGTCGGCAAGTTTTCTGTTCGGGGGGAAGCTTTCAAAATCCATATCTTGTCATTGGACTCAAGGAAAAATTAAGTCAGTGTGGCTTTTCAGTATATTTTCAACAGCAAGTACCGACCAATGATGGTGGTTTATCTTTGGGACAACTGCGAATTGGACAAAGTTATTTAACATCTAGCTAAGAAATATTATATAGATCAAGGAAAAATTATGGATACTGTCTAAAAGAGTCTAGTCACTTTTTTTATTGTATCAATTGGGTTGGTTTATAAAGGAGGAATCATAAATGTGTGTAGGTGTACCAGCAAAGGTTTTAACAAAAGAAGAATATTCAGCAATTGTAGATGTGATGGGTTCACAGATGACAGTTGGAATTATTTTTGTTCCTGAAGTTGAAGTTGGACAGTATGTGATTGTACATGCTGGACAAGCGATGTCCATTATTGATGAAGATTCTGCGTTATTAAGTTTGGAGGAATGGAGGAAGCTTGATGATGCAAGAAACGCTGAAAAAACTTCATGATCAGAAGCTATCGCTTGAGATTTTAACAGAGGTCAAAAAACTGGCTAAACAGTTTTATGATAAATATGGACATAAGCCAGCTTTTATGGAAGTTTGTGGCTCACATACGATGGCGCTAGCACGAACTGGGTTAAAACATGCATTAGAGAATGAAATTCAGTTGATTTCTGGTCCAGGATGTCCAGTTTGTGTGACGGATCAAAAGGATATTGATGCGATGATTGCGCTAACTGAAGATGATCATCGAATTGTATGCAGTTTCGGAGATATGATTCGAGTTCCTGGAAGTAAGCAGAGTCTTATGGAGGCTAAAACGGAAGGGCGTGATGTTCGCGTTGTATATTCGCCGATGGATGCGGTGAAAATTGCACAAGACAATCCAGATAAAGAGGTTGTGTTTCTGGGCATTGGCTTTGAAACGACAATTCCGATTTTAGCAGCTGCAGTACAAATGGCAGAAAGAGAAAAGATAAGCAATTTTAGTCTATGGACAACAACCAAGTTGGTTGAACCAATTATTCGAGCTTTACTGAATGAAGGTGAAGTGAAATTAGATGGTTTTATTTTACCAGGGCATGTTTCAATTGTATTGGGTGCAGAGCAATATAAATATATTCCGACCGAATATCATAAATCTGGTGTAATCAGTGGATTTGAACCAGTGGAGTTGGTTCGAGGTCTGTATAAAATTTTAACGGTGCTTTTAGAAGATCAACCCATGATTATTAATGATCATACTTGTATTGTCAGTGAAAAGGGAAATGAGGTTGCAAAACACTTGATGCATCATTATTTTGAGCCTGTTGATGAAGCATGGCGTGGCATGGGGGTTGTCTTGGCATCTGGATTGGATTTTAAATCGGAATTTGATGCATTCAACGCCAAGAAGAAATTTCATATTCAAATTGGTGAAGTCAGAAAAACAAAATGTATTTGTGGAAACATTTTAAAAGGTGTGGCATCTCCTCCGGATTGTCCGTTATATGCTCAAGCTTGTACTCCAAGTCGTCCAATTGGACCCTGTATGGTATCGGGGGAAGGAACTTGTGCAGCATATTATCAATACATGAGGGAGGTGTAGTTTGATGGCAAAGAGAATTACCATGGCGCATGGTGATGGCGGTGAGCAAGCACATCAACTGATTCAGGATTTGTTTGTTGAGCAGTTTGCACACCATAAAGAAGCAACTTTGGATGCTGCGATTTTAACCTTGCCAACTGAGAAAATTGCGATGTCTACTGACAGTTTTGTGGTGAATCCTATTTTCTTTCCAGGAGGTAATATCGGAAAGCTGGCAGTTGCAGGAACGGTTAATGACATTGCAGTTAGTGGGGCAAAGCCGCTTTATTTAACTTGTGGTTTTATTTTAGAAGAAGGTTTTTTAATTTCTGATTTGGAAAAAATTGTTACATCAATGGTTGAAGAAGCACAGAAAAATCAAGTGAAAATTGTTGCTGGAGATACAAAGGTTGTTGAGCGTGGAAAATGTGATGGTTTATATATTAATACAACAGGCATTGGTTTAATTGAGAAAGAAAATGAATTGAAATATGATTTTCAAGTTGGAGATTGTGTACTTGTCAACGGAAATGTCGGTGATCATGGCATTGCCATTTTAACGGCACGTGGTGAACTGGGGTTGATGAATGATGTACAAAGTGATTGTGCTTCTTTATTTGGTTTCATTCAAACATTACAAGAAGCAGGAATTACAATTCGAATAATGCGAGATGCAACACGTGGCGGTTTGGCAACTACACTTGTTGAAATTTGCGAAGATTTCTCGATTACAATGGAACTGGACGAGGAGCAAATTCCGGTTGATGATCGTGTACATGGTTCTTGTGAGCTTTTAGGCTATGAACCGATGTATTTGGCTAATGAAGGAAAATGCATTTTTGTTGTCCCACAAGAGCAATGCGAAAAAGCATTGGAAATTATGAAGTCACATCCACTTGGACAACATGCAAGCAAAATCGGAGAAGTCATTCATACCGAGCAGGGTAGGCTACTTTTAAAAACTGTATTTGGAAGCTCGCGGCGTTTGAGTCGTTTATCAGGGATGCTTCTGCCGCGAATTTGCTAGCGTGTAATGAATGAAAACGGGGTCTTTTGGTTTTATAATTTTTCGTGTTGGTGAGAGGATCATCCTCATTTTCTGCCAGCACTTTTTTGTGTTTTTTATACAAAAAAACATTTCCAACTTGATTGTATTTTTCGTGTGATGATTATATGTGCTTTTTATCTGACTATGATCAAAAACGAACAGGAATTTGATTCTTTTGCAATCAGTTAGACCCATGATGAATTTTTCAATAACATTCGTACATCGACTTTGGATTTATGGTAAAATATAAATTTGTCAGAGGAAATCAGAAATAAAGGAGAAAGACTATGTGTGGATTTATTGGCTTTTTGCATAAGGAAAAGCATATACCAACCGAAGAAGAAAATACACGGTTTCAATATATGAATGATTTGATTTTTCATCGTGGTCCAGATGATGAAGGTTTCTATGCAGACGAATGGATTCAAATGGGTTTTCGTCGCTTAAGTATTATCGATTTGGAATCTGGTCATCAGCCACTGATGTATGAAAAAGACCGTTATATTATTATTTTTAATGGGGAAATTTATAATTATGTTGAATTACGTGCTGAGTTAATTGCAGAAGGTATGACATTTCAAACAGAGTCAGATACAGAGGTGATTCTTGCGCTATATGCTAAGAAAAAGGAAGAAGCTGTAAAAGATTTACGTGGAATGTTTTCCTTTGTAATTTGGGATAAAGAAACGAAAAAGGTTTTTGGGGCAAGAGATTATTTTGGTATCAAGCCGTTTTTTTACTGTGCAAACGAGGAAGGTCTGTATTTTGCTTCAGAAAAGAAAAGTATTGTTTTTGCACTTGAAAAGGAACAAGTAGATTCAGAAAGTATTCAGCATTATTTTACTTATCAGTATGTACCTGAACCTGCAACAATGAGTCAAAATATTTTCAAATTGGAACCAGGTCATTATTTTACAAAAGAGCATGGTAAAGATATGCAAATCCAAACTTATTGGAGACCGAAGTTTCAGCCAGTAAATATAGAGAAACAAGCGCTGATTCAAGAAATTCGTGAGGTATTGTATGATTCAGTTAAAGTTCACATGCGAAGTGATGTGCCTGTGGGTTCTTTTTTGTCTGGTGGAATTGATTCATCCATTATTGCATCTATTGCAAAGGAATATCATCCTGGAATCAAAACTTTTAGTGTAGGATTCGAGCAGGAAGGATTCAGCGAGGTAGATGTAGCCAAGGAAACAGCAGAAAAGCTAGGTATTGAGAATATAGATGTGTGGGTTACACCAGAGCAGTTTGCTGCTGAACTTCCCAAAATTATTTGGCATATGGATGATCCGATGGCAGATCCAGCAGCCATTCCATTATATTTTGTTGCACAAAAAGCTGCCCAATATGTAACCGTTGTCCTTTCTGGTGAAGGTGCTGATGAATTATTTGGTGGCTATAATATTTATCATGAACCTTTTTCACTTCAACCATTTAGCCTTTTGCCTAAACCATTTAAGGCTGTATTAAAAGGTGCAAGTACATTGATTCCACAAGGCGTGAAAGGAAAAAGCTATTTGGAGCGTGTAGCAACTCCAATTGAACAAAGATATTATGGCAATGCAAAAATTTTTACTGAGGAAGAAAAACAGCAGTTTATTCAGCTTTATAATGATAAATGGCCATATACAAGCATCACACAGTCTTTATATGAGCAAATTAAAGATTATGATGATGTGGCGAAAATGCAGTTTATTGATATGTACACATGGCTACGTGGTGATATCCTAGTGAAAGCCGATAAAATGACGATGGCAAATTCGTTGGAGCTCCGTGTGCCTTTTTTGGATAAGGAAGTTTTTCGTGTGGCAACAAAAATTCCAACCCAATATAAAATTACTGGCGGAACAACAAAAGCAATTTTACGAGAAGCTGTACGCGGCATTGTTCCAGATCATGTACTGGATCGAAAAAAGCTTGGATTTCCGGTTCCGATTCGTCATTGGCTAAAAAATGAGCTACATGACTGGGTTGTACAATTGATTCATGAAAGTCAAGTTGATTATTTAATCAATAAACATTATGTACTGGATTTATTGGCAGATCATGTTGCCAATAAAACAGATAACAGCCGCAAAATTTGGACTGTGCTAATATTTATGCTATGGCATCAAATTTATATAGAAAATGTTTATCCGCTTGAGAGTTTACAGAAAAAAAAGAAGGAAATTGTGGTTGGTTAAGCAGGTTATTTAACGGTCATGCAATTTTCAAGCGATTGTCCATCGATGAACTGTTTTAAGTGTGGACTTTTTTTGCTTGCTTGTATGTAATCTGAAAAATAAGAAATCCAGTTGGAAAGCAGGTTATTTCTACACTCTTGAAAATGTGATAGAATAGAGAAATTCGATCAGCAGGTATTTTATCAATACAATTTCGGGTCAATAAAAGAACGTCTGTTATTTAGACAGTAGCAGTCGGATAATTCCTGATACATGAAAAAGAAATCATCAGTTGATCTATTTTGCCAAACAAATGGTTTTCTGGTATGCATTCCTTAAACTGTGATCAGATGGAATTTCATTCGTTTTATGCTGAGTTTGTACCATCATAGCCCCATCCCTTCGTATTTTCTTTTATTTTATTATATCAGCAAGCTTTCAGGTTAGACTTTTGTCAATAGCTCCATTTTGCCCACAAGGACGAGCTAAACGTGGATTTTCATATACATATCCTTGTATGTTGACGAACCAGTCCTATGCTTGCAGCTTTATGCTCTTTACAAGCATAGCTTTTTTTCTCTTTTACAGTAAAGGCATTTTTATAGCAATGCCAACAAGTGTATAACATGCTACACTTTGCTTTACAAAATCGTGTGCCAAATGGGGGCTTGTCTCCTTTAGAAGCCTCTACAAAAAAGGCGATATGTAATCCCTAAAAGAAGGGAAACATATCGCCTTTTTTGTCTTAAAACATGATTCAGACCGCTATATTGTGGTATTTTGTGTCATCCATACTTTAAGGAAGCCTCTCAGATGAAATGGTATGGCTCTAAATGTAGGTTGAGATTATTAAAAGCAAGGTAAAACATTTTATAGATGATTTTGTGATGGTGGTTCTGTTCTTACTTTTCCTATTTCATTTGAATTCTGCAAGCAAAGTGATACAAAAAGGAATTGGTTTTGGAAATCCTTTAAAGTTTGAATCGATAATATACAAGTTTACAGAGAAATTACTGGTTTGGACGGGTAATGGTGTTTATGAGCATTTTATATTTGATTTGCTACTCATGAAAAGAAATAAACCACAAGGAACTGTATAAAATAATTTTTAAAAAATAATTGCAGAAATGGGTTGTCTTTATAAGAACCTTGAACGACATAATTGTAAACATATTTTGTTTGAAATTACATATTTTAGGATGTTCGAGCTCTTAGCTTTGTATCCTATAAAGTAAGACAGTGGTCGTAGAGGAACCGATGGATAAACGGTAAAGAAATAACCCATTCTTTATTTTTTATGTTTTTGTTCTATCTCTTTTGATGTTCACTATGAGTTTTTTGGTAAGATGGTAATGGCTTGAGCACCCATCTGTTCCCATGCCTCAATGAAAGAATCTTTCGCTGCTTTTTTTTGCTTTCCATCCAGTGGATCGTTGAAATAATAATAGTCGTTATCATAGCCGGTAATTACAACCGAATGTTCTTTATATGTAATTTTGATTTTTCCTTGCGGTGTTTCCCAAGTTTCAAAGGCAGATGCTGGAAGCTTTTTGTATGTCGTATTGGTAATAATCCAAACGGGTGTGCCTTCAGATAATGCAAACATAAGCTCTAGCTCTTTTTGCTTAGTTAAATTGATTACATTGGTTCCGGCATATTCATAGGCCAAGTCAATAATTGGCTCTACATATACACCGAGCCCAGGTTTGCTGCGGTTATAAATGCTACCAACAAAACCATTGTGCGGATTTCCAAAATAAATGCTTCCGTTTTTTTCTTGGTAGGGAGTTGGATCTTTCCGAATTTTTTTGGCGAGCTCCATTTTTGTTGTCTGATATCCTTGTGCATTTAATAGCATTGCCAACGCTGTCACTTCACAGCCACGTGGCAGCTCGGGAAATTGTTTGATGGTTGGGACATCTAATTGAACAGTATGCTTTGCTTTTCGAAAATTATGATATAAATCAGAAAAAGCAACCTGCTCACCTGTATTTGTCGTATCAGCCAATATATGTAAAATTGGACTTTTGTCTATTACGGTATAGATGCCAGTTAAAACAACAGATGAAGTCACTGCTGAAAGTATAATTGCTTTTAGTAGAAGTTTCTTCATAGATTGTTCCTCTCCATTTATCTTTTTCCTACTTCTCTATTATAATATGAAAAGCTTTGTTTGGCTTTAAAAAGAATCAAAAATCCTTTATATTGTTCAAAATTTGTTCACGCGAATGTAAAAGTTATCATCAAAAAAAGATAAAATTTACCATATAATTTGTGAAGAGCTGGTTTTGTATTGGATTTGGATGAAGGATGATGCATACATATGCAGCAAGAAGACAGCCACTAGGAAATTTGATGGGAAAAAATGGGACACCACGCATTATGTTCTGGGAATTGACACAAGGATGTAATTTGAACTGTATCCATTGCCGTACTACAGCAAAACTTGAAAGAAGTCCAGATGAATTAACTACAGAGCAAGCTTTTGAAGTTATTGATCAAATTGTGGATTTTGTTAGTCCGATTTTAATTTTGATAGGTGGAGAGCCTTTGTATCGCCCAAATTTCTTTGAAATTGCACAATATGCACACGACAAAGATATTATTACAGCAATGGCTTCAAATGGAACTTTAATTAATGAGGAGTGTGCCAAGCGGATTAAGGAAGTTGGAATTCGTCGAGTTGCCATCAGTGTTGATGGTCCAAATGCGAATATTCATGACCAATTCCGCGGACTGAATGGCGCGTTTGATGCAGCTTTAAATGGTGCACGCTGTGTAAAAGCAGAGGGACTAGAAGTACAATTTAATATGACCATTACAATACATAATGTAACATATATTGAGGAATTGATTGCATTATGCAAGCGAATGAATGTTGATGCTTTGCACTTGTTTATGCTTGTTCCAGTGGGATGTGGCATTCAAATTGCAGAAAACAATATGCTAAATGCGGATAAATATGAGGAAGTGCTTGCATGGTTTTACGATCGTTCACGTGAAGAAAAATTTGAAATTCGAGCAACCTGTGCGCCACATTATTATCGCATTATGCGTCAAAAAGCGCGGGAATATGGTGAAACCATCACGCCTAAAACGCATGGCATGACCACAATGACCAAAGGATGTTTGGTAGGTACCGGTGTTCATTTTATTTTACATAAAGGAAATATTCAACCATGTGGCTATGTACCAGTTGTAGCTGGAAATGTACTTAAAACCTCACTGAAAAAAATTTGGTATGAATCTGACTTGTTTTTAAAATTGCGTGACCATACAAACTTGGAAGGCAAATGTGGTATTTGTGAATATATGAATGTATGTTCTGGTTGTCATGCTCGTGCATACGGAATTGAAGGCAATCTGTTTGCGAAGGAGCCTTTTTGTAAGTATATTCCAAAGTGTACTGGAACGATGCCATAATTGGAAATGCATATTCTTTTTAACGATCATGTGATTTCATAAGGATAAAATCCGTGTGGTGATTACTTTACATTTGAATTTGTGTTAAAGTAAATTTATGGAGTAGATAATAAAAATATAATAGGAGAGAGAAGTATGAAATATTACATAGTTTTTTCTTAGTTTTTATATTATAATGAAATATAAATATCATTTTAAACTATAAAGTTCTAAAATAAAACATAATAATATAAATTAAATATTTTATTAATTATTAAAATTGATGATAATTTTCTTTTAGACTGTAAAATGGAATGTGGCACATGAAAACATAGTTTTTTCGTTTTTAAAGGGTTTGGTTTCCATACAATTTCCATCATCCTTAAAATTATACTTAGAAATATACATTACAAATCTTTATTTCAATAGAAACTACATGCATTTTAATGGATTTTCAGTTGTAAAAATGTATAAATATCCATTTTTGTGAAGAATAAGACTTGTAGATTTCTAGAAATTGGATTATAATCACTAGGTATCATTTTATTTTAGAATAGGAGAGAAAAAGATGAAAAAGCAAATGATAGGGCTATTAAGCATTTTTGCCGCATTGTTTATTTTTGTTGGATGTAGTAATTCAAACGATGGCTCAGTACAAAGCAATAACGGAAATGAGGGTAACGATTCCCAGAAGGAAACGGTTACACTTACTTTCAATACAAATCCTGGATACGCACCTTTTGAATATTTGGACAAAGGTGAAATTGTTGGTTTTGAAATAGATCTATTAAATGCAATGGCAGAAGCTGGTGGATTTAACGTGAATATTAAAGACATGGGTTGGGAAGCACAATTTATTGAGCTTGACAATCAGTCTGTTGATGGTGTTATGTCTTCTGTAACCATTACACCAAAGCGTGAAGAAAGCTATACTTTCTCAAAACCATATTTTGAAAACTATGTTGTCATTTTGGTACCGAAGGATTCTACGATTACTTCTGCTACTGATTTAACTGCGGATATGAACATCGGTGTGTTATCTGGCTCAACTAGCCAATTTGCTGCTGAAGCCATCTTCGGAGAAAATGCCAAAAATATCAAACGTTATGAGGACAATCCGTTGGCCATTTTAGGTTTGAAAAATAATGAAGTGGATGTCGTGATCTGTGATGAATTGGTTGCATACTACCATATTAAAAACAATCCCAATGATAATTTAAAAGTTGTTGAGGATAGAACAAATTTTGAAGCAGAATACTATGGGGTTTGTTTGCAAAAAAACAGTCCGCATCAAGAAATGATCAACAATGCTTTAAAAACCATTGTTGATAATGGAAAATATGCAGAAATTTATCAGGCATGGGTTGGAGAAGAGCCAAATTTAGATTATATGAATGAATAATAATCGTATAATGAGCACCAGGGCTTATAAAGGAGGCAACACATGGATTTTCGTTGGGATATTGTTATAGAATATTTGCCGCTATTTATAGATGGAATGAAGTTGACATTGCTGATTTCCTTGCTTGGCGTAATTTTCGGATCAATTTGGGGACTGCTTATAGCTTTCGGGCGTATGATTAAAAATGGCTGGCTTCGTTTCCCATTCTCTTTGTACGTAAATTTTTTTCGATGTACGCCAATGCTCGTACAATTGTTGCTTATTCATTTTGGGGTTATGCCTTTAATTATGAGTACACCCAATGCGGTAATTTCTGCGATTGTGACGCTAACTTTAAACTCTGGTGCCTATATGGCAGAAATTTTCCGTGCTGGTATTCAATCCATTGATCGAGGACAAACAGAAGCGGCACGGTCTCTTGGGATGAACCAAATTCAGGCTATGCGCTTTGTTGTTTTGCCACAAGCTATTAAGCGTATGATTCCACCATTGGGAAATGAATTTATTACCTTAATTAAAGATTCGTCTTTAGCATCGGTTATTGCTGCACACGAATTGTTATATTATGGTCGCGCACCGATGGGGCATTATTCGAGACCTTGGGAGGGTTTACTTTCTGCTGCATTTATCTATTTTGTTATCTGTATGACGCTTACGGTAATTGTGGATAAGGTGGAAAAGAGGTTGAAAATAGATGATTAAGATCAAAAACATCCATAAGAAATTTGGAAAAAATGAAGTGCTAAAAGGGATCAATCTACATGTTCATCCACAAGAAGTTGTTGTTGTCATTGGACCATCAGGATCTGGTAAATCGACCTTGTTACGTTGTGTTAATGCATTAGAGCATTTTCATCAAGGTGAAATTGAGGTATGTGGAATTACTGTTTCACCTAAAAGTAAAGAGCTAAATGAACTTCGAAAAAAAGTCGGTATGGTGTTTCAGCATTTTCATCTGTTTCCACATCGTACAGTTATTGACAATATTACATTGGCACCAATTCAAGTGTTGAAACAATCCAAAAAAGAAGCTGAATCCAAAGCGATTGCACTTTTAGAAAAGGTTGGATTGGCAGAGAAAAAAGATGTATATCCAAGCAGTCTGTCTGGGGGTCAAAAGCAACGTGTAGCAATTGCGCGTGCACTTGCAATGGAACCGAAGGTTATGTTGTTTGATGAGCCAACCTCGGCACTAGATCCTGAAATGGTTGGTGAAGTATTGGCTGTTATGAAAAATCTTGCTGAAGAGGGTATGACAATGATGATTGTCACACATGAGATGGGATTTGCAAGAGAAGTTGCAGATCGAGTGATTTTTATGGATGAAGGTATTATTATGGAAGAAAATGTGCCCAATGTTTTTTTTGAACATCCACAAAATGAACGTGCCAAAGCATTTTTGAGCAAAGTATTGTTATAAAGACGAAAGAAAATCGGATAGCTGTCTGATTTTAGACTGTAGACAACCATGCAAAGAAATTTGAAATTGTCTATAGTCTTTTTTATATTTCAATACATTGTAAGAAATTGTCAATTTTTGTTTGATATATGACACTTTTTATTTCAAATAATATTTATTCAATCAATTAAAACAAATACAGTTTGTTTAAGGTTTTAGAATTCGGTTTTCATCCAGAAGTCTTCACTTTTTTATTTTTGATAAAAATGCGATACATCTCCTTTTACCTATTTGAAAAAAGATTGTGGATTTGTGGTTTATGCTTATAAAGAACGTATTTTATATATGTCAAAATAAATGCGAATGAAATAGAAACATGCTCAAAAGGTGCTGCAAAAATAGGCAAGTATTTACTGAAAAAGAGACCCCAAAAAGAAACAATATGATTTTTTACAATTACGCATTAATAAATAAACATAATTTTATATAAATATCATTTATAAATATAAAAAATTCTTCTTAATTTTAGGAATCATCAGATGTCTTGTAAAACAAGGCTTGCTCTTATATTAATTATGGATATTTTCCTTCTGTTAAACATAAGTATAAAATAAGTGGATGAATTAAAATATGTAAGGAAGGCGTTGATATATGAAG
This sequence comes from Candidatus Harrysmithiimonas galli, assembly GCA_904373265.1. Lineage (GTDB taxonomy): Bacteria > Bacillota > Bacilli > CAJFEE01 > CAJFEE01 > Harrysmithiimonas > Harrysmithiimonas galli. Next base: position 70,374 of record CAJFEE010000005.1, on the reverse strand, counting down.
CTTGTAGATTTTTTTACAGCAGAAGGAAAAAAGGCCTTGCAGCAAATGATTTTTTTAGGAAAATTTGTGTGTATAGATAAAAATACAGTTAATGATGATAATTGGAAGGCGAATTATGGTTATACAAAAAATATACCATTTTTATTTATTCAGAATACAACTATTTTTCCTGAATCTCTTCAAAAAATTTTTTCCAATTCCGCTATCTTTCCCTGTGGTGTCAAAAAGCAGCAAAATAGCGAAAAACTATCTGGCTATCAAAAAGGAAATACATATGCATATGACATATTGAATGAACAATTTGTGTTGTATCAATTTAAATTTGTCCGAGATATTCTTGAAATAAAAATTCTTGAAATTCTTTCTTTTGATTTTCATGAAGATACCTACGTTTTTCCGGTTGGTAAATATTTAAATTCAGCTTTACAAACTGCACCATTTGTTGAACGTTTAGAAGAATATGTATTCCCAGCTTATCCAGCTATTTTTGGAGTACCAGCTGTATTTTATGCAGGAAATCGAATTTATGCTGTCCAACAGGATTTTGTTATTCATTTGCCAATTGAGGATCAGATTCAGCAAATTTTATTTAAGAATGATCAAGTTGCGGTTATACAATTTGAAGCTGGATTTTTATTATATGAATCTGATGAAACCATAAAAAAGGAGAACATACATAAGGAGCCGGATGCTCTTGTTTTGTATCAGACAGAGGATCAGAAATCTGAGGCATTATTTTTTGAACGATTACAAAGTGATTTGAAAGCGGAATCCATTGATATTTCAGATGCTGATTTATTATATTTTCATGCAGCTGTCAAAAGTGGTCCGTTTACTTTACTGAAAGGAAGAGACAGCTATACTCACCGGAAACTTTGTACAGCATACGCACATGCTTTAGGAATTTATTCAAGTGAAAATCTATTTTATTTGTATCCAAAAAACAGTTGGGGCAATATGTATGATTTGTTGTTGGAGCAAATTCCAGCACATGAATTTGTATTTTATCAGTATCCGAATTTGATGACATTTTTGGCTCGGGCAAATGAACATTCGGATCAACTGTTTTTATGTGTGGTTGAAAACTTAAATTTGGCTCGACCAGAATATTATTTACAGCAATTTTTAAGTATTTTACAGCGGGACAAATCTGAAAAAATTCTACGTTATAAAAATCCCCTTCATCAATTTGGAACTTTTTTAGAAGATTTGCCAATTGGAGATAATATTATTTTTATTGGTACTTTGCTTGATTCAGAGATTGGATATCCGCTGACTTCTGCTTGTTTCAATGAAATGCGTGTGGCAGAATTGAGCAGCCCAAATTCATTTGTGCAAATTGAAGAGAAAATTAGTAGCGAATATATGGCAGAAGTTGAATCGGTACTGGTTCATCGCATGAGTTATCATAAATGGAAAAAAACGGTTGATCCCTATAGTTTTTTTACCAAAAATGAGCTGCAATTTTTTGATTCTGTTAATTTATTGTTTTGCGATGGATTGACAAAATATAAAATTAGTAGCCAGACGCTGATGCAAATGGCAGAAATTATGGTAAACGGTATGTTTTCTCAGCTTGCACATGAGATAATGCCACGTGAAAAATGGTTAGATCGTATTTTGTATATGCACATCGTTCAGAAACTGTCTGGTGTTCATCCATCATTTCAAAAACTGCTTGGTACAATGCAAGGGCAAAAATGGATAAAGGGGGAATTGATTCAACTTTTAGAAAGTGATTATGGACAGAAAATTTCTGATTTTTCATGGAGTGTTGACAAAATCAAAGAAAAAGTAAGGAGTTTTGAGGATGAAGGATTTTTTTACTGAAGGCACGCAAACAGCGAGTGGGAAAATCCTTCCTTTTTCTTTATGGTTAACAGTTGGTCAAGGAGAAAAGGCAAAGAAAATTGGCATTTCCCATTTGGCAGAAGATGCATCGAATTTTGCTGATTTTATTTATGAACTGGAGGAATTTCGAGCAATTTATATAGATCTAAAAATTGATTCAGAAGAAAAGCTGTATTTATCATGGGATGTTTTTCAAAATGACGCATATGATACAGAACGTGTATATTTATTGACACAAGAGATGAATCATATTTGTATTTATGAACAAAATCATTCTGAGGAAGGATATCCATGGAGCTGTGGCTTGTATATGCTTCGTGTGACTTATCAAAATCGTTTTTATTGGGCGGCATTTCAGGTTGTACCCAAAAATTTAACGATGCGGCAACTGTTTTATATGCATGAATTGATCCAAGGTGAAATTGCTGATTTATCATATATTCAATTTTTTCGAGAAGATATGGAAGAAAAAAGAGAGAAACAAAGTGTCTATGAAGCATATCGTAATTTATGCATACGAATTTCTTTACAAGCGAACCGACTTTATTTGAAAACAGTCCATCCTTATGTTTTTTTGGAGCAAAAAGAATTGGAACGGCTTGTTTATATTTTTTTACAAGCGGATCAGTATCTCTTTGCAGTCAATCAACAAAACTGGCAAGAAATCCAAACCGATTTAAGGCGGAAAATGCTACAGCTACAACATCAATTTTTTTTCATAAATCAAATGGAACCAAGAACATTGACAAAAACAGAAATGAACAAAGCTTATTTGCCACTTTTTTCTGAATGTTACCCATCATATAAAAAAAAGATTTTTAAACCGACTTACTTATTATATGAGTACTATTGCTACTTTTTTCTAATACAAATTCTTGTTGAATTGGGGTATCAGCCAGATTCAACATACGAAAAAGAAAATCGGCATTTATTTGCAGAAGCACTGCAAAATGAGGTGGCTAATCTTGGATTTGAAAAAAAGCAAATTCGTATAGAATTGATTTACAATGCAGTGATTCCGACATTTACACAAGAAGATTTTCCAAAAACAGAAGGGTTATTTAGTTTAATTGAAAAAAGAAAACCAGATATTCGATTGGATTTGTTTTTTTTGGAAGGAAAGAGGAAAAAATTTTTTTCAACATTAATGATTGAGGTAAAATATAGTCCGATTTATAATATTTACCAAAAAAAATCCAAAACAAAAGTTATGGAACAATTGAAAAAATACCGATCAATTATTTATGTATCTTGCAATGATAAGGGAAGAGCTACATATCATCGAAATCCAGTCTATGAAGTTCTTTGTTTTTATCCGGGAAATAAAAAGCTGCCGATCGTATTGGATACACCTGTAGCGTTATATATTCAAAATTATCCAAAAGAAGACGGAGCAAAGATTGAATGGGTCGGAAAAAAACAAGTTCGAAATTTGATTCAAACATGGGTTCATCAGTCCATTCAAGTATATTCCATTTCATCAAACAATCTACTGTAAAGTAGAAGAAATCCAAGAAAAATAGGCGTTTACACACGCCGCTATTTGGTTTTAGACATATGATATGTTGTAAGTTTATTGAAAGGGAGTGTAAAAATATGTACGGATACGGTGGTTATGGTGGTTGTGCGAGTCCTTGCTATGCACCTTGCGGCAGTGGATTTGGCGGTTACGGAGGAAATTGCGGCGGAAGATTTGGCGGCATTGGAGCCGGATTTGCCTTAATTGTTGTTTTATTTATCTTATTGATTATCATTGGTGCAGCTTGGCTGTACTAAAAGTATCTAAACGGGGAGTCAAAGACTGACGTGAGAACGTCGGTCTTTTTATTATGATAAAGAAAGTCCTAGACGAGATCTAGAGTAAAAGAAAGCTTATAGTGGTATAAATAAAACCATTTTTCCCAGATGTTAAGTATAATGGCTTATGATCCGATTTTTAAATATCCGATAAATTTTGAATGTCAAAAGATAAGAATGATTTACTATATATAATATGCAATGGCAAGTATCCTATTATATTTACACCAAAATATAGAAGACAAATGATTTATGGAAAAATAAAAAATATAGTGAGATTCTATGTACACTATGCGAAAAAAGATTTAAAAGTATTGAAGCTAGAACAGGTAAGAATCATATTTATATGTGCATAAGGATTCCACCTAAAAATTGCTATAGTTTAGTTTCTAAGGGAAGATAGGTTTATGATATGGTGTTGTTTCTTGCTGGAGTCTATAGTTTTTAAGATGCAGCCCATTGATGAATTGTTTTCTTAGGACAAAAATGGTTATTTTATCACAGATTCCAAAAAATTATGACAACAGTGTTTTACCAAAAAAGCTTAATTAAAACTGGTTTTTTTGAAGTTTTCATATGATCACAGCATCTACCGGTTTTTGCAGTAGATGTAAATTTTTTTAAAGAAAGCAATCATTTTTGATTTTTGCCTAAAATTTTTAGAAATTTTGTGCTCAACTGCATATGGTATTTTTAAAATATAAAAGCTTATTTTTTGACTATGCATTAAACGAAAACAGGCAAGTAATTTTTTACACATTTTTTTCTCCAAGTTCTTTGATTGATACATGGGTAGTTTCTGGAGTTTGAAAAGGAAAAATGGTTGGTACATAAATGAAAGTGTATAATTATAAATAGAATAAAATACCTTTTTTCATTCATTGACAGTATTTGAGCCCTCTGTTATAGTATGAACGGGCTTCATGATCCAGTGGATATAGGAGAGATGAAATGAATAAATTTGATGTTATTATTATCGGTGCGGGACCTGCTGGAATTTTTACCGCCTATGAATTAACCAAAAAAAATAATCAATTAAAAGTTTTACTTGTCGATAAAGGACGAGATATTTATACACGTAAATGTCCGATTTTGCAAAAAAAACTTGAGAAGTGTCCGCCACCAACCAAAAGAAAAGATTATGCTGGTTGTTTACCAGCTTGCAGCATTACAAATGGTTTTGGTGGTGCCGGTGCCTATTCGGATGGAAAATTTAATATTACAACTGAATTTGGTGGGTGGATGACCGATTATTTATCAGGGCAAGCTGTATTGGATCTAATTTTATATGTTGATAAAATCAATTTGCAGCACGGTGCAACGACAAATATTACTGATCCATTGACACCAAAAGTTTTTGAAATTGAGCGTCGTGCTTATGGAAGTGGTTTAAAGCTGCTTCGTTCAAAGGTCAGACACTTGGGAACTGAACATAATTTAGAAATTTTAAAAAGTATTTATGAGTATTTAAAAGATAAAGTTACAATGCTTTTTTCAACAGAAATTGAGGATATTTTGGTTGAAAATAAAAGGGTTACTGGGATTCAAACAAAAAAAGGTGAGGTATTTTTTACCAATTATGTTGTAGCAGCACCAGGACGTGATGGTTCGACTTGGCTTGGAAAGGTATTGGAAGCGAAACATTTAAAAATGCATAATAACCAAGTGGATATTGGTGTACGTGTAGAGTGCTCCAATATTGTAATGGATGAGATTAACAGACATTTATATGAAGGGAAATTTATTTATCGAACTTCAGTCGGTACGACCGTTCGAACATTTTGCTCAAACCCTTCTGGACATGTTGTCATTGAAAATCATTCTGGTGTGATGCTTGCAAACGGCCATGCGTATCAGGATCCAAAACTTGGCAGCTCAAATACCAATTTTGCTTTGCTTGTTTCACATCAATTTGCTGAGCCGTTTGAGCAGCCAAATGAATTTGCGATTGAGATTTCTCGGTTGGCCAATCAGCTTGCAGATGGGTCTATTTTGGTTCAAAAGTATGGAGATATTTTAAAGGGAAGAAGATCTACACCACGAAGAATTCAGGAAGGATTTATCGAACCAACTTTAAAAGAAGCGGTTCCAGGTGATTTAGGGTTGGTTCTACCTTATAACACAATGAAAAGTATTATTGAAATGACTGAGGCACTGGATCATGTTACGCCTGGGATTGCTTCAGAACATACATTGTTTTATGGGGTGGAGGCAAAATTTTATTCTGCGCGACCAGCTTTGGATTCATATTTTGAAACCAAAATTCAAAATTTGTTTGCTGGTGGCGATGGGGCTGGTGTGACACGCGGTTTGGCACAGGCCAGTGCATGTGGTGTGCAGATTGCCAGACGAATTTTAATGAAAGAGGAACAAACATATTGTGAATAAATTTTGGAAAGGCGAAAAGAATGGGCAGTTTTTCGTCTTTTTCTTACATATACAGAATATTTTTAGGGAAAAAGAGGGATTTATATGAGAAAAAAAATCGGAATGATCGGGATTGGAATCATACTGCTTATGGCATTGGGCTGTTCAGCAACCAAAACACAAAACTTAAATTCTGAGCAAATGAATTTGTCCGGACAAATGGAAGTTCATTTTGTTGATGTTGGTCAGGGGCAAGCACAGGTTATTTTGACACCAGCCGGACGGGTGATGGTGGTTGATGGTGGAAACAATGATGATGAACAACGAATGGTCGATTATTTAACCAATTTAGGGGTTACAGAAATTGATGTGCTAATTGGTACACATCCAGATGCAGATCATATTGGCGGAATTGATGCGGTTATTGATGCGTTTGATGTCAAAAGTTTTTATATGCCGCCCATTTCTGTAACGACCGACACATTTAAAAGTGTACTCGCTTCATCCAAAGCGAAAGGGCTGGTTGTTCAATCTGCAAAAGCTGGTGTTACGTTGGATATAGATTCATCTTGTGAAATCGAAATGCTAGCACCGATACAAATGAGCAAAGATTCTAATGAAATGAGTGTTGTTGTAAAAACAGCTTGTGGAAAAGCTTCGTTTTTATTGACTGGAGATATTGAAGGAGAAGCCGAGCAACTTCTATTAGACAGTCATGAAAATCTGGATGTTGATGTACTACTTGTACCACATCATGGTTCAGATGGTACATCCAGCACCAAATTTCTGCAAGCAGTTACACCAAAAATTGGCATCATTCAATCGGGTAAGGATAATTCATATGGTCATCCACATGAGGGAACCTTAAAGCGATTGGAGCAATCTGGAACAGAAATTTACCGCAATGACGAGCTTGGCAATATTGTAGTAAGCACAGATATCCAGACAGGTGTTTACACAGTGAACCAGAAAACAGCTGGAAAAATAGCCAGTGCAGATGATCAATCGCTTAGTTCAGATATATCAAATGAGTCAGATCATAAAGTTGAAGATGCAACTTCAAATTCTGATATGAAAACGGAGGATGTAAGTGCTGCAACATCACAGTTATACATCAATGCGAAAATCAGCAATTCATCACCAAAGCAAAATGAAAATGAAACGGTTACTGTTACAGTAATTGACGAAAAAAAACAGCCCATCTCAAATGCAAATGTTACTTTGACTTTATTTTTTGCTTCTAAAGAAACAGTTTATACAACAAAGACCAATGGCGATGGGATTGCTGAATTTTCCTTTCAAATTGGTCGGGCAAAAATCGGTTTTGAAGTGATTGGAAAAATCCAAGTGCAAAACGGAAATTTAACAGAGCGTACACAAATTATGTTTACACCAAGCGATGAATAACCTATTGTTAAAAGTAAAAGAATTTATAAAATATAGCTTAAGTGACTTGATATTTATCCATTGCTTTTTGTATGTATAAATTTGGGATAGCGAAATAAATATTTTTTATAAAACACGAATGTTAGAAATGGATCTCATAAAGTATGTGATTGCATAAAAAATAATGGTTTTTCTTGTACCAAAGTTGTTTTTTCTTTATACTAAAAAGCACGTCCCAAATAAAATTATGGAGGTAGAGAAAATATGGGAAAACAGACAGCCGGAAGAGACAATTTATGCGATTTTGCACCCAAATTTGCAGAATTGAATGATGATGTATTATTTGGTGAAGTTTGGTCAAGAGAAGATATGCTATCTTTAAAGACCAGATCCATTGTGACAATTACAGCACTGATCAGCAAGGGAATTGTTGACCATTCTTTGCAATATCATTTAGAAACCGCCAAAAAAAATGGTGTTACTCGAACAGAAATGGCCGAAATTCTAACTCATCTGGCGTTTTATGCAGGCTGGCCGAATGCATGGGCAGCGTTTCGTATAGCAAAAGAAGTTTATATCGATGAATGTAGCAGGGAAGAACATGGAGGGTTCTTTGGTCAGGGTGAGTTGAATGTGAATTTTTCACAGTATTTTGTAGGGAACAGCTATTTGAAGCCTTTAACGAATCCAAAGGAAACCATATTGATTGCGAATGTAACGTTTGAACCAGGATGCCGCAATTATTGGCATATCCATCATGCTTCAAAGGGCGGTGGACAGATTCTTCTTTGTGTAGACGGTGAAGGATGGTATCAAGAAGAAGGAAAACAAGCGCAAAGTTTAACACCAGGTGATGTAGTTACCATTCCTGCCGGGGTAAAGCATTGGCATGGGGCTAAGGCAAATTGCTGGTTTAGTCATCTGGCCGTTGAAGTACCTGGAGAAAACACTTCGAATGAATGGTTGGAACCAGTAACAGATGATATTTATAACAGTCTCTCAGAATAAGAGAATGAAAAAGTGTTTGACAAAAATTCAGTAGTATACTTTTTATAAACAAAGTGATTGCAAAGACAGTAGATGCAGATTTTATCATTAAATATTTTCGTATACTTTTTTCATAGTTTCTAAAGATCATTTTTTGTACGTCGTATGTTTTATGCGTGTGTCTTTTCGCAAAAAAGGAAATAATAAATCCATACGCTCTATGGATATACATCTCTTGTGCACAATCTTAGGCGAAGGTATGGAAAGAAACACTTTTAGTTTTTTTTAATTGCTCCCAATTTAAAGGAAATCTATTTTTCTAAAAGCAAATAATATAGGGAAGTATACATTTGCAGAAATAGCCATAAAGTGAAACTATTGTTTTTTTGATAACATAAAAAGAGGCTGGGACATAACTCGCTTTAAATAACAAACAAAGTGAAATTGTGTGCGTTCAATTTTACTTTGTTTCTATTTTCTTTTGTAATCTTCATCCATTCTTAGTTATTGAGGAGGGGTTTGTCCCAGCCTCTGCAAAATATATTTATACTATTATGTATCTAAAAAATATTTTGTGTCTGCTGGTATAATGTTTTTTGTTTTCTTATGCACGCTTTATTAAATAAAGGACGCTTTTCATACAAGCTTGATTACTCATAAGACAGAATGTTTGTACAATCTTATTGTATTCCTGGTGAACCCAGACATAGTGAAAAGCGACAGAGTATCTGCATAGCAATGACTTTGAATTTACCATTAGAGTTTGCAAAGTGGATATATATCTAAAACATTATTTATATTTTAAAATTTAGAAATAAATAATTGATATGACTATGCTAGTAAATTCTGATGAATACAGATGTATTTTTCTTCATATCACGAATGAGTTATTTTAAAAAGTATGTGAAAACAAAAATTTGGTGGATGATTGGATATAAAGATATGACTTTATTTAGGGATAAAGTTAATTTCTGTTTTTATCTATATTCTGATGCTGGTGAAAAAATAAATGTTCATTTGTCTGGTCCACATTTATATAATTAGGAAGCTCTATATCGAAATGACTTTACTCATCTTGTTCTGCTTCAAAATACGCATGCATGTCATCTAAGTATATTTGTAAAGCTTTCAAAATTTCTTCACGGCTTTTTCCACGGTTTTGTTCAAGAATTTCTTCTATCTCCGCTTCTAATATGGCTTTAATGGTTTGGTTGCCCCGAGACAAATAATCCAATTCTTCAAAAATCGTTTGCTCCATTTCTATCATGATTTTTCACGCCTTTCTTTACTCAAATTGTTATTTTCATCATAAGCGGTTATTGTTGAAATTGCAATGAATGATTTTAGAATCAACCAAAAGATCATCAGACAACAAATGGAGAATTTTATCAATGCATGGTAAAATGAAGAATGATTATGAAAAACAAGGAAAAAATTACTTATCACAGATAAAGGTCCTTGGACGGAGGAATGAATTTTGAGAACAACAAAAAGAAAATCGGTTGAATTATTGGCACCTGCCGGAAATTTTGCCTGCATAAAGGCGGCGGTTGCCAACGGAGCAGATGCAGTTTATTTCGGTGTAGATCAATTTAATGCAAGGATCCGTGCCGAAAATTTTACTGTTCAGGACTTACCCCAAACCATGGCATACTTACATAAATATGGTGTGCGTGGTTATGTGACCTTGAATATTTTGATATTTGAAGATGAATTAGAGGATGCAAAAAGGCTTATATTGGATTGTATTGCAGCTGGTGTAGATGCTTTAATTGTTCAAGATATTGGATTGCTTGAGTTAATTCGAGAAATTTCACCAGACTATCCGATTCATGGCTCAACACAAATGACCTTGACAAGTGCAGAAGCTATTGAATTTTTGGCACCGTATCGTATGGAGGTTGCTGTACTAGGGCGAGAAAATAATTTGCGTCAGATTCAAAAAATTTCAAGTATGACTGAAGTACCCCTTGAAGTTTTTGTACATGGTGCCCTTTGTGTTTCGTATTCGGGTCAATGTTTAACCTCAGAAATGTTAGGCGGAAGAAGTGCCAATCGTGGTGAATGTGCACAATCGTGCCGTCTACCTTATGACCTTGTAGTTGATGGGAAGGTTAAGAGAATGGGAGATATTGCATACGTATTGTCTCCTAAAGATTTGGCAGCCATTGATATGATTCCGGAACTGATTGAGGCTGGAGTTTACGCCTTTAAAATTGAAGGACGAATGAAGTCACCAGAATATGTTGCAAATGTGGTTAGAAAATATCGCTATGCTATCGATGCATATTTTGAAAATAAACCATTTGTTTATACAAAAGCGATTCAAAATGAATTGGCTCAAAGCTTTAGCCGCGGATTTACACATGGATTTTTGCATGGAACAAACCATAAACAATTATTAGATGGTACCTATCCCAAAAATCGTGGTGTGTATTTGGGCAAGGTCGAAAAGGTATTAAAAGATGGTATATTATGTCATTTAGAAAATCCGTTAAAGCGTGGCGATGGCATTGTTTTTGACAGTGGACATCCAGAGCGAAAGGAAGAAGGCGGTCGAGTCTTTGATTTACGAAAAAAAGGTAAGAAAATAGATGGAGAAATACAAACCGGATGGATTGAAATCATTCCTGGTCGTACACAGATTAATTTGAAAAAAATTAAACCAGGACAAAAAATTTGGAAAACAAACGATCCACATTTGGATCGTCAGATGCAACAAACATTTGCAAAAGAAGGCGGATACCATAAATTTCCACTACATGTCCATGCAAAGGGAAAAATTGGGACAAAGCTGCAGTCGGTTTGGACAGATGTTGAAACCAAAGAGAGTGTTTGGATTGATTCAGAATCAGAATTGCAAAAAGCAATCCAGCACCCATTGACTGAAGCGTATTTATCGCAACAATGGTCAAGACTTGGGCATACCAATTTTGTTTTAGAGGCTGTGACATTTGATTCTCATGAAAAAATGATCCTTCCAGTGAAACAATTAAATGCAATGCGAAAACAAGCTGTAGAACTTCTCATAGAAATGAGAATGCGCCCACGTATATATCAGGTAAATTCGGAGGTTGCTGTTTATCCGAATATCACTGATCAAACAGGTACACTCAATTTACCAAAGCTTATCCCACTCTGTCGTACTTTAGAACAAGTAGAGGCAGCTTATCAATTGGATATACCGATGCTGTATTGTGATTTTGAACTGATAAATGAGTATCTAAACGCGGTACATATTGCACGTCAATATAAGAAGAAAATATATCTGGCAACGCCACGCATTTATATGCCAGAAGAAGAGGCAATTTTAAAAGGAATTTTAAAGGCGTCTCCGGATGGTATTTTGGTGCGGAATTTAGGTGCTTTGCAATATTTGTTACAAACAGAAACGACCCTTCCATTGATTGGAGATTATAGTCTGAATCTTGCGAATCATAAGGCGGTTTCTGCTATACTTCGTCGGGGCTGTACACGTGTTACAGCCAGCTTTGACTTGAACGAGGAACAGGTTTTACATATGCTGAAATATTGTCCGAGTGCACAAGTGGAGGTTGTATTGCATCAACATTTGCCACTGTTTCATATGGAGCATTGTGTTTATTGCACATTTTTGAGTAAGGGAACAGATTTTACCAACTGTGGAAAGCCCTGTGAGAAACATCAAATTTCTTTACAAGATCGCATGGGTATGCAGCATCCGGTTCGGGTTGATACAGGTTGTCGAAATACAGTATACAATGCCATTTTGCAGTCTGGAGCTGAATTTTTTCATTCTTTCCATCAGGCTGGTGTTACATATTTTCGCATTGAATTTTTGGAAGAAACAAAAGCGGATGTAAAACAAGTGATCCAATTGTATTCAGATATGATAGACGGTAAAATTGATGCAGCACAAGTTTGGAGGAAGCTGAAGGCAACGCATCAGCTGGGTGTTACACGTGGTCATCTTATTAAGGAAAATTATAAGGAAAAAAAACTAAAGTGATAAAAAGAAAATGCTGGTGCTATGCTGCAAAAGGATAAATTGTTTTTATGATCATAAAAAGAGGATGAAATAAAAAGTTTTTGTCAAATTTGTACTGGTGAAACATTTAAACTCAATAAAATCAACACTTAAATCACACCAGATAGACGGAAGAATTGGAATTTAAAAGGAGGAACCAATAAGATTATGAAAAATTTTAAAAGTTACACGCCTGAAAAATATTCAGCTTTGGCATATCAAAAAATTGAGGATAACATTTATTTAACAAAAAATCCATATGGGGAGGGTGAGGTCTATGTTACATCTTTGACATTTGAACAAGAGCCAAACGAATATGGAGAAAAAGACGGATCGCCCTGCAATATCACACAAGTTCCTTTTGAAAATTTGTTGGACGAATTTGGTGTATTTGTCACAGATTTTTATGAACAGTTGAATGAGAAAAGCGGTTCAATTTGTTATCAAGAGTTCGGTTCTGTTGACTTGGAAAACATTCAAAAATTACAAGGAATGATTGGAAAGCGGATTTTTGCTGTGCCATATGAAGAGGATGGTGAAGAATACTACCACATAGTGATTGAGTAACAGATCGCAAACCTCCTGTTTATTGGGGTGGTGGTTTGAAGTATGTTCAATGCGATGAGTACATATAGTCTGTTGTACCAGAAAAGAAAAATTCAAAGATGGAAATAGATGTGGCTAACTTTTGGTTGAATGAAAATAAAAGGTTGATTGGAAGTAGCAAAGTGTAGATCTATACACACAAAAAGACATCTCCCGTAATTTTACCAGAGACCATGATCTATGTCACCAATAGCGATAAGTATTCTCTTTTTTGTATCTTTAATTAAGGGAGTTGAATATATTTCATTTTTCTATTCTGATTTATACATGAAAAACGCAACAAGATAAATCAAACCTGTTTTATTGATAAAGGTGTATATTTTTCAAAATATTTATTATAAAACAATGAATAATTTATATCATTTTTCATTGAATGTAAAATTTATGATGGGATATGCAGGTAAGTTCATATAGCCTAACAATGGAAAAAATAATATCTCATTTTTGACAGAAAAATTTTATCTGGTTTATTTATGCAGAAATATTGTGTTTATTTTTAAAAAATATTGTCTGAAAATAAAATATTATTATATAAATAAAGGTTATTTTGCTATAAAAATGTTTAAAGCGAATAAAAGGTATTAAAATATGAGAATTTGAAAAGTGTAAATGAAAATTTATAAGGATTTATTATAAAGGATAAAATCAACATTATATTTTTCTAAAAAATTTATGATTTTTGGTTCATTTATTATAAATTAATAGATAATTATAGATAATTTAGCTGAGCAGAAGTCCATATTAGGGTTAGGGGGAAAGAATATGTTCAAATGGTTGAAAGGGTCTCAAACATCAACATCAAAGACAATAATAGAGAAGCCAGCAGCTAAAGAGGTTGATGAGGTTGCATATTGTGAAGCAGAATGCAAATCGCTTCTTGAGTTTATGAAAAATGAACTAAATATACAGAAAGCTTGTATGAGATTTGGTCTTGTACATATGCAAATGATTAATTTAGAAACAAAACTGAAAAATTATGATTGTGCGAAAGTATTATCAGATTTAATGGAAGAAATTTCTTCTTCTACGGAAACGCTTTCAGATTCTGCACATATTTTAAAAGAAAACTTGGAAAATTTGGATAATTCTAATCGAAATAATTTAAAACGGTTACATGCGTTGGAATTTTTAAAGGAGAATCTAACCGTTTCATTTGAGCATGTGGTTTCAAATTCAAACCAATTAAACCAAGAGGTAGAAGCCATCGATCAAATTAGCAACGAGATTACAGCAGTAGCCAACCAGACCAATTTATTGGCTTTAAATGCAGCAATTGAAGCAGCAAGAGTAGGAGATAATGGAAAAGGCTTTGCAGTAGTTGCAGGTGAAGTAAGGAAGCTTTCTCAGCAGACAAAGGAATCCATTGTAAATGTCAATGGTGTTTCAAATAATATTCGTGGAGAAGCGCTTGCAACAAAAGAAGCCATAAAAGATTTGGAAATGGCTGTTGAGAAATTTATTGGGGGAACCGCTGAAGTTGCTGAAACGATGAATGAAAATGCAAATCATTTGAAGACAAGTGTAGAACAATTGACTGAAAATAATAAAGGGATTGACTTATTGTCTGAAAGTATTGATCACCTTGCAGTTCTCTCCAATGATTTGACCCACTCCGTTCAAAATCAAGAAAGCAATCAATCTGGAACGACGAATTTGTTTCAAATATTAGATCAAAAAGTTGAATTGATCGAGTGTGATCATATTGTTTCTGTTTTAGCGGCAAGAATAATTGATCATGCCATTTTTTTACATAAAGTAATTAAAGAATACAACACGATCACAAATGTAAACAATCATCATGAATGTAATTTTGGGCGTTGGTATGACAGCAATCGTGAAAGATATAAGCATATTCCAGAATTTGTGGCAATGGATGCAGTTCACAAGGATTTTCATTTGCAGGCGAAAAACTTTATTACCACAAAAACGAGCACGTCTTCTGAACAGCTTCGTTTGGCTTCACAAAATATTTTGGAGAAATTTATTCAATTGATTGCTGTTTTCCAAGCTGAAAATAAGCCCATGGCTATGAAAAATTAGATGTACTGGATAAGGGAATTTATTCAAAATACAAGTATTATTTCAAATAAAAATCACATGATTGGTAGAGAGAAAGAGACTACCATCATGTGATTTTTTTATGCAAATTCATCTGGTTTTAAAAAATAAAGTCTTCATCCTGTAAAGGCTCAACATAAATGGCTTTTATATAACCGTTTCCCTTTTGCGAGAAAAAGTCATGTGTTTTTGTATTGGTCTGTAACCCATTTTCAATAATCGGATTGATTTCAACAGCATCATAAATTGGTTCAAATCCGAGATTCATCATGGATTTATTGGCATTATAAATGAGAAATGCGTTCACCTCATCTGTTAGACCAATGGCATCATAAAGCTGCTTTGTATATTTTTTTTCGTTTTTCATCAGTGCATCTAGAAAGTCTTGTGTCCAAGCAAACATTTCAGATTGCTTTTCTGTAGAAAAAGATTGGTAAATCGATTGCGCAAGCAAACCAACATAAACGCCATGAATGGATTCATCTCGAATAATTAAGTTAATAATTTCTCCACTGTTTGTCATTTTGCCTTGACCTGCCAAAAAAAGCGGATAAAAAAAGCCACTGTAAAATAAAAAAGATTCAAGAAAAACGGAGGCAACCAAGGCTTGAAATAAAACTTCCTTTGAAACCTTCGGCTGCCAAAGATTGATGTATTGATTGGAGATCATTTCAGCCTTTTTTTGTAAGTATTCGTTTTCCTCCGTCCATAAAAAAAGTTTTTGGATTTCTTCATTGGAGGCAATTGTTGTGAAAATGGTACTATATGATTTGGCATGAATTTGTTCCATACCCGCCATAAAGGTTAAAAGTGCTTTTTGTTGCAGATTTTCGATATGCAGAGAAATAAGCGGCATTCCTTCACCGCCTTGTTTTGTATCAAGCAAGGTTAAACCAGCCAGAACTTTTTTATAAGTTTCCTGCTCATTTTTTGCCAGCTCCATCCATACATTTTTATCCTGTGAAACTGGAATTTCCTCATCAATCCAAAACTGCATAATATTTTGTTTCCAAAACATTTGTGTATAAGGATCTTGTTCTTCATTCCAGTTGACAGCAGAATGTTTGTTTGTCATTCGTTTTTCCTCCAAGTAATGATTCGCCTGTTTTGTTAGATATTTTAACTATGACTATTATACGGAACAGCTTAGGCATTCTTCAATATTTTTCTTATTGGTTCTTGTATAATAAAGGGATTTGAGTCCTTTATGCTCAGCATATATGTAATATTTTGCCAGTTCGCGTGTAGAAATATCACTATGAACAAATAATGTACAGCTAATGCCTTGATCGACATGTTTTTGAATAACAGAAATCAAATCAATCAGTTTCATCATATCCATATCATAGGCAGTTTTTGCATAATACCAATAAGTTTCCTTTGTTAAATAAGGCATCGGATAGTAAGTCATTGCATTTTCGTATGTTCTTGTTTCAATCACATTTGTAATAGGCATCACAGAAGAAGTGCTATTTTGTAAATAAGAAATGGATCCGGTCGGAGCAATGGCCATCCGGTATGCATGGTATAGACCATTCTTCATCACCTGTTCTTTTAGTTTCATCCAATCTTCCTTTGACGGAATAAAAATTTCTTTGAACAGTTCTGTAATTTGTTCAGAAGTAGGGGAGATGTTTTTTTCCGTATAGAAATCAAAATAAACCCCTGTTCCGTAATCTGATTGCCTAAAGCCTTGAAAGCATTTTCCCGTCTCCATGGCAATCTGCATACTTCTTTCGATAGAATGATAATTTACTGTCATAAAAAACAAGTTGGCAAATTCTTTTGCTTCTTCTGACTCATAACGAATTTTATTTTTCGCAAAAAATCCGTGTAAGTTCATGACACCTAATCCAACAGAATGTAGCTCTTGATTGGCTTTGAAAATTGATGGCGCATTAGAAATATCACTTAAATCACTGACAGCAGTCAGCATGTCCATTGCACGATAAACAGATTCTCGAATGGATTGGTTTTCCATCACGTTAACGATATTTAAAGAGCCAAGATTGCAACAAATATCTCGTTTAATTTCATCTGGAAGTCCATAATCGTGAATGATACTCGTTTCCTGAAGCTGAAAAATTTCCGTACAAAGATTGCTCATTTTAATCGAACCCAAATTTTTTAATGGATGTTGATTGTTGGCATTGGTATGATAAACAATATAAGGATATCCAGATTCAAGCTGCAGCATTGCAATTTTTCCAAGAATCTCTCGAGCATTCATCCATTTTCTTTTTAAAATTCGTGTATCCTGTATGAGCACGTCATACATTTCTTGCATATTCATTTCATCTAAAGGCATGCCATACACCCTTTGAACTGAGTGAGGGGCAAATACATAAACATCTTGATTGTGCTTTGCCAGCTCAAAAAATTTATGCGGACAAATTACACCAATGGACAAGCCTTGAATTCTTGTTTTTTCATCGGAATTAATTTTTTTGCAATCAAGAAATTCTTCAATATCCCAATGAAAAATATGTAAATAAGCCGCACCAGCACCTTTTCTTTGACCAAGCTGATTCACATAAGAAAACGTATCTTCAAGCAGCTTAACAACTGGCATTACACCACTTGCTGCACCTTTTACATCCCGAATGCTTTCACCACGCCCACGAATTTTGGAAAGATTTAGCGCAACACCGCCACCAATTTTGGAAAGCTGCATACTGGTTTCAATGTTAAAGCCAATAGAGTTTAATGTGTCATCAACTTCTAATAAAAAGCAGCTAACAAGTTCACCACCTCTTTTTCTTCCAGCATTGAGAAAAGTTGGTGTTGCAGGTTGATAGTTTTGTGCAATCATTTCACGTGCATATTCAACCGCTTTTTCCGTATTGCCACGTGCCAAAAAGAGCGCAACAATTGCAATTCGATCTGCATAATCTTCCAAATAAAATTGCTTATCAAAAGTTTGCAGCGCGTAGTCTTTATAAAATTTAGAAATGGACATATAACTTTGAAATTGAAATGGAACTGCTTTGATGGCTGCATAAACTGCCTGAATGTCATCCATGGTATAACCATCAACTGTAAATAAGTTATAATAGTATTCATGATCAATTAAATATTGGAAGCGTTCTTCTAATGTCGTAAATTTCATTCGTTTTTTTTCAATTTCTTCCAAAAATAAAGCGATGGCTTCTTTATCTTTTTCCAATCGATAAAATCCATCTGCCTGTTTCATAATCTCATTATTTTTTTTTATATGCTCAAGCATGTTCAATCTCCTTGATTTTTTCTTTTACAATAATTTGATCTCTTTTGGTTCCGGATAGTTCAAATTTATGAAGCAAGGGAACTTGATACATTTCAGAAATAATATCTCCGCTTTTGCCATAAAATGTCCCCCAATTTTTATTCCCACTAGCTACGACACCTTTTAGTAAATGCCCGTTATTTTTGAGAAATTTTTCTGTCTTTTCCGGAACCTGCCCAAAATTGGTTGTATACGTAATTAAAACATAAGGCTCATCGGATTTTGTCATTTCCTCAATTTTTTCAATCGGAAACGGAAGATGTGCAGAAAAGCGGGCAACATTTCCTGTGCAACTATCAAAATAAACTTTCATCTACTCTCACACCTTTATCGCATAAAATTTTCATATACCAAATCAATATTTAGTTATCGTCTGATAAACATCATACTATATATGGTAGAAAACGTCTATATTTTTAAATGGAGAAGAATACTTAATATGAAAAATTTGTTCCGTTGCAACTGTTATTTATGCAAGAAATTTTTGTTCACTCAACTCGTTTTTTGTTGGTTTTCATATTTGTTGTTGCTTAAGAAAGAAAGAGAGAAAATAAAGTCGTTGGGATGAAATTTCTGTAAAAAATAACCACATTCTTGTAAAATTTGCTATAATAAAAAGCGGACTTGTTTGATTTATAAGGAAGGGGAAGGTAAAAATAATGAAAAAAAGAATTCAGGTTTATTTATGTAACATTTGCATTTTAGTCGGTCTAGTATTTTTACCAACTCAGTCATTGGCCTTTGAGATTTCTGAAGCGTCTGATACATTCGTTCCATCTTCTGAGACTCCTGAAGTACCGAACACACCGATTTTGGTTTCTGAAAACGATGAAACATTTGAGCGAATTGTAACCTCAAACGCTGAATACAGCTATCAAAAAATGTTGGACGATTTAAATTTGCTTGAGGAAGCTTATCCATTTTTGCAGGTTGAAGCTTTAGATGATGGTGTGAAAAATAAAATCTATAAAATTACACTAGGAAACGGTGAAAAAAAAGTTTTGATCAGCAATTCCTTTACAGCGAAAGATTGGAATACCACCTTATATACCATGCAGATGCTGGAGCAATATGCACAGGCATATGCAAACGATGCAGAAATTGACGGTGTAAATATCAAACAAATGCTTGATCATATTTCATTTGTGTTTATTCCTACAACGGCTTATGATTTAAAGCCTTTTACTGGAGGAGCCAACCGCTTGACAGTTGATGCACTGAATGCGACTTTTCGTCATGATTATATTCCAGTAAAGACGGCGCGCCGAAGTGGTAGCTCATTAATCGGCCCTCAATTTATTGTGGCACATGATACAGGAAATAATAATTCAACCGCTAAGAATAATGTAGATTATTATAAAAACAGTGCCAATTCAGTTTCGGCAAGTGCTCATATTTTCGTAGATAATAAAGAATCGGTTTTAACCATTCCATTAAATGAAAAAGCATGGCATGTACGTTATAATGTAACTACGGACAACCGTCTATTTAGCTATAATGCTAATGATGCGGCAATTGGTATTGAGCTTTGTTATTTTTCTGGGGATTATAGCCGCAGCTTGAAAGCATATCAAAATTATGTAAAAGTGATTGCCAATTTATGTACAACCTATGAATTGGATCCATCAACGAAAATTGTTGGGCATGAGGAGCTTGATCCAACAAGGAGAACCGATCCAACCAATGCGTTAAAGCGAATTAAAAAGTCAAAGGAAACATTGATTCGTGATGTGAAAAAGGTGATGGGAACAGGTCATGTACCCATAGTGATTCACAATGAAATAGAAACCGATAATTATGTATACAGCTTAGTTCTTACCGAGGCAACAAAGAATACATTTGTTTTCTCCGTAGCAGATGATCGTGCGAAATACACGGTTATGCGAAAGTATGCCGGGAATTTATCGGAGGCTATAAACCTATCTATTCATGCAACCGCAAATGAAAAATATATGTTGCGTGATTCAGATGGAGTGGCTGTACCACAATTAAAGTTCGCAATTAAAGTAGGTGACACACCATTTGTTGCATCAGAATCAAATGAATTCAGTACATTGGGAAAAACGGGTGTCATGTTGTTAAAAGATTTACAAGAGTTTTATCCGATGGAAGTGCATGAACCAGATCAATTAGAAACTACATCTGAGGATACGCAGGACGCAAAACAAACATCGGATGCTGCTTTATCAAATTCTGAAATATAAAATAGATTATTTTAAACAGGAGGTTGTGCCAAAAAATGGTACCGCCTTCTGTTTTGCTTTGAAAAAACAAGTTATGCTATACTAATATAAATTCAAATTGCTTAAAAATTGATTTTCCTTTTGAATGTTTATTTTGTAAAATATCAATTGATGGAAAAGAAGAACGACTTAGGAGGTTAGAGATGCTGGAATTTTTATTGGAAAAATTCATTAGTCCGATAAACAATTTCATGTGGACATATGTCTTGATTGTTTTACTTTTGGGCGGTGGATTTTATTTTACACTGCGCAGTAAATTTGTACAAATTGTAAATATAAAAGAAATGTTTCGTTTGTTAAAGAAGGAAAGTCATCCGCATAAAAAGCAAATTTCTTCTTTACAAGCGTTTTTTATTGGAGCAGCTTCTCGAATTGGTGTTGGAAATATAGCCGGAGTTGCATTGGCCATTTCTATTGGTGGACCAGGGGCGGTTTTTTGGATGTGGGTTGTTGCACTTTTAGGCGGGGCAAGTGCATTTGTTGAGAGTACTTTAGCACAAATTTATAAGATAAAGGATTCAGATGGGAACTTTAAAGGGGGACCAAGCTATTATATTCAAAAACAACTGGGGCAAAGACAGATGGGTATTGTTTTTTCAATTTGTTTGATTATAACGTTTGGATTTGCTTTTAATTCTTCACAAAGCAATACAATTGCCGCTTCCTTATCTGCATATCAAATCAACCCGATACTCATTGGTTTGGTGCTATCTATTTTAACATTAATTTTGATTATTGGTGGTGTACAACGTATTGCGCATGCTACTTCAATTATTGTACCCATTATGGCATTTTTGTATATTGGTATTGGTCTTTATGTAGTTGTCTTAAATATTACCCAGATTCCTGGTTTGATTGTCTTGATTGTAAAAAGTGCTTTTGGTTTTGAGCAATTTATGGGTGCAACATTTGGCACCGTATTGATTCAAGGGGTAAAACGTGGATTATTTTCTAATGAAGCTGGAATGGGATCGGCACCCAATGCCGCAGCCGCAGCGTTTGTTTCGCATCCAGCAAAGCAAGGTTTTATTCAAACACTAGGTGTATATTTTGATACGTTAGTTGTTTGTTCAATTACAGCGTTTATTATTTTATTGGCACCGAATTATATGAGCGGATTAAAAGGAATCGAATTGACACAAGTTTCTTTGACGAGCTTAATTGGTGGATGGGCGCATGAATTTTTGGTGGTTGCAATTTTCTTTTTTGCCTTCAGTTCTATCCTTGGCAACTATTTTTATGGTGAAGTGAATGTAAAATATATTTCTGAGCGTCCGATTGTCTTATATTTATACCGAGCAGGTGTAATTGCAATGATATTTATCGGTTCTGTCGCAAGCCTAGACTTTGTTTGGACCTTTGCTGATTTATCAATGGCATTTATGGCAACAATTAACTTAATCGCAATTATTCTTTTATCTCCTATTGCTTTTAAAGCTTTGAAAAATTACGTTGTTCAAAGAAAATCAGGTATAGATCCAGTGTTTTATGCTGATGATATTCCGGGCTTAAAAGGGGTAGAATGTTGGAAAAAAAGAAATCCAAACATATAGTACTTCTTGACAATTTACAAAAAAGTATTGAATTTTTCATAGGGGTATATTAGACTAGGAGATGTATTCATATTTTACAGCGAAGATAAGAAAAAGTAATTTTATGTATAGCAAAAGCAGAGAGGGGCTGGGTGGTGAAAAGCCTCGCAGCATAAAATGAACACATCTTTGAGCTGGGCACTGAAGCTAAATGTGCGTAGGTTGTCCCGGGTTGATGCGCCCGTTATTTCGCAAGAGTGTTATAAGAATCACACTTATTGAGGCATACATTGTGAGGTGTGTGCAAATATGGGGTGGAACCACGGCTATTGTCCGTCCTCAGGTCTATGATGACCTAGGGACGGTTTTTTATATTTTTTAGAAAAGGGGAAAGAGTCATGAAGAAAAAATTCGTTTTTATCTTGTTTGGTATGCTTTTATGTATTGGATTAACAGCATGTGGTAATAATACTGCAGGTACATCTGATAATGATCATGTTTCTTTGGATTTTTATAAGCAACGTGGTTATTTGACTTTAGGCTTTGATCAAGAATTTGAACCTATGGGTTTTGTGGACGGAAAAAGTGGGGAATACATCGGTTTTGACATCGATATGGCTACTGAAGTTATGAAAAGAATGGGAATCGAATTGCGTTTACAGCCGATTAGTTGGGATATTAAGGAAAGTGAGCTAAACCGTGGTAAAATTGATTTTATTTGGAATGGATATTCTATTACAGAAGAAAGAAAAGAGAAAGTTGATTTTTCTAATCCATATTTAAATAATACGCAAGCGATTGTTGTATTGGCTGATTCCGATATTCAGTCAAAAGCGGATTTGGCAGGTAAAGAGGTTGGAACACAAGGCGGTTCCAGTACAATTGAGGCTGTAGAGGCAGAACCAGAGGTTTTGGCTTCTTTTAAAAACAGTTCTTTAGTTTTAATGCCAACTTTTCCTGATATTTTGCGTGATTTAGAAAATAACCGGATTGATGCAGTTGTTGGAGATATTGTCTTACTGCGTTATTATATCGATAAAATGGGTGCTGAGAAATTTCGGATTTTAGAGGATAACTTTGGTTCTGAGGAATATGGGGTCGGTATGCGTAAAACTGATTCAGAATTGATTGCAGAGGTGAACCGAATTATGGAAGAAATGAAAGCTGACGGAACAGCAACACAAATCTCAGAAAAATGGTTTGGGGAGAATATCGTAAAATAATATGTTTGATTATTTGACTACAATATTACCGACTTTTTTAGGTGGGCTGAAAACAACTATATTTTATTTTATTATGACATTAATATTTGCCATTCCGATTGGGATTGTATCCGCTTTAATCAAAGCAAAGCGAATACCAGTTTTCACGCAATTGATTGGACTCTATATTATGATTATGCGCGGAACGCCGTTACTCTTACAAATTCTCTTTGTTTATATTGGTTTGCCATATATCGGTGTCAGCTTTGAACGTGAGGTTGCAGCAATTATTGCTTTGTCTTTAAACTATGGAGCCTATTTTGCTGAGATTTTCCGTGCCGGGATTGTAGATATTGATAAAGGACAACATGAAGCAGCAGACGTTCTTGGATTAACACCATTTCGTACTTTTCGTCGGATCATTTTGCCACAAATGGTTAAAAAGGTCTTGCCACCGACTGCAAATGAAGTAATTAATCTTGTGAAAGATACAGCGCTTTTATATGTCTTAGGCATTACCGAGCTATTAACACTTGCAAAAGTAACCAGTAATGCCGATGTTAGTTTACTCCCATATTTTATTGCAGGTGTTCTGTATTTTATATTCATTTCGCTTCTGGCAAAGCTGTTTCAAAAGGCGGAGAAGCATTTCAGTTATTATGAATAGTAGGTGGCCAGTATGTTAATTGTGAAAGATGTTATAAAAAAATTTAAAGATAAAACTGTACTAAAAGGAGTTTCATTTGAAATTAAAGGACAGGAAATTGTTGCAATTCTTGGGCGTTCTGGTGGAGGGAAAACCACATTGCTTCGTTGTATTAACGGATTGGAAACCAATGAACAAGGTACCATTCAAATCGGCTCAGATTTTATGACCAAAGAAGAAAATGGAAAAATGATATATGCAAACAAACAGCAAAAACGTGCATTCCGTAAGCAAATGGGTTTGGTTTTCCAAAACTACAATTTATTTCCACATTTATCCGTATTGGAAAATATTATTGAAGCTCCAGTCTATGCATTCGGTGTATCCAAGGATGTGGCGATTCAAAAAGCAAGAAAACTGTTGGAGATTCTTGATTTGGCAGATAAAGAAAATGAATATCCGTTTCAGCTTTCCGGTGGACAAAAGCAACGTGTAGCCATTGCCCGTGCCTGTGCTTTGGATCCCAAAATTCTTTGCTTAGACGAGCCAACCTCTGCCTTGGATCCAGAGTTAACCGGAACGATTGCGCAAACGATTCGTGTTTTGAGTGAGATGGAGCAATGTGCAGTTGTTTTGGTTACACATGATATTCCGTTTGTAGAGCGAATTGCCGAACGAGTCATTTTTTTGGTTGAGGGGGAAATTGCAGTCGATTGCTCTAAGGATGAATTTTTTCAATCTACAGATAAACGGATTCGCAGTTTTATTTCAACAATGAATATTTCATAAGTGGGTATATTAAAGAATCCGAGCCATTTTTTGCTCGGATTTTTTATACTATCTCAGCATATTTCTATGTGATAATAATTGAGAATTTACATAAATCGTTTCATTTATTGTTGCTCTCTTCTTACATTTTTTCCTTGCAATAAGGAAACAGTATTTATTAAATAATTTTTGATATGAAATAACTAAGCCATTTAAAATGGTTTATCCATTTCTGTACAGTGATTTGTACAGTCCTTTATTGCATGTTATAGATTCATAGAAAATTTTTATTTGACTTGCCAATTTTTGTTCAACCAAAGAGATAAATTATTCTTCTGTATCATTTTCAATACTTTCTTTTATTTTTGGTTAAAAGATATGGATTTAATTATTTCTGTAATCTCTATATTTTCCAATTTTAAAGAAAGGGCGAACTATGTAATGAAAAGCCGCTATCCATGTCATGATTTCAAAGATGGACAGCAGATTTTTCATAGTTTGAATCGGATGTTAGATACAATTTAGAACAAATTATTCCACCTTGGCTTCAAATATAAATCCTTCTTCATCCAAATATTGTGCTGCTTTGCCATAGGAGCAGAAGATTCCATTAAGCTGGTTTCCTGCATAGACATGAAACTGTTCATTTTCCTCAACAAGTAATAAAGTTTGTCCATTCTGATTTTTCCACAATTCTTGATAAATTTCGTTTGTTTCATCAATGATTTGTACGCTTTGAATGGATGCCTGAATTAAAGCAATCAGCTCCTTTTCTTGATAATTTCGGATATTGGTATATCCATTTTTTTCCGATTTCATATTGGGAATCCGTTCAGTATACACAAAACCATTCCCATTGGGATGCATATGATAAATAATATTTTGTTTCTTGACTGCACTGTCTAGATATTTATAGTTAAAACGTCCAAGCGATACAGGTGTTTTCATTAGCATTGGAAAATGAGCTTCAATAATTTTGGTTTTTTCCTCAAATGTTAACATAAAGCCTCCTAACAAATTCATTTTTGCTCAGTATAACATAAAAAAACAATAGATTCTACTATACAAAATATTATATTTTATAAGAAAAAATTGAATAACAAAATATATATGCTATGAGTATAAGGAAAGACATTGTTACAGTTACAGCCCTATACTCAGTTTTGTAAAGAGGATAAAGGATTTAAAAAGGACAATACATATTCATTTTTTATTTCAGAAATATTTGACGGAAAAAGAAGATCTTTATGATATCAATCTTTTATACTACAATAATGGATTCTTTGGAAAATACCTTCAATTGAATTGATAAAAATAATGAATTATTAAAAATATATTGATTGAAGTAGAGCTTAAAATTATATTGACCATTTATCTGGATATCGATTTTTTTTCGAAAATGAAGACTGAACCCAATGGCTTTCATTTTAAAGAAAAAACGAACGATGATATAAAATTTCGTATGAGGTTTTACCTCTATTCATCTTTCTTACTTTTATAAACTTTATCATTGAAAAATATTTGTTTACAAGAACAAGGGTTTTTGTTTCCTGTAACTACTAAGAAATTCCTTGCCGTATAGCTTGACAATTATTTAGCTTATTTTATATGTACAGAATGTTTTATGGAAAAATGAATTGCTAGAACATTTGTCAGAATACATGGAAGCATTTGAAGGAAAAATTTTACAGTGACATGAAATAAGATTAGAATAGCGAATAGGGAAGTCAAAATATTTATGCTGTAAGATAAAAATAAATGTCATATCTTTTATTTTTTGAATTCTAAATAATATTTGAAAGAAATGGAGAGAATTAACATGTTGTTTAATGGCAAAAAGCTGAATGAAGCCGCTGCAAACAAATTCTGGGAAGATCGCTCCTATTTATTTGGCGATGGTTTATATGAAGTCATTCGCTTTTATAACCGAAGACCTCGTTATCCAGAGCGTCATATGAAGCGATTGTTTAATGGCATCAAAGAAATGGAGATGAATTGTGAAACTACCAGTGAACAATTTTTGGTTGCAATGCAAAGTTTAATAGACGAAGTTCCATATGCAGATGGCTATATTTATTTGCAAATCAGCCGAGGAAGTGGTCCAAGATGGCATGTATACACAGGACAAAATTATACTTGTCATTGGGTGATGCTTCCGTTTGAAACACCCAAATCGGTTGCCTGTCCGGAAAAAGGCAGCAAACATCTGGTATATGAGGATTTTCGCTGGAAAAAATGTCACATCAAAAGTGTAAGTCTGCAAGCCGCTGTTTGGATAAAAAGTCGTGGAGTACAAAAAGGTTGTGATGAAACCATTCTAGTCCGTGATGGCTATGTCACAGAATGTGCAACATCCAATATGTTTATTGTGAAAAACCAAATCCTATACACACATCCCATAAATCATCTGATTTTAGCTGGTGTAACTCGAAGTTTGGTTTTGGATTATGCAAAACAACTACATTTACAAATTATTGAAATGCCATTTACCTATAAAGACTTATTGCATGCAGATGAGGCTTTTTCAACCAATTCAATTTTCGAAATTGTTCCTTGTACATCAATTTTAGTAGATGCAGATTTTACAGGTATAAAAGATGAAGAAAAAATCATTTCTAATGGAGTTGTTGGACCCATTACGAAAAAAATTCAAGAATGTTTTCGTAAACAATTGATTTACCAATTGTAAAAGAAATAAAGGCAACCCAATTGAGTTCATAAAAAAGTTTTTTTTTGGACTAAAAATAATATTTACCTATTGATTTTATCAGGTTTCTTGCTAGATTGCTCTTTATTTGTTTTTCTAAAAAATAAAAAAGCAGTTGACAGTCTTTTTATTTGCTACTATACTTGAAAACATCAATCAAACATTTCATTGCAATGATAAGGAAAAGTAGAATGCATTGATTTTTATCAGAGAACCTAGGTAGCTGAAAATAGGTAAAATCAAACATTTGAACAATGGCCTTAGAGCACCGAACCCAAAAGCATTTTGCTGAGTAAGTTTTGGCGGGGTTGGACATCCGTTATCCATGTCACAGTATTTGGAAATATCATTTTCATGTACTTGTTGAGGTGTTTTGTGTGAGCAAAATGCGAAAAAAGGTGGTAACACGAGTCGATATACTCGTCCTTTCGTTCAAATTTGAATGGAAGGACGAGTTTTTTATTGCAGAAAATGTTTGAAGAGAGGAAAGGGAGAGTGAAGCAAGTGAAAAAATTCAACAAAAAATTTTTGAGTGTATTTTTCGTAATGATTGCATTATTTGTACTAGGTGCATGTGGAAAAGGAGATGAACAAACACAAAATGAAACAAAAGAGGTCATTTTCGGTGTGGCTCCTGGACCGTATGGGGATATGGTGACAAAGGCCATTAAACCAGGATTGGAAGAAAAAGGTTATCAAGTTTCCGTTCGTGAGTTTACAGATTATATTCAGCCAAATAATGCATTGGCAAACGGGGAAATTCAGGCGAATTTATTTCAGCATACCGATTATTTGGAAACTTTTCGTAATGACCATAATTTAGATATTGAGCCAATTATTGTTGTTCCGACATTAAGTATGGGCATCTACTCCAATAAATATCAATCATTAAGCGAGCTTCCAGATGGTGCAACCGTTGCAATTTCCAATGATCCGTCCAATTTAGCACGTGCCTTACAAACCCTACAGGATGAAGGTTTTATTAAAATTAAAGAAAATTTGGGTGCCACCAAAGCAACAGAAAAAGATATTATAGAAAATCCGAAAAATTTAGAAATTCATAGTTTGGAATCAGCAACACTGCCAAGATCTATTGAAACAGTAGACATTGCACTTGTACCAGGAAACTATGCAATTGCAGCAAATCTAGATATTTCGAGTGCACTTGCTTTTGAAAATCAAACAGAACGCTTAAAAAATGTTATTGCGGTTCGTAAGGAAGATGTAGACAGTCAATTGGGCAAAGATATTATTGAAGTTGTAAAATCTGATGCTTTTCGTGCTGTCATGGAAGATCCAAATGATATCTTTACAGAATTTGGTCGACCAGACTGGTGGTAGCCTGCTGACAAAAATCATTGTATAATGCGTAATTGAGACAAAAGAGGCCAAGACGAAATAGACTGCACAAACATAGGATGATTGTCACGGTCTCTTTTGTATTTTACTGTCATGTGCATACAACATTAGGGAGGAAGTTAAAATGATTGAATTAAAAGATGTTAACGTTGTCTTTCAGGTCGGAGAAAATACCGTTCATGCATGTAAAAATATTCATTTAACAATCAACCGTGGTGAAGTATTCGGAATTGTAGGACTCAGTGGTGCTGGGAAAAGTACACTGGTTCGTGTGATCAATCTTTTACAAAAGCCAACAAGCGGACAAGTATTGATTCACGGGCAAGATATTACAAAATTAAAAGGACGTGCTTTACGTAAAGTACGCCTGGAAATGGGTATGATTTTCCAACATTTTAATTTAATTTCAGGAAAAACCGTGTTTGAAAATATTGAATTTGTATTGAAAGCAAGCGGTGTGCCAAAAGAAAAACGTAAAGAAAGAGTAACTGAGCTTTTGAAACTTGTTGATTTATCAGATAAGGCAAATGTATATCCGGCGAATCTTTCTGGCGGACAAAAGCAAAGAGTCGGAATTGCAAGAGCACTTGCAAACAATCCGGAAATTTTATTATGTGATGAAGCAACAAGTGCGCTAGATTTGGAAAATACAGAAGAAATTTTGAATCTATTGCAACGCATCCGAGAACAGCTCAATATTACAATTGTATTTATTACGCATGAAATGGAGGTTGCCAAGAAACTATTTGATCGTGTTGCAGTGATGAGTCATGGGGAAATTGTTGAAATTAATGATGTATATTCTATTTTCGCCCACCCAGTTCATGAAGTATCCAAGTCATTGATTTCTAAAAACTTAAATATTGAATTGCCAAATGAACTGTTGCATTCTTTTACAGATGGAACATGTATAAAAATTTTTTATAAAGGCGAAAGAAGTATGGATCCGATTATTAGTTCGGTAGCGAAAAAATATGATGTTCATCTGAGTATTTTGCATGGAAAGATTGATTATATCCATAAAAAGCCGCTTGGAATTTTATTGGTTCATCTTTCTGGCTCAGATACAGAAATTCAAAAGGCAAAGCAATATATACAAGAAAACGTCGCAGAAATGGAAATCATCCGTTTGGATGAAAGGAGAGAGCTATTATGATTGATCAAAATACAATAGAAATTTTACAAAGTGAGCTTTTACTTGAGCTTGGTAGAACCTTTATCATGGTTGGGGTGTCAACGCTTTTAGGTGTGATGATTGGTGGGCTTTTAGGTTTACTGTTATATTTAACTTCCAGTGATTTATTTTTTAAAAATAAGTGGCTGAATCGAATTACAGGGGTAATTGTGAATATGATTCGCTCTTTTCCATACATTATTTTATTAATTGTATTGCTGCCATTATCAGCAGTTATTGTGGGAACCAAAATTGGTACAGCGGCTGCAACAGTTCCATTGACAATTGCTGCAATTGCGTTTTTTGCTCGCTTGGCAGAGGGAGCATTTAGCGAAGTTGATCGAGGTGTATTAGAAGCTGCAATTGCCTCCGGAGCACGTTTGTCATTAATTTTTAAGGATGTACTGTTTGTAGAAGCTTTACCCGGACTGATCCGTTCAATCACCATTACCATTATTAGTTTGATTGGATATTCTGCAATGGCCGGTACAGTTGGCGGTGGTGGAATCGGAGATTTTGCCATTCGATACGGTTACCATCGTTATGAGCTTGGTGTAATGTTTGTAACGGTTATTGTCATTATTGTGATTGTTCAATTGATTCAATGGATCGGTGATAAATTGGCTGAACGTGCGATGAAACGGTAAGACAAATAGAAATGGAGGAAGGCACATGCTTTTTGAACAGATAAGAAACTGTGTTTCTGCTAAAACGCAGATCACAACTTTTTATGATGAAAATACACAAAGCAATCATACAGTTGTATTTGTTCAAAACACAAAAGAGGTTCAGCAAGTGATTCAGTTTGCCAACAAAGAGAGAATACCAGTCGTTGCCAGAGGAGCCCAAACTGGTCTAGTTGGAGCAACAAAGCTTTTACAAGAAAGTATTGTATTAGATTTTATGCAGATGAACCGTATTTTGGAATGGGACATAGAAACTTTTACATTAACAGTAGAGCCAGGTGTGCTTTTACAGGATTTACAACAATATGTAGAAGAAAAAGGTTATATGTACCCACCAGATCCGGGTGATAAAACGGCTTCTATCGGAGGGAATATCAGCACCAATGCTGGCGGAATGCGTGCAGTAAAATATGGTGTGACACGCGATTATGTGATGGGGCTGGAAGTTGTCACAGGCGCAGGAGAAATTTTAACATTGGGCGGAAAATGCCGAAAAAATAGCTCTGGTTTGGATATGAAAAATTTAATCATTGGCTCAGAGGGGACTTTGGCAGTGATTACTCAAGCGGTTTTAAAAATCATTCCCAAACCAATTGCTTCTTTTAGTGTACTTGTCCCATTTCCAGATTTAAAAACCGGAATTTCAACTGTACTAAAAATCATTCAAACAAATGTGAAGCCTACCTCGATTGAATTTATGGAGCGGGATATTATTCAAGAAGCCGAACAATTTTTAGAAACAAAGTTTCCGGTACAAATTGGTGAAGCCTTTATCTTACTAACCTTTGATGGTTCAGAAATATCCGAATTAAAGAGGGAAGCTGCACAGATTGAAATGGTTTGTCATGAACACGGTGCATTGGATTATGTGTATTTAACAGATCCTCAAGTGATTCAAAATGTTTGGACAGTACGTGGCGCATTGGTTACTGCATTAGAAGCTCATTGTGAACTGATTCCGATTGATATTGTTGTTCCGATTCATCAGACCGCCGAATTGATTCAATACACAAAGATTTTAGAGAAAAAATTTGGCGTGCGCATTCGTAGCTTTGGTCATGCAGGAGATGGCAATGTCCATTCCTGTATACTTCGAGATGCTTTGGACGATGAAACTTGGGCAAAAAAAAGCCAGACTGTATTGCAGGCACTGTATGAAAAAAGTCATGCACTGGGTGGATTACCTTCCGGAGAACACGGCATCGGAATCGATAAAAAGCCATATTTTTTAGCGGTAACAGAACCGTTACAGTTGGCCTATATGCAAAAAATTAAGGCTGTGTTTGATCCGAATCAAATTTTAAATCCAGGAAAGGTATATCATCATTTAAACATATAATTTTATTATAAATACCGTTTACTCACCGAAAATCAAAGGTTTACAGACGGTATTTTGTTTATTGACTCTAGAAATTTTATTTTAACCGTTACCTGAAACGATACAAACTGCCATTTCATTTATATTTTCTTTTGACAGTTCAAATTTGAGCTGGTCTTGTTTTGATATCAAAAATAAAGAGGCATATGTGAATGAAAGATAGCGGGACTAAACACTGAACAAGAGACGATCATTCACTAAAAATAATGTTTTTTTCCATGTAAATATGGTATATTTGCATATTGATTACAATATGGATAAAATATTATAGAAAATATGAAAAAAGAGCAATGTATAGCTGTTTAATCATTTTCCTTTGATTTTTACTGGCAATAGAAATGATTTGAAGTATAAGAAAATATATCATAAAGGTGAGAAGAAAATCGATGGATTTATATCAAATGATTTTTCAAAGAAAATCTGTACGAAAATATGATTTAGCACCGCTAGAGCCGTCTATACTTAAAGATTTGTGGCAGTATATCGATTCATTAAAGCCGTTGTTTTCAGATATTCAATATCGTATCGGAGCTCCTCAAACACATAAAAGAAATATGATTCCAATGAAAGCGCCACATTATCTTTCGTTTTATTCGGAAGAAAAAGAGGGATGCTTATATCAAACTGGTTATATCATGGAAAAAATTGCTTTATATTTAACATTAAAAGAAATTGGAACATGTTGGCTTGGATTTGCACAACCGGTTGATGACCAAATAGCTGATCCTAAAGGGCAAAGATTTATTATTATGCTGGCTTTAGGAAAGGGGAGGGATTCGATTTATCGGACAAATGTTCAGCAGTTCCAACGAAAGAAAATCGAGGAAATTACGGATGTACCTGAGTTATATAGTTTGCTAGAAGCAGTTCGTTTGGCTCCTTCAGGTTTAAATCGACAACCTTGGTTTTTTTCTGGAACAAAAGAACGGATTCATGTTTATCGAGAAAAATTAGGCTGGTTCAAAAATTCTGTCTATGGAAAAACTGATCAAATTGATTTAGGTATTGCACTTTGTCATTTGGAGATAGCCATCCAAAAAGAAGGAAAGTATTGTATATGGGAGTGGAAAGAGTCAGAAACGATATACAAGGACCGCTATCAGAAAATTTGCACAGTTCACTTATCTGATTCTAATGTGGAAAGTCTAAGCTAGGGAACTGAATTTTATTTGCTAACAAACCAGTGATATTTTTTCTGAATGAAAAATCATAAAATAAATGGCCGTACAAAAATTACATTTTGTATTTGTTGTTCGAATAAATAAGGCGTTTCAAGAATAAATAATCAAATTCGATTGAACTTGAAACGCTTTACTTTTATTTTTCATCTTTTTTAAAGAAAACTTCCTTAATAATATGAAGAATATCAGTCATGATGCTCATATTGGATTGCATACGATCCTTAGCAATCAAAAGGTCAGCCGTTGTATCTGTGACAACATCTGAAATATCTTTAACTGTTTCAGAAACAGAAGCAACATTTTCGGTGATTTTTGTAGAATCTTGAATCATTTGTTCTAGATTTTTTGTATTTTCTTCGATTACTTGCCCGATTTGCTTTGTGATTTTTAACAGATTTCGTAAAACAAAAATGAAATAAATCAATGCAATTCCACCAAGTAAAGCAACAAGGGTATAAATAAATGATAGATTAATAGAAAAGTCAACAGTCATTTTTTTACTTTATTCCACACTTTCTTTGGCTGGCTGCTCTATGGTTTCTGCTGCTGCAGTTTCTTCTTTTGGACAATTTCTTTTGTCAGACAAATATTGTTGGATACGTGACTTGGCTTCAACAATATTTTCTTTACCTTCTAAAGCTTTTGTTTTTACTTGATTTTTCACTTGAACAGCAGTTTCTTTCACTTGTTCCGTTGCTTTTTTAGAAGTTTCAGCAATTCGTTCCCGTGTTTCTTTTCCAGACTTTGGTGCAAACAAAATACCCCCTAAAATTCCCGCAATTGCACCTGTAAATGCACCAACCGCAGTCGCTTTTGCTTTTTTTGTTTTTTCTGCTCGCAATTTTGCCTTTTTCTTTTCTTCTAAAAGTTTCAATAATCCCATATTAACAACTCCTTTTACGTATGTGTTTATTATTGTATCATAAATTCATTGAGAGAAATAAAAACATTTTAAGAAAAAATGATTTGCTTTACTACAATTTTTACAAGAAATTTTGTATGATAGACGTATTACTTTTAAAATGAAAAAGGTTGCCGGCACATGCAATACTTTTTTCATAGATTTGCTTTAAAACACAGACACAAATCTTTTTTTGAAGCAAAAAAATGAAGCATATGGAGGAAACAAACATGCAACAACGTTTTGCAAAAAGAATGCAAGGTGCACAAAAATCATTTATTCGAGAAATTTTAAAGGTATGTGCCGATCCCAAAATTATTTCATTTGCAGGTGGATTGCCACATCCGATTTCCTTTCCAGTTGAAGCAATCCAAGTTTCTACAGAACGTGTGTTACGTGAAGATGGAACAAATGTTTTGCAGTATAGTACAACAGAAGGGTACTTACCCTTACGACAATGGATCGCTGATCGTTATTGTACACGCTGGGATTTGGATGTAACCGCATCTGATATTTTAATTACAACCGGTTCCCAGCAAGCATTGGATTTAATTGCAAAAATCTTTATTGATCCAGATGATGCGATTTTAATGGAATATCCGGGTTATTTGGGTGCAATTCAGTCTTTTGAAATGTATCAACCGGTTCTTTATACGGCTAAACTGCACGATGAAGGATTGGATATAGACCAAGCAGGCAAATTGATTCATGAAAAAAATCCAAAGCTGCTTTATTGTGTGCCAAATTTTCAAAATCCGACTGGCATTACGTATACAGCAGAAAATCGTAAAGCAGTGGCTAAACTGATTCATGGAAGTCAGACCATTTTGGTTGAAGATAATCCATACGGCGAACTGCGTTTTATGGGAGAAGACCAAATGCCTATTTTTAAAGAAGTGGGGGAAAATGGCATTTTACTTGGTTCATTTTCAAAAATTGTTTCACCGGCCATGCGTTTGGGATGGGTTTGTACAAAAAATCAAGAAATTATGGACAAGCTTTGTACGGTTAAACAAGGAGCAGATTTACATACAAATTATTTTACACAACGTGTTTTGGCAGATTATTTACAACATAATCATTTAGACGCACATATTGAAGAAATTAAAAGGTTGTATGGGCATCAACGCCAATGTATGTTCCAAGCAATCCAAAAATATTTTCCAAAATCAGTAAAAGTAACCAAACCCGAAGGAGGCATGTTTATTTGGTGTAGTATGCCTGTGGGATATTCGGCAACCGAATTGTTTCAAAAAACAATTGCAAAAAAGGTTGCATTTGTACCTGGAGATCCGTTTTATGTAAATGAAGCGAATGTGCCTACATTCCGTTTAAATTATACAAACAGCAGCGATAGCGATATCGAAAAAGGTATAGCCATTATTGGAGAAACGTTACATACCTATTTACAATAAATATACAAACAATAAAGCTGTAAAGAAAAAAAGAACAAAAACAAAAATATTCTTCCATAATAGTTTGAGGATATTAAAAAAACTGCAGTTTTTAGACAGAAAATAAAAATGCACTAAAATAAAGGGAGCTTACAATCAATTATTCTGATTTTAAATTCTCTTTATAATATGGTTTTATTTCAGATGTATTGTTTTTCATTAACTTTATGATTCGTTTCAAATGACGGATAAATAAGCACCATAATCCTTTGCATTTTCATATCAAATAAGATGTAATATCATAACCATGCTTAAGCTTTGGTTCACGATTTTTAGTTTCTATCATTTTTTCACCAATCGTGATTGTTATAGCAGCCATAATTAGCTGTCTTTATGATCTGCCTTGGTCTTTTATTATAAGATAATTGCAGATATTATATATTATAGACAAATATAATACGTTTGTAGATGGGGCGGTTACATTGCTGACCGCTCTTTTTGATATGTTTTGGTACTTGTTTGTCTTATTTTTGCTCTTTAATAGACTAGATTGGTTCACCAGTTGGCATAAAGCAAGGTGATTTAAACCACAGCTCAAGCAAAGAAGGACTAAATGGTTTATGAAAGAAATTGAGTTATTGAGTCATTCTAATTGTAGCGTTTTCTGTACCAGTTGCCTTGGTCAATCTGAGTGCGGAAATTGGGATTTTTACAACTGTCAGCTGGTTTACTTTGAAGAATCTGATGGTCAACGAGATGCGAACTATTTTAGAGAACCTTGTGGAATCTGATTATCATATGCCAAATATGTGATTGTCCTACGTCATTATTCCTTATATCCACATAAAGTTTGAGCAAAATGACCTTTCCTTTCAGAAATCCTTTACAATATGCCAGATTTTCCCCACGCTGAAAAATCGGTGGGTACACGTTCGTGATGAAACAAAATTTAAACGCATGGCTGCGCCAGTCCCAGCATAAAGTGAGGCGGCTGGAATAACCCAAAAAGTAATACGAAAAGGTCGAGACAAGATTTGTAAGGTGGTTGGAAGAAAAAGCGATAGTTATACAATTAAAATAAATCCTAGGTATAAAAATTCCATACAGTAAGCTACCTTTCATAAAGAATATCCTGGCATATTGCGTTTTTTCTTTCATTCTGAAACGCTTTTTCTCAAGTATATTTATCTTTTTGTATCTTAAGGGAGTAAGTAACTTCTTTCCTCGTTTTTATGATCTGAGCCAAATTTCTGAAATAGACAAATTCTTTTTCTGGATCATCTTCTAAATTTTTTATTGAAAAAATTTCTTTTATTGATTCATCTATCTAACAAATGGCTATTCTTAACTTTTTAGAATAACCCTGCAAAAATTTTTCGTAGCAATTTCTGATTGCATCTTGCTTTGTATGGAAGCAATAGGTAATAATGAATAACAGATGAAATAAAAATGATAATAGATCAGTCGAATTTTTTTATAAAAAAATAGGATATGAAATATAGAAAATGAAAATAATTTATTCTATATTTTTTGTTGTATCATTATTAATGTTATTTTTAATTAAATTATTAAAAATTCGTCTCAAATGACTTCTTTGGTATAATATAATAAACTAATATAAATATAAAATTTTTTTGTCAAAAACCGAAAATGACTTGACAACTTTTTATATTATTTTTAGTGTAGGTATTGGGGGATTGTCAAAATTACATCTTGTTCAAGGTCTTGGAAGTGTTTGCTACAATTTAGGGAGGGATAAAATATGAAACTTAAAGAAAAATTGGAGCATATGAACCAGTCAAAATTGATTTGGACATTGAGTCTAACCAGCATTATCGGTCTAATTCTAACACAACTTTTTATTTTTGGAATCGTTAGAAATATGTTAGTTATTTCGAAAGATACGGAAAATCAGGCAATTTTAATTGACGCTGCCAATCAATTTATGGACGGTTCTGCCTATTTAACTGATGAAGTGCGCGCCTATGCCGCAACTATGAATCAAGTCCATTATGATAATTATTACAATGAAGTTAATGAATATAAAAATCGAGATAAGGGTTATAAAACAATGACTGAAGTTGGGATTACTGAAAAAGAGCAATCTATGATTGATGAAATGTCTCAAATCTCCAATACATTGGTTCCTTTAGAAGAAGCCGCAATGCAAAATATAAAAGATGGCAATCAAGAAGCCGCATTGGATTATGTTTATGGGGAACAATATGAAAGTCAAATTACAAAAATTCGCACACTGCAAACCGATTTTTTGAATGAATTGAAAACACGGACAAGTAATCATTTAAACACTTTAACTTTGGCAACAGTTGTATTAACCATTATTACTACTGTATTATTATGGTTTTCTATTTTGGGAGCGATATGGACATATTCCATTTTGAAAAAGAAAATCATTTCCCCAATGCTAACGATAAGAGACCACTGCTTGCGCTTGTCTGAAGGTGATCTCTCTACTCAAATTGAATTAAAAGAAGATCAGACTGAACTGGGAATGTTGGTAAGCGGTATCAATACTACACAAAATAATTTAAAATTATATGTTTTAGAACTTACCAGATTATTAAATGAAATGGCACAAGGGAATTTTACAGTGCAGTCAAGTGTTCAATTTAAAGGTGATTTCATACAAATTAATAAATCCATAGAAAGCACACTACAAAATTTGAATCATACCATGGCAGAAATCCGCAATTCAGCAGAACAAGTGTCCATTTCAGCAAATGAAGTATCTTTAGGTGCTCAAGACTTGGCCAATGGTGCAACTGAACAGGCCGGAAGCATTCAAGAATTAAATGCCATGGTGGAAGATATTTCTTCCAATGTAAAAACAAATACACTTGCAATTCAAACCGCATACAAACATACACAACTGATTAACACTACAGTTCAGGAAAGTAATGAAAAAATGCAACAAATGCTTGATGCGATGCAGAAAATTTACATACAATCTGAATCTATTCAAGATATTATACAATCCATTGAAAATATCGCATTTCAAACCAATATTTTATCATTAAATGCTGCCATTGAAGCAGAAAG
The DNA here is from genome assembly GCA_904373265.1 of Candidatus Harrysmithiimonas galli. Taxonomy (GTDB): domain Bacteria; phylum Bacillota; class Bacilli; order CAJFEE01; family CAJFEE01; genus Harrysmithiimonas; species Harrysmithiimonas galli. Next base: position 31,820 of record CAJFEE010000005.1, on the reverse strand, counting down.
AGCTGGGGAATCTGGTAAAGGCTTCTCTGTGGTAGCTGGTGAGGTTCGTAAACTTGCCAATCAAACATCTGAATCTGTAAAAAATACAACGGAGTTAATTCAAACATCATTAGAAGCTGTTAAGTACGGTGCAGAAATGGCGAAAAACACGGCAGAATCTATGGAACAAGTGGTGAAAAAATCACAGGAAATTGAGCAAACAATCGAAAAAATTACCAAAACTTCTATCGAACAATCTGATGCCATTTCACAAATTAGTCTTGGCATTTCACAAATTACTGCTGTTATTGAAACCAACTCAGCAACCAGTGAAGAATCAGCAGCAGCGAGCGTAGAATTATCCGGACAATCCGATAAAATGAAGGAATTAATCGGTCACTTTAAAGTCAATTAAAAAAATATATGAATGAAAAAGATCAAAGCAACTGATATTACAGTTGCTTTGATCTTTTTGTCGGATTTAAAAATAAAGTATACACAAGGATTGGTTCCTGGTTTTGGAAAGTTTTTCTAAGAAATAAATTATAAAATTTTCGTTGTTCCCAAGTCCCAAAAGATACAGATATTTATCAAATTTTTCTCACTCAGTTATGCGATGTTCCAATCGTTTTGATTTTAGAGATAGAACTTTTCATAGAAAACAAAAAATAATCTGCACATCGGATCTCAGAAAATTGTTTGAAAGAACTGAAACCGATTTGTTTTTTCGTTCATATACTGAAACAGAATCAAGTGTAGATCTTTCTTCTCTTAAAAAGAAGTGAGATATGCATACTGTAATGGGGAGAGACGAGAAATGAACGAAAAACAGCGTAAACCCAAGTTTCAAATTGGGGAAGAAGTAAAAATAGAACTTCTAAATTCTGTAGGAAAAATAACCAACATTATACATCTGCCTTCTCATTTTATTTATGAAATCAATAAAAATGATGGATTATTTTTTGAAGAATCGTTGCAGTCCATTTGTTCTAAGGTAAAAACAGATAAAGAAAAGGTAGAGCTTACATTTTGTTATGATTTTGATGATTTTGTCAAAGTAAATGGATATGGAGAAGATATATACAGAATTGTAGGAAAACGTCTGGAAGTTTGGCGTTATAAAAGTGATACATGGGAAGATATTATATATGAGCTGACAAAAATTACAGATGGAGAATGGCTGGAAGCAAATGAAGCAGATATTATTTGTATAGATTGGAATGAGGAAGAACTTGCTTTCTTAATGAAGAAGAAATCAAGCTGGAAAAATAAATGGTCACGTTTAGATGCTGAAAAATTAAAGGCCATTCAAGGACATAAAAAAATAGGGATGCATGTAGACCGAAATCAAATCATTGATGAATTATTAGATTTACACAATGATTATACATTTATGTTCCAAAAATTCCGCGACGAACAATATCAAACGGTTGTAGAATTGATTGAGGAAAAGCTTTCTAAATTGGTAGAAAAAGCATAGTGTAATAAATTTATCATTTGCACTGTCCAAAACCACTTTTTTTCATGTTTGATGCTATAATAAATCAGTGAGAGACAAAATATTTACAGAGGTGAAGACAGTGCAGTTTTTTCAAAATTTGCTTTATCCATTTAAAGCAGATGAAGTAAAAACACAAACCATATTAACAGATGAAAGTTATTATCCGGGTGAACTTATGAAGGGATCTGTTCGCATCGAAAGCAAAAAAAACAGGCAACGTGTGGACAGTTTATATCTAAAGATATTTACACAGTTTGAAAAAAAAATAAATGGAAAAAAACTGCTTGTAACTTATCCAATTTCAAAAAATAAACTGATACAGACCATCTATGTTGAACCTGGTGTTGAGCAAGTAATTCCTTTTACCATTCAACTTCCACTTCTAACACCACTCAGTGTGGGAAATTCCAAGATTTGGTTGCAAACAGAGCTGGATTTTGCCAATCGGAAGGATCCATCCTATCAAAATGAATTGATGGTTACGCCTTCTTCTTTATACCAATCTTTTTTTATTTTATGCAATGAAATGGGGTTTCGTCTGAAAAATAGTTATTGCATTCATAACGAAACAGCTCAAATGATTGCACAACCCTATGTGCAAATCTTTGTTTTTGCATCTGTTCAAGAGACAATCAACCAATTCTTACAAGTTATCGCTTCCTTTATCCCAATGACAGAGGAAAAAGCACTGCTTTCCATTCAATGGTCTACCAAAAAACATATGCAAAGAAAAGGGCAATGGGACAAGCTTGAATTTTCAATGGCAAATTTTAGTCAAGTCAAAGAATATCTCATCCAGCAATTGAATGCTTTTGTAGAATAAAAATAATGATTTTAGGGAGGACACTATGGATCAAAATCAAAGAAAGAATATTTGGCTTTTAGGTATGACTAGCGGGATGATTTTGTTTCTTCTTATGGTCTACATATTGGTTAAACAACCGGAACTTTTACATAAAATTGATGTATCAGGGCAGCTTCTTTATCAGTTGGTTTCCTCTCATGATGGGTTGACCTCGTTTTTTACCTACATCACAACATTGGGCAACAGGCATGCATTTATTTTATATTGTATTTTACTTGCTGGGTCCATTATATTTGTTCAACGCAAAAAACTTGTATGGTTTATATTGATGGCTTTTGTTTTTTCCGTTCTTTGCAATCATTTTGTGAAAGACATTTTTGCTCGGACCAGACCTGAGCTAGAGCATTTGGTTTATGCAAGTGGATTTAGTTTTCCAAGTGGGCATGCTATGAATTCTATGGTGTTTTTTGGATTGCTATTGTATTTTTTTTATGGCATTGCACAAAAAAAATGGCAAAAAGCACTGATTGTAATCGGTTTTTCAATTGTCATTTTAGGCATTGCTATGAGTCGAGCAGCAGTTGGTGTTCATTTTGTTTCAGATATTGTTGCTGGTTTAAGTTTGGGACTGTGTATTGTTTGTGTGACCTTATTTGTTTATGAAAGCAGCGAAGGATTGTTTCAATTAAAATAAAAGGGGCAGGCGTTTGATGGTAGATTGGCTTTCTGAGCTTTTCACGATTTCACCAATTTTGTTCTGTTTTGCGAGTATTCTTTTAAATGCAGGATTTCAAATTTTCTTTCTGTCAAGCTTTCCGATTACTGTTGTGAATATTGCTGTATTAGGACCTATTGGCGGCGGTCTTCTTACTTTTATTGGAGAAGTGACTGCAGCGTTTGTAACCTATCATGTTTATAATCGAGGATGGAGAAAATTTAGCAAAAAAATTCCACAGACCATAAAACCAAAAAAATATATAGGAGCATTAATAAAGTTCAGACAGCAGCTACTATGGATTGTTTTTTTGCGGCTCATACCGTTTTTTCCTTCAAGCGCTGTTGTTATAATGGCAATCTATCTCAAAATTGATTGGTTGCCTTTTTTATGGGGAAGCATAATCGGAAAACTTCCAGCAACGATTATGGAAGTACTTGGTGCACTTGGTCTCAGTGTAATTTTTTCCGAACAGTTAAATATTGTAATGACCATTTTTATCGTTGGACTGCTTTTGTATTCTAGTAGCAAATGGTTGTGGACAAAAAAGAAAACTTCAGATCCATATCAAGCGGATCAGAAAAATAATTCCAATCATCCCAAATAACGGATAGATGATTGCAATCAATGTGCTGTATTGAAAGCTTGAACACACGGCACATAAGATGAGAAGGAAAAGCAATGTGAATTTTTTTGGGATTTTCTTTTTTTCATAGCAAAGCTCCGCAATTCCGAAACTGTTCGCAGCTAATGTGGAAAAAATCTCCCCAAGAATGATACAAATAAAGGCAAAGTGCAACCATTCATCATAATGAACCAATAATTGTGCTGTTGGAATTTCGATGCTTTGTAAATGAGGGAGCTTACTGATCGCAAAATGATTGAATAAAAGTAGAAATGTCAATCCAAGTCCACCAGCTAGGCTGCTTTTTTTTATTATATCCGGACTTCTTAGTTGATGTGCCAATGGGATTAATACAGCCAAGGAAAGAGATAAATTGAAAGTGGCATAGATAAGAGCTTTAAAAAGCCATAAATAGGAATGTTTCGTTTCCATATAAATTAGATAAGATATAGAAGGTTTAGATAAAAGAAATATCGTCAGACTAAATAAAATCATAAACGGCACGATGAAACCATTGATCCGATGTAAACCTTGGATGCCTCTTGAAATAGAAATATAGCAAAGTACAACCATAAGAAGTACACCAATCCAGCGAGAAAGTTGTAATTGTTCTTCAAACAATGCACCTGCACCAGACAACATAACCGTTGTTACCCCAAAAATCATTATTGTAATCAAAAAATTAAAAATTGTTCCGAGTTTTTCCCCCATAATGTATACAAGAAAGCTGTGCATATTTTTTGTATTTGTTTTCACTGCGACCAACATAATTTTCATTCCTAAAAAAATAAAGGTGAAACCAGCAACGAAAATGCCAAACGTTCCCCAAATGCCATATTGGGTGAAAAACTCTGTAATTTCCCTTCCTGTAGCAAATCCTGCTCCAACAATGGTTCCCATATATGTGAATGCTGCGTGGCGAATAAATAGCCAATCGGTTGTCTTATGCATTTTCGTCCTCCTGTAATAAAGGTTATTTTATTTTATGTACAAGTTTCCAAAAAAGAAGTGTCAGTTCTTTTTCAGGTATAAATTACTGTCTTTTTTTCATATATTGGGACAAAAAAGACAAGTAGGTGAGGAAAATGCAGGAACTAGAAGCGATGATTCTTGGAATCATTCAAGGTCTAACAGAATTTTTACCAATTAGCAGCACTGGACATTTATATATTGGACGGCATATGTTTGGCTTAGATGAAGCAGGTTTATTGTTGGATACCATGCTTCATATGGGAACTTTGATCGCCGTTTTTATTTTTTATCGTAAAGAGTGGCTAAAAATCATTCAGAACCCATTTTCAAAATTAACCGGATTATTATTGATTGGTACAATTCCGGCAGTAATCATTGGTTTTATTTTTCGTGATTTTTTTGATGAACTATCTAAAACTGGTATTACCGTTGGCTGGGAATTTCTCATTACAGGTTTCATTTTATTTTGGGGAGATCAATTAAAAAAAGGCAGCAAGAAAATGGCTGATTTGACCTATATGGATGCATGGGTCATTGGAAGTTTCCAAGCTGCAGCCATTTTGCCTGCCATTTCAAGATCTGGACTGACCATTTTTGGCGGTTTGCTTCGTGGATTAGATAAAGAAACAACAGCATATTTCTCATTTTTACTGAGCACACCAGCAATTATTGGTGGCATTGTATTGGAAGCTGGTGATTTATTGTGTGAAAAAAGTCATTTGGTATTGGATATGGGGATATGGACTCTAGTAATTGGATGTGGATTTGCTGCTCTTTTTGGGTATTTGGCCATTCGTTTTATGATTCGTTATTTACAGACTGGTTCTTTAAGAAAATTTTCTATTTATTTATGGATACTGGGCGTTTTTATTTTGGCTATGCAGCTAAGCGGAAAATGGTAACCAAATTCATAAAAATCAGCTATTTTCTGTCCCAACAGATTTGTAAAAATTCTGGATAGGCTAAACTTGACAACAAAAAGACAGGAATATAAAATTGAACTGTATATTGTATCATAATACTTGTATATCATTGCATTATTTTATACAGGTATCATAACGATATATCATTTGAATGTAGAACGATCATTTCAAACATGAAAAGTGAAGAAAGACGAATGAAGAATCACTAGCAAGAAAATAAGGAGGTGAACGTATGGATTGGCTTACGGTATTCTCCTGCTTGCTTGGTGCTGTAGTTGGTATCGTGATTGGATACTTTGTAAAAACTGTTATAACAAACACGAAAATCAATAGTGCGAAAGCATCCGCTGAATTGATTTTAGAAGATGCAAAAAGAGAATCAGAAAATCTTCGCAAAGGTGCTTTAATTGAAGCAAAAGATGAAATTTTTCGATTTCGCACTGAAGCAGAAAAGGAAGTAAAGGAGAGACGTGCTGAACTTACAAAACAGGAAAATCGCTTGTTACAAAAAGAAGAAAGTTTGGATCGAAAAAGAGATGCTCTAGATAAGAAAGAAAATATTCTTGAAAAAAGAGAAGACTCATTATCGCAAAAACAAACCCAATTGGCAAATGTTGAAGTACGAGTTACAGAGCTTTTACAAAAACAGCAAGATGAATTGGAACGAATTTCTGCATTGACACGTGATGAAGCTAGACAAATTATTCTTGACCGCTTGGAAAAAGAATTGCAGCAGGAAATCGCTGTTTATATTAAAGAAGCAGAAACAAAGGCAAGAGAAGAAGCAGATAAGAAAGCAAAAGAAATCCTGACGTTGGCAATGCAACGTTGTGCGGCAGATCATGTTGCTGAGACAACTGTTTCGGTTGTAAATTTGCCAAATGACGAAATGAAAGGTCGCATTATCGGTCGGGAAGGCAGAAATATTCGGACTTTAGAAACACTTACTGGAATTGATTTAATTATCGATGATACGCCAGAAGCTGTTATTCTTTCTGGATTTGATCCGATTCGAAGAGAAACAGCACGTTTGGCGCTTGATAAATTGGTTCAAGACGGACGGATTCATCCAGCACGGATTGAAGAAATGGTTGAGAAATCACGCCGTGAAGTGGATGAATACATTCGAGAAATCGGGGAACAAACTACCTTTGAAATCGGGGTGCATGGGTTGCATCCAGACTTAATTAAAATTTTGGGTCGACTAAAATTTAGAACAAGCTATGGACAAAATGTTTTAAAACATTCAATGGAAGTTTCGCATCTTTCTGGATTGTTGGCTGCAGAGCTTGGATTAGACGTAACCTTAGCCAAACGTGCGGGATTGCTTCATGACATCGGAAAAGCGGTCGATCATGAAGTAGAAGGTTCGCATGTTGAGATTGGTGTTGAGCTGGCAACAAAGTATAAGGAGCATCCTATTGTAATCAATGCCATTGCTTCCCATCACGGTGATGCAGAGCCAACTTCGATGATTTCCGTCTTAGTTGCTGCAGCTGATGCATTATCTGCAGCAAGACCAGGTGCACGCAGTGAGACACTCGAAAACTACATTAAACGCTTAGAGAAACTAGAAGAAATTTCAGAATCCTATGACGGGGTAGAAAAATGTTTTGCAATTCAAGCTGGACGCGAAGTACGTGTAATGGTAAAACCTGATTCTGTAGATGATGTTGGTTCACATAAGCTGGCACGAGAAATTCGAAAAAGAATTGAGAACGAACTGGATTATCCAGGTCATATTAAAGTAACCGTTATTCGAGAAACACGCGTAATTGAATACGCAAAATAAAAACCGGCTTAAGTAGAGCCGGAAACAAAACTATAAAGAAAAACAAAAGATCGGCTGCTTTTTGGTGGTCTATTCGTAAGCCATTGCGACTATGGATCTTGCTTTGTAGCAAATAAAATATAGTCAAGTGGATAATGTGCAAAAGCACAGAAGCGCTTAGGATAGTCTTGCCAAAGTTAGCCGATTTCTTATATTTTTAAATTAATATTCAAAAAATTAATTTAAAAATATTTTTGTTTTGATAGCCTATTATTTTTTATAATATTTATAAAAGAATCTGAGTAAAACTCAAAACAAAGCAGATAATTCTATAATATTTGATGTTGTGAGTCAATCTATTTTCGTTTCTGAATCATCTTTTTCTTTGATTGCGACTTGATCGTAAACAAGGATTTAAGTAAGAAGAAAAAATAAAAATTTTTAGAATTGGTTTTATGATGAAAACCCAGAATGTGAGGGAACAATGGCTATGAAAATTCTTTTTGTCGGTGATATTGTTGGATCTCCGGGAAGAGAAATGCTGGCAGATTATTTGCCTAAAATGAAAAAAATATACCAACCAGATGCCATAATTGTAAATGGCGAAAATGCAACAAACGGAAAAGGATTAAATGAAAAGCATTACCATGAGTTGATACGTTTAGGTGTCCAAGTCATTACAATGGGCAATCATACTTTTGCAAAAAAACAAATTTTTGATTATATAGACGAAAACGCTCGAATCATCCGCCCAGCAAATTATCCAAAAGAAACACCTGGAGTTGGTTATACTTATATCGAAGTTGGAAAACAAAAATTGGCTGTCATCAATATTCAAGCTCGTACATTTATGCCTTCTCTTGATTGTCCGTTTACAATCATAGATAAAATTTTGCAAGAAATAGATGCCAATACATGGATTTTCGTTGATTTTCATGGTGAGGCGACCAGTGAAAAAATTGCAATGGGCTGGTATTTAGATGGACGAGTTCATGCTGTTGTTGGCACACATACCCATGTTCCGACAGCAGATGCTCGGATTTTACCAAAAGGAACAGCCTATATTACAGATGTAGGAATGACTGGACCTTATGATGCTGTGCTTGGTGTAAGCAAAGAAAAAGTCCTAGAAAAATTTATTACAGCCTTGCCTGTTCATTTTGAAGTAGATACAATAGGGCGAACACAACTTTGTGCGGTTCTGATTAAATTAGACGAAAAAAGTCGCAGAGCAATACAAATTCAACAAATTTTAATTAATCCAGATCATCCATTTATCGGTTCTTAATTCATAAGGAAAACAAGCTTGGCACAACATATAATGTATGCCAAGCTTTTTCGTTTTAATTACTATATAAATATATAATAATATTTTTTGAAATCCATAGAATTTTATTCCATTTTTTTCTATTACTATCGTTTTGAAGGAATTGGAATCAGTGTATTATTTTTTTATAATCGGTTACCCAGCACAGGATTCTTAAATGCCTTTATGCAGTCATTACAGGTATTTTCGGAAAAATAGGCATGCTTTGTAAATCTGCTGCATACATAAGAATATAAGATGCTCAAACAGAATGAATAGAAAAAACAAAGAAAATAAACGAACATGAAACAAATGGTTCAATCAGAGGAGGAAAAAGGGATGGAAATTTTAAAGGTATCAGCAAAATCAAATCCAAATTCAGTAGCAGGTGCACTGGCAGGTGTATTGAGGGAAAGAGGGTTAGCAGAAATTCAAGCTATTGGAGCAGGTGCCTTAAATCAGGCTGTAAAGGCGGTTGCCATTGCAAGAGGATTTGTTGCACCAAGTGGTGTTGATTTAATTTGTATACCAGCTTTTACAGATATTAAAATTGACGGTGATGAACGAACAGCCATTAAATTAATTGTGGAGCCGAGATAAATCGATACAATACAAATGAAAATAAGCAATAAACTTAAATTTGGGAAATCTAAATTAAACAACATAAGTATCTATTTGCATCTTAGAACAATCTAGATTGGGTTTTACTGGTTCACTGAGAGAAACCAAATAGAAACATCGCTTATTTTTTTAAGGGAGGATTTATGCGTCTTGTAGATTTACATTGTGATGTTTTATACAGCCTATGGAAAAATCCGAAGAAGAGTTTTTATGCACCAAATGATTTGGCCGTAAATGCCCATTGGATGGAAGCCTTTCATCAAATGGTGCAAGTTATGGCTTTATATGTTCCTATATCAATCCCGCATAATCAAAGATTACCCATTGTTTTACAAATGATTGATATTTTTCATCGAGATATTTTATCAAAGGGAAATAAAAAATATAAATGGCTACGATATGCAGAGGATTGGAGTAACTTGGCTCCAAATGAGAAAGGTTTTGTACTGTCATTGGAAGGATGTGAAGCCATTTCAGATGATGAATCTGTATTTTGGAATTTGGTCGATAAAGGCGTTCAAATTTTCGGACTAACATGGAATTATGGTAATTTACTGGGTGATGGCATTGGAGAAACACGCAAAGCTGGGCTTTCTTTACAAGGAAAACAATTTTTACGTTGGTGTCAACGAGCAAATGCAATTGTGGATGTGTCTCATTTAAATGAAAAAGGATTTTGGGATTGTATGGCAGTAGATGTATCAGTTATGGCCTCACATTCCAATGCAAAACAAATTTGCCCACATCCAAGAAATTTAACGGATGAACAAATTCAAGCGTTAATTTGTAAAGAAGGCATAGTTGGTCTAACCTTTGTGCCTGAATTTTTATCAGCCAATCCATCTTTAGACGATATTGTTCGGCATATTGAGCATATCTGCATGTTAGGTGGAGAAAACCATCTGGCAATCGGATCAGATTTTGAGGGAATAGACAAACCACTTGCATGCTTAAATAATTTGGGAGATATTCCACATTTATTGGATTATTTATCAAAATTTTTCTCAGATGAACTCATTCAAAAAATTTGCTACAAAAATTTCATGCACAAAATTTTAATTTAAAAAGTATATTTCGTAGATGAGTAAATCATAAGTTTTAAAATTTTATTTTCCTTTCGTTTTCAAAATTAACAAATAACTGTACTCCTTTTCAAAATGACTTTGCTCTGGCATAGTTAAAAGAAAAGGAGATTTTTTGTATGTTTGGTATTTATGAATACAGTACATGGCTTCCCATCGGAATTTTTTTGTTTCTGTTTTGGAAAAAAAGAGAAAATAAAGATAGAGTTATCTCATTATGGACGCTTCTGATATGCATTGGAATATCACTTGCCTGTAATGGTTTACTCGTATTTTTTTATCCATCATTTGCCTCTTTACAGTTTATCTTTTTCTTTTTTATTCAATTTTTCTTTTTATTTTGGTTAGGTATTATTGATTTTAAAACGTGTCTTGTTCCACTTTTCCCATTATGGTTTTGGATTGCGATCAGCATATTATGGAAGATTTGTTTTTTTTCTTTTTCATTTTTACAAGTTATGAGTAATTTTCTGATTATTTATGGCATTGGCTTTTGCCTTTATATTTTATCAAAAAAATCTTTCGGACTGGGAGATCTATATTTTTTATGTGGACTGAGTACATTAATTGAAATGAACCAGCTACTTTCTGTTTTAAAATTCGCGATCATATGGGGTGGGGCAACCGCACTTATTTTATTGATTTTCAAACAGACAAACACGAAATCGGTACTTCCTTTCCTTCCTTTTTTATCCGCTTCGGTTCTGCTGCATATTTTCTATCATCCATGGTTGTTGTTGTAATTCATTTGAATACAAGATGAAAAATCTGAAATTATAAAGGTTGAAAGGTGTTTGAATATGCTTTAATATGGATAAGATGATTAAAGTTTGAATGAAAGATGGAGAGGATCAATTCGTGAACGAAGAACAAAAAAAACAAACCAATCAAATACAATCTGCCCCAAACCTAAATGCCGCAAGAAAACGTGGAAGAGAAACCATTTCTTATCAACGTGATTTTGTAATTCCAGAACAAATGTCCAGGATTGGTGAAGGGAAGAAATATTATATTCGCACCTATGGCTGCCAAATGAATGAACATGATTCTGAAGTGATGGGTGGGATTTTAAGTGAAATGGGTTTTACGACAACAGACCAAGTTGATGAAGCGGATATTATTTTGCTAAATACTTGTGCGGTGCGAGAAAATGCAGAAAACCGAGTATTCGGTGAAATTGGTCATTTGAAATCCTTAAAGCGACATAACCCAGATGTCATTTTAGGCATTTGTGGCTGTATGTCGCAAGAAGAAGGAGTGGTAGAACGCTTATTACAAAAGCATCAATTTGTGGATCTGATTTTCGGTACACATAATATTCATCGTCTACCAGAGCTTTTACAGCAATGCTACATGAGCAAAGAAAACGTTGTTGAAGTCTGGTCCAAAGAGGGTGACATTATTGAAAATTTGCCGAAACTGCGCCAAGGTGGAATTAAGGCATGGGTAAATATTATGTTTGGTTGCGATAAGTTTTGCACATACTGCATTGTGCCATATACACGTGGAAAAGAACGGAGTCGCCGCCCAGAAGATATTATTCAAGAGGTTCGGGAATTGGCCGCTTCGGGATATCAGGAAGTTACTCTTTTGGGACAAAATGTCAATGCATACGGAAAGGATTTTGTCGATTTAGATTATCGATTTGATAAACTGCTGGATGATTTACGAAAAATTGACATTCCACGGATTCGTTTTACAACAAGTCATCCACGCGACTTTAATGATGATTTGATTGACGTACTGGCAAAAGGTGGGAATTTGATGCCCCATATTCATTTGCCCGCACAGTCTGGCAGTACAGAAATGTTAAAAATAATGGGACGCAAGCATACCCGCGAGCAATATATGACCTTAGTCAATAAAATGAAGGAGAAAATTCCGAATTTGTCTCTATCCACAGATTTAATTGTCGGATTCCCAAACGAAACTCGTGAACAATTTGAAGATACGCTTTCTTTATATCAAACGGTTCGCTATGATATTGCCTATACATTTATTTATTCACCTCGTGAAGGAACACCCGCTGCCAAAATGCAAGATAATGTTCCAGCAGAAGAAAAAAAACAGCGGCTGCTAGAGTTAAACGAGATTGTCAATACAATCGCTTTAGAAAAAAACAAAACATTTGAAGGAAAAATTGTTCCAGTGCTTGTAGAAGGTGTATCGAAAAAGAATGAAAATATTCTTTCTGGCTATACACCACAAAATAAATTGACCAATTTTGTCGGACCAAAATCTGCCATTGGGAAAATCGTTCCAGTTCATATCACTGAGGCAAAGACATGGTCTTTAAATGGTGAGATGATTTCAGAATCTGAACGGAAAGTGTGATGAAATGAAAAAAACTTTTACATCTGAAGAAGTATTACAAGAAGGGCAGAAATTGGCTCAAATTTTGCAAAACTTACCTGAAGTCGTTTATTTTAAGCAATGTGAAAAAAAGCTTCGTAATCACAAAGAAGCTACCCGTTTGATCAGTGAAATAAAACAATTACAAAAGGAGATTGTCAACCTTGGACATCTAGGAAAAAATAAGGCATGTAAGCAAAAAGAAGACGAGCTTTATGCCTGTCAACAAAAGTTGAATGCAATACCGCTTGTTGCAATGTTTTTCCAAGCACAAGAGGAGATAAATGAGCTGTTTCAAAATATTTCATGGCTGCTGACACAAGCCATCCATGATGAAATAAAGTTACAAGCATTACAAAAATAAAATCATCTGTTTAAACTGCGAAATAAAATAATTTTTCACAAATCTGTAAGAAAATTTTTCTTACAGATTTTTTGTTCTAAAAATAAACAAATAATTTTTATTTATATATTTTATTTTTAAAATATAAATATTAGCACATATTTAATCTTGTTGTTTTACGAATAATGCTGAAATACATATTTATCTAATCAATAAATGGTTCTGATTTCTTTATGAATCATAATTTATGAATTTTTCCAGTTCAATCCTGAAACTGAGGGTTCAGGTTCTAAATCCCGTCCCAATTCATACAATTTAAAAGAGGAATTTCAGGGTACCAAGGACAAATACCCTACATACGATAAAAGTAAGGATGAATTGAGGAGGGAAGCCACAATGTCTGATTATCGTCAAATTATTACCAAGGCGGTTGTTGGTAAGGGACGGAAATATACACAATGTACACATACAATTAATCCAGTGCATAAGCCAACAAGCATTTTAGGATGTTGGGTGATCAATAGTTGCTTTGACGCGGAGTTGGTAGATAAAAAAGTTGAAATTTGTGGGACTTATGATATTAGCATATGGTATTCATATGCTGATAATACAAAAACTGAGGTTGTAACAGAAACTGTAAATTTTACAGATTTAATTCAATTGAAGTATCGCAATGATCAAACGGTCAGCAATGATTTTGAAGTTTGTGCACAAGTTTTACAGCAGCCAAATTGTGTCGAAGCAAATATTTCTCCTTCTGGAAAATTTGTTGTGCAGGTTGCACGAGAGTTTTTGGCCGAGGTTATTGGAGAAACAAAACTTTGGGTTATGGTTGCAGAACATGTAAAAGAAGAGGAATTTGAAGATTGTGAATTGGATGATGCAGAATTTGAGGATTTAGATGTAAATTTCTTTTCGGAGGGTGAGGAAGAATAGAACATATGTAAAAAAACAAAATTGTAGAGAAAATAGATAAACACTACAAGTCATCCATAAAAAGATACACAACACATAATTTATATTGAAGAAACTTCGTGCGACGCTATTGTGTCATGCGAAGTTTTTTATATATCTTCTTTTGTTTTAGGCAATTTATTAGCATTTTCTTTTAAATATTGATAGAAAACTGTGCATGCCAAGCCCGCCTCTTCCTAGTGTCCGTATCGGGCTTATCCGTTTACTTATAATAAATTCCAATATATACTAAAATGTACAAGCGTCAAGTAACCAGAATCACCTTGTAAGAATAAAAAAACTTCTATACAAATCCGTATGTCTAATTATAGTAGAGAGGAGAAGGTAAAAAATGAAACAGTATGTAGTTGATGCTTTTACGGATCAGGTTTTTTCTGGAAATCCAGCAGCAATTTGTATTTTGCCCCACTGGCTGCCAGATGATTTGTTGCTGAAAATTGCACGAGAGAATAATCTCTCCGAAACAGCTTATGCAGTACAGACTGGAAGCGCTTGGCATCTTCGCTGGTTTACTCTAAATGGTGAAATTGATCTGTGCGGTCATGCAACTTTAGCCGCAGCCTATACGATTATAAACTACGTTACACCGGGCATTTCACAAATCCAATTTGATACAAAGAGCGGCAGAATTACAGTGAATAAGCAAGAAGATCTTTACGCCATTGATTTTCCTGCGTATTCTTTGCAGCCTGTACCTGTGACTGACGAAATGGCTGCAGCAATTGGTGCATGTCCAGTAAAAGCTTATATGGGACGTGATTTGCTCTCTATTATGAAGGATGAAGAAACCATTCATAACATCACACCCGATTTGGAAAAGGTTCGTGCTTTGGACGGTCTGCTTTTGCATATCAGCGCAAAGGGAAAGGATTTTGACTGTGTTTCTCGATCATTTGCACCGAAATGTAACACACCAGAAGACCCTGTGTGTGGTTCTGGACACTGTCATATTATTCCTTACTGGGCAAAGACTCTATGTAAATCAGAACTCATTGCTTATCAAGCATCACGTAGAGGTGGGACTTTGTATGGCAAAATGTTGGGGGATGATCGGGTACAACTTGCAGGTAAGGCCGTACTCTTTTCAATCGATGAAATTTTTTTACCAAGCGATATATAAGGGAGGATATTTATGAGTAAAGCAAGTATGCAAGATTTTTTAGGAATTAAGCTAGTTAAAGTAGAGCGTGGTTATATGGAAGCAACAATGCCAGTCAATGAGCGAACAAAACAGCCGTTTGGCTACCTGCATGGTGGAGCAAATGTTGTACTTGCTGAAACAGTTGCGAGTCTTGGTTCATATGAATTGATTGACCAGACAACCGAGCTTTGTTTCGGGCTGGAAATTAATGCCAATCATTTGCGCTCCAAACAAGATGGTTTTGTTACAGCAAAAGCTACTATTCTTGCACAAGGAAAAACCGTTCATGTTTGGGATATTCGGATTTTTGATGAGGCAAATAACTTGTTGTGTATTTCAAGATGCAGCGTAGCAGTGAAAAAGAAACGATAAGGAAAAAACGATATCATGGATCTAATATAGAAACTATGGGAGCTTGCCAAAAAATTTTTGCAGAACTCTGTTCATTTTCCTTAAAAATTATATGAAATATCGAGTCATCGCTACTTTGCTCAAAACTGCACTGACCAATAAACTGGCTTCTGATATAAATGATAGCAAGTATAGCTGGAAATGCTATGAAAAAAGCCGTTTTAAAGAAAGAATTGTCTTTTTTATTAAATTGCACCTATGCAACACATGATCATTTAGAATTCATTGCAAATTTTTCTCAGAAGCATCAAATTTAGCTTCATGTAGAATATGCACATGGTAGAGCAGCAATGTTGTAACTGAGATACACGTCCATATAAACAGAGTGAGATATAATTTCTAACAAATATTTGATGACCATAGACAGATAGGAATATGAATTCACACCCAAAGACAGCTATATCATTTCAGAAAATATTCTATATTTTTTCAAAATAATTAAAAGCACAGAAAGAAAATCATGGCTGTCTTTGTCTTTACACCGATCTAGGCAAATTATTTGTAATCTCAGACTGTAATCCGTGCTTTAAAAACATTTGGCACTTGCCTTGCCATTATAGAAATGATGAGAAAATGGAAACCCAAAGTGACGATTTATCTCTGCCTTTATTACGTATATTGTACATGCTGTTGGCGCATTCTTATAGGAAAATTAACAGCGCAAAACTATGATCTAATACCAAAATATAGAAAAATATTTTCTTTAACGTTCGTTTTCCTATTTGAACAAGAGTACAGAATGATTTCAACCACTGCAGTGTTATGACTGTGGTGGTTTTTTGGTAAAGAAAAAAACCAGATGGTTCTAGAGAACCGAAAAACTTATAGCGATGGAATCAAAACATTTTTCCCAGATGTGAAGATCTGATTAATTTGCTATTCTTTTTTTCATATCAGAAAAAGTTTGGAATGTTAAAAGATGGCAATAGATTATATACACGATATGGAATGGTAAGTATCCGATGATATTTATCCCAAAATTATAAAAATCAAAGGGTTTATGAAAAAATATAGGGAAGATTTCGTATATAGAAAAAGATTTAAAAATGTTGAATATAGAATATTTACGAATTATTTTGTAAGTTTCTCATTTAAAATTCGTGTTTTATCATTTATAGGAGATATAAAAGGAGAAGCTGTTTGATGTGATTTGGATCGATCTGTAAATTTAAAATAAGGGAAAGAGAAAATTTTGATGTATAGATTGTAGGTATAGTAGGAGGAAGCCAAAAGGAAATAGAAGAATATATACAATGATTGAATCCAAGAGGCTATCGTGATAAAACAATTGAGTTTTGCTAAAATACTCGATCCATTTATGGAAAACGGTTAAAAAATATAATGAAAGATAAGGCTCGCCCGAAAAAAGTTGGGCAAATAACAAACATTTTTGCGCGTTTTTTGGGAATGAAACAACAAGATTTATCGTTATAAAATGCAGGGTATGGATATACAATTATAGACTGAAATGAAAAAATAATATTAAAAATGATTTCCAAGAGAGAGATGGAATTTAAAGAAAATCCACAACAAATTTTCAATCTAGGAAATAAAAACGACCTCAGGCCTTGATACATATAAAAATGAGTTTGCTATACCGTACAAAATATGTACTGTTAAGGGTTGATCAGATCAATGTGATGGGGAAGATAAAGAGAAAAGCTAGATTTTCACCAAAGCTGTTTCATAAAAATATTAGATAAGTCATGCTCAATCGTCAGAAATCAACAAAGGTTATCTTAGATGTATATTTTAGAATAAACATAAAAAACGAATAATTCCAAAAAATAGAGATATAGATCTCAGTAATGATGTAGACATAGACAATTTCATAAATGGTTTACATCATGGAAGAGAGGGTGAATCATATGGGAGATGTAAGAAAAACAGAGCGGTTCTATTTTTTATGAGATTTATCCGTGCCTTTTTCGTGACTAGAGAAACAAGTAGAATACTTTTTGAAAATGGGTATGTTTTTCCTTAAGAAAGGGTCAATTTTTTTAAATCTTTCTTAAGAAAAGTCTGAACTTATTCTTTAGAATTCCATGTTATGATAAAAAGCAGATGATAAGGAGGATATATATGCTGGAATTGAAAAATGTAACAAAAAAATATGGCAGAAAAATTGTTTTGGATAATGTATCCATTCAATTTCGAAAAGGACGTGTCAGCTGCTTGCTTGGGATTAACGGTGTGGGAAAAAGCACAACTATGAAAGCGATTTGCCGTTTAATTCCGATTCACAGTGGTGAAATCACCGTAGATGGTGCGCGCATTTGTGAAAAGAATATCGATAAGATTTGTTTTATTCCAGATTTACCGATATTCGATTTAAATTGTCGGGTAACAGAAAATTTTCGGATTGCTCGTGTTTTATTTCCGAATTTTGATGAGAAAAAAGCAAAAGAAATCTCTGAATTTTTTCAGCTAGACCAGACAAAACGATTAAAAGATTTATCGAAAGGAAATTTGGCAAAATTTAATTTAATTATCGGACTGGCACAAAATGCTGAATATGTACTGTTAGATGAACCATTTAGTGGAATTGATTTGTTTACACGTGAAGATTTTATCGGAGCGTTTCGTTCCAAATTTATGAAGGAAGGACAAACGATTATTATTACAACGCATGAAATTGATGAAATTGAAGGAATTGCTGAGGACATTATTTTACTTGAGGACGGACGAGTGATTAAAACATTTACAAAAGAAGAAGCACAGGCTGAAGGATTAAATATTGTGGAAACAATGCGCAAAGTTTATAGAGGAGGGGGGAAATGATGAAATTTTTCACGCTGGCGGAATTAGAATGGAAAAAAATGTTACCATTTATGACAGGCGTTTTTTCAGTTGGAATGCTTATACATATTTGGCTGGTATTGAAATCTATCAGTGGGTATAAAGAGGAGCTACTAATGGCTGCACAAGAAGCACAAATTCCATTGGAAGAATATATTCAAACCGCTTCACCGGCAGGCTTGGCAATGATTCTGGATCAATCTCCATTTTCGTTAGTCATATTGTTTTTTACAGCATTGATTTTTATTATGTACGGTTTATTTATGTGGTATAAGGAGTGGTTTGGTGCATCTAAGCGAATTTATATGCTGCTTTCGATTCGCGGAAGCCGGATGCGGATTTTCTTTTCAAAACTGCTACCGTTTACTATGGCAATCATGATTTTTAACGGATTGCTACTGGTTTGTTTGCAAATTGATACCTGGATGATGCAGGCAATTTTACCAGAGGGAAGTTATGTTGATAATTTGTTTCAAGACGGGCTATTCAATTCCATTATGATGTCACTTTTATTTTCACAGGGGCTGGCGGATTTTCTATATCAAATTTGCTTTGCTATGATGATGTTTACGATTATGTCTGTATTTGTTTTACTGGATCGTAGCAAGCGAATTTTCGGAGCGATGGTCGGTTTTATTTACGGCATCTCAACCATTGTGATTTTTGTTTATTATAAAACACTGCCTTTATATACAACAGAAAAAATTATGGCAGATTGGGCATTCGTTGTGTTCATAACATTGTTAAGCACTGGGATTTCTTATTTCCTACTCAAGAAAAAGATATCCATTTAAGAGGAGGCAAAAATTGTGAAAATGAATCGTCTATTGATTACAGGTATTCTATGTGCCGCAACAATTGGCGGGTATGCCTGGATTTCCAAAAGCAATGAAATAAAAGTTGATAAAAATTTAACAATCAAGGTAACCGAAGGCAGTTTGGATGCGCTTGATCATATGGAAATTGAAAATTTGTTGAAAGTTGGTGCCAACCGATTTGAAAAGGTTGTTTTTTCTGCAAATGGTGTTTTATATGAACCAACCAAGTATGATGAACTTCGTGGTGTTGGGGAAGATGTTTTAGAGAACTTGGATGTGTTTCGTAATCATCCATATGGGCGCTCACTGATAACGACAGACAATCAACTTGTAATGGTAAAGTTTAATGAAAAATTCCCATATGCCTCTAATGAATCCTCTGTTGCGGTTCATATAAAAAACTTACAGACAGGGCAAGTACAAAAGGAAGAATCTATGATTTCTGAAATCAATGCCAGCAATTATATTGTAAATGAAACATTGCATGAAGTTGCTGGAGCAATTTATTATGTGCTTTGTATTCATCATGAAGGTAAGGAAAAATATTTCATCTATCAGGTAGATACAAAAAAGGCACAACTGAATTTTGTTTTCGATATGGAACTGGCTTATCAGACTGCTCTTTTAAAGTCGGATCAAGAAAATTTATATTTTCTGGAACAGCTTGAAGACAATACATTGAATTTCAAAATATGGAATGCCCATACAAAAACGATAACAGAACAAGAGATTCCTGTGAATCCAGATGATCAACTTACTTCTGCTTACCCAATTGACTTTATTTTAAATGAAAAATATACTATTTTTGCTTATTCTTTGGCACAAGGATTGAAATATTGCATATTGGATCGAAATTCTCTTCAATGGATTGACTCATTTGAATGGTCGCATGTGGATGAGAATTTTGGTGTTGGTTTGGAATGGACCATGCAAAAAGATCAATTATACATTCTTGAAAATGTCCATACTTCAAATGAACGCGCATCATTTGTCAGCATATATGATCTAAAAGGGAAAAAGTTTTTGCTAAAGGCACAGCTGCCGAATTTGACACTTACTTCATATCAATGGGCAAGAAACGAAGAATAACCATCAGTAACCTATAAGAATTGGATATAAAAATTTTTGGTAAACTTTTCATAATAAAAAAGCAGTTGCTTACAATACACATAGGAAAATCCGCTCAAGATCTTGAGCGGATTTTCCATTCAAAATGATAAAACCTTATGGTCGTATTCGACAAAAATCGTCTTATTTTAACAAATCAATCTATATTGTAAAATGTTCTAATGAAAATCTGACAAAAATAGAAAAATCTTTTATCCATCAACTGACAAAATATGCTGTGTTTTTTTTCTATAATAAATATAACAGAAAAAGAATCGATATTAGAATTGGGAGAGAAAACAATGCGTACATATTATATTTATTGGATGAAGGAAATGGTATTCAATCATTATGCAAACCAAGATGATTTATTTAAGTTTTTTAAACAAACTTTATGTAACGATGTTTCTACAATAAACAAAACCATAGAAAAGAAAATCACCAAATGTATTCCCGCACGCACAATAAAAAATTTTTTCAAAAGTACTATGCATTCTAATACCTATTATTTGTATTCTCCAGAGCATACGACCATTTATTTAGATGAAACGACAAAAGCTGCTTTATATTTTGAAAATCATCGCATGATTTTAACAGCCATCGGAAGTCGAGAAATTGAATTGATTTGGTTTGATCAACTTCGAAAATTTGCGCCAACTTTTTTCGTATATGAAATGAATGGTAGCATCAGTGGCTGGATTTCAGTACCTAAAGTACAAAAAAATTACATATAATCGGACTGCAATGGTTGTATTTCAAAACTTTTTCTTGTAGACTAGGAACAAGTATATGAAATAAAAGGAGGTATATAAATATGGCAACATGGAGCATCATATTGATTGCTATTGTTACATTGCTGATCGGAGTTGCAATCGGCTTTTTTATTGCACGTAAATATATGGAAAGCTACTTGAAGAAAAATCCACCGATTAATGAAGATATGTTAAAAATTATGATGATGCAAATGGGACAAAAACCGTCACAAAAGAAAATTACGCAAATGATGAAAGCCATGGAAAAGCAAGGAAAATAGTTGTTCACTTTATTGTATAAACTTTTTCAAGAAATAGAACCTGCTAGATAAAAAAGTCGGATTGGACAGACTTCTATTTTCTTAAATTTTGAACGGTAGACCAGTTGTTTCATCGGAATAAATGGAGGAACAACAATTATGCAAGATCTAAATTTAATTGTAGCGTTTGGTGCAGGCGTCCTAACTTTTGTTTCGCCATGTACATTGCCAATTTACCCGGCTTTTTTATCCTATATTACAGGTGTATCGGTTACAGATTTAAAAAACAATCAAGGGATGCTGCAAAAAAGAAGCATGCTGCATACTTTATTTTTCTTGCTCGGCTTTTCTGTAATTTATATTGCACTGGGATATGGTACAAGTTTTGTTGGAAACTTTTTTTCTACTTATCGCGATTTGATTCGACAAATCGGTGCATTTATTATGATTGTAATGGGACTTTTTCTCTCAGGAATTATTCAGCCAAAATTTTTCATGCGGGATATAAAGTTTACGTTTCAAAACCGACCAGGGGGGTATATCGGAACCTTTTTCATCGGGCTTGCGTTTGCAGCTGGCTGGACACCTTGCTCCGGACCGATTATTGCCTCCGTTATTTCCTTAGCCGCCACCAAGCCTGAAGCAGGTGTAATTTATATGCTCGCTTATGTGATCGGATTTGCCATTCCTTTTTTTGTATTGGCTTTCTTTATCAACCGTTTGACCTGGATTCGTACACATTCAGAAAAGCTTACAAAAATTGGTGGATATATTATGATTGGGCTTGGGTTTATTCTATTCTTTGATTTGTTGGTCAAAATTATTGCTATTTTTAGCCGTTGGATGAATTATTTTTCATAAAAGGGGATAAATTCATGAGTCAAAATGTAAGAAGATCAATTATTATATTTATTATTTTTGTTTTCGTTGTTACAATTTTGTTGTTTTTACGTTTGCAATCCGTTGAAAAAAAAAATACAGTTGGATTGTCTGAAGGGAATATTCCGCCTGATTTCCAATTAACGGATCTTAATGGAAATACTATGATGCTGTCCGATTTAAAAGGAAAAAAGGTGCTTTTAAATTTTTGGGCAACATGGTGTCTTCCTTGCAAAGAAGAAATGCCACATCTTGAAGAAATATATAAACTGTATGGAGAGGATTTGGTTATAGCTGCAGTTAGTAGTGCAGAACCAAAACAAGTTGTTACAGAATTTCTGAAATACAATCCATATTCATTTCCAATTTATTTAGATGAGAAGGCAAACATTTCTAAAACTTATCAATTGCTTTCCATTCCCACGAGCTATTTTATCAATGAAGAAGGAGTCATTCAAAATAAGCATATTGGTTTAATGAATTTTAAAATAATAGAAAATTATTATAAATCTTTGTAATAAAAGATTTAAATATAAAATGAATGAAAAATGATGAAAAAGGGAAAGTTAAGATAAAAAATTATAAAGGACGTATACATATGAGAAAAATCAAACGACAAACCATTGAACAAATGGTTTCAAATAATAAAAAGGAGATAGAATTAAGCCGCACAGATATTTTGGATAAATTGGAAGAACGATTAGAAAAACGTATAGAAAAAAATCCAAAGGAAGACAAATATAAACATTGGTAACAAAAAAGCTATAATAAAGGAAAATATATCCACAATACAAAAAAAGACATTCATATGATAGAAATTATTGCCAAAAAGAAAGAGAAATGATGTTGAGATGAGAAAGGGCAGATTTTTTGAATGTATCCATTGGGGTTGTATCAAGATAAGACGGTTAGATTATGTTATTTAGATTTAACATTCTTGTGGGACTCTTCTTATACTTTCCATTCGACAATTTGATTTTTAAAAAACGAAAGAAGATCTAGCAGAAAAAAACAAACATTTTTGTATGATTTCAAACAGAGAGCAAATAATCAATCTGTTGATTTTCTATGAAGAAATATTTTTAGCGATTGTACATAATTATGTCAAAATAAATAAAGAAATTTTCCATTGAAATTCAGATTTTTCTCATAAAAAATACAAAAGCTGATTTTGGTTATGATTTTTTGATTATCGGTTATCGGTGTAATTAGACTGTTAAGCATCAAAATAATGCCAGGTCTTTTACAAACATTGGAATTTACAGAAGGTACACAATTTTATATGGCATTAAAGATTTGTCTTATATCAAAATTTTTTGGGTAAAATAGAATGATCCATGTTTTTTATGAACCCGTGTTTTGGGGTTTGTATACAACTTTGATATACATATTTTTGCTTTTAGACACCTTGATTTCTAGATTTTATTTATATGTCTGGATAGCGGATTTGGAAAGTTTTATTCACCCTCACTTTGGTTGACAAGCAAATGTATGTAGCACCATTGACTCATAGACACAATGGTTTTTTTAATTTTATGCAAATTGTTTACATGAAACCCTCTTTCTTTTCTTCCCAAATACATACATGTATTAAAACTGCTCGCTTCATTATGATATGGATTCATGCTATAATTTACCATAGAGATAAGAAGAGAATGGAATAAAACGATATGCTTATAAAGCTGGATTGATTTTATTCATAATTTTTGTATTAGAAAGGGAAATAACTAAGCGGGAGAGGATTGTATGTCTTTACAAGAAGTAAAGCAAGTATGGGCAGCTTATTTCAGTGCAACAGGAAATACTGCACAAGTTGTCAAAGCATTGGCTAATGAATTGGCAAAGCAATTCAATGTCAAAAAACGCAGTCGTAATTTTACGTTGCCAAAGGCACGAGAAACAGAATATGCTTTTCAACCAACCGATCTTGTAGTATTTGGAACACCCGTTTATGCTGGACGTGTACCAAATAAAATTATGCCGTTTATTCGAGACAGTTTTGTGGGAAATGGTGCATTGGTTGTTCCTGTAGTTACCTTTGGTAATCGTTCCTATGATGACGGATTGATTGAATTATGTACGTTGCTAGAAACAAACGGATTTCATACCATAGCTGCCGTGGCACAGGCAGCACGGCATGCCTTTTCTGATTTGGCAATGGATCGCCCAAACCACGCGGATATGAACCGATTAAATGAATTTGCCATACAAATTGCAGATAAAATAAACGGCTTAAAAGAGCTTCCAGAGCCAATTATTGTAACTGGAAATAATCCAGTCGGTCCGTACTATACACCACTGGGCGTGGATGGTAAACCAACTGTATTCTTAAAAGCAAAACCAAAGACAGATCGAGATAAATGTGATTATTGTGGCGCTTGTATTCGTCTTTGCCCAATGGGTGCCATTGCGAAAACTGATCCAGCTGATATTCCGGGGCTTTGCATCAAATGTCAAGCTTGTGTTAAAGTTTGCCATACCGATGCCAAATTTTTTGATGATCCAGCTTTTTTGTCACATAAAGCAATGTTGGAACAAACCTATGGCGATTTGAAACAATCTGAATTTTTTATTTAATTTAAAAATGAATGTACTTTTTCAACTGAAAAGGTACATTCATTTTTTATTTTATCTTTTATTGATGCGGAAATTCTCACGAAGCAGCGCCCAATTTTGTGGAAACGGAAGACCAAGCTTCCAATAAGCAATGCCGCGTAAATATTTTCTGCGAATCAAATCAAATTTTGCTTGGATACTTCTGGCATCTTCAAACCATACCTCATGATTTTGTCCATTTTCATCGGTATATTTAAAATATGGTGCTTGTGCTTTTTTATCATATTGGATGATGGCTCCCCAGCGAACGGCTAATTGTACCGCTTGCTTGGCACTAAGAGCTCGTGCATTTGTACCTTGCTGAAACGGAATTTTCCAATCAAATCCGTATAAATTTTGCCCCATCATAATTTTACTTGCTGGCATTTCAGAAATGGCATAGTTAATGACTTTTTCAACCTCATTGATGGGACTGACAGCCATCGGAGGTCCACCTTGCCATCCCCAATCATAAGTCATAATAATTACAAAATCAGCAATTTCTCCTTGCACTTTATAGTCATGAGCAGTGTAAGTTTTACCAGACTGCTTGCTGCTTGTTTTCGGAACCAAAGTAACACTGAGTGTATAACCAAGTGGTAATCTTGCCTTAATATTTCGTAAAAATTGATTGTAAGCCTCTTTATCATTTGCTTCAATATTTTCAAAATCAATATGGATATCAGCAAGACGGTATTTCTCTGCATAGGCAAAAATGCTGTCAATCACTTTTTTTTGGAAAGCAGCATCATGTACAACACGCGAAGCCAAGCTTGAACTAAAATTTCCATTGCGAATATTATTCACAACAAGCATGGAAACAACTTGATTTTCTTTAGCAATGGAAAGAATTGGCTCCAACGGTGGTTCCTTCAAATTCCCATTTGCATCAATTTCAAAAGCAAAAATAGCACTGTATGTGAGTAGAGGAGCAGCCTGTTGCATATCATTCACAATGGATTCCTTATACGTTGTAGCTGTTGGTTGGATATAGGCAGCGGCATCTTTATACAATTTTTTTCTTGGCGGAATATAGAGAGTTTCACCGATTTGTAGTTGTTTATCTGGTGAAATTTGATTCACTTGAGCAATTTCATTGACGGTCAGACCATTTGCCATTGCGATTTTATATAAGCTGTCTCCTGCTTGAACCGTATAATTTTGACCAACCAGTGGAATCAAAAGAGCCTCTCCAACAGCCAAGCCACGGTTTTCAATGCCGTTTAAGACTTCAATTTCAGCAGCAGGAACATCAAACCGATTGGCTATACTGGTTACGGTATCACCTTGTTTGACTACATAAATTTCCATTTCATCACCCCATAAGTATACATAATACTTATGTGTATGCCTATGTATCTTGTCCTGTGCTACATCCACTTGATTTTCGGTTCGGTTCCGTTTAAAATTCGGGAAATATTGGTGCGATGTTTAAAGATTAACAAAATAGCTAGTATTACAATAATAATGGTATAAAGAAGATCACTCTCACGATAAATCAAAATCCCTGCCACTGAGACAGTTGCAAACGGAAAAAAAGTTGTAATAACCGCAACCACAGCCGTTATAATTGAAGACAGTGAAACATATTTTGAAAAATACATTGTTCCAAAAAAAGATACTGCCAGTAATAAAAATACAAGTGGATTGTAAAATAATAGCATACCTGCCGAAGTTGCAACGGCTTTTCCGCCTTTAAATCTTGCAAAAATTGGAAACACATGTCCGAATACAGCAGCAGCACCACAAATCAGCGGATGAATTTCAGAACCAAATAATAGTGGAATATAAAGTGCAATACCACCTTTTAGCATATCTAAAAGGGTAACAGCAAAACCTGCCTTTTTTCCAAGCACTCGAAAAGTATTGGTTGCCCCAAGGTTGCCACTTCCATGCTGACGAACATCTGTTTGAAAAAATAGTCTACCAACAACAAGAGCAAATGGAATTGAACCAATTAGATAGGCAAATAAAATGGATAAAATAAGCTCTGTCATAAAAATTCCCCTTTATCTTCATAATGAAACTGTGATAACATCAGTATTAAATTCATGTTACTTCTGCTATTTTACTGAAAAAGTGCTGAAATGACAATTGTATCTGGAATGATTTTGATGCACAAGTTTGGTTTTAAATTGACATCACATGGAAAATCTGAAATAGTAATGGGTGATTCATTTTTTATCATAAAGAAAATAAGGAATTCTAAAAGGAACATTTGCAGTGATAAAGAAATAAGCATACGATATATGAAATTGCTGATAGAAGGGGTTCACGGACAATGACAAAAGAATTAATGGAATATAATGATGATGCGATCCAAGTTTTAGAAGGTTTAGAAGCCGTACGCAAAAGACCTGGTATGTATATCGGAAGTACAGATGTACGTGGGTTGCATCATCTTGTATATGAAATTGTAGACAATGCAATCGATGAGGTGTTGGCAGGTTATGGAAATAAAATTATAGTTAAAATTTATCCAGATCAAAGCATCTCAGTTGAAGATTTTGGAAGAGGAATGCCAGTTGGAATGCATAAAATGGGCAAACCAACACCAGAGATTATTTTTACGGTATTGCATGCCGGTGGTAAATTCGGACAAGGTGGTTATAAGACAAGTGGCGGCTTGCATGGAGTTGGTGCTTCTGTTGTAAACGCACTTTCTTCTTGGCTGAAGGTAACCATCTATCGGGAAGGTAAGGAATATTGTCAGTGCTTTGAAAACGGTGGTATACCGGTTACTGGACTGGAATATATCGGTGAAACGAAAAGAACTGGAACTTGTGTTCATTTTAAACCGGATGATTCTATATTTTCTACAACGATCTATCATTTTCATACATTGGCTGAGCGTTTACAGGAATCTGCATTCTTACTAAAAGGTCTACATGTGGTTTTGGAGGATTTACGTGATGGAAACCAGGTAAATTTTCAATATGAAAACGGAATTCAGGCATTTGTTCAATATTTAAATGAAGAAAAAGACGCTTTACATGACGTTATTTATTTTGAAGGGGAACATAATGAGATTGAGATGGAGTTTGCTTTCCAGTACAATGATGGCTATTCGGAAACCATTTTATCCTTTGTCAATAATGTACGAACAAAAGATGGTGGCACACATGAAGTTGGCGCAAAGACTGCATTTACACGCGTTTTTAATGAGTATGCTCGCAACATGAATTTGCTAAAAGAAAAAGACAAAAATTTGGACGGAAATGATTTACGGGAAGGATTAACTGCCATTATTTCTGTACGGATTCCAGAACATTTACTGCAATTTGAAGGACAGACCAAATCAAAGCTAGGTACAGCAGAAGCGCGTTCAGCTTTAGATGCCTTAATTTCTGAAAAGCTTGCCTATTTCTTACAAGAAAATCCAGAAGAGGCCAATTTATTTATCAATAAAGCCATTCGAGCATTTCAGGCACGAGAAGCAGCTCGTAAAGCACGAGAAGAATCACGGAATGGCAAAAAGCGGAAAAAAGGGGATGTGCTTTTATCTGGAAAATTAACCCCGGCGCAATCACGCAATCCAAAAAAAAATGAATTATACTTGGTGGAGGGAGATTCCGCTGGCGGCTCAGCAAAGCAAGGGCGTGATCGAAAATTTCAAGCCATTTTACCATTGCGCGGAAAAGTCGTTAACACAGAGAAGGCAAAAATTTCCGATATCTTTAAGAATGAAGAAATCGGAACCATTATTTATACAATCGGAGCTGGCATTGGCGCTGACTTTCAGATAGAAGACTGCAATTACGATAAAATTATTATTATGACAGACGCTGATACAGATGGAGCGCATATCCAAGTTTTGCTTTTGACATTTTTTTATCGTTATATGCGTCCACTTATTGAATCTGGAAAAGTATATATTGCTTTGCCACCATTGTATAAAATCAGTAAAGGAAGCGGCAAAAAAGAAAAAATTGTTTATGCCTGGAATGAATCCGATTTGCAGACTGCAATACAAGAAGTCGGAAAAGGCTATGTTTTGCAGCGGTATAAAGGGCTCGGTGAAATGAATGCTGATCAACTTTGGGAAACAACTATGAATCCAGAAACACGCACATTAATTCGTATATGTATTGATGATGCTGCACGCGCAGAACGTCGGGTTTCTACACTGATGGGCGAGAAGGTTGAGCCACGCCGCCGATGGATTGAGGAAAATGTATCTTTTGGATTGGAAGAAAATCCGGCACTTCAAGAAAATGACGATTATCGCTTAGAAGAGGAGAATTATTGATGCAGGAAAAATTTTATGATCTGCCCCTTGAAGATGTATTAGGGGATCGCTTTGGACGATATAGTAAATATATTATTCAAGATCGAGCTTTGCCAGATGCACGGGACGGTTTAAAACCTGTGCAAAGAAGAATTTTATTTTCCATGTACCGGGAAGGAAATACACATGAAAAACCTTTCCGAAAAGCTGCAAAAACCGTCGGAAATGTAATCGGAAACTATCATCCACATGGGGATTCCTCTGTCTATGAAGCAATGGTTCGAATGAGCCAAGATTGGAAGCTGCGCACACCTCTGATTGAAATGCATGGAAATAACGGAAGTATGGACGGAGACAGCCCAGCGGCGATGCGTTATACCGAAGCACGTTTGTCTTCCATTTCGGGTACATTATTAAAAGATTTGGATCAAGAAACGGTTGATTTTGTACCGAATTTCGATGACTCAGAAATGGAACCAACGGTTTTGCCTGCCGGGTATCCGAATTTATTGGTTAATGGGACAACGGGTATTTCTGCTGGCTATGCAACCGATATTCCGCCACATAATTTGAGTGAAGTTATTGATGGTACAATTTATCGCCTTGAAAAACCAACGTGCACCGTTCAAGATATCATGAAACGAATTCAAGGTCCGGATTTCCCAACTGGAGGAATTATCCAAGGGGTAGAAGGTATCAAAAAGGCTTATGAAACTGGGCGTGGAAAAATTATTTTACGATCAAGAACCGAGATCGAAAAGTTGAAAGGTGGAAAAACACAAATTGTCATTACGGAAATTCCGTTTGAGGTCAATAAAGCAAATCTTGTGAAAAAGATTGACGAAATTCGTTTCGATAAAAAAATTGAGGGTATAACAGAGGTTCGTGACGAAACGGATCGCAGTGGATTACGTATTGTCATTGAATTAAAAAAAGAAGTTGATCCCAAATTAATTTTAAACTATTTGTATAAATCAACAGATCTGCAAATTTCCTATCATTTTAATATGGTAGCCATCGTGGACAAACATCCAAAGTTACTTGGAATTTTACCTTTGCTTGACAGCTATATCACACATCAAAAAGAGGTTGTAACAAGACGAAGTCGTTATCAGTTAGAAAAAGCACATAAACGGCAGCATATTCTAGATGGTTTAATTCGAGCTCTGTCTATTTTAGATCAAGTCATTGAAATCATCCGGGCTTCAAAAGACAAAAAAGATGCCAAAGAAAATTTAATCAAGCAATTTCATTTTTCTGAGCAACAATCTGAAGCCATTGTTACTTTGCAACTGTATCGATTAACCAATACCGATGTGACAGAATTACAAAAAGAAGCTGAAGAACTAAAAGAAAAAATCGCTTTTTTACAAGAAATTTTAAATGATGAACAAAAATTGATTGGTGTAATTCGTAAGGAATTACTTGAAGTGAAAAAGAAATATAAAACTGCGCGTCTTTCTGAAATTGAAGAAAAAATTGAGGAAATTCAAATTGATAAGGCGGCGATGCTTCCACAAGAAGACGTAATTGTCGTTTTAACCAATGAAGGTTACATTAAACGCACAAGCCTGCGTTCCTATACTGCATCTGGTGGCAAAGATCTAGGAAAAAAAGAGGGCGATTATCCGGTGGATATTTATATGACCCATACATCTCACACGCTTTTACTATTTACTAATAAAGGAAATTACATTTATTTACCTGTACATGAGCTTCCGGAAATTCGTTGGAAAGATATGGGGCAGCATATTATGAATATTGTTCCAATTGAAAAAGATGAATGGATTATTAAAAGTTTAATCATTCCATATTTTAATTATAAAACAAAACAATTTTTGCTTTTTGCTACAAAACACGGGCAAATTAAAAAGACAGAATTAAATGCCTATCAAGTACAACGTTATTCAAAGCCGCTAATTGCAATCAACTTGAAAAATGATGATGCATTGGTTGATGTTCAAATAACAGATGGAAAGATGAATGTGTTTTTGACTTCTAAAATGGGGTACGGATTAACTTTTTCCGAAGAACAGGTATCGCCAATTGGTGTACGTTCTGCTGGTGTAAAAGGTATCAATCTTAGAGACGACGATGAAGTAGTCAGTATGAACATATATAAATCTGATGAAAAACCAGAATTTTTAATTGGAACACAAAGAGGCGCAATAAAACGAATTTCTATTGAAGAATTTGTTCTAGCAACACGCGGAAAACGCGGGATTATGATGATGCGCACGTTAAAAACAAATCCGCATGAAATTATAAGAATGTTTAAAATCCAACCAGATGAAAAATATTATTTTATTGTACCACCAACCAATACATTTGTTGAAATTCATCCACATACGTTAAAAATTGTCGATCGCACCCATAATGGTACATTTATTGTTGATGTTGGCAAAAAGGAAGAAGAAATTCGAAAAATCATTGCGATAACCATACCAGAAATTTAATGTATACCAAAATAAGTGCCTATATTATTTTTTAAAAAAGCACTTATTTTGGTTACTGTTATAAAAACAGTCTTAGAGAAATCATTACTTATAAAACGCAAGAAATATATGCTAAAAGAAAGTTCAATTGAAAAAAGTCAGTTTTCCTATAGTTGCTGTTATTCAAAAACAGAAGAAAAATAGAATACTTCTTGATTTAGAAGCTCGAATGAACATGATATTTCACTCGATCTTTTTTTCTTTAATTTAGACCAATTATAGCGATAATTTATACTTGACAAAATTTAGGATTTTACTTTAAGAGCTGTACCAATAAACGACTTATGACGCATCACATTCAGGAATGGTATAAAAATCAAAAGACAACAAAGACTTTAACTTTTAGTTATATATTTTCTATATTT